>CAZAPJ010000035.1:0-45734 GCA_964487025.1 uncultured Hydrogenophaga sp.
TCCAAGCGCCGAAGGCGCGCCAGAGAGGGGGGAAGCCGCAAAGCGGCGCAGGGGGAGCTACCTCCATTCAAGATCGATCAGCTTCCAGTCGCCGTCCTCGCGCCGCCAGCGCAGCGTGACGGCGAAGGGCTCGACGCGTTCGGGAATCAGGCCCTGCGCGCCGGTGAGCAGCACCTGGGCATCGGTCTGCCCGGACAGCGGGGTGGCGGGATCGACGCGGCTGCGGCGCGTGACGGCGATCACCTTCACGTTCGGGTAGCGCAGGAACAGCAATGTCATGGTGCGCTGGGCCCACTCGCGGTCCAGTTCGGACTGCGCGCGGAACCGGCTGTGCAGCATGTCCATCACGGCGCGGGTCTCGCGCGCTTCCAGGTGGTCCTGCAACTGCTGCACCGCGGCTTCCAGCGCGGCTTGGGGATCGTCCTTGGCGCAGCCGGCGAACAGCGGCAGCGCGGTCAGCGCCAGGGTGGCGCGGCGGCGGGTAAGGGGCATGGTCAGGTGGTAGGGGGTAAAGGGGTGTCTGGCGGGTTCGCGCCGGCGCCCAGCGCCTGCTGCACGAAGCGCAGCGCTTCCGCTTCGGTCCGGTAGCTGTGCAGGCGCGGCCCTTCTTCCAGATGGCCGGCGGCCTGGAGCACCTGTTCCACCGGCAGCTTGATGCCGACCAGGTGCAGCGCGATGCGGCGGTCGTCGAGCTGTTCGCGCAGGCGGCCGAAGGCCTCGGCGCCGGTGGCGTCGATCCAGTTGATCGGATGGGCGATCAGCATCACGTGGCGGGTGTCGGGGTGGTCGGCGATGTATTCGGCGATGGCGCGCTGGAAGCTGTTGGCGGTGGCGAAGTCCAGCGCGGCGTCCATGCGCAGGGCGTACAGGCCGGGCGCGAGCGGCGGGAGCTGCCAGAGATGGCGGTCGCGCAGGCTGCCGTCCGGGTGCAGGCCGACCTCGATGATGCGCGGGTGCAGCCGCAGGTAGAGGAAGTGCGAGAGCGCCATCACCACCCCGGCCAGCACGCCCCAGTACAGGCGCGGCGCGGACAGCACCGTGACGGCGAAGGTGACGGCCGCGATCGCGGCTTCCACCCGCGACAGCTTCCACAGCCGGGTGAAGGCGCGCGGCTTGATCAGGCCCACCACCGCCACCAGCACGATCGCCGCCAGCACCGCCAGCGGGACGTGGTGCAGCAGCGGCGTGAGCAGCAGCAGGGCCAGCAGCACCACGGCCACCGAGAACACGGTGGCCCAGCCGGTCTTGGCGCCGGCGTAGAGGTTGAGCGCCGAGCGCGAGAACGACGAGCTGGTGGGGAACGCGCCGCTCAGGCCCGAGGCCAGCTTGGCCAGCCCCTGGCCGATCAGGTCCTGGTCCTGGTCCCAGCGCTGGCCACGCTGGCCGTTGTCCACCTTCGCGCTGGACGCGGTTTCCAGAAAGCTCACCAGCGTGATCACCAGCATGGGCACGACCAGTTGTCCGATCGTGGCCCAGCCTGGCCAGCCGGGCCAGTACGGCGCGGGCAGGCCCTGGGGCAGTGCCCCGATGACCGCGCCGCCCCGGGCCTCGAAGCCGGTGGCGTAGCTCAGGGCGGCGCTGGCCACCACCACCGTGAGCACGGTGGGAAAGCCCGGCCGCCAGCGGCGCGCCCCGACCAGCAGCGCCAGGCTGCCCAGCCCGAAGGCCACGGAGAGCCCATGCACGGCGGGCCGGGCCCACAGCGCAGCCCAGTCCGGGAAGCCCAGCAGCGCGGGCAGTTGCGAGGCGATGATGAGCACCGCCGCCGCCTGCGTGAAGGCCATCAGCACGGGCGAGTTCACGAGGTTGAGCAGCCAGCCGAAGCGGGCGAAGCCGAGCACGATCTGCAGCAGGCCCGAGAGCAACGCGAGCCACACCGCCAGCGCGATCCACTGGGGACTGCCCGGTTCGGCCAGCCCGGCGAGCGAGGCGCTGACCAGCAGGCAGGTCAGCGCGGTGGGGCCGACCGAGAGGCGCGGCGAGGCGCTGAACAGCACCGCGACGAGCGCGGGCAGCAGCGAGGCGTAAATGCCGGTGATCAGGGGCATGCCGGCCAGCGCGGCATACGCGACGCCCTGGGGAATCACCATCAGCCCGACCGTGAGGCCGGCCATGGCCTCGCCGCGCAGCAGGGCGACACTGGGACGCGGCCAGTTCAGGAAGGGCAGCAGGCGCTGGAGACGGCGGCGTGACATGCGGTGATCGTATCGGTTGCTGTATCAGTTCCGTGTTGCCGGCGCGTGGCCTGCAACGCGTGAAGCAACGCCAACCCAGGGACAGCGAGGGTCCGGCTTCGCCGGCCCAAGCTGTCGTCCCCCCTCCAAGCGCCGCGCAGCGGCGCGCCAGAGAGGGGGGAAGCCGCAAAGCGGCGCAGGGGGGTGTCTCATTACTTCCAACCTGGTGTCTTTTTCAGCACGAAGTGCATCACCGGGTCGGCCGAGGCGCTGCCCTGGGCCGGGCGGCGGATGCCGCGCAGCTCCTGCCCGCACGCGGACGGCGTCGGTTCGCCTTCCCACACCGCGTCCATGTTCACGCCATCGGCGGATTCGTCGAGATTGAACGCGCCGTCGGTGACGTCGCCCGACACCAGTGCGGTGCGGTCGTTGCCCGTGCCGCTGCGCTTGAGGCTGCCGCGCACGCTGCCGGGGTACTCCGGGTGGCGCTCGAACAGCACGGCGCCGGTGGAGGCGGGGGCGGCTTCGCTGCCGCCGGCCTGCGGCCACAGCGCGAGCTGCCACAGGCCGTAGAGCTGGGCCGGCACCATCTCGGCCGATGGGGGGCAGGTGGCGGCCGGGGCGGGGGCCGGCTGCGCCAGGCCTGCGGGGATGGCCAAGGTGGCCAGGGTGGCGGCGAGGAGGGATCTCATGGGGCGGTGGTGTCGGCCGCCTTCTGGACGGCCTGTTGTTCGCTGGCGCGCCGGGCGAACTCGGCGCGCAGCGCGCGCAGTTTCTCGCGCGGGTCTTCCTTCGTGGTTGCCTGGTCGAGCGCCATTTCGGCGATGAAGCGGCTGGGCTGCCCGGGCACGGTCTCGCGCCCCTTGCGGCGCCGCTTGAGCCAGCTCACTGCGAGCGTGCGCTGCGCGCGCGTGATGCCCACGTACATCAGCCGGCGCTCTTCCTGCAGGCGCTGCGCGATCGCCTCGGCCGGCAGGTCGCTGCCGTGTTCGTCGAGCTTGAACGGCAGCAGCCCTTCGTTCACGCCGGCCAGCAGCACGTGCGGCCACTCCAGTCCTTTGGCGGCGTGCAGCGTGGAGAGCGTGACCACGTTCTGGTCCTGCTCGCGCTCGCTCAGGGTGGAGATCAGGGCGATGGTCTGCACCACTTCCAGCAGCGACTTGCGCTCCGTTTCCACCTGCACGCCCGCCTCGTCCTCGATCCCGCCGCCGCAGCGCCCGGCCACCCAGTCGCAGAAGTCCGTCACGTTGGTCCAGCGCGCGGCCGCAAGCTTCTCGTTGTCCTCGCTGTCGTGCAGGTGCTTTTCGTAGCCGATGTCCTGCAGCCAGTCGGTGAGGAAGGCGCGCGCGGCTTCGTGCCCCACCGTATAGCGGGCGCGGTACTCGAGGTCGTTCACGCTGCGGCCGAACTCATGCAGCGCGCCGATCGCGCGGCTGCTCACCGCGCTGCCCAGCGAATGCGAGAACAGTGCTTCGAACAGGCTGAGCTTGTATTGCGTGGCGAAGGTGCCGAGCTGCTGCAGCGTGGTGTGGCCGATGCCGCGCTTGGGCGTGGTGGCTGCGCGCAGGAAGGCGGGGTCGTCGTCGTTGTTGACCAGCAGGCGCAGCCAGGCACACAGGTCGCGGATCTCGGCGCGGTCGAAGAAGCTCTGGCCGCCCGAGACCTTGTAGGGGATGTTGGCCTTGCGCAGCGACTGCTCGAACGCGCGCGCCATGTGGTTGGCGCGGTAGAGGATGGCGAAGTCGCGCCACTCCTTGTGCGGCGAGTTGGCGCGCAGGCTCTGGATGCGCGCCACCGCGCGCTCGGCCTCGTGCTCCTCGTTGTCGGCGTCGACCACGCGCACCGGCTCGCCCTCGCCCAGGTCGCTCCACAGCGTCTTGGGGAACAGCTTGGGGTTGGGCCCGATCACGTGGTTGGCCGCGCGCAGGATGGCGCCGGTGGAGCGGTAGTTCTGCTCCAGCTTGATGACCTTGAGCGCGGGGAAGTCCTGCGGCAGGCGCTTGAGGTTGTCCAGCGTGGCGCCGCGCCAGCCGTAGATGCTTTGGTCGTCGTCGCCCACCGCGGTGAAGCGCGCGCGTTCCCCCACCAGCAGCTTGAGCAGTTCGTACTGCGTGGCGTTGGTGTCCTGGTACTCGTCGACCAGCACGTGGCCCAGCTTCTTCTGCCAGCGCTCGCGCACCTCGGCGTGCTCGCGCAGCAGCTTGAGCGGCAGGCCGATCAGGTCGTCGAAGTCCACGCTCTGGTAGGCACTCAGGCGCTCCTCGTAGCGCGCCATGATGGTGGCGGCCACGCGCTCGTCCTCGCTCCTGGCCTGGGCCAGCGCCTGGGCCGCGTTCAGGCCCGCGCTCTTCCAGGCGCTGATGGTCCACTGCCAGCCGCGCGCGGTGGCCGCGTCGGTGGTGCCGCCGCAGTCCTTGAGCAGGCTGGTGATGTCGTCGGTGTCGAGGATGGAGAACTGCTTCTTCAGCCCGAGCGCCTCGCCGTCCTCGCGCAGCAGGCGCACGCCCAGCGCGTGGAAGGTGCAGATCAGCACCTTCCTCGCCTCGCGCCCCACGAGCTGGCCGGCGCGCTCGCGCATCTCGGCCGCGGCCTTGTTGGTGAAGGTGATGGCCGCGATGCGCTCGGCCGCCAGGCCGGCCTGGATCAGGCGGCCGATCTTGTGCGTGATCACCCGCGTCTTGCCCGACCCGGCGCCCGCCAGCACCAGGCAGGGGCCGCCCAGGTGGTTCACGGCTTCGAGCTGGGCGAGGTTGAGGCCGTGGGACATGCGGGCAAGCGGGAGACAGGGAAAGGACGGCAGGGGAGCGTGGGATGATAAGTGAAGCGCTCCGTTGCGCCGCCGCGCGGACCAGGGGGCGTCAATAGGTATACACGCCGCGCCCCGTCTTGCGCCCCAGCCAGCCGGCCGCCACCATTTCCCTGAGCAGCGGCGCGGGCCGGTACTTGCTGTCGTTGAACTCGGCCATGTAGACGTTCAGCACCGCCAGGCACACGTCCAGTCCGACCATGTCGGCCAGCGCGAGCGGCCCGATCGGCTGATTGGTGCCGAGCTTCATGCCGGCGTCGATGTCCTCCGCGCTCGCGACGCCTTCGGCCAGCACGAAGAAGGCCTCGTTGATCATCGGCACGAGGATGCGGTTGACCACGAAGCCGGGCGCGTTCTTCACCGTGATCGGGGTCTTGCCCAGGGCCTCGGCCAGCGCCTTGACGGTGCCGTGCGTGGCGTCGCTGGTCTGCAGCCCGCGGATGATCTCGACCAGGGCCATCATGGGCACCGGATTGAAGAAGTGCATGCCGATGAAGCGGTCCGGGCGCTGTGTGGCCGCGGCCAGCTTGGTGATGCTGATCGAGCTCGTGTTGGAAGCCACGATCACCTCGGGCGCGAGCAGGCCGTCGAGCCGCTGCAGGATCTGGATCTTGAGCGCCTCGTTCTCGGTCGCGGCCTCGATCACCAGTTGGGCGTGCTGGAGGTCGTCGTACTGGGTGCTGCCTTGGATCCGCGAAAGCGCCTGAGCCTTGTCGGCCTCGGTGATCTTCTCTTTCTTGATCAGCCGGTCCAGGCTGCCGGCGATGGTGGCCAGGCCCTTGTCGACGGCCGCCTGCGCGATGTCGACCATCACCACCCGGATGCCGCTGGTCGCGCAGGCCTGCGCGATGCCGTTGCCCATGGTGCCTGAGCCGATGATGCCGACGGTCTGGATCGTGTTCATGAATGCCGTGCTCCTGTTAAGCGGTCTGGAGGGAGAGGAAAGCGGGTGGGATGGGGCGGTTGCAGGACTAGGCAGGGTTGCCTACCGGCGGCGCGCCGCCTGTGCTAACTTGCCGCACCGATTGTCGCGCACCCGCTGCACGGGCCGGCGATCCCTGGGGAGATATTCATGTTCGACTACATCATCGTCGGAGCGGGCTCAGCCGGCTGCGTGCTCGCCGCCCGCCTGAGCCAGGACCCGACCGTGCGCGTGGCTCTCGTCGAGGCCGGCCCGAGCGACAGCAGCGTGCTGATCCACTGTCCGGCTGGTCTGGCGGTGCTGGCCAAGAACGGCCAGGCCAACTGGGGCCTGCAGACCGTGCCGCAGCCCGGGCTGAACGGCCGGCGCGGCTACCAGCCGCGCGGCAAGGTGCTGGGCGGTTCGAGCTCGGTCAACGCCATGATCTACACGCGCGGCCACGCCAGCGACTACGACGGCTGGGCGGCGCAGGGCAATCCGGGCTGGTCGTTCGCCGAGGTGCTGCCGTACTTCAAGCGCGCCGAGCACAACGAGCGCGGCGCCGATGACTGGCATGGGCAGGGCGGGCCGCTCAACGTGATGGACCTGCGCAGCCCCAACCCCTTCCTGGCCTCGTTCATCGAGGCCGGCGAGCAGGCCGGCTACCGCCGCAACCCGGACTTCAATGGCCCCGAGCAGGAGGGCATCGGTGCCTACCAGGTCACGCACCGCAACGGCGAGCGCTGCAGCGCTGCCAAGGCCTACCTCGCGCCGCACCTGAAGCGGGCCAACCTGCAGATCATCACGAACGCGCTGACGACCCGTGTCGTGCTGGACGGGGGCGCCGGCCCGCCCCGCGCGGTGGCGGTCGAGTACCGCGGCAACGGCGGGCGCGGTCCGCTGCAGACCTTGCGCTTGCGCAAGGGCGGCGAGGTGGTGCTCAGCGCCGGCGCCTTCGGCTCGCCGCAACTGCTCATGCTCTCCGGCCTGGGGCCGGCCGGCCATCTGCGCGAACACGGGATCCTGGTGGTGCGGGACCTGCCGGGCGTGGGCAGCCACCTGCACGACCACGTCGACGTGGTGCTGGTGGTCAACGCGCCGCGGGCCAAGGACCTGCTCGGCATCTCGCCCTCGGGCATCGCGCGCGTGCTGCGCGGCATCGTCGAGTGGCGCCGCCGGCGCAGCGGCCTGCTGACCACCAACTTCGCCGAGGCGGGCGGCTTCATCAAGAGCGCGCCGGACGAGCCGATTCCCGACCTGCAGTTGCACTTCGTGGTCGGCAAGCTGGTCGACCACGGGCGCAAGACCGTGCTCGGCCACGGCTATTCCTGCCACGTCTGCCTGCTGCGGCCCAGGAGCCGCGGCACGCTGCGCCTGGCGAGCGCCGACCCGCAGGCCGCGCCGCTGATCGACCCCGCCTTCCTGCAGGACCCGGACGACATGGCGCGCCTGCTGCGCGGCTTCAAGCGCATGCGCCACCTGCTGCTGCAGCCGGCGCTGGCGCGCCACGGCGGCATGGAGTCGGCCGCGTCGGCCCAGGCCGTGAGCGACACGCAGATCGAGCGCTTCATCCGCGACCATGCGGACACCATCTACCACCCGGTGGGCACCTGCCGCATGGGGCCGGGCGCCATGGACGTGGTCGATGCGCGGCTGCGGGTGCACGGCGTGGCCGGTCTGCGCGTGGTGGACGCGTCCATCATGCCCAGCGTGGTGGGCGGCAACACCAACGCCCCGGTGATCATGGTGGCGGAGAAGGCGGCCGACATGATGCGCGAGGACCGGCGGGCCCGGACCTGCGCGCCGCGCGGCGCCGGCACGGTCCCGGGGACGGCGGCGACAGCCGCAGCAGCAGCGGTGGCGGACCGGCAGGACCAGTCCGACGCCGTTCTCGGTTAACCTCGGCGCTCCGATCCACCACACCCGCCCTCCGGCCCCGGGGGCTTCACCACCCGATGATTCTCGAACACGCCGACATCCGCATCGACCCCCAGAAGAGTGCCGCTTTCGAAGAGGCTGTGATCCGGGGCGTGACCACCGTCATCTCGCAGGCCAAGGGCTTCCGCGGCTACCAGGTGCACCGCAGCATCGAAAGCCCGGGCCGCTATCTGCTGATGATCCAGTGGGAGACGCTGGAAGACCACACCGTGGGCTTCAGGGGCTCCGAGGCGTTTTCGCAATGGCGCGCCATCGTGGGGCCGTTCTTCGCGCAGCCGCCGATGGTGGAACACCTCGAGCTGCTGGGTCAGTAAGCCGCCACCCGGCGCCCCGGCGCCGCGCGGCCTGGTTCATCGGGTCCGCATCAGAGTCGACTTGTCGAACAGGCTCTCGATCAGGTCCACCGCGAGTTCCGCGGTGCGGTTGTGCACGTCCCGCGCCGGGTTGAGCTCCATCACGTCGAGCGAGGCCAGGCGGCCGGTGTCGGCGATCATCTCCATGCAGAGTTGGGCCTCGCGGTAGGTCGGCCCGCCCGGCACGGGCGTGCCCACGCCGGGTGCGATCCCGGGGTCGAGAAAGTCGATGTCCAGGCTCACGTGCAGGTGCGTGTGCCCGTCCATCCCCTGCAGCGCCTGGGCCATCGCGTGGCGCATGCCGATCTCGTCGATGCACCGCATATCGAACACGTCCAGCCCGACCTGATGCACGAACTGCCGCTCGCCCGCGTCGACGCTGCGCACGCCGATCTGCCGCACCTGGTGCGCCTCGATCGCCGGCGTGCGCCCGCCGATGCCGGTGAGCCGTGCCGGGCCGTGGCCGCACAGCAGCGCCACCGGCATGCCATGGAGGTTGCCGCTGGGCGTGAGCACGGCGGTGTTGAAGTCGGCGTGGGCGTCGAGCCACAGCACGCGCAGCGCGCGGCCGGATTCGCGGCAGTGCCTGGCGGCTGCGCTGATCGAGCCCAGGCTCAGGCTGTGGTCGCCGCCGAGCAGGATGGGCAGATGCCCCTGCGCCAGTTCGGCGTGCGCCGCCGCGTGCACGGCGAGGCTCCAGGCCGCCACCTCGTCGAGGTGGCGGTAGCCGTCCACGGCCGGCTGCCAGGGGTTGGGCGGGCCGCTCAGGTTGCCGCGATCGACCACGTCCAGGCCGCGGCCGCGCAACGCCGCCTCCAGCCCCGCCACGCGCAGCGCTTCCGGGCCCATGGAGGCGCCGCGCACGCCGGCGCCGACGTCGGTGGGCGCGCCGATCAGGCTGACGAGGCGAGGTGGTGACGGCATGCCCTGCATTGTGGTGGTTCGAGGGGCGCCGTATGTTGCAGGATTGTTAATGTCAAATCGTATGAGGTGTGACCAATGGTGGTGCAGCCAGCCGTGCTGCGTCATCTGGTTACGGGTGTGAACATCCTGTGGCGGTGTTCAGGGTGGAGGTGGTGACACTGCGCTGCGTCGTCCGACGGCGGCGGTGGCGGTCTGCGGATCGCTCCGGTGGCGCGGATGCATGCTTTCTCATTCATGTCACACACGAAGGCAAAGGCCGCGCTGCTGCGCGGCCTTTGACCACCTGCACGCCTTTTTGCTTCAACCCGATTCCCCGATGCACACCCTGAACTCGACCGGCGCCACGCCGGCCTACCCGGCTGCCCCTGCGCGCGCGCCCACGGCGCGCACCGCCCTTACCCTGCTGATCCTGGCCGCGCTGGGCGCGTGTGGCGGGGGAGATGCCGACGCCGATGTGGAGGGAGGAGCCGTGAACCCGCCCGCGGCCAGCGCCCCCGTGACCAGCGATCCCGTCGTGAACGACCCCGTGGTAAGTGACCCGGTGGTGAGCGACCCGGTGGTGAGCCCGCCGGTGGCGTCGTCCCCGTCCCCTTCGCCATCCCTGCCTTCGTCCTCGTCGCCGGCGACGCCTTCACGGCCCTCCTCTTCCGCGACCGCCTGCGACACCGCGACCGGGCGGGTGCTCCGGGTCGGCCCGGGCAAGACCTACGCCACGCCCAGCGCCGCGGCGGCGGTGGCGCAGGCGGGCGACGTCATTCGCATCGCGGCGGGCGACTACCGCGGCGACGTGGCGGCCTGGAACGCCAGTGGCCTGACGATCTGCGGCGACGGCGGCCGGGCGCGCCTGTTCGCCGATGGCCGCCACTCGCAGGGCAAGGCGATCTGGGTCATCTCGGGCGCCAACACCACCGTCGACAGCGTGGAGTTCCACCGCGCCGCCGTGCCCGACCGCAACGGCGCCGGCATCCGGGCCCAGCACACCAGCGGCTACCTGCGCATCATCAACAGCGGCTTCTACGACAACGAGAACGGCATCCTCTCGGCCCCCGGGGCGACCACCATCCGCGTGGAGCGCTCCGAGTTCGCGCGCAACGGGCGCGGCGACGGCTACACCCACAACCTCTACATCGGCCGGATCGACCGGCTGGAGGTGTCGGCGAGCTACTTCCACGAGGCGAAGGTCGGCTCGAACCTCAAGAGCCGCGCGCGCGAAAGCGTGGTCGAGAACAACCACTTTCAGGACGGCTCGGCCGGCAGCGCGAGCTACCAGGCCGATTTCTCCAACGGCGGCAAGGTGCTGCTGCGCGGCAACCTGTTCTACAAGGGGCCGAACGCGGTCAACTCGAACATGATCGCCTTCGGCCCCGAGGGGCTTTTGCATTCCGTGAACACGCTGGAGGTGGTGCACAACACGCTGGTGACCCAGCGCCCCCGCGGCTCGTTCTTCCTCGCGGCCGCCGGCACCGCTTCGATCCGGCTGACCGCCAACCTGTTCGCGGGGACCGGCGAGCAGGCCCTGGTGGCGGGCGGTTTCGCCAGCGGCAACGCGGCGCAGGCGGGCAACGTGTTCTCGCTGGCAGGCAACATCCCGGGCGCGACCCGCATCAACAACCCGAACTTCTGGCCCAACGCGGCCCTGCAGGCGCTGATCCCGCTCACCGGCGTGGCCGACGCGGGCTACGTGCGCGACGCGCCGGCCCCCTTCGTGTTGCGCGCGCTGCCGGCCGGCGGGGCCCGCAAGGCCGGCGCGTTGCAGTCGGCGCCCTGAGGCCGAGGCGGGGGCCGGTGACTACATATTGCGCCGGTACTGACCGCCGACCTCGAACAGCGCGGCGGTGATCTGGCCGAGCGAGCACACGCGCACGGCGTCCATCAGCACCTCGAAGACGTTGCGGTTCTCGATCACGGCGTCCTGCAGCCGCTGAAGCATCGGCCCCGACGCGTGCGCATGGCGCGCATGGAAGTCCGCCAGGCGCTGGAGCTGGCTCTGCTTTTCCTCCTCGGTCGAGCGCGCCAGCTCGAGTGCCTGCGGCGTGGGGTCGCCGTGCGGGTTGCGGAACGTGTTCACACCGATGATCGGGTATTCGCCGGTGTGCTTGAGCATTTCGTAGTGCAGGCTCTCGTCCTGGATGCGGCCGCGCTGGTAGCCGGTCTCCATCGCGCCCAGCACGCCGCCACGTTCGGCGATCCGGTCGAACTCGGCCAGCACCGCCTCTTCCACGAGTTCGGTCAACTCCTCGATGATGAACGCGCCCTGGTTCGGGTTCTCGTTCTTCGCCAGGCCCCATTCGCGGTTGATGATCAACTGGATCGCCATCGCGCGGCGCACCGAGTCCTCGGTCGGCGTGGTGATGGCCTCGTCGAAGGCATTGGTGTGCAGGCTGTTGCAGTTGTCGTAGATCGCGATCAGCGCCTGCAGCGTGGTGCGGATGTCGTTGAACTGGATTTCCTGCGCATGCAGCGAGCGGCCGCTGGTCTGCACGTGGTACTTGAGCTTCTGGCTGCGCTCGTTCGCGCCGTAGCGGTCGCGCATCGCCACCGCCCAGATGCGCCGCGCCACCCGCCCGAGCACGGTGTATTCGGGGTCCATGCCATTGCTGAAGAAGAACGACAGGTTGGGCGCGAAGTCGTCGACGTGCATGCCGCGCGCCAGGTAGGTCTCGACGAAAGTGAAGCCGTTTGACAGTGTGAAGGCGAGCTGGCTGATCGGGTTGGCGCCGGCCTCGGCGATGTGGTAGCCGCTGATCGACACCGAGTAGAAATTGCGCACGTCGTGGTGCACGAAGTACTCGGCGATGTCGCCCATCACCTTGAGGCTGAACTCGGTGCTGAAGATGCAGGTGTTCTGGCCCTGGTCTTCCTTGAGGATGTCGGCCTGCACCGTGCCGCGCACGTTGGCCAGCACCCATTCACGGATCTTGGCGGCTTCGGTGTCGGTCGGTGCGCGTCCGTTCTCGGCCTGGAACTTCTCCAGGTTCTGGTCGATCGCGGTGTTCATGAACATCGCGAGGATGGTGGGCGCCGGGCCGTTGATGGTCATGGACACCGACGTGGCCGGGTGGCACAGGTCGAAGCCGCCGTAGAGCACCTTCATGTCGTCCAGCGTGGCGACGGAGACGCCCGAGTTGCCGACCTTGCCGTAGATGTCGGGCCGCGGATCGGGGTCGCTGCCGTAGAGCGTGACCGAGTCGAACGCGGTGGACAGGCGCTTGGCGGGCATGCCTTCGGAGAGCAGCTTGAAGCGCCGGTTGGTGCGGAACGGGTCGCCCTCGCCGGCGAACATGCGCGTGGGGTCCTCGCCCTCGCGCTTGAACGCGAACGTGCCCGCGGTATAGGGGAAGCTGCCGGGCACGTTGTCCAGCATGAGCCACTTGAGGATCTCGCCGTGGTCCTCGTACTTCGGCAGCACGACCTTGCGGATGGTCGTGCCCGACAGGCTCCGGGTGGTGAGCGCGGTGCGGATCTCCTTGTCGCGGATTTTCACCACGTACTCGTCGCCCGCGTAGGCCTTCTGCATGTCGGGCCACTGCGCCAGCAGCTTGCGGGCGGCGGGATCCTGGTCGAGCTCGCGCCGCCGGGCCAGGCTGTCCACGGCGTCCGCCGCGGTGCCGGCGTGCTCGGCCGATGCCGCTTCGGCGCGCAGCATGTCGGCGCTGGACCGCAACTGCTGGATCTCGCGCGCCAGACGGGCCTGCTGCATGGCCTTGTGCTTGTAGCTTCGCACCGTCTCGCTGATCTCGGCCAGGTAGCGGGTGCGCGCCGGCGGGACGATCGGGGTCTGGTGGGTGCTGTGGCGCACGTCCGCCACCGGCAGGCGGCCCGGCGACTCCAGGGACAGGCCGAGCTCGCCCAGGCGGGGCTTGAGCGCCTGGTACAGCGCGGTCACGCCGTCGTCGTTGAAGCGCGCGGCCATGGTGCCGAAGACCGGCATCTGCTCGGCCGGCGTGCCCCAGGCCTCCCGGTTGCGCTGCACCTGCTTGGCAACGTCGCGCAGGGCGTCCTGCGCGCCCTTGCGGTCGAACTTGTTGATCGCGACGAAGGCCGCGAAGTCCAGCATGTCGATCTTCTCAAGCTGGCTGGCCGCACCGAACTCCGGCGTCATAACGTACAGCGGTAGGTCCACGTGCGGAACGATGGCCGCGTCGCCCTGGCCGATGCCCGAGGTCTCCACCACGATCAGGTCGAAGCCCGAAACCTTGCAGGCGGCGACCACGTCGGGCAGGGCGGCGCTGATCTCGTTGCCGTAGTCGCGCGTGGCCAGGGAGCGCATGAAGACCCTCGGCCCCTGCTGCCAGGGCGCGATCGCGTTCATGCGGATGCGGTCGCCCAGCAGGGCGCCGCCGCTCTTGCGGCGCGAGGGGTCGATCGACACGATCGCCACCCGCAGCGCATCGTCCTGGTCCAGGCGCAGGCGGCGGATGAGTTCGTCGGTGAGCGAGGACTTGCCCGCGCCGCCGGTGCCGGTGATGCCGACCACCGGCACCCGGCGGCTGGCGGCCTGCTCGCGCAGCGCCTGCACCAGCCCGGCGTCGGCGGCGCCATTCTCCAGCGCCGTGATGAGCTGGGCCAGCGCGCGCCAGTGCGCGTCGTCGGCGCCCTCGATCGCCGCGAGGGACCGGGGCGCCAGCGCGCCGAGGTCGCGGTCGCAGCGCATGACCATTTCGCCGATCATGCCCTGCAGCCCCATGCGCTGCCCGTCTTCCGGGCTGTAGATGCGGGCCACGCCATAGGCCTGCAGCTCGCGGATCTCGTCGGGCACGATCACCCCGCCGCCGCCGCCGAACACCTGGATGTGCTCGCCGCCCCGGCGCCGGAGCAGGTCGACCATGTACTTGAAATACTCCACGTGGCCGCCCTGGTAGGAGCTGATCGCGATGCCCTGCACGTCTTCCTGCAGCGCGGCGGTCACGACCTCGTCGACCGAGCGGTTGTGGCCGAGGTGGATCACTTCCGAGCCCATGCCCTGCAGGATGCGGCGCATGATGTTGATGGCGGCGTCGTGGCCGTCGAACAGGCTGGCGGCGGTGACGAAGCGCACCTTGTGCTGCGGCCGGTAGTTGGCCAGGGCTTGGTATTCCGCAGATAGATCGGTCATGGGCGGGACTCGCTGTTCAGAAGCATTCGGTCGCAGTGGCAAAGCGGCGCGGCAATGTGCTGCGTGGCAGAGGATGTCTCGTAAGGGCGTGCCCCGGGCGGCAGCGCGGGGCGGTTTCCGGGTTTTAGTTGACGTTTACGTAAACGTCACAATGGTAACCCCATTCGAGAAAAAATACCTATCAGCCATCTGATGGTTGATGTAATGCTTTCGGGCCACTTCCGTGACGGCGGCATCCCTTGCCTGCCGCCATGCGGCAGCGCCTAGAATGCATACCTTACGGGGTATGCAAATCCCTGCCTTCATCCCCACAGGAAACCGGCATGACCACTGTGAACGACCCCGAACGCAAGCGGGCGCTGCTGCTGCGCCTCAAGCGCGCCGAAGGCCAGTTGCGCGGCATCCAGAAGCTCATCGAGACCGATACGGACTGCGAAAAGATCGCCCAGCAATTGGCGGCGGCCCGCAAAGCCCTGGACAAGACGTTTTTCGCTCTGGTGGGCTGCGTGATGGCGCAGGGCGAAATGCCGCCCGACGACGTGGCCGACATGCTGGCCCGGTTTGCCTGATTCACTTGACCTGACGACGGAGCCTGCCGTGAAACCCATCCAGTTGTTCGACCCCGACTCCAGCACCTACACCTACCTGCTGGTCGATCCCCAGAGCCGGGAAGCCGTGCTCATCGATCCGGTCGATGAGCAGCTCGAGCGCGACCTCGCTGCCTTGCAGGCGCATGGGCTGAAGCTGGTCTGGGTGGTCGAGACCCATGCGCACGCCGATCACATCACCAGCGCGGGCCGGCTGGCCGAACTGGCCGGCGCCCGGACCGCCGCGCCGGTCGGGTGCGGCATCGGCACCGCCGGCGTCCAGCTCCGGCATGGCGACACCCTGAACTTCGGCGCCGAGGTGGTCAGGGCGCTGCACACGCCCGGCCACACCGCGGGCAGCATGAGCTACCTGTGGCGCGACCACGTCTTCACCGGGGACACGCTGCTGATCGACGGCTGCGGCCGGACCGACTTCCAGTCGGGCAGCGCGCACGACCTGTACCGCAGCCTCACGCAGGTGCTGTTCACGCTGCCCGAGGACACCACGGTCTGGCCGGGGCACGACTACAAGGGGCGCACCCATTCGACGATCGGCCGGGAAAAGGCCGGCAATGCACGCATCGCGGGCAAGTCCGAGGCCGAGTTCGCGGCCCTCATGGAGGCGCTGCACCTGCCCAAGCCGCGCCGGATCGACGAGGCGGTGCCGGCCAACCTGAGCTCGGGCCTGCACCACGATGCCGATGGCGCGCAGCTCATGCAGCCCCGCCCGCCAGCCGGCGCGCAAGCGGGCACCTACGCCGGCGACGTGTCCGCGGCATTGGCCTGGCAGTGGGTGCAGGCCGGCGAAGCGGTGCTGGTGGACGTGCGCACCGATGCCGAGCGGGAATGGGTGGGCTTCGTGCCCGGCGCGGTGCCGGTGGCCTGGAAGCAGTGGCCCGGCATGGCCATGAACCCGGATTTCGACCGCCAGGTCCAGGACGCAGCGGGCGGCCGCAAGCTGGTGCTGCTGTGCCGCAGCGGCGTGCGCTCGATCGCCGCGGCCCAGCGGGCCACCGAGCTGGGCCTGGAGGCCTACAACATCCTGGAGGGTTTCGAGGGCGATCCGGATGCCCAGGCCCAGCGTGGCCACAAAGGGGGATGGCGATTCCGCGGCCTGCCGTGGCGGCAGAACTGAGGACTCCCCCCTGCGCGGCTTCGCCGCTTCCCCCCTCTCTGGCGCGCCGCTGCGCGGCGCTTAGAGGGGGGACGACATCTCGGGCCGGCGAAGCCGGACCCTTGATGTCTCTGGGTTGGGTTTTCCTCTCGTTATTGAATCGCCGTTTCCGAGACGTTTTTCACGGGCCTGTTGTTATTTCGAACCACCGCCTGTCGGCTGTTTGGACCTGAAAATGAGATGAAAGTGCAACACCCCCTGTTAATCCTGACAGGGGCTGTGCGGTTTTTCACGGATTTCTTTTTTCAATGGGGTTTTCCATCCGTTAGGGGGACCCCATGGGGATCATCGAACTTACACGTGAAAGCACGCCTGTCAACCCGGCCCTG
Source organism: uncultured Hydrogenophaga sp. (assembly GCA_964487025.1). Taxonomy (GTDB): domain Bacteria; phylum Pseudomonadota; class Gammaproteobacteria; order Burkholderiales; family Burkholderiaceae_C; genus Hydrogenophaga. The sequence goes on from CAZAPJ010000035.1 coordinate 16,282, forward strand.
TCAGCCCATTTGCGCGCCCGCATCGACCGCGATTTCGTTCAACGCTGGAACGACTTGTGGGGTGGGCGTTCGCTGGTCCATGGGCGCGACCCGGGTCCTGATTCGGTTCGTTTGAACGGGAACGATTACCTCAGCATCACCGGTCACCGGGACATCATCGAAGCCCAGACGGCCGCTCTGCGCCAGGACGCGGAATTCGTCATCCAGTCGGGCTCCTTCCTGCTGGAGACCCACCCGGTGAGGGGTTTCGAGAAGACCTTGGCCAAGTGGATCGGCAAGGACGACGGCGTCCTGTGCCAATCCGGCTATGCCGCCAACATGGGCCTGCTGCAATGCATCGCAGACCCCGAGACGCCGGTCTATATTGATATGTTGGCGCACACTTCACTCTGGGAGGGAGCACGCCGGGCGGGTGCGCCCACGCATCCGTTCCGGCACAACGACGTCGAGTCCCTGCGGAAGACGATTGAAAAGCACGGCCCCGGCGTGGTCGTGGTGGACTCGGTGTACAGCACCACCGGTGCGCTGGCGCCGCTGGTGGACATGGTCGACGTGGCCGAGGCCGGCGGCTGCATGATCCTGGTGGACGAGTCCCATTCGCTCGGGACGCACGGGCCGCAGGGCGCGGGCCTGTGCATGGGACTGGGGCTCAGCCACCGGGTGCATTTCATTACCGCAAGCCTGGCCAAGGCCTTCGCCGGGCGGGCGGGCTATTTCAACGTGCCCGCCGAACTGCGCAACTACATCCTGAGCACGAGTTACCACAACATGTTCAGCTCCTGCCTGCTGCCGCACGAGGTGGCCGCGCTCGGCGCCACCCTGAACGTGATCAAGGGCTGCGACGCGGAGCGCCAGCGCCTGCATCGGCACACACGAAGGATCCGCGCGGCCCTGACCGATCTGGGCTACCCCGTGCACCAGGGCACGGAGCAGATCATCGCGCTCGAGGCCGGCACCGAGCCCGACACCCTGATCCTGCGGGACCGGCTCGAAGAGCGCAACGTGTTCGGGGCGGTCTTCTGCGCGCCGGCGACGGCGCGCAACCGCGCCATGGTGCGTCTGACCCTGCACGCGGCGTTGACCGAGGCGGAACTCAGCCACGTGATCGACGTGGCGCGGGAAATCGCGCCCCTGGTCAAGCCGTGGGATTGGCCGATTGCCCGCCGCGCCCGTGCGCAGGCCGGCGCCCGGGAGTTGGCGGCAGCCTAGTACTAGGTGTCGTGGACCCGGCGGGCGCCTTGGGCTTCCAGGAAATGCCGATAGGCGTAGATCGGCTGGGGCAGGTCATCGGCGTGCAATGAAAACACCGCGGCGGTGAGCACGCCGTCTTCCCCGACAGGAAAGGAGGCGGCGGTGCGCACCGGGCCTCGCAGGCCCATCTGCTGGTGGAGCTCGACCGCCGCCAGCCGCTGGCCAGCGCGCACGGCGCGCACCTCGTCGAACCCCAGCCCGGCCGAGCCGGCCAGCTCGGCCAAGTCGGGCAGACTGGACGTGGGCTCCAGCTGCAGCCAGTAGCACTGGCCCGCCGCGTCCAGGCCGATCAGGCCGAAGGGCTCGCCCAGCACCACGTACTCCACCCAGTGCTGCTTGGTATAGGTCAGCACCGCCTGCGCCACCGAGGGAATCTGCAGCATGGACTGCTGGGCCGGGCGCAGCGCGGCGCGCCACAGCGTGTTCAGGCGCGGGTGCGGCGTCTCGGAGAGCTTGCGCAGCACGCCCAGGAGGTGGCGCGTGATGTCGGTGGCCTGCTTGGGCACGAACTGATCGATCAGGCCGTTGTTGAACGCCTGGATCGCGATCTGCTCGTCGGCCTGGCCGGTGAGCAGGACCCGCGATCCCGGCCAGTCGAGCAGGGTGTTGAGCACCTTGAGCCCGTCGGTGCCCGGCATCGCATAGTCCACCACGCAGGTCTGGGCGAGTTCGTAGCGCGACGCATTGATGGCCCAGTAGCGCAGCACCTGCGGCAGCAGCGGCTGGCCCTGCCGCCAGCGTTCGATCATCTGCAACTGCGTCATCGCGTCGGCTTCCCAGCGGGCCGGCTCGTTCTGCATGCGCGACAAAAAGCCCGATGGCCGCGAGTAGAGCTCGACCTGCCAATGGGCCGGGATGACCATGCCGAGCATTTCGAGGTAGTCGGTGTCGTCGTCCAGGAACAGGATGGCGCCGGGGCGGTGGAAGAGGGAGATCGTGAGAGCCATGGTCTTCAGTGCGATGAGTCCTGGGCGGAGGCGGCGGATGGGTGGAGCGGCAAATCGATCATGAAGACCGCGCCGAGCCCGGGTTCCGAATGCACGCTGAGACGGCCGTGGGCGGCCTCCACCACGTTCTTGCAGAACGTCAGGCCCAGGCCGTTGCCGGCGCCGGCCTGGGTCGAGAAGAACGGTTCGAAGATCCGTTGCTGCTGTGCGTGCGTGATGCCGATGCCGTCGTCCGATACGGCGATGCGGCCTTTGCCATGGTGGATGCCCACGTCGACCCTCAGGTCGCCGGGGCTGGGGGCGCTGCTGCCGGAGGCCAGGGCGTGCAGTGCATTCTTGATCAGATTGGTCAGCACCTGGGCGAACAGGGGCCGGGAAGCCAGGAAACAGAAGTCGTGCTGGATGTGCACCTGCACGCAGTTGCGCTCACGCGACGAGCGGTAGGGGTATTGGCTGACCACCTCCTGCACCAGCGCGGCGGCCATGATCTGCGACTGTTCGCGGGGCAGGCGCATCAGTTGGGCGTTGGAGATCTGGGTGTCGATCTGCTTGTTCATGCTGCGCACGAGGTTCTGCAGACGGGTCGCCAGTTCCTCCATCTTTTTCCGCTTGGCCTCGGGCACGTCGTGCTGCACCAGGTTGAGCATCACGTCGCCCATGAGGTTCACCGTGGCCAGGGGGGTGCGCAGTTCGTGTGCCATGACGCCCATGGTGCTCAGCGTGTTGAGCAGGCGGGCACGGCGCAGGTTGGCACTGGAGAAGCCGAGCAGGATGGCAACGCTCCACGCGAACCCGATCACCACCACGTTCTCGATCGGGATCGGTGGCTGGTCGGCGGGTTGCGCGAGGAAGTCGTGCGCCAGGAACCAACTCAGGGCCATGCCCGCCAATCCTCCGGTGGTGGCCAGGCGCCAATCGGTCAGGTGGTAGTAGATGAGCAACATGGCGCTCACGCTGGCCAGCCACACCGAGTTGCCGCTGTTCATCCAGTACATCCAGTAGAAGAATACCGGCAGCGTCAGCCAGCAGACCACGGAAAACACCATGGCGCTATGGCGCGAGCCGATCTCAAGCCGTACGAAGGGGATGAAGAACGCGAAGCCGAGGCCCGCCGTGGCGATGCGCACCGGCAGGCTTTCGTAGGGTTGCGGCAACAATGTGCTCCAAATCCAGTAGAACAGCAGATTGCCTATGATGGTGGAGACGCCTGCCCAGACCAATCTCGTCGGAGATGGGTGCAAAATGGGCTCCCAGGGCGCGCGCACGACCTCATCGAGCAGCCACCTCTTCAACCGCGTTCCGGCGCTGTGAACCCACAAACGGTCCAACCGCACTATATGTATTCCTCCATCGATGAGCAGACCGGATCCCTGGCGACGCGGACGCAGCCAGGGGACATTGTCCATGCAACAAGGCGTTGCAGACCATGACCCTGCCTGTCAATTTTGACAGTATCGGCCTGGATGGCATCCTGGCCGATTGGATGTGCGCGTTGCAGGAACAGGGCGTCGAAGCGGTGCTGGTTCTGGGCCCCGATCCCCTGGGCGGTCGCGATCAGCGCGAGGTGCTGGCCGTGCATCCGCCCCGCCTGCTGGGCGCGGCCCAGGCGCTGGCGGAAAGCCCTGACTTCGGGGCTGGCTGGCGCGACAGCGACGCGCCGCTGGTGGCCTGGCAGGACATTTCGAAATCGGCATTCGAGCAATCGAGCCGCTGGCGCCGCCTGTGGCTGGCGCACGGGTTCCAGACGCTGGTCCGCGTGGCGTTCAGCCTGCCCGCCGGCCGGGCCTTCGAGTGCTTCATGTTCAGCCCCAAGGCATTCGGCGACCGGGCCGAGGCGGCGGCGCTGGCTTGGTCGGCCTTCAATGTCTGGCCGATGCTGCGGCGCTCGATCGCCGAGCAGCGGGTCGTGCTCAGTCCGCGGGAGTTGGAGAGCCTCAACCTGGCGTTCGAAGGGTTGACCGCACGCGAAACCGCCCAGCGCATGGACTGCTCCGAGCGCACCGTCAACTACCACCTCGCCAATGCCATGGCCAAGCTGCAGACCGACAACAAGCTGGCCGCGGTGCAGCGCGCCTGCTGGATCGGCCTGATCTGAAGCACCGGCGGCACTGGTGCCGCGGCCGGATATTGCGCCGCAGCATGGAGATCGGGTGGGCTTGGTCATAATGCCGCCCATGACCTTGCTGGCACTGGACGTAGGGAACACCCGGCTCAAGTGGGCCCTGTACGAAACCCCCCGTGTCGGCGCCGAGTTGCTGGCCAGCGGGGCGCAGTTCCTCGAAAACATCGAATCCCTTCAGGAAGGCGACTGGCGCGAGCTGCCGGCACCGGACCAGGTACTGGGCTGCATGGTGGCCGGCGACGCGGTCAAGCGCCGGGTCGAGGAACAACTGGAGTCGTGGGACGTGGTCCCGCAGTGGGTCGTGTCCAGCAGCGCCGAGGCGGGCTTGGTCAACGGCTACGACCACCCGGCCCGGCTCGGCTCGGACCGCTGGGTGGCCATGATCGGTGCGCGCCAGCGCCTGCTGGCGCGCGGTCGCCAGCGGCCCTGCATCGTGGTGATGGTCGGTACGGCCGTGACGGTCGAGGCCATCGATGCCGAAGGCCGCTTCCTCGGAGGCATCATCCTGCCCGGGCACGGCATCATGCTGCGCGCGCTGGAGTCGGGCACGGCGGGCCTGCACGTGCCCACGGGCGAGGTGCGCGACTTCCCGACCAACACCAGCGACGCGCTCACCAGCGGCGGCACCTTCGCGATCGCCGGCGCGGTCGACCGCATGGTGAGCAACCTGCGGCGCCATTGCGGCGAGGCGCCGGTGTGTTTCATGACCGGCGGCGCGGGCTGGAAGATGGCGCCGAGCATGACGGCCCCGGTCGAGCTCGTCGAGAGCCTGATCTTCGACGGGCTGCTGGAGATCGCGAACCGCCGGCTGGCCAAGGTGGCTTGAGGTGGGACTCCCCCCTGCGCGGCTTCGCCGCTTCCCCCCTCTCTGGCGCGCCGCTGCGCGGCGCTTGGAGGGGGGACGACAGCTTGGGCCGGCGGAGCCGGACCCTTGCTGTCTCTGGGTTGGCGCTACCTCATTCTCGTCATGGTTTCGCTCCGGTGGCTGAGCCAATTAGGCTTCGCCCCAGGGCAGCATCAGGGTCAGGGTCAGCAGGCGCGCGAACTCGGGCTGGAACTGCTCGATGATGCGCTGCGGGTCCGGGCACAGGCCGGCATCGGCGATCACGCCGAACTGCACGCCGCCGCCATAGCTCAGCACCGAGACGCCTAGGCCGACGGTGCCGGTCTGGGGGACCCAGAACATGGTCTGCTCGAGCGTCGAGCCGCACACCTGGAGCTTGGCCGACGGCCCCGGCACGTTGGTCATGACCGCCGTGGTCTTGCGGCCGAACAGGTCGAGCATGGCGTCCTGCACCGGCTTGATCATCAGCCCGGCCATGGACAGCAGGCCGAAGGTCAGCAGGGGCTGCAGGCTGCCCTTGAGGCTGTTCATGCGCGCGCGGACCGTGAAGACCCGCTCCACCGGGTTGTCGATGCCGATCGGCAGCACCAGCGGCACCAGGCCGAACCGGTTGCCCAGCTTCCAGGCGTCCTCCATCGGGCGCAGGTTGATCGGGACCATGGCGCGGATTTCCTGGCCCCGGGTGTCGTCGCCCAGGCTTTGGAGGTAGGCGCCGATGGCGCCGGCCACGCAGGCCAGCAGCACGTCGTTGACCGAGCCGTTCAGCGCCTTGCCGATCGCCTTGACCTCGTCGAGCGGGATCGGGTCGCACCAGGCCACGCGCTTGGCGGTGCCGGGCTGGCCCTTGAGCCGGGTCGGCGAGTCGTCCGGCATCAGTGCCAGGGCGGCCAGGTCGCTGGCGAGCTGGCCGCCCTGGCGGGCCAGCTCCACCGCCTGCGCGAGGCTGCCGCCCAGCCCTTGCCGGGGCGCGGCCAGCAGGGCGAGCGAGCGGGCCATGCCGCCGCCGGCGGCGTCGAGCGCGCGCGCGGCGAGGTCGCCGAACGGCCGGATCAGGGTATCGGCCAGCCAGGCCTCGGCCCGGTCCGGTCCGGCCTGTCGCCGCCGTCTCCGGCCCTGCGGCGGTGCCTGGCCGCCGTCGACCAGGCTCATCATCACGCTGATGAGCGCGATGCCGTCGGCGATGCAGTGGTGGATGCGGGCGATCAGGGCCGACCCGCCCTCGTGGTCCTCGATCAGCTCCAACTGCCACAGGGGATGCCGGCGGTCCAGCGGGCGCATGGCGAGCGTGGCCACGCGAGCCTGCAGGGCCGCCTGCGCGCTCTGGCCGCGGCGCCGCGCCAGCTTGTGCGTGACGACGTGGCGTTCCAGGCGGAAGTCGGCGTCGTCCACCCAGTGCGCGCCGGCGGCGTCCTCGCGGACCCGCTGCACGAAGCGGCGGTAGGGCAGCAGGCGCTCGCTCACCCGCTGGCTGAGCGCGGCGTGGGTGATGCCGGGCCTGAGCAGCCAGACCCCCAGGATCGTCATCAGGTTGGACGGCGAGTCCATGCGCAGCCAGGCGGTGTCGACCTTGCTCATGCGCTCCTGGCCCGCCGCGGCCGGAACCGGGTCCGGGGCGCCGTCCTGGGCTGCGTCTGTCGTGGCCGGGCGCGGGGAGGGCGTGCCGCTGCGGGCGGCAAGGCGTCGAACCATGGATGCTCCTGGGTGGTGTCTCCACCCTATTGTGCGGACTGGCCAGTCCGTAAGATAGCGGGACACCCCTATCCCGCCATCCAAGGAGCATTCATGGCCGATCTCAAGTCCCGTTTCGAAGCCGCCGTGGCGCAGTCCAAGCAGCTCAGCGAACGCCCCGACAACGCGACCCTGCTGAAGATCTACGGCCTGTACAAGCAGGCCACGGCCGGCGACAACACGGAGAAGAAGCCCGGCTTCGGCGACATGGTCGGGCGCGCCAAATGGGACGCCTGGAATGGTTTGAAGGGCACGTCCGGCGAGGACGCCATGCAGCGGTACGTCGACCTGATCGAGTCGCTGCAATAAGGTTTTCCGTGCCGCCGCCGGCTCAGCCGGCTTTTTTCCTTCGGGCGCCGGGTTTTTTCGCCGCCAGCAGTTGGTCGAGGTTCTTCACGATCTCGTCTTCGATGCGCTCCTTGAAGGCGCCGAGCAGCAGGCCCAGGCGCGCGTCGAGTTCGAAACGGCTGGCGGACACCTTGAGCGTGCCGCTGACGCCCGATCGGCTGAACTGCACTTCGTCGCCCTGCGCGCCCTCGGCGTAGGTGCAGCTCATGTCGAACTCCTCCTCGACCTGTTCGGCCCAGCGCCAGGCCAGCTTGCGCGCGCCGCTCAGGCCGAGTTGGTGTTCGCGTTCGATGTGGATGTTGGCCATGGTGGGTCGATCGGGGCGGGTGGGTCGGTGCGTTCAGGGGTGCCTGGCGCCGGTGGGTGCGGCATCGGCCAGGCGTCGAAGGATGGCGTGCCGCTCGTCCTGGGGGCGCGCCGCCAGCGCCTTGACCGCATCATAGAACCGGTCGAAGCGGCGGCCCTCGCGCTCGAACAAGGCCAGGAAGCCGGGCACCAGTTCGTTGTAGGCGGCCTGGGCCGCGAAGCTGGCATTGTTGGCGCGGGCCGCGAAGGCGTCGTAGCCCGCGAACCCGCCCCACTGGGCGCGCAGCTCGGCGTACGACTGGTGGAACCCGTCCATGATGGACCGCTTGCGCGCGAGCTTGGCCGCGTCGTCGAGCGAGGCGTCGCCGTAGACCGCCTGCAAGCGCTGGCGCACCGAGAGGGTGAGGGCGCGAAAGGCGCGCCGGCGCGCGTCGAACGCGGCGTAGTCCGCGCGGGCCTGCTCGCCGGCCTGGGTCTCGAGCCAGCGCGACCCGCCCAGGCGCTCGACGGCGGTGGCGAACGACTCGTTGAAGGTGGTGTCGTGGCGCGCGTAGACCACCTGGTGCGCGAGTTCGTGGAACACGATGCGCGCGAGCTCGCCTTCGGGATAGCCGATGAAGGTGTTGAGCAGCGGGTCGCCGCCGGCCCAGTTCATCCAGCCCAGCGTGGAGTAGGCCGGCACCGGGTAGACCGCCACCTCGAGACCGGGGTCCAGGCTGCGCGCGAAGGCCTGGGCGTCGCTTTCGTCGAAGTAGCCCCGGTAGCCCACGCAGCCGGCGACCGGAAAGCACCAGGTCTGCAGCGTCAGCGAGAGCGGCGGCGCGGCCACCACGTTGTAGACCGCGGCGCGGCGGCGCAGATCGGCGTAGCGGTGGTAGCTCGGATTGTCGGGCAGCGCCAGCTCGCTCACCGCGAAGGCCCGGATGCGCTGCGCGAGCGCCAGGCGCTCCTTCAGAGGCGCGGGGGTCCGTTCGTCGGCGAGCCACTGCTCCACCGGGCGCGCCGCCTGCATCAGGCGCAGGTGGCCGGTGACCGATTGCCAGTAGTAGCCCACGCCGGTGGTGCCGGCGCAGCCGGCGGCCAGCATCGGCAGCAGCAGCCACAGCGTCCAGCGCAGGCGGAGAGAAAAGGGTTTGGACGTGCTCATCGGGTCGTTGCCGCATGATACGGAGGATGGCCATCGAGGGTCAGGGGGTGACCACGCGAGGCGCCTTCGGTACCATGGGCCCCCTGATTGTTGTTAAGAGCGAAGCGTGGCGGGCCCTATGAAGCTGATCGACTCCATCCTGGCCGAGGCCGCGGGCATCACGGCCCTGCGGCGCGACATCCATGCGCACCCCGAGCTGTGCTTCGAGGAGCGGCGCACCGCCGATCTCGTGGCGGCCAAGCTCGAGGCATGGGGCATTCCCGTGCACCGGGGCCTGGGCACCACCGGCGTGGTGGGCATCGTGCAGGGGCGCGACGGCGGCGCCTGCGGGCGCGCCATCGGCCTGCGCGCCGACATGGACGCGCTGCCCATGCAGGAGCACAACACGTTTGCCCATGCGAGCCGGCACGCGGGCAAGATGCACGCCTGCGGGCACGACGGCCACACCGCGATGCTGCTCGCGGCGGCCCAGCATCTCGCGCGGCACCGGAACTTCGACGGCACGGTCTACCTGATCTTCCAGCCGGCCGAGGAAGGCGGCGGCGGCGCGCGCGAGATGATCAGGGACGGCCTGTTCGAGCGGTTCCCGGTCGAGGCGGTGTTCGGCATGCACAACTGGCCCGGCATGCCGGTGGGCACCCTGGCCGCCAGCGCCGGCCCGGTCATGGGGTCGAGCAACGAATTCCGCATCGTCATCCGGGGCAAGGGTGGGCATGCCGCGATGCCGCACACCGGCATCGATCCCGTGCCGGTGGCCTGCCAGATGGTGATGGCGTTCCAGACCATCGTTTCGCGCAACAAGAAGCCGGTCGACGCGGGCGTGGTGTCGGTCACCATGATCCACACCGGCGAGGCCACCAACGTGGTGCCCGACCACTGCGAGATCCAGGGCACGGTGCGTACGTTCACGCTCGAGGTGCTGGACCTGATCGAGCAGCGTATGAAGGACATCGCGGAACACACCTGCGCTGCCTTCGGCGCCACCTGCGAGTTCCACTTCGAGCGCAACTACCCGCCCACGGTCAACCACGCGGCCGAGACTGCGTTCGCACGCGAGGTCATGGCCGGGATCGTGGGGCCCGACCGGGTGCTGGACCAGGAGCCCACCATGGGTGCCGAGGACTTCGCCTACATGCTGCAGGCGCGCCCAGGCTGTTACGCCTTCATCGCCAACGGCGACGGCGCGCACCGCGAGATCGGGCATGGCGAAGGCCCCTGCACGTTGCACAACCCCAACTACGATTTCAACGACGACCTGATCCCGCTCGGCGCCACCTACTGGGTGCGGCTGGCCGAGCAATGGCTGGGCCGGCCGCGCGGGAGCACGATACGCAGCGCATGAGGTAGCGCAAAACCCAGAGACAGCGAGGGTCCGGCTCCGCCGGCCCGAGCTGTCGTCCCCCCTCCAAGCGCCGCGCAGCGGCGCGCCAGAGAGGGGGGAAGCCGCAAAGCGGCGCAGGGGGGAGTCAATCAATCAGCGCCATCCGGGCCGACGCCACGTACAGCCGCTCCATCGCGTCCAGCGGCTCCATCGCCGCCGCCCGGTCCAGCAGGGCCGTGGCCTCGGCCAGGCGCGGCTCGCCCCCGAGCATGACCAGGCCGTTGGCGACCTCGGCGAGCGTCGTGGGTGAGTCGCCGTTGAGGGCCATGGCCTTTTCGTACAGTTCCAGGCCCGTCGCCTGGTCCGCGCCGTGGGTCATGCCGCCGACGAGGTGGCCCACTTTGTCGATCACCTCGGCATGGAACAGGGCCAAGGCCAGGTGGGCGTCGGCGTGACGCGGGCACAACCGGAGGGTGGTCTCCAGCGCGGTCTTGACGCGTGGGCCGAGGCCTTGCGACAGCGCCTTGGCCACGCTGATGCCCTGGCTGTAGCGGCCCAGCGCGTAGGCCTGCCAGTACCATGCGCCGGGGTTGTCGGGCTGCCGCCGCTGCAGGCCTTCGGCGCGCGCCGCCGCTTCCAGCAGCAGTTTCTCCCGTGTGGACTCCCGCCGCTCCACGTAGTTGGCGTAGATGCACGCGGCCTTGTTCGCCACGTTCAGGCCCGCGTCGCCCAGCGCCAGGCCGGCTTGCGCGGCCTGCATGAACTGGCCGTTGTGGAACAGCAGCCAGGCCTGTCGCAGGGCCGGGTCCTCGGGCCAGGGCTCGGCGTCGCCGAGGTGCAGCCGGTGCCACAGTGCCCGCAGGCGCGGCTCGTCGAACGGGGCGTCCATGGCCGTCGAAAGGGTGGTGGCCCATTCGCTCACGGGCGTACCTTCGCCCTGGCGGGCTGTGGTGCGAACGCCTTCGGGCGGCCGTGCGGCGCTCATGCGCTTTCCTCGTAGGCGCCCGTCAGCCGAAGCAGGTGCCCGCGCTGGGTGGCCTCCAGGTAGGGCATGAGCAGGCCGAGCACGTGGCGCGCGCCGCGCAGCAGGGCCTGCTGGGCGTTGCCGGGTTCGAGCGCGTGCCGCGGGTCGCGCACGTACTCGAAGCTCAGCCAGTAGGTGAGGACCACCACCATGCTGGTGGCGGTCGGTTCGACGTCGCGCGTGGCGATGTCCACCGCGCCATGGCGCCTCAGGCCGTCCAGCAGGTGGCGGATTGCGCGCTCCTTGTTCTTGAGCACGGCCTGGAAGCGCGTTTCGAGCAGCCGGTTCTTCGACAGCAGGTCGTTGAGGTCGCGGTAGAGGAAGCGGTACTGCCAGATGATCTCGAACAGCGAGTGCAGGAAGAACCACGCGTCCTCGACGTTGCGCACACCGTCGCCGGCCCCGAGCAGCTCGCCCAGCGCGCGCTCGTAGCGCGCGAACAGCGAGTTGACCAGCTCGTCCTTGGCCGGGTAGTGGTAGTACAGGTTGCCCGGGCTGATGCCGAGCTCGGCCGAGATCAGGGTGGTCGATACGTTGGGCTCGCCGAAGCGGTTGAACAGCTCCAGCGTGACCTCGAGGATGCGCTCGGCGGTGCGGCGCGGGGCTTTCTTGGCCATGCGCGCTGCTGCTCAGCGGTCCAGGGCCGCGTGGGTCAATTTCGCGCCGGGCGCGGCGGCGGCCATATGCTCCACCGTGCGCTGCAGCTCGTCGAGCGTGGCGTGCAGCCGGCTGGCGATCGCTTCGCCGCGGGCCGGCGCCGGCGCGGCCGGCAGCAAGCGGCGATCCGGGTCCTGCAGGGCCGCCAGGTCGAGCCCGATGCCGTGGCGCGCCAACCGGGGCGCGAGCGAGGCCCGGCGATCCAGCAGCATGCGCCGCGTCTCCTGGTAGGCGTGTTCGGCGATCTCGCGGCGCTGGCGGTAGCTGAAGGTGTTCGCGAAGAACAGGGTGGCGTCGCGCGGGTCGGGTTCGAGCAGCACGATGTCGCTGTCCGGATAGGCGCGCTCGTAGTGCTTGAAGCCGAGCGCGAGGCGCGAGTGGATCATGGAGCGGAAGGTCTGGCTCATGACCGCGGGCAGGCCGCCTTCGACCAGCGAAGGGATGCGCCGGCCGTCGTGCAGGCTGGGGTTGGTGTGGAACGGCACCAGTGGGTTGAGGCAGAGCAGCAGCCCGACGCCCTCGTCCAGCGCCACCGTGGCGTGCAAGGTCTTCTTGAGCGCGCCGTCGACGTAGTGCCGGCCCTGGATCTCGACCGGCGGAAACAGCCCGGGCAATGCGGCACTGGCCTGGATGGCGCGCGAGATCGGCACGTGGTCCCAGCCGGGCCGGCCGAACGGCGCGGCCTCGCCGGTGTCGAGCTGCGTGGCGACCAGCGTGAGGCGGGCGTTCAACTGGCGGAAATCGTTGCTGCGCCCGGGCTGGCTGAACAACCGTTCGATCTGGCGGTGGATGTCCTCGTTGTCGAGCACGCCGGTGGGCAGCGCCGCGCCCAGGCGCTCGAAGGCGCTGTTGAAGGACCGGCCCTGCACGGTCCAGTCCCACACGCCGTCGCGCAGCAGGCCGGGCAGGCGCCGCAGCCGCGCGCCGAACTCGCCCCAGGCGGGCTTGAGCAGCCAGGCCGGGTCGAAGCTGTCCGGGTTGGGCCGGTCCTCGATGAAGGCCTCGCACAACTGCCGGGGCCGGAGGCCGTTGGCCAGGCCCGCGGCGATGAAGCCGCCGGCGGAGACGCCCACGTAGTGGCCGCAGGCGTTGAGGTCCAGGCCCGGCAGGCAGTCGTCGAGCGCGCACAGCGCGCCGATCTCGTAGATCGCGCCGAGCGGTCCGCCGCCGGCCAGCGCGAGCGCGAGGCGGGGGCGCCCCGCGTTGCGCGAGGCCTTCCTGCGGCGGTTGGCGGCTGCGGGTCCGGGCATCGTCATGCGAACGAGTGTAGACCGCGCAGGCGCTGGCGCGTGCTGCGTTGCAGCATGCCCGGGGTTGCCCGCCTTGCCGATGTTCAGGCCGTCTTGCGGGCGCGGCTGGCCTTGCGGGCCGGCGCCTTCTTCGCGGGCGCCGCCGCCGGGCGCGCGGTGGTCTTGCGGGCGGCCGGCTTGCCGCCGAGCCGCTGCACCTGCGCGTGCAGCGCGTCGATGCGCTCGATGAGCGATTCCACCTCGCGCGCGGACGGCACGCCCAGCTTGTTCAGCGCCTTGGAGACGCGCGCTTCGAAGATGCTTTCGAGCTTGTCCCACTGGCCCGCGGCCTTGGACGAGATGTCGGTGGCCATGCTGGTGACGCGGCTGGTGGCTTCGGTGAAGCGCTCCTCGGCGGCGGCCTGCGTCTTGCGCTGCATCGACAGCCCTTCCTTGACCAGCGATTCGAAGGCCTTGCTGCCTTCCTCCTGCGCCTTGGCGAAGGCGCCGAGCCCGGCCAGCCAGATCTGCTGCGCGGAGTCCTTGATGGCGCCCGCCATGGGCGACCCCGAGGGGGCGGAGGTGTCGTTGCTGCTGCTGCCGGTTTTCTGGATCTTCTTGACCATGGAGGCTCCTGGAGGGTTGCTGCGTGAAAGAGGCGTGTGGTGCCACGGCGTGCGGCGAGCCAATGTACGGCGCCCGGCCCGCGCCTGTGTAGGGGCGGATGACTAATGTGCGCCGGGGCGGCGCCTCTCGCGGGTTTTTGCGGAATGCGGCGCCGCGCGGCATCGGAAAGAATGGCGGATTCCCAATGCTTCAGGAGATCGTTCATGCATTACTTCGTCACCGGTGCCACCGGCTTTATCGGCAAGCGTCTCGTGGGCAGGCTGCTGCAGCGCCGGGGCGCGGTGGTGCATTTCCTCATCCGCCAGGAGAGCGAGGACAAGGTGGCCGGCCTGCGCGAGTACTGGGGCGTCGACGCGTCGCGCGCGGTGCCGGTGTTCGGCGACCTCACGCGCAAGAAGCTGGGTTTGTCGGCCGACGACGTGAAGGCGCTCAAGGGCCGCAGGATCGACCACTTCTACCACCTGGCCGCGGTGTACGACCTGGAGGCCGACGCGGACAGCCAGGTCGCGGTGAACGTGGACGGCACGCGCAACACGGTGGCGCTGGCCCAGGCGATCGGCGCCGGCCACTTCCACCACGTGTCGTCGATCGCCGCCGCCGGCCTGTACGAGGGCGTGTTCCGGGAGGACATGTTCGAGGAGGCCGAGAACATCGACCACCCCTACTTCATGACCAAGCACGAGAGTGAGAAGATCGTGCGGCAGGAATGCAAGCTGCCGTGGACCGTGTACCGGCCCGCCATGGTGGTGGGCGATTCGCGCACCGGCGAGATGGACAAGATCGACGGGCCCTACTACTTCTTCAAGCTGATCCAGCGCCTGCGCCAGATCCTGCCGCCGTGGATGCCCTGCATCGGCCTGGAAGGCGGGCGCATCAACATCGTGCCGGTGGACTTCGTGGTCGACGCGCTCGACCACATCAGCCACCACAAGCGCGCCAGCGGCCATTGCTTCCACCTGGTCGACCCCATGGGCTACCGCGTGGGCGACGTGCTCGACATCTTCGGCAAGGCCGCGCACGCGCCCAAGATGAACCTGTTCGTCAACGCCGCGCTGCTGGGCTTCGTGCCCAAGAGCGTGAAGAAGGGCCTGATGGCGCTGGCGCCGGTGCGGCGCGTCTACCGGGCCGTGATGCAGGATCTCGGGCTGCCGGAAGACATGCTGACCTTCGTCAACTACCCGACCCGCTTCGACTGCCGCGAGACGCTGGCCGCGCTCAAGGGCAGCGGCATCGCCTGCCCCAACCTGAACGACTACGCCTGGCGCCTGTGGGACTACTGGGAGCGCCACCTCGACCCCGACCTGCACATCGACCGCAGCCTCAAGGGCACCGTCGCGGGCAAGGTGGTGCTGGTCACCGGCGGCAGCTCGGGCATCGGCCTGGCGGCGGCGCACAAGTTCGCCGAGGCCGGCGCCACCACCCTCATCTGCGGGCGCGACCAGGACAAGCTCGACGAGGCCTGCAAGGAGGCCAAGGCCAGGGGCTACGCCTTCGTGGCCTATCCGGTCGACATCGCCGACATGGCCGATTGCGACCGCTTCGTGCAGCTGCTGGCGCAGGACCACGGCGGCGTGGACTTCCTGATCAACAACGCCGGCCGTTCGATCCGCCGCGCCATCGAGGGCAGCTACGACCGCTTCCACGACTTCGAGCGCACCATGCAGCTCAACTACTTCGGCAGCCTGCGCGTGACCATGGGCCTGCTGCCCGGCATGGTGGCCAAGCGCAAGGGCCACGTGGTCAACATCAGCTCGATCGGCGTGCTCACCAACGCGCCGCGCTTCTCGGCCTACGTGGCGAGCAAGGCCGCGCTCGACGCCTGGACCTGCTGCGCCGCGAGCGAGTTCGCCGACTTGGGGCTCACCTTCACCACCATCAACATGCCGCTGGTGCGCACGCCCATGATCGCGCCGACCAAGATCTACCAGAACGTGCCCACGCTCTCGCCCGAGGAAGCGGCCGACATGATCGCGCAGGCCTGCATCTTCAAGCCGGTGCGCATCGCCACGCGCCTGGGGAGGACCGGCCAGGTGATGCACGCGCTGGTGCCGCGCGTGGCGCAGATCGTGATGAACACGAGCTTCCGCATGTTCCCCGACTCGGCGGCGGCCAAGGGCGAGAAGGGCGCCAAGCCCCAGCTTTCACCCGAGGCGCTGGCCATGCAGCAGATGATGCGGGGAATACATTTTTAGAACACCCCCGCCGCGCTTCGCGCACGGGCGGCCGCCGGAGGCGGCTGCTCTTCGGGCACGTCCAAGCCTGCGCAGGCAGGCTTGGAGCCGCGGCCCTCAGCCCCCTCAAAAGGGGCAACACCTGCGGCCCGGCAGAGCCGGTTCCGCGGTGTTTCTGGGTTGGCGTGGTCGGTGCGTGCAGCGGATCGTGGCCGGCCCTAGAATGCCGGCTTTGCCCGCCTATGCAGGAGTCCGCATGACCAGCAGCCCCGCCGATCTTTCCTCCATTGCCCCGCGCGACAAGGCCGAGATCCTGGCGCAGGCGCTGCCCTACATCCGCAAGTACCACGGCAAGACCATGGTCATCAAGTACGGCGGCAACGCGATGACCGATCCGGCGTTGCAGCAGGACTTTGCCGAGGACGTGGTGCTGCTCAAGCTGGTGGGCATGAACCCGGTGGTGGTGCATGGCGGCGGGCCGCAGATCGAGACCTTGCTCAAGCGCCTGGGCAAGCAGGGCCAGTTCATCCAGGGCATGCGCGTGACCGACGCGGAGACCATGGAGGTGGTGGAGTGGGTGCTGGCCGGCGAGGTGCAGCAGGACATCGTGGGCCTGATCAACCAGGCCGGCGGCAAGGCGGTCGGCCTGACCGGGCGCGACGGCGCCATGATCCGCGCGCGCAAGCTGCGCATGGCCGACCAGGCCGATCCCTCGCGCGAGCACGACGTCGGCCAGGTGGGCGACATCGTGGGCATCGACCCGGCGGTGGTGAAGGCGCTGCAGGACGACCAGTTCATCCCGGTGGTCAGCCCGATCGGCTATGGCGAGCATAACGAGAGCTACAACATCAACGCCGACGTGGTGGCGGCCAAGCTGGCCACGGTGCTGCAGGCCGAAAAGCTGCTCATGCTCACCAACATCCGCGGGGTGCTCGACAAGGAAGGCCAGTTGCTGACCGAACTCACGCCGCGCCGCATCGACGAACTGGTGGCCGACGGCACCATCTCGGGCGGCATGATCCCCAAGATCGCCGGCGCGCTCGACGCGGCCAAGAGCGGCGTGAACGCGGTGCACATCATCGACGGCCGCGTGCCGCACGCCCTGCTGCTCGAGGTGTTGGGCAACGAGCCGTTCGGCACCATGATCCGTTCCCGTTGAGGAAGCAGTCACTTACCGGGGGGATGAGCGGCAGCGGGCGGGATGCAGATGGTTACACCCCTGTGCGAGAATCGCCGGCAAGTGCCACGCCAGGGTCGCCGGGCCATCGCCAACACCGGTCCTGGCGGCTGACCCAGAACGGACCGATCGCCTTATGACCTCCAACGTTCCAGAGTCTCCGCCGTCTCCTGCAGCAGAAGCCGTGGCCCAGGAGGCCATCGCCGAGGCCGCCGCGCCCCGGCACGCCCAGCCGGACGGCGGCGCGGCCGCGCGCAAGCGCCCCAAGCCCGGCGAGCGCCGGGTGCAGATCCTGCAGGCGCTGGCCACGATGCTGGAGCAGCCGGGCGCCGAGCGCATCACCACCGCCGCGCTGGCGGCGCGGCTCGACGTGAGCGAGGCGGCGCTGTACCGCCATTTCGCGAGCAAGGCGCAGATGTTCGAGGGCCTGATCGAGTTCATCGAGCAGTCGGTGTTCTCGCTGGTCAACCAGATCGCCGAGCGCGAGGCCGACGGGGCGGTGCAGGCCGCCCGCATCGTGACCATGCTGCTGCAGTTCGGCGAGAAGAACCCGGGAATGGCGCGCGTGATGGTGGGCGATGCGCTGGTGTTCGAGCACGAGCGCCTGCAGCAGCGCATGAACCAGTTCTTCGACAAGCTGGAGGCCGCGCTGCGTCAGGCCCTGCGCCAGGCGGCCGAGGCCAGTGGTTCGGCCACGCCCAGCGTCGATGCCCAGGTGCGCGCCTCGGCGCTCACGGCCTTCGCCGTCGGCCGCCTGCAGCGTTTCGCGCGTTCCGGGTTCAGGCGCCAGCCGTCCGAGCACCTAGAGGCCAGTCTGGCCTTGATGCTTTGAAATGAAACTCCCCCCTGCGCGGCTTCGCCGCTCCGTGCCGCCGCCAGAGGCGGCGGCTCTTCGGGCACGTCCAAGCCTGCGCAGGCAGGCTTGGAGCCGCGGCCCTCAGCCCCCTCTCTGGCGCGCCGCTGCGCGGCGCTTGGAGGGGGGACGACAGCTTGGGCCGGCGGAGCCGGACCCTTGCTGTCTCTGGGTTGGGTTGCTTCATGTGTTGCGGATGCTCGCTTCGGCGGCATGGAACACCAAGACGTTGATGGCGCGGGTTCCTTCCACCCGTTTCGTCTTCCAGCCGGTGCAGCTTGTGCGGCCGGCCGAGATCGTGGCCTACCGCATCACCGAGGCCATCCGCGCCGGCGACGTCAAGGTGGGCGAGCGCCTGCCGTCCGAGCAGAACCTCTCGGCCCAGCTGGGCATTGCGCGCCCCACGCTGCGCGAGGCCATCAAGCTGCTGGTGCAGGCGGGCGTGCTCAACGTGCTGCCGGGCTCGTCCGGCGGCATCTTCGTGATCAGCCAGTCCATCCCGCCCGAACTGGCCGGCCTGCCGCTGCCCGAGCTGCCGATGGAGGACATCGCCAACGTGCTGGAGGCGCGGCGGCTGATCGAGCCCCACGTGTCCCGCCTGGCGGCGGCCTACGGCACGCCGGCCGACTTCCAGGCCATGCACGACGCCGTGGCCCTGAGCGCCGAGGCCGGCACGCCCTACCGCAAGCGGCGCATCAGCCGCGAGGGCATGGAGCTCATGACCATCGCGAGCACGCGCTTCACCATCGCCGTCGCGCGCGCCACGCAGAACAGCGTGTTCGTGCAGATCATGGAGATCCTGCTGCGCCGCATGGAGCCGGTGCGCATGCGCGCATTGGCCGAGCTCGACGACATCACCGTCTCCACGCGCACGCTGGCCGCGTCGCTCGAAGCGATCGAGAGCGGCGATCCCGACCTGATCGACAAGGCGACGTTCGACCGCATCGGGCTGCTGGAGGCCGCGTGGGAGCGCGCCACCGGCCGCCGCCTGCGCCGCCGCCCGCGCCTGGCCGCCGTCGCCGATGGCGCGGCGGCGGCCACGCGCGCCGCCGATCCGCGCCTGCGCCGCAAGAAAACCTGATGCCCCGGATCGCCGTCCGCCCGCCGCCCTTCGGCCGGCGAGGCGATGGGCATGCTTATTGCTCAGATCGGTATAGAAATATACCGAATTCAGTTGCTTTGGGGATATTTAGGTGGATTCCCGAATGCGCCCGCCGCAAGCCGGGACCGAGAATGGTGCGCGATGCACAGGAGTGATGCGCAAGTGTTGCAGCTAGACCATGTCGTCAAGTGTTTTGGCGCCCTGCGGGCCGTGGATGGCGTGAGCCTGCAGGTCCGGCAGGCCACCATCACCGGGCTGATCGGGCCTAACGGCGCGGGCAAGACCACGCTGTTCAACACCATCGCCGGGCACTACGCGCCCGACGGCGGCAAGGTCCTGCTCGGCGGCGAGTCCATCGGCGGCCTGCGCGCCGACCAGGTGTTCCACCGCGGGCTCGGCCGCACCTTCCAGATCCCGCGCCCGCTGGGCGCGCTCACCGTGCTCGAGAACATGCTGCTGGTGCCGGGCGGACAGGCCGGCGAGCGGTTCTGGAACGCGTGGCTGCGGCGCGGCCAGGTGCGCCGCGAGGACGCGGCCAACCTCGACAAGGCGCGCGAGGTGATCGCGTTCGTGGGGCTGTCGCACCTGGCCGAGCAGCCGGCCCGCGTGCTTTCGGGCGGCCAGCAGAAGCTGCTGGAGCTGGCCCGCGTGCTGATGGTCAACCCGCGCCTGATCCTGCTCGACGAGCCGGCGGCGGGCGTCAACCCGGTGCTGCTGGAGAGCCTGATCGAGCGCATCGTCGAACTGCACCGGCGCGGCATCACCTTCCTGCTGATCGAGCACAACATGGACATGGTCATGCGCCTGTGCGACCCGGTGGTGGTGATGGCGCAGGGCAAGGTGGTGATGGAAGGCACGCCCGCGGCGGTGCGCAGCGACCCGCGCGTGATCGACGCCTACCTGGGGGACCAGCCGTGACCGCCGCCGCCCAAGACGTGCTGCAGGTCGACGACGTGGTCGCCGGCTATTCGCGCGACCTGCCGATCGTGCACGGCGCGAGCCTGCGGGTGGCGGCCGGCGAGATCCTGGTGGTGCTGGGCCCCAACGGCGCCGGCAAGTCCACGCTGGTCAAGGCCATCGCCGGCGTGGTGCCCAAGTTCGCCGGGCGCGTGCGCCTGCAGGGCCGGGACATCACCGCGACGCCCGCGCATCGGCTGGCGGCGGCCGGCGTGGGCTACGTGCCGCAGACCGCCAACGTGTTCACCTCGCTCACGGTGCACGAGAACCTGCTGATCGGCGGCTACCTGCTGGGCCGCGAACGCCGGTCGCGCGTGGACGAGGCCTACGCCCGCTTCCCCGACCTGGCCGCGCGGCGCTCGCACGCCGGCCACGAGCTCTCGGGCGGCCAGCGCCAGATGCTGGCGATGGCGCGCGCGCTGATGACGGCGCCGCGCCTGCTGCTGCTGGACGAGCCCAGCGCCGGCCTGTCGCCGCTGATGGTCAGCGAGGTGTTCCAGCGGGTGCGCCAGATCGCCGACAGCGGCATCGCGGTGCTGATGGTGGAGCAGAACGTGAAGGCCGGCCTGCGCATCGGCGACCGCGGACTGGTCCTGGTGGGCGGCCGCGTGGCGCACGAAGGCCCGGCCCGTTCGCTGCAGGACGATCCGCGGGTGGCGGAGCTGTACCTGGGCCGGCACGCGCACGGCGATGCCCCGGCCCGACAGGGAGGAGCGCCGGCATGATCGCGCAAGCCATCGTCGACGGGTTGCTGTCGGGGGCCATCGTCGCGCTCGGCGCGATCGGCGTCACCTTCAGCCTTTCCATCCTGCGGTTCGCCAACTTCTCGCACGGCGACCTGCTCGGCATCGGCGCCTACGCGGCGCTGTTCCTGCTGGCGCTGCTGGCGGGGCCGCAGGCCGGCGGCGCGCTGGGCACGCCGCTGGGGCCGTTTTCCTTCGGCTGGGGGCTGCCGCTGGCGCTGCTGTTCGCGATGGCGGTCGCGGTGGCCATCTCGCTGCTGCTGGACGCGCTGGTCTACCGCCGCCTGCGCCGCCGCAGCGCCGACCCGCTCACGCTGGTGTTCGCCTCGTTCGGCCTGGCGCTGGTGCTGCGCAACCTCATCCTGCTGGCGTTCGGGCCCGACGCGCACAACTACAGCAGCGAGATCCAGATGGCGGTGCGCCTGCCCGGCCCGGTGCTGGTGATGCCGGACCAGGTCCTGGTGTTCGGCATCACGCTGGTGGTGCTGGCTGCGCTCTGGTTCTTCCTGCAGCGCACCCGCCACGGCATCGCGCTGCGCGCCGTGGCCGAGCACCCCACGCTGGCCAGCGTGGCCGGCATCGACATCGCCGCCACGGTGCGGCTGACCTGGATCGTCTCGTCCATGCTGGCCGCGCTGGCCGGCGTGTTCTACGGCGTCACGGTGCAACTGCGCCCCGAGATGGGCCTGAGCCTGCTGCTGCCGCTGTTCACCGCGGCCATCCTGGGCGGCGTGGGCAGCGTCACCGGCGCCGTGCTGGGCGCGCTGATCATCAGCCTGGCCGAGAACCTGGTGTCGATCGTCCTGCCCAGCACCTACCGGCCGCTGGTGCCGTTCGTGCTGCTGCTGCTGGTGCTGTACGTCCGGCCCTCGGGCCTGTTCGCCCCGAAAGGGGGGCATTGAATGCTGTCCTACCTGATCTTCTTCGTCACCGTCGCGGCCATCCTGTCGATCGCCACGCTGGGCCTGAACCTGCAGTGGGGCGTGTCGGGCCAGTTCAACGCCGGCGTGGTCGGCTTCCTGGCGGTCGGCGGCTACAGCCTGGCCATCCTCACCATGCCCGTGAGCGAGGCGCTGCTGGTCAAGCTCCACTGGCCGTTCGCGCTCGGCCTGGTCGGCGCGCTGGTGGTCAGCGGCGTGGTGGCGCTGCTGGTGGGCGTGGCCACGCTCAAGCTGCGCACCGACTACCTGGCCATCGCCACCTTCGGCATCGCCAGTTCGATCCAGGTGCTGGCCACCAACCTCGAACCCCTGACCGGCGGCTCGCGCGGCCTGGTCGGCATTCCGCGCCCGTTCGAATCGCTCGGGGCGCAGGGTTTCGGGCTGGCCTACCTGGCCATCGTGCTGGCGATCCTGGGCCTGGTCTACGCGGCGCTGCAGGCGCTGCTGAAGTCGCCCTGGGGCCGGGTGCAGCGCGCCCTGCGCGAGGACGAGGTGGTCTGCGCCGCGCTGGGCAAGAACGTGGTGCGCTTCCGCCTCACGGCCTTCGTGATGGGGGCCATGCTCATGGGGCTGTCGGGCGCGCTCTACGCGGGCTTCGTCGGCACCACCAGCCCGAACGAATTCCTGCCCATCCTCACCTTCCAGATCTGGGCCATGCTGATCGTCGGCGGCAGCGGCGGCAACGCCGGCGCCATCGCCGGCAGTTTCGTGGTCTGGGGCCTGTGGACGCTGTCCGGCGTGGCGATCGTCTCGGTGCTGCCTTCGCAGTGGCAGACCCAGGGCGGCGCGCTGCAGTCCATCCTCGTCGGCCTGGTGATGGTGCTGACGCTGCTGTTCCGGCCGCAAGGCCTGCTCGGGCCGCGCCGGCCGGCCTGAATGCCGATGGTTCTCCTTCCTCTCCCCTCCCGCTCAACCCAACCCAGGAGTGATGTCATGAGCGCAATCAAAAGCAAATGGACGGCTTCGGCCGCAGTGGTTCTCCTATCGCTCGCTTCGGGCCAGGCGTTCGCCCAGGACTGCCCCAAGCTGGGCGGCGTGGTCGCGCTGACCGGCGCGCAGGGCGCGATCGGCAAGGTCATCGCCGACGCCGGCCGCCTCGCGGTGGACCAGGTCAACAAGGCCGGCGGCGTCAAGGGCTGCCAGGTCGAGTTCGTGGTGCGCGACGACACCAGCCAGCCCTCGGTGGGCCTGGACGCGGCGCGCTTCCTGGTCGACGTGCAGAAGGTCAACGCCATCATCGGCCTGGTGGGCAGCGGCACCGCGCTGTCGGTCGTCAACTCGGTCTCGGTCCCCAACAAGGTGCCCACCATCGCCTGCTGCGCGGTCACGCCCGCGCTGACCAAGATGGCCGAGGAAGGCAAGACTGGCGGCTACTTCTTCCGCACCATCCCGACCGCGCGCAACATGGCGCTGGCGCACGCCAAGGCGGTGGCCGACCGCGGCTACAAGAAGACCGTGATCATGTACATCAACAACGACTTCGGCAACGGTGTCGCGCCCGACGCCAAGCAGGCGATCGAGAAGCTCGGCGGCAAGGTGGTGGCCAGCATCGGCTACGCCGAGAACCAGCCCTCGTACCGCTCCGACGTGACCAAGGCGCTCGCGCTCGATCCCGATTCGCTGGTGCTGATCGGCCTGTCGGGCGACGGCACGGTGGTGCTGCGCGAATGGTTCTCGCTCGGCGGCACCCGCAACGTGGTGCTGCACAACACCATGCGCTCGGCCGAGGTGATCAAGAACGTCGGCGAGCGCTTCCTCGACAAGGCCGTGGGCGTGGACAACGGCCAGGCCACCGGCCCCTCGGCCGACGCCTTCAACAAGGACTTCCAGGCCGCCTACAGCCGCCCCGCCGTGGGCCCGGGCCTGCACACCATGTACGACGCCGCCGCCGTCGCGCTGCTGGCCATGCAGGCCGCGCCCAAGCTGGACGGCCCCTCGATCCGCGACGCGCTGCGCGCCGTGCAGGACCCGGCGGGCGTCGAGGTCGGCCCGGGCGTCGATGGCCTGAAGAAGGGGCTGGACGCGCTCAAGGCCGGCCAGAAGATCCGCTACGTGGGCGCGACCGGCGCCTTCCGCTTCGACCGCAACGGCGACGTGACCGGCCCGATGCTGATCTGGAAGCTCCAGGGCGGCAACATCGTGACCGACAGCACCCTTTCGCTCGAGGAGATGCAGGCGCTCAACACCCGGGCCGGCTTCTGACGCGGCGCCGGACGCATTGCCATGACCATCGAAACGATCACGCTCGCGCCGGGCTACACCATCTCGCGCGTGGCCAAGGGCAACTGGCAACTGGCCACGCGCCACGGCGAACCGTACGCGCAGGAAGCCGCCGTCGAGGACATGCGCCGCTTCGTCGAGGCCGGCATCAACGCCTTCGACTGCGCCGACCACTACGTCGGGGTGGAGGAGACCATCGGCGTCTTCCGCCGCAAGTACCCCGGGCTGGCGAAGCAGCTGCGCGTGTCCACCAAGTACACGCCGGACATCGGCCTGATCGCGCGCCTGACCAAGCGCGACGTCGAGCAGGCCGTGGACACCTCGCTGCGCCGCCTCGGCGCGGAGCGGCTCGACCTGGTGCAGTTCCACTGGTGGGACTACGACACGCCGGGCTGCGTGCAGGCCCTGCTGTGGCTGCAGGACTTCCAGCGGGCCGGCAAGGTGGCGCACCTGGGCACCACCAACTTCGACGTCGCGCACATGCGGGAGATCGTGGACGCGGGCGTCACGCTGCTGACCAACCAGCTCCAGTACTCCGCGCTCGACCTGCGCCCCGAGAACGGCATGGTGGACTTCTGCCGCGAGCACGGCATCCACCTGCTGTGCTACGGCACCATCGCCGGCGGCTTCCTGTCCGGCAAGTGGCTGGGCCAGGCCGACCCGCCGCCGCCCTACGCCAACCGCTCGCTGGTCAAGTACCGCCTGATCGTCGAGGAGTACGGCGGCTGGGAGGCCTACCAGGCGCTGCTGCGCACGATGGATCAGATCGCGCGCAAGCACGGCTCCAACATCGCCGCCGTGGCCGCGCGCTACGTGCTCGACAAGCCGCAGGTGGCGGCCGCGCTGGTCGGCGCCAAGAACGCCAGCCACCTCGACGAGACGCTGGACATCTTCCGCCTGCGGCTCGACGCCGAGGACCGCGCCCGCCTCGACGCGCTGGCCCGGACCGCTCCCGGCCCGAAAGGCGACTGCTACGCGCTGGAGCGCGACAAGGACAGCGTGCACGCCAAGATCATGCAGATGAACCAGAACACCCAGGGCGCGCCCGAGCAGGTCGAGCTCGCGCCCAGCCTGGCCAACCTGCGGGCCTGACCCCTTTCCCGAAAGGAACCTTTCCCATGACCTCACAGACCCCGGCGTCCGACGACGTGTTCGAGCTCTACGACCTGCGCGTCGAGGTGGTCGAGTCCGACAAGCCGTTCGTGATGCACGTGAAGAAGGGCGACTACTTCGACGTCATCGGCGGGCGCATCGTGCTGCCCAAGGACAACCCCAGCTTCTCGCTCTACGGCATGCTGGCCGTGCTGCCGTTCATCCCGGCCAAGCAGCGGCCCACCCACCCCAACGACTGGATGACCTCGGACTGCCTGATCGCCTCCACCGACCCGGCCTGCGGCGCGCGCTTCAGGATCACCCGGCTGGACAAGCGCCCGCTGCACCACGGCGACTTCAGCGTGGTGCCGCTGGGCGAGACCAACGGCTGATGCACTAGCAGGCCCTAGCGAAGCGGCGCGTGGACGGGGCGCGGATCGAATCGGTTCCCGGCTGGTGCGCGCTGTGCCGGTCGCGCTGCGGCGCGCGCTTCCAGGTCGCCGACGGCCGCCTGGTCGGGGTGGCGCCCTGGGCCGGCCATCCCACGGGCGGATCGCTGTGCGCCAAGGGCCGTGCCGCGCCCGAGCTGCAGTACCACCCGGAGCGCCTGAGCCGGCCGCTGCGCCGCACCACGCCGCGCGGCCACCCCGATCCGCGCTGGGAGCCCGTGGGCTGGGACGAGGCCCTGGACGGCATCGCCGCGCGCCTGCGCGCGATCCGCGACGAAAGCGGCGCGCACGCGGTCGCATTCGCCAGCGCCTCGCCCGGCGCCACCGCGCTCTCCGACAGCCTGGAGTGGATCGAGCGGCTGGTGTTCGCCTTCGGCAGCCCCAACTTCCTGACCGGGGTGGAGAACTGCAACTGGCACCGCGACCACAACCACGCCCACACCTTCGGCACCGGCATCGGCATGCCGGACTACGAGCACACCGACCTCGTGCTGCTGTGGGGCTTCAACCCCGGCAACGTCTGGCTGGCCCAGGCGCAGGCCCTGGCGCGGGCCCGCGCGCGCGGCGCGCGGCTGGTGGTGATCGACCCGGTGCGCACCCGCCACGCGGCGCAGGCCGACCGCTGGCTGCCCGTGCGGCCCGGCACCGATGCCGCGCTCGCGCTGGGCCTGGCGCGCGAGCTGATCGCGCAGGCGGGCTTCGACCAGGCCTTCGTGCGCGCCTGGTCCAACGCGCCGTGGCTGATCCGCGACGACACCGGCCAGCCGCTGCGCTGGCGCGACATCGAGCCGGCGGCCGCCAACGGCGACGATCCGGTGGCCTGGCACGCCGGGCAGGCGGCCCCCGTGCCCGTGGACACCCGCCAGGCCATGCCCGCCGGGCTCGCCGCCGCGCTGGCGCTCGAGGGCGTTTTTCATGTGGGCACCGCCGCGGGCCCGCGGGCCTGCCGCACCGCCTTCACCCACTACCGCGCGGCCTGCGAACCCTGGACGCCCGAGGCGGTGCAGGCCCACACCGGCGTGCCGGCCGGCCAGGTGCGCGAACTCGCCGGCTGGATCGCCGCGTCGCGGGCGGTGAGCTACTTCTCCTGGACCGGCATTGCCCAGCACAGCCAGGCCACCCAGACCGACCGCGCCATCGCGCTGCTGTACGCGCTGACCGGCTGCACCGACGCGCCCGGCGGCAACCGCCAGCTCGCGCGCCTGCCCGCGCGGGCCGCCGCCGACCGCGGCCTGCTGCCGCCCGGCCAGGCGGCCCGCGCGCTCGGGCTGGCCGAACGGCCGCTCGGGCCGCCGGCGTTCGGCTGGGCGCTGGGGGCCGACTTCCACCGCGCGGTGCTGCGCGGCGAGCCCTACCGCGTGCGCGCGCTGGTGGGCTTCGGCGCCAACCTGCTGCTCTCGCAGCCCGACACCGCGGCCATGGACGAGGCGCTGCGCGCGCTGGAATTCCAGGTCCACGTGGACCTGTTCGAATCGCCCACCGCGCGCCACGCCGACTACCTGCTGCCGGCCTGCACGCCGTGGGAGCGCGAGGGCCTGCGCATCGGCTTCGAGATCAGCGAGGCCGCGCAGCAGTGGGTGCAGTGGCGCCCGCGCGCGGTCGCGCCCGCGCCAGAGAGCCAGGCCAGGCCCGACCTCGAGATCGTGTTCGACCTCGCGGTGCGGCTCGGCCTGGGCGAGCACTTCATGGGCGGCAGCGTCGAGCGCGGCTGGGACCACCAGCTCGCCCCGCTGGGCCTGGACATCGCCGCGCTGCGCGCCCGGCCCGAAGGTGTGCGGGTGCCGCTGGCCCAGGGCCACCGGGCCTACCAGGCGCTGCTGCCCGACGGCCGCGTGCGCGGCTTCCCGACCCCGAGCGGCCGGGTGGAGTTCCACTCGGCGGCGCTGGCCGCTGCGGGGCAGCCGCCGGTGCCCGTGGCGGCGCCCCGTCCGGCGGAGCCGGGCTTTCCCCTCACGCTGGGCTGCGCCAAGAGCGGCTACTACTGCCAGAGCCAGCACCGGGGCGCGGCCTCGCTGCGCGCGCGCGAACCCGAGCCCCACGCGCGGCTGCATCCCGCGCTGGCGGCGGCGCGCGGCATCGCCCCCGGCGACCGCTTCGAGGTGCTCACGCCGCACGGCCGCGCGCGCTTCACGGCCCGGCTCGACGCCGACCTGCACCCCGACACCGTGCTGGCCAGCTTCGGCTGGTGGCAGGGCTGCGCCGACCTCGGCCTGGAGGCCACCAACCCGCTGGCACCCGACGGCGGCCACATGAACACCCTGGTGGGCTTCGAGCGGCTCGACGCGGCGGCCGGCTCGGCGCCGCTGCGCAGCCAGCCCTGCGAGGTGCGTTCGCTGCCCGGCCCGGCGCGCTGGGCCGGCTGGCGCGAACTGCGCTTGCGTCGCGTTGCGCGCGAGGCCGAGGGGGTGCTCGCGCTCTCGCTCGCGCGCGCCGACGGCGAGCCGCTGCCCGATTTCCGCCCCGGCCAGTTCGTGCGGCTGGCCTTCGAGCTGCCGGGGCTGGGCCGGCAGGAGCGCTGCTACTCCTTCACGGGCGCGGCCTGTGCGGGTGGGCACGCCGCCTGGTCCATTGCCGTGGGCCGTGCGCCCGGCGCGGGGGTGTCCGATGCGCTGCACCGCTGGTTCGAGGCCCGGCCCGACGGCGTGCTCACGGTCGAGGCGATGGCGCCGGCCGGCCGTTTCCTGCTGCCGCTGGCGCCCGTGCGGCCGACCGCGATGGTGGCGGTGGGCGTGGGCATCACGCCATTCCTCTCGATGCTGGAGACGATGGCCGCGCGCGTGGACGCCGGCCACCCCGCGCCCGCCGTGCCGCTGCGGCTGGTGCGCGGCAACCGCGACCCCGCGCACCGCGCCTTCGCCGCCCGGGTGGAGGCGCTGAAGGCCCGGCTGCCCACGCTCACCGTGGTGGACCGCTTCAGCCGCGCACCGCACGGCGCCGGCGCCCTGCCCGGCCGCGCGGGCGCGCACGACGTGCCGGACGACTGGCTGCGCGCCGATGCCCGGGTCTACCTCTGCGGGCCGCCGGCCTTCGTCGCGTCGACGCGCCAGGCGCTGCTCGCGCGCGGCGGGTTCCGCCACGCGGTGTTCGCCGAGACCTTCGAAACCCCGCCGCCGCCCGCCGCTGACGATGGCGCCGCCGCCGGGCACGAGGTGTTCTTCGTGCGCAGCGGCCGGCGCGCGCGCTGGCAGGCGGGCGACGGCAGCCTGCTCGCGCTGGCCGAGCGCCTGGGCGTGCCCATCGCGGGGGGCTGCCGCATCGGCCAGTGCGAGAGCTGCCGCGTGCCGGTGCGCGCCGGGCAGGTGTTCCACCGCGCCGAGACCGACGTGGCGCAGGAGGGCGACTGCCTGGCCTGCATCGCGGTGCCCCGCACCGCGCTGGAGATCGACGCATGACGGGCAGCACCCCCGCCGCGGCGCCGCGCTTCGCGCTGATCGGCCACGGCCGCATCGGCGCGGCCGTGGTGCAGGCCTGGCAGGGCGGGGCGCTGCCGGGCTGGCAGCTGGCCGGCGTGCTGGTGCGGCAACTGCCCGCCGGCGCGCCGCCGTGGCTGGTGGCCGACCGCGGCGCGCTGCTGGCGCGCGCGCCCGACGTGATCGTGGAGGCGGCCGGCCCCGCGGCCCTGGCCGATCACGCCGAGGCCGCGCTCGCGGTGGCGGACGTTTGGACCGTGAGCCCGGCCGCGCTGGCCGACGCCGGTCTGGCGGCCCGCATCGAGCGCGCCGGCGCGGCCAGCGGCCACCGGCTGCGCGTGCTGCCCGGCGCCATGGCCGGGCTGGACGGCGTGGCGATGGGCGCGGTGGACCCGGCCGCGCGCCTGACGCTGGAGGTGGAACTGCGCCCGGACGGCCAGCCGGCGGCGCTGCTGTTCGAGGGCAGCGTGCGCGAGGCCGCGCGGCGCTTTCCCGACAGCGTCAACGTGGCCGCCGCCGCGGCGCTCGCCGGCCCCGGGCTGGACGCCGCGCGGATCCGCGTGAGCCGGCCCGGCCCGGTGCCCAGCAACCGGCTGGCCCTGCAATCCGACGGCGCGTTCGGCACGGTGCAGGCGCAGGTGGTGCCGCGCGTGGCGCCGGGCGTGCACCCGGTGGCGGCCTGCATCGTCGCGGCGCTGCGGCGGCAGCGATCGGTGATCTGGGTCGGCTAGTTGTGATGTTTCAATAGGTTGTTCACCCGGAAGGGTCTGGGAGACTGGAGTTACCA
>CAZAPJ010000036.1:0-43774 GCA_964487025.1 uncultured Hydrogenophaga sp.
CCAGAGATGCCGTGGAACCGGCTTCGCCGGGCCACAGGCATCGTCCCCCCTCCAAGCGCCGCGCAGCGGCGCGCCAGAGAGGGGGGAAGCCGCGAAGCGGCGCAGGGGGGAGTTGTTTTCACCCCAAGATCGCCTTGACCTCCAGGTACTCCTCGAAGCCGAACACGCCGAACTCACGCCCGTTGCCCGACTGCTTGTAGCCACCGAACGGCAGGCTGCGGTCGAACGGGGCGCCGTTGAGGTAGACCCTTCCCGCGCGAATGCGGTTGGCCACGGCGCGGGCGCGCTCGAGGTCGGGCGACTGCACGAAGCCCGCGAGGCCGAAGGGCGTGTCGTTGGCGATCTCCACGGCCTCGTCCTCGCTGTCGTAGCAGAGGATGGACAGCACCGGGCCGAAGATCTCCTCGCGGGCAATGCGCATGCCGCGCGTCACGTCGCCGAACACGGTGGGCCGCACGTAGTAGCCGCGGTCGCCCACCTGCCCCGGCCGGCCCGGGCCGCCGGCCACCAGGGTCGCGCCTTCGGCCAGGCCCGATTCGATCAGCCCCTGCACCTTGTCGTACTGCGCCTGGCTCACCAGCGGCCCCATGGTGGTCTGTGGGTCCAGCGGGTCGCCGAGGCGGATGCTCTGCACCGCGTCGCGCGCGGCCTGATAGGCGGTCTCGCGCTGCGCGCGCGGAATCAGCATGCGCGTGGGCGACTGGCAGTTCTGGCCCGCGTTGGTGTTGCAGGCGTGCACGCCGGCGATCACCGCGGCGCGGATGTCGGCGTCCGGCAGGATGATGTTGGGCGACTTGCCGCCCAGCTCCTGCGCCACGCGCTTGACCGTGTCGGCGGCGAGCTTGGCCACCCGCACGCCGGCCGCGGTGGAGCCCGTGAACGACACCAGGTCCACCTCCGGGTGCGAGGCGATCGCCTCGCCGACCGTGGGCCCGTCGCCGTTGACGAGGTTGAACACCCCGGGCGGCAGCCCGGCTTCGTGCACGATCTCCGCGAACAGCAGCGCGCTCAGCGGCGCGATCTCGCTCGGCTTGAGCACCACGGTGCAGCCCGTGGCCAACGCCGGCGCGACCTTGGACGCCACCTGGTTGAGCGGCCAGTTCCACGGCGTGATGAGGCCGCAGACCCCGATCGGCTCGCGCCGCACGATGCCTGCGCCCATGCGTTCCTCGAACGGGAAGCCGGCCAGCACGCGCAGCGCTTCCTCGAAATGGAACAGCGCGACCGTGGCTTGGCGCTCGGTCGCGAAGGTGATGGGCGCGCCCATCTCCAGCGTCATGGCGCGCGCCAGCTCGGGCAGGCGCGCGCGGAAACCTTCGACGATGCGGCGCAGCCAGCCCAGCCGCTCTTCCACGGTGGTCTGCGAATACGCTGCGAAGGCGCGCCGCGCGGCGCGCACGGCGCGGTCCACGTCCCGCGCCGAGCCCAGGCTGATGGTGGCGAACGCGGCCTCCGTGGCCGGATTGACCACGTCCAGCACCGCCGGCACGGCCGGGTCCACCCAGGCGCCATCGATGTAGAACTTCAGCTTTGCGTCGTCCATCGCGCCGGGTCCCGCCTCTGCGCCGCCGGTCATTCGATCGAAATCTTGGCCGACTCGACCACCTGCTTCCACTTGGCCGCTTCGCTGGACATCTGCTCGCGCAGCTGCGCCGGCGTGCCGGCCAGCGGCACCAGCCCCAGCGAGGTCAGCTTGGCCCTGCCCTCGGCCGAGCCGATGTACTTGTTGACCTCTTGGTTGAGCGAATTCACGATCTGCGGCGGCAGGCCGGCGGGGCCAACCAGCGCGCTCCAGACCGTGGCCTCGAGGTTCACGCCCTGCTCGTTGGCCGTGGGCACGTCGGGCAGGCCGGGGAAGCGGGCCTTGGCGGTAATGGCCAGCGCGCGCAGCCGGTTGGCCTGGATGTGGGGGATCTGCGAGGTCACCGGGGACGAGACGCCGTTGACCGTGCCGGCAACCGCATCCGCCATGGCCGGCGCGTCGCCGCGGTAGGGCACGGACTGCAGGTTGGCGCCGCTGGTCATGCGCAGGTACTCGACCGCCAGGTGGCCGATGGTGCCGTTGCCCGGGTTGGCCACCGACGGCGGCGTCGCGGACGATTTGCTCAGGGCCACGAACTCGGTCAGGGTGTTGGCCTTCACGCCCGGGTTGATCGCGATCACCAGCGGGATCTCGCCGACCAGGGCGATCGGCGTGAGGTCCTTCTCCGGGTCGTAAGGCATGTTCTTGTAGAGCGACTTGTTGTTGGCCAGCGGCCCCGAGGTCGCCAGGCCGAGCGTGTAGCCGTCGGGCGCCGCCTTGGCCACGAAGTCCACGCCGATGTTGCCGCCCGCGCCGGCGCGGTTCTCGACGAAGAACTGCTGGCCGTAGTGCGTGGTCAGGTGCTGGGCGAGCTGGCGCGCCACGAGATCCGAACTGCCGCCGGGCGCGAACG
Organism: uncultured Hydrogenophaga sp.; assembly: GCA_964487025.1. GTDB lineage: Bacteria > Pseudomonadota > Gammaproteobacteria > Burkholderiales > Burkholderiaceae_C > Hydrogenophaga. Next base: position 2,436 of record CAZAPJ010000036.1, read on the forward strand.
AGGCCACGATGCGCACCGGCTTGGTGGGCCAGCCGCTCTGGGCGTGCGAGGTGCCGTGCGCGGCGAGGACCAGGCCCGCGGCGCAGGCCAGCGCGCGGACGATGGGGAAGATGGGGGCGATCTTCATCATGCTTGTCTCCAGGTTGTTGTGTCCATGCAGTCTGTCCCTTGCGCCGACCCCGTTCAACCGGAATTTTCGAAGTTTTCGACCTGTGAAAACCTCGACAAGGACGCGATAGCCGCTCTCCACTACGCATCGCCGTCGCGTGGATGGCAGCGCCGTGGTGCTGTGGAGCCGCGGTGGCAACCGACTTGCCGCTGACCGCGGAATATTCGAGCGACGGGAGGAGTCGCCCGCAACGCCATGGGCAACTCTCTCCCAACCGGCTCTCTCTTATTGAGAAGCCGAGATCGGCTCGCTAATCTCCTCTCGCTTCACCAGGACGGCATTGATGTCGGCGTCTTTGAAGTGGTGCGGAAGCCAGCCGTAGCTCGAGTAAAGCTTGGTCTGATCCTTGAAGTGGACCGACTCAGGATTCTCGCTCTGCGAATAGACAAGGATGGTGTCAGCGGTCTTCGGCCCCTTCTCATCGAACTCGATCGCCATGATCCAAGTGGTACCGCTGCCGCTCCCGTTGACCGTATAGCCGACATTCGGCTGCAGGCCACCGGACAGGGGCATGATGTTCCAAGCACCATCGGCCGCCTGCCCGCCATGCATGGGGATGGACTCGCCCTGGCGGGTCAGGCGCTGAATATCCCCCAGAGGCGCGTCCAGCGGGATATTGTTGGTCTGGAGTTGAGTGACCGCCGTCGCCAGCGCGTCCATGACGGCTGGCGATGTAGCGCTGAGCGTGTTCGGCGTCGTGAAGGGCAGGTTCGGGTCGAACGGAACATCGAACACCAGACCGCCATTCGCCCGGAACTGGCGCCAGATGGCTGCGCCGCGACTCGACGTGTTGTACCGCATGTCCCAAGCCTTGAGCGTGTCGCATGCAAACTTGAGGTCGACTCCATTCCATGTATGGTTGGCCTGTTCGCAGCGCGACACAAGGGCGTCCCGGGCCAATTCAGCACTCAGCACGCGGTTGTCGTACATCATGCTCTTCAGCGTCTCGGCGTCGAACCCCGTCCCGGGCAACCCGTCCGTACCTGCAATCCGTTCCTCCGCCATCTTGAAGCCGAGTTGCGCGCGCAAGCCAGGGTTGGTCCCCGTGGGCGGGCCGAAGTTGCGCGCGTAGCCTTCTATACGAACCTTGGTGTTCAGGAGCCAATAGTTCTGGTTCGACTGCGAGATGTAGTCCTGCCGGAACACGTGCGGCGCCTGATTTCCGGCGAGCCCCTTCGGAGCACCGGGTGCGCCCTGCCATGCGCAGGAGGCTCTCGATCCATCGAACACCGGAACGCCGTTTGCCCAGTTGGACGCGCCAAGCTGCGGATCGAGGCAGCCGGCTCCGGTCGTTCCGGAGACCTGCGCGGCCGTCACGCCAGGCGTGCCCCCGATGTCGCCCAGGAAGATGTCACCATGCTTATCCACGACGATTTGGTTGCCGGACGTCGCACCATATTTATGCAGAATAGCAGCCTGGTCTTTCACATCGGTCGATTTCAGGAACGCGATGTGCTCGTCCAGCACCCGAACACCCGAAAGATCCGTGACGGCACTCATAAAGGCGTATGCCTTCTGCGCGGTCCAGGTAAACGTGGCAGTTCGCACCACCGGGCCCCAGACAGTTTCGTAGATTGGGCGCTCTGCTTTTGAGATCGAACCATCGGGCTGTAGAACATCGATCGTCACGCACGTGGACGTCATCTTGCGGTACTGCCCCTCGTACAAATAGCTGGTGGGATCCTGCGGATCGAGGGTCAACCCCCAGTATCCAAGGCGTGACGACGTCGACACGGTTCTGGTCCATGCCAGGTTCTGGTTGTGGCCAAAGAGGATGAACGGCAGGGTGTCGCGCGCAACGCCCATCGCGTCCAGTTCTCCAGGAATGGTCAGATGGATATTGAAGTAGCGTTGAGATCCCGACCATCGCCAATGCGGGTTTGTCAATAGAGCACTGCCGACACCGCTCTTCATCATTTGCCGCCCCACAGCAAGCGCATTACTCCCGCTATCGCCCGACACCTCTCGAATGTCATCTTCAGCGAGCGGCAAAGTCCGCGAACCCGCGAGGGGCAGAGCCCGCGAACGACTTTCCGTCGTGACGGCGTTGGCCGGACACGATGTGGGTACAGGAGCGCCGGGAGGCACCGCCGATCCGATACCCACTGCATTGGTCGTCTGGCTTTGCCCGTTATAGGTCGCTACGTGCATCCAGGCGTCCAGCTCAGTGATAGGCCGGATGTAGCTCGCCCCCTTGCATCGAGGATCGGTGATGCCATCGGCGCCGTTGATCTCCTTCAGGTATCTGTTGATCCCGGCCACCCAACCGCGCATGAGGTCCCGTGCATTTTTTGATGGCGTATCCAGAGAGTCGGCCGGGCCATCCAGCCAAGCCTGCACCTTCGTCCGCAGAAATCCGTAATAGAAGTCGTTGTTGATGTTCGCGTCGTTCGTGCCTGGGCCATTGAAGAATGCCTGGCGACCGCTGGTCACGAGGACACGATCGAAGAACTCGCATTCCCGATGCTTGATCTGTGCGTATGCCGCGCCATAACCGAGTCCGCCGTAGTCATCGGCCTTAACGTGTGCAACTCCGTAGGGTGTCCAGCGAATCTCTGACTTGTACTCGGAATGCTGAGGTGGTTCGACCGGTGCCGGGTCGCCGCCTCCGCAGGCGACGAACAGAAAGGCCGCCGCCGCTGCGGGCGCGGTCAGTTGCAGCGGGCGAGCAAGTGAGGCCATCTTCTCCATGCTTGTCTCCAAGTCGGTGTTGTAGGGATGCACAGTCTGTTCTCAGCACCACACCCGTTCAACTAGAATTTTTGAAGTTTTCTGCTTGTGAAAACCCGCGCCGGACCTCCCTGCGTGATCCACTTGGCCGGTTCGGCGCGCGGTGGCCAAAACCCCGACAATGGCGCGATGGACGCCACCACCCACTTCTCCCTGTACGCCGAGCGCCGCGCCCGCGTGGCCGCGCAGCTCGACGCCGGCGGCATCGCCATCGTGCCGACCGCGCCCGAACGGCCGCGCAACCGCGATGCCGACTTCCTCTACCGGCACGACAGCTACTTCTACTACCTGACCGGCTTCACCGAGCCCAACGCCTGGCTGGTGCTCACCGCCGAAGGCCGCAGCACGCTGTTCTGCCAGCCCAAGGACCTCGAGCGCGAGATCTGGGACGGCATCCGCCTCGGGCCCGAGGCGGCGCCCGGCGCGCTCGGCGTGGACGAGGCGTTCCCGGTCACGGAGCTGGAGCAGCGCCTGCCCCGGCTGCTGGAGAACCGCCGCACGGTGTGGTACCCGTTCGCCACCCACGACGGGCTGGAAGGCCGCGTCAGCGGCTGGCTGCAGCCGGTGCGCGCGCGCGTGCGCTTCGGCGCGCTGTGCCCCGAGTCGCAGCGCGACCTGTGCGGCATCCTCGACGAAATGCGCCTGGTCAAGGATGCGCACGAGCAGGCCCTGATGCGGCGCGCCGCGCAGATCAGCGCGCAGGCCCATATCCGCGCCATGCGGCGCAGCGCGGCCATGCTGCGCGCCGGCCAGGACGTGCGCGAGTACCACCTGGACGCCGAGCTGCTGCACGAGTTCCGCCAGCACGGCTCGCAGTACCCCGCCTACGGCAGCATCGTCGCCGCCGGCGCCAACGCCTGCGTGCTGCACTACCGCGCCGACGCCGCGCCGATCCGCGACGGCGAGCTGGTGCTGATCGACGCCGGCTGCGAGCTCGACGGCTACGCCAGCGACATCACGCGCACCTTCCCCGCCAACGGCCGCTTCAGCGGCCCGCAGCGCGCGCTGTACGACCTGGTGCTGGCCAGCCAGGACGCCGCCGTCGCGGCGACCCGGGCCGGCGCGCGCTTCAACGACCCGCACGACGCGACGGTGGCGGTGCTCGCGCAGGGCCTGCTCGACCTCGGCCTGCTCGACGCGAACAAGGTCGGCGGCGCGCAGGACGTGATCGCCAGCCGCGCGTACTTCCCGTTCTACATGCACCGCACCAGCCACTGGCTGGGCATGGACGTGCACGACTGCGGCAGCTACGTGGAGCCGTCCGAGCTCGGCACTGTGAGCGAGCGCAAGGACCCGCTCAGCGGCGAGACCATCAAGGACCGGCCCAGCCGCGTCCTGCGCCCCGGCATGGTGCTGACCATCGAGCCCGGCCTGTACGTGCGGCCCGCCGAGGGCGTGCCCGAGCGGTTCTGGAACATCGGCATCCGCATCGAGGACGACGCCATCGTCACCGAAGCCGGCTGCGAGCTGATCACGCGCGGCGTGCCGGTGAAGGCCGACGAGATCGAGGCGCTGATGCGGCAGGGCTGAGGCCTACGGGCGCCGCCCTCGCCAGCCCAGCCACGCGAAGAACAGTGCCAGCAGCGCGCACACCGCGCCCAGCAGCCAGCCGTCGGGACCGGGATTCAGCGCCACGGCCAGCGGCACCAGCGCGTTGCAAGCCGCCGCGAACCCCAGCAGGCCGGGCGCGGCGCGCGCCGTGCCGCGCCACAGGGCCCAGGCGACGCAGGCGGCGAACAGGCCGTGGTACACGCCCTGGTGCAGCGCATCGAGGTCGTCCACCCACGGATTCAGCCAGTGCGCCAGCGCCAGCGTGGCGGGCAGGGCGGCGGCGCAGCCCAGGCACACGCCCACGGTCAGCGCCGACACCACGCGCACGTGGCGCGGGCGCTCCATGGCCGGCGCGTCCTGCGGCCGGCGGGCGCGCTTGGTGCGGGTCTCGATCCACAGCAGGTTGCCGGTGTAGAACAGCAGCGCGCCCGACAGGCCCAGCAGCACGTACAGGATGCGCACCGGGTCGCCCCCGAAGCTGCCGAAGTGCAGCGCGAACAGGCTCGCGAGCACGGCGGTCGACGCGTGGCCGCTGTCGCCCGGCAGGTAGGTGCGGTCGTAGATCTCGCCCGTGCCCAGGTTCACGAAGGCCAGGCCGTAGCGCGAGGCGCGCTGGAAGTGCCGCTCGTCGACGCCGCCCACCAGGCCCACGGGGCCGGTGGGCCGCATCACGTAGTCCATGCCCAGCGGCTGGAAGTGCGGCGCCTGCGCCAGCACGCGGCGCCGGATCTCGCTGGGCGGCAGCCAGTCGGCGCGTGCGGTCACCTGCGGCACGGGCGGGCTGTCGCGCGCCACCGTGGCGCGCAGGCCGTCCTGGTAGATGAACCTGTCCTGCGCCAGGTACACCAGGTCGTGCAAGCCGAACACGGCGGCGCTGAAGGCGATCACGAGGTGGAACGGCAGGCTGGTCACGCCCAGCAGGTTGTGCACGTCCAGCCACATGCGCTTGAGGTTGGCGCCCAGGCGCAGGTAGAACAGGTCCTTCACCAGCGAGGGCAGCAGCACGACGATGCCCGACACCAGCGCCAGCCCATAGGCCAGCGAAACCAGGCCGATCAGCGGCTCGGCCACGGCCAGCGGAATCGGCAGGCCGCCCTTGCGGTGCAGGTAGTCGACGAAGTTGCCGCTGGTGTCGTCCTCGCGCGGCACGCCGTGCAGGCGGCGCAGCTCGCCGTCGCTGCCGAGCTGCCACCACACGGGGTCCTGGTCGAGCGGCATGTGCGCCAGCACGGGCTGGGCGTTGTCGGCGCTGGGCCAGCGCAGGCGCACGCGGCCCTGCGGCTGCGGATGGGCGGCGAAGAAGGCGGCGGCCAGCGCGTCGCCGTCGTCGCTCACCGCGCTGGACGCGGGCGCGGGTGGCTGCGTCCAGCGGGTGATGTCGGCCTCCAGCATGGCGAACGCGCCCGCGTAGAAGGCGATGAACAGCACCAGCCCGCACAGAATGCCCACCCAGGTGTGCACCGCCAAATAGTCTTTGAGGGTCTGCGCCTTCACTGCAGCACTTTCCAGGCGGCGAAGGCCGCCGCGTTGGCCAGCAGGAACACGGCCAGGCACTGCTGGCGGCTACGCGCCAGGAAGGCCACGCACGGCGCGGCGCACCACAACAGCACCGCCAGCCACATGGAAAGCTGGTCGCGCACGGGCAGGTAGGCGGGCAGCAGGCCGCCGTACATCAGCAGCCAGCTGAGCCACAGCGCGAGCGGCAAGCCCAGCAGGAAACCGGCCAGCCCCTTGAACAGCAGGTGGCGGTCGTCGCGCGGTTCGTTGCTCATGGGCCCACCCTTTTGGCGGCTGCCTTGGCGGCCGCTTTCGCGGCGCGGTGGCGCGCCGCCTGCCAGTAGCTCAGGCCGGGCAGGGCCAGCATGGCCACGCCCAACACCCAGGCGACGGACGCCGCCAGCCCCAGGCCGCTGGCGTGCACCTGCCGCACGGCGAGCAGCGCGGCCGCGAGCCCCAGCGCCGTGCCGCGCCAGCCGCGCAGCGGCCCGTCAGCGCGGGGCGTAGCGCGCAGGAACAGCCAGCCGCAGGCCGCGGCCAGCAAGGAGCCGATCCACACCGCGACCGGTCCCTCAGAACGACATCCGGGCCGACAGCCGGATGGTGCGCGGCGCGCCGGCCATCACGAAGCCGTCGCCGAACATGCCGATCCAGTATTTCTTGTCGGTCACGTTCTCGATCGAGGCGTTCAACTGCACCGGCGTGGCGCCGACCTTCATCGCGTAGCCGGCCGTCAGGTCCAGCCGGTTCCATGCCGGCACGCGCAGCCGGTTGCCCGAGTCGGACCACTGCTTGCCGGTGTAGAGCACGCGCCCGCCGACCGAGAGGTTCTCCACCGGGGTCGCCCAGTCCAGGCCCAGCTGGGCGCGCCATTCCGGCACGCCGTAGGTGTCGCGGCCGGTGTCGACCTGGCGCGACTGGATGTGCGTCACGCCGCCGAGCAGCGAGAGCGTCGGCGTGATCCGGCCGTACACGCTCCATTCGAGGCCGCGCAGGCGCTGCTTGCCGCCTTCCAGCAACTGGTTGTTCTGCTGGATCAACGAGGGTTTCTCGATCTGGTAGGTGCTGACCGTGTGGGTCAGCGCGCCGGACTGCAGCTTGACGCCGAGCTCGACCTGCTTGGTCTGCATCGGCTTGAAGGTCTGGCCCGCGTTCGCGTAGGTCGAGCCCACGGTCTGGCCGGGCTGCAGGCCTTCGGTGTAGTTGCCGAACAGGGACACCGCGTCGCCCCAGGGGCGCACCACGGCGGCGACGGTCGGCGAGACGCGGCTTTCCTTGTAGCCCGCCCACGGCTGCTTGACGGTCTGGTGGCGCACGCCGACCGTCAGCAGCACCGCGTCCTGCGCGAACGCCAGGGTGTCGGCCACGGCCAGCGACTGGAAATCGTTGTTGGCGCGCGCCGTGGCCCTTTCGTAGCCGTTCCACGGCGGTGCCGGCGGGAACACCGGCGTCACCGGGTCGTACATGTTGGTGGTGTAGCAGTAGTTGCAGGCCGTGTTGTTCGAGCCTTCCTTGTGCTTGAGCACGTTCAGGGAAACCTGCAGCCGGTGCCTGACCGCGCCGGTGTCGAACTTGCCGATCACGCCGGCTTCGGCGGTCGAGCGCTCGGACTCGGTGTGCACGTGGTAGATGGCGCCGCGCGTGGTGCCGTCCGCGCCGGTCACGAAGGCGCGGGTGCCGAACAGCAGGCCCGTGCCCTTGGCGTCGGACATGCCCAGGGCCAGATAGCCCATCCACTGGCTGTTGAAGTCGAACTCGGCGCGCGCCAGCGCGCCGCTGTTGTCGTAGCGGCCATGGGTGCCGCGGAACATGTTCACGTCGCCCCTGGGCGGCGGCAGCAGCCAGCCGACGCCGGGGATGGCCGCGTTGCCCAGGAAGTTGAACATGCCGGGGCTGCCGTTGTCGATCTCGCTGCGGCTGCTGTAGGCGTCCAGCATGAAGCGGGCCCGGTCGCCCTGGTAGTCCAGCCCCAGCGCGCCCACCCGGCGCTCCTGCTCCTCGCCCTTGGCGCCCATGTCGCCCTTGCCGTAGACGCCGTTGACGCGCAGGCCCAGCCGCTGCTCGGGACCGAAGCGGCGGCCGACGTCGGCGTGGAGCTGGCCATAGGACTTGCTGCCATAGGTCAGGGTCAGATCGGTGACCGGCTTGCTGGCCGCGCGCTTGGTCACCATGTTGATCGAGCCGGCCACGCTGGCCAGCGGCGGCATGCCCGAGAGCAGCACGTTGGGGCCTCGCATCACTTCCACGCGCTCGAACATCTCGATCGGCACCTGGTTGGCCGGGGCGATGCCGTACAGGCCGTTGGTGGCGATGTCCATGGCCGTCATGTCCTGACCGCGCAGGTTGAAGTTCTGCAGCAGGTGGTTCTTGTTGGTCGTGAAGCGCACCGCCGGGTCGTTCTCGAGCACGTCCGACAGCGTCAGCGCGTTGTAGTCCTCGAACAGTTCGCGGGTGTAGGCGTTGACGTGCACCGGCGCGTCCACGATGCGGGTGGCGCCCAGGATGCCCAGGCGCGCGCCGGTAGCGGCCTTGCCGCCCGGCGCGGCCACGGGCAGGTCCTCGCGGTTGTACTCGCCGCGCACGTCGACCTGCTTGAGCGTATCGGCCGTACCGGCCGCCGTCTGGGCCAGCGCGGGAGCGCTGATGGCCAGCAGCGCCAGGACGAAGGGGTTGAGCCGCATCCAGCGGCCGGACGAAGGTTTCATGAACTTGGGCTCCTGTGGTCGATGTGGAAAGAGGGTCTGCGGGGCATGCAGAATTAGTAATAATAATGCGAATGATTCTTAATAATCTTAATTCAAACAAAGGCACACGGCCGCCGGTCGGGTGTTCGATCCAGCCGCCGCCTGCCCCGACCCCTGGAAAGGATGCGCCGGGCCAGTCCGTGCACATGGCGCGCGGGCACACGCGCCGCGCCTGGCTGGCGTCGGGCATGGCGCTGGCCGGCGGCGGCGTGGCGGGCTGCGCGACGCTGCCGCCGCCCAACGCGGCGCACCCGGCCCACCTGCCCGGCACCCGGCAGAGCGATCTGCGCGATCCGGCCAGCGGCCGGATCTGGCGCGTCTGGATGCAGCAGCCCTCCCTGCCACCTCCGCCGGACGGCTATCCCCTGCTGTGCCTGTCCGACGGCAACGCCAGCTTCGCGCTGGCGGCCCAGCTCGCGCGCAACGACGAGAGCCGGCCGGCGGAGCTGCGGCCCGATCCGTTGCTGGTGGTGGCCATCGGCCATCCGTCCGATGCGCCCTACACCGGCGCATGGCGCCAGCGGGACTACACGCCGCCGCGCGACGGCTCGCCGCCGGCGGGCGGCGGCAGTGGCGGCGCCGGCGTCCTGCTCGACTTCCTGGCGCGCGAGGTCCTGCCCCGCTGCCAGCGCATGGCCCGTGTGGACACCGCACGCCAGACCCTGTTCGGCCACTCCCTGGGCGGGCTGCTGGTGCTGCACGCGCTGTTCCAGCGGCCCGGGCTGTTCACCCGCCATGCCGCGGCCAGCCCCTCGCTCTGGTGGGATGGGGCGCACATGCTGGACGAGGCCGATCGCTTCGTCCAGCGCCATGCCGGGCCCGGGCTGGCCACCGCGACGCGGCTGCAACTGCGCGTGGGCGGCCTGGAGGGCATCGAGGCCGCGGTTTCGCCCGCGCGCGCCGCCGTCCAGCGCGAGCGCCGGATGATCGAACGCACCCAGGAATTGGCCGCGCGGCTGGCCGCGCTGCGCGGGCTCCAGGTCGATTTCGCGATCCGCCCCGGCCTGGACCACGGCGACATGATGCTGCACGCCCTGCTCGACGCCATGTCCCTCGCCCGCCTCGGCCGCGCCTGAACGCCCGCGGTCCATCGCCCCTCGCTTGCCCGCTTCGGGGGTTGTTTGCGATAATCACGGGTTTTCCGTTTTTCGAGAGACCATTGCCATGGCCATGAAACGCACTTATCAGCCTTCCAAGATCCGCCGTGCCCGCACGCATGGCTTTCTCGTGCGCATGAAGACGCGCGGCGGCCGCGCCGTGATCAACGCACGCCGCGCCAAGGGCCGCAAGCGCCTGTCCGTCTGAGACCCCTTTCCGTCCGAGCGATGCCACGCGTGCCGTGGTGCCGCCGCCCGGCAGCCGCTGCTGGCCTGCGATGAGGGGGGTGCAGCGGTGATCCAGCGGCTGCGGTCCCGGCAGCAGTTCCAGGCCGTCATGGCGGGAGCCCCTGTGGCCAAGACGCCCCATTTCGCCCTGCATCGGGCCGCGCTGTCCCGCGAGCACGAAGGCCGGGCCCTGTTTCCCGTGGCCGATGCGTGGCTGGGCGTGCTGCTGCCCAAGCGCTGGGCGCGGCGTGCCGTCACGCGCAACGCCATCCGCCGCCAGATCTATGAAGTGGCGCGGCAGCGCGCCGAGGGCCTGCCCCAGGCGGCGATGGTGGTGCGCCTGCGCAGCGGGTTCGACCGCCAGGCGTTTCCCAGCGCGAGTTCCACCGCCCTGAAACGCGCCGTCCGCGCCGAGCTCGAACAGTTGCTCGGACGCCTGGCCGCCGCCGGGCAGGGAGAACGCCATGCCGCCGTCTGAGTGGCCGCGCCAGGGCCTGTTGGCGCTCGTCAAGGGCTACCGCCTGCTGCTGAGCCCCTGGCTGGGCAATGGCTGTCGCTTCGAGCCGTCCTGTTCGGTCTATGCCATCGGCGCCCTGGAGCGCCATGGCGCCCTGGCCGGCAGCTGCCTCACGCTGCGGCGGCTGGCGCGCTGCCACCCCTGGTGCCAGGGCGGGCACGATCCGGTGCCCGATGGGGCCGACGGCAGCGCCCCGCTGTTCACCGGCCTGCTCTCGCCTTCTCCTTCCTCTTCCTGCGAAAAGAAAAACCCATCATGAACGACATCCGTCGGTCCATCCTCTGGGTGGTTTTTGGCATGTCCATGGTCCTGATCTGGGACAAGTGGCAGATCCACAACGGCCATGCGCCGACCTTCTTCCCGAGCTCGGCGCCGCCGGCCGTGACCGCACCGGCCGCCAGCCCGACGCCGGGCGCCGCGGGTGACGCCAGCCTGCCAGCCGCGTCGTCGTCGTCCGTGCCCGGAGCGCCCGCAGTGAGCGCCACGGGGGCCGCGGCCGACATGCCGGCCGGTGCGCCGGGCGCGGTGGCGCAGCGCCACGAGGTCAGCACCGACGTGCTCAAGCTGGTGTTCAACAGCGAAGGCGGTTCGCTCATCGGCGCCGAGCTGCTCAAGCACGCGGAAGCCACCCAGCAGAGCAAGGACCAGAGCCGCCGCCCGTTCACCCTGCTGACGCAGGAGGGCGACCGGACCTACGTCGCGCAGACCGGCCTGATCGGCGGCCGCTTCCCGACTCACAAGACGCCGATGACCCTGGTCGGCGACAGCGGCGCCCCGCTCGCGCTGGCCGATGGCCAGGACGAGCTGCAACTGCGCTTCGAGTCGGCCGAGGTTGATGGCGTCCGGCTGGCCAAGACCTATGTGCTGCGGCGCGGCCGCTACGACATCGAGGTCCGCCACGAGGTGCAGAACCACGGCGGGCAGGCGATCCGTCCGCAGCTGTACGTGCAGCTCGTGCGCGACGGCAGCCAGCTCAGCAGCGACACGCCGTTCTATTCCACGTTCACCGGGCCGGCGGTCTACACCGCCGAGAAAAAGTACCAGAAGGTCGGGTTCGCGGACATCGAGAAGAACAAGGCGGACTTCGTGAAGAACGCCAGCGACGGCTACGTGGCCATGGTGCAGCACTACTTCGCCGCCGCCTGGCTGCTCGAGGACGGCATGGCGCGCGAGAACTTCGTGCGCCAGGTGGACCGCAACCTGTTCGCCGTGGGCAGCATCGCCAGCCTGCCGGCGGCGATCGAGCCTGGCCAGACCCAGGCGGTGCAGGCGCGCCTGTTCGTCGGCCCCCAGGAAGAGAAGGTGTTGGAGACCATCGCGCCCGGGCTGGAGCTGGTCAAGGACTACGGCTGGCTGGCCATCCTGGCCAAGCCGCTGTACTGGCTGCTGGAAAAGATCCACAGCTTCGTGGGCAACTGGGGCTGGGCGATCGTGCTGCTGGTGGTGCTGATCAAGGCGGCGTTCTATTGGCTCAATGCGAGCGCGTACCGCAGCATGGCCAAGATGAAGAAGATCAACCCGCGCATCATGGAAATGCGCGAGCGCCTCAAGGGCAACCCGCAGCAGATGCAGCAGGAGATGATGAAGATCTACCGGGAGGAGAAGGTCAATCCGCTGGGCGGGTGCTTTCCGATCCTGATCCAGATCCCGGTGTTCATCGCGCTGTACTGGGTGCTGCTGTCCAGCGTGGAGATGCGCAACGCGCCCTGGCAGTTCTGGATCCGGGACCTGTCCTCGCCCGACCCGTACTTCATCCTGCCGCTGGTGATGGCCGTGACCACGCTGATCCAGACTGCGCTCAACCCGCTGCCGCCCGATCCGCTGCAGGCCAAGATGATGTGGCTGATGCCGCTGATGTTCTCGGTGATGTTCTTCTTCTTCCCGTCCGGCCTGGTGCTGTACTGGATCACGAACAACGTGCTCACGATCGCGCAGCAGGCGGTGATCAACAAGAGCATGGGCGTGCCTTTGAAGTTCAACATGCCGAAGTTCAAGTAACTCCCCCCTGCGCGCCTTCGGCGCTTCCTCCCTCTCTGGCGCACCGCTTGGGGGGGGACGAGAGCTGGGGCCGGCGGAGCCGTCCCGTGCTGTCTCTGGATTTGGGGCCACTTCGTTTCCTCGGGCCTGCGCAAGCGGGCCCTTTGTCTTTATGCTGGTTCCTTATGCTCGCTGCTTCGCGTGACCCCATCGTTGCGATCGCCACGGCGCCTGGCCGGGGGGGAGTGGGGATCGTGCGGGTGTCGGGGCGGGGGCTGGGGCCGTTCGTGTCGGCCCTGCTGGGGCGCGAGCTGCGGCCGCGCGAGGCAACCTACCTGCCGTTCCACGATGCCGAGGGCCAGCCGATCGACCATGGCCTGGCGCTGTGGTTTCCCGGGCCGCATTCGTACACCGGCGAGGACGTGCTGGAGCTGCAGGGCCACGGCGGGCCGGTGGTGCTGCAGCTGCTGCTGGCGCGCTGCCTGGAAGCCGGCCGCGACGCCTTGCGGCCGGCTTTGCGCCTGGCGCGCGCGGGCGAGTTCACCGAGCGGGCCTTCCTCAACGACAAGCTCGACCTGGCGCAGGCCGAAGCGGTCGCCGACCTGATCGACGCCAGTACCGAGGCCGCGGCGCGCAGCGCCTCGCGCTCGCTGGCCGGGGTGTTTTCCGCGCGCGTGCACGGCCTGCGCGACGCGCTGGTGAACCTGCGCATGCTGGTCGAGGCCACGCTGGACTTTCCCGAGGAGGAGATCGACTTCCTGCAGAAAGCCGACGCCGCGGGCCAGCTGCAGCGCCTGCGGGATGCGCTGGCCGGCGTGCTGGCGCAGGCGCGGCAGGGCGCCCTGCTGCGCGACGGCCTGCAGGTCGTGATCGCGGGCCAGCCGAACGCGGGCAAGAGCTCGCTGCTCAACGCCCTGGCCGGCGCGGAGCTCGCCATCGTCACGCCGGTGGCCGGCACCACGCGCGACGTGGTGCAGCAGACGATCCAGATCGAGGGCGTGCCGCTGCACGTGATCGACACCGCCGGCCTGCGCGACGACGCCAATCCGGACGTGGACGAGGTCGAGAAGATCGGCATCGCCCGCGCCTGGGACCGTATCCAGCGCGCCGACGCCGTGCTGTTCGTGCACGACCTGACCCGCCGCGAGACCGAGGCCTACCGGCAGGCCGATGCCGCGATCGCCGCGGCCCTGCCCGGCGACGTGCCGGTCGTCCACGTCTGGAACAAGATCGACCAGTTGGGGGCGTGCGCGGGGCCGCTGCCGGAAGACGGCATCGCGCTGTCGGCCAAGTGCGGCGACGGACTGGATGCGCTGCGCGAGCGTCTGCTCACACTGGCCGGCTGGCAACCCGGCAGCGAAGGGCTGTTCATGGCGCGCGAGCGCCATTTGCAAGCGCTGCACCGCGCGGACGCCCACCTGGCCGACGCCGGCGCGCTGCTGGCCGCCCAGGCCGAACACCTCGACCTGCTGGCGGAAGAACTGCGCCTGGCCCAGCGCGCGCTGGGCGAAATCACCGGCGAATTCAGCGCCGACGACCTGCTGGGCGAGATTTTTTCGCGATTCTGCATCGGGAAGTGAGGTTGGATCCAGGGACGTCCACTGAAGTCTACTGATGTACCTGTAATCCGCATAAATAAAGGGATTTTTGTCTGCTGAGTGATTCAGTGATACAGTCAAAGCCATCGCTATTCGGGTCCATATATGGGTCCAAGCTCACCGAATAGCCTGACTATTGACTTTCATGGACCCAAAGGAGGGTCCATGTCTCTCACTGATACCGCACTCAAAGCGCTCAAACCAAAGGATGCTTCTTACATCGTCAGTGACGATCGCGGGCTGTACGTCGAAGTGCTGCCGAGTGGCAGCATCGTCTGGCGTTATCGCTATCGGCTGGACGGCAAGCGAGAGAAGCTAACGCTGGGCAAGTACCCAGCGCTTACCCTGAAGAACGCCCGCTTGAAGCGGGACGAGGCGGCTCACCAAGTGGCGATGGGAGAGTCTCCGGCAAAGAGAAAGCAGCAGGAAAAGGTGGCCGGCGCAGAGGACGCCACCGTGGCCGACTTCGCCGAACGCTTCTTCAAGGACATCCAATCGCGCGACCGCAAGGATGTGACCATGCCCCGCCGCTACCTGAAAAAGGACATCCTGCCGCACATCGGCAGCAAGCCAGTCCGGGACATTACCGCCGAGGATGTGCGCGGCGTCATCTGGCGCAAGAAAGAACAAGGCTTCGATGCCGCCGCCGGCCAGGTGCGCGGTCTGCTCAAGCGTATGTTCGACTACGCACTGACCTGCGGCCTGATCCAGGCCAACCCGGTCATGGCCCTGCCGATGCGCCACGTCTACCGCGCCGCCGCCCGCGACCGGGCGCTAACGCCGGACGAAATCCGGCAGTTCCTGCGCGCCATGCAGACCTCCAACATCCGCCGCCAGTTCAAGATCGCCTTCCAGTTGATCCTGATGACCCTGGTACGCAAGTCCGAGCTGATGCTGGCGCAGTGGAAGGACGTGCATCTGGACGAAGGCGAATGGCATATCCCGGTTGAGAACTCCAAGACCGGCAAGCCGCACATCGTCTACCTGTCCACCCAGGCGCAGACGCTGTTCAAGGAACTCAAGCCGCTCGCCAGCAGCAGCGACTGGGTGCTGCCGGGGCGTGGCACCCTGGCCAAGCCCTTCGCCAACAATGCGCTGAACCAGGCGCTGAAGGTGTCATTGCAGGGGCAGGAGATCCCCGCCTTCACCATCCATGACCTGCGACGTACCGCATCGACGTTGCTGCACGAACAGGGCTGGCCTTCGGATGTGGTGGAAAAGGCGCTGAACCACACCATCGGCGGCGTGCGCGGGGTCTACAACCGGGCGGAGTACGCCGAGCAGCGGCGGGAGATGTTGCAGACGTGGTCGGACTACATCGACGGGTTGGCACCGTCGAGGAACCTGGTGGTGTGAGTCCATCCGGGCGCTGGTGGCCTTTTCCCTTTTTGGGTAGGGCCGTTGCCCCTTGGTTGCCATTCCCTTGTCTCGGCCTTTTCCTTTGTAGCAGCCATTTATGATCGACGATGATTATCAGATACTGATATAATTTTAAATCAACGTGCCATTGGATTTGCGATCATGAAGCGCTGCATTGTGGGTATCCGACAGCCAGAAGGTTCGCCACCGAAGGGAAGCGAAACGCCCAGTATTTGGTTTCCGTCCCTGGCATCACTGGCCGCAGTGCTGTCGGACGACAACCGCCGCCTGCTGCGCCTGATCCATGACAAGCAACCTAAGTCCCTGACCGAACTGGCCGAACTCAGCGGCCGCAAGGTGCCGAACCTGTCGCGCACCCTGCGGATGATGGCCGATTACGGCTTGGTGTCGCTACAGCGCAATGTTCGGGATGTTCAGCCGACCGCTTTGGCGACTGAATTTCTGGTTGTGCTGGACTGACGAGCGTGGACACCAGGAGAGCCAGCCGATGCGCCAGGAAGGCCAACTACTCGGCAAGAAATCGCTACGTGCATTGCCTGTAAAGACAATGCCCCATTTCCTTGGTTCAAGTCTCATGCTTGAGCCAAACCAAAAAATTGAAACAGGAAAAACTATATGACCAGCACCGAACAACGCGCCATCCTGCGAAGCCAGATATGGAAAATCGCCAACGATGTCCGCGGCGCAGTCGATGGCTGGGATTTCAAGCAATACGTCCTCGGCACGCTGTTCTATCGCTTCATCAGTGAGAACTTCGCCAATTACATCGAGGCTGACGACGATAGCATCCAATACTCCAAGTTGCCCGATAGCGTCATCACTTCGGACATCAAGGACGACGCCATCAAGACCAAGGGCTACTTCATCTACCCCAGCCAGTTGTTCGTCAACGTGGCCGCCAGTGCCAACACCAACGAAAGCCTGAACACAGACTTGGCGCGCATCTTTGCCGCCGTTGAAAGCTCTGCCAATGGTTATCCATCAGAACGTGATATCAAAGGCCTGTTTGCCGACTTCGATACCACCAGCAACCGCCTCGGCAACACCGTGGCCGACAAAAATAGCCGCTTGGCCGCCGTGCTCAAACGTGTAGCCGAACTCGACTTCGGCGACTTTGAAGGCAACCACATCGACTTATTCGGCGATGCCTACGAGTTCCTCATCTCAAACTACGCAGCCAACGCCGGCAAATCTGGCGGCGAGTTCTTCACCCCGCAGAATGTATCCAAGCTGATCGCGCGGCTGGCCATGCACAAGCAAGTCAGCGTCAACAAGATCTACGACCCGGCCTGCGGCTCCGGCTCGCTGTTGTTGCAGGCCAAGAAGCAGTTCGACGAACACATCATCGAAGACGGGTTCTACGGTCAGGAAATCAACCACACCACGTACAACCTGGCGCGGATGAATATGTTCCTGCACAACATCAACTACGACAAGTTCAACATCCAGTTGGGCGATACGCTGCGGAACCCGCATTTCGGCGACGAGAAACCCTTTGATGCCATCGTCTCCAACCCGCCGTACTCGGTGAAATGGATCGGCAGCGACGACCCCACCCTGATCAACGACGACCGCTTTGCCCCGGCCGGCGTGCTGGCGCCCAAGTCCAAGGCCGACTTCGCCTTCGTGCTGCATGCGCTGCACTACCTTTCGGCCAAGGGCCGCGCCGCCATCGTCTGCTTCCCCGGCATCTTCTATCGGGGCGGGGCGGAGCAGAAAATCCGCAAATACCTGGTGGACAACAATTATGTCGAGAGCGTCATTTCGCTCGCGCCAAATCTGTTCTTCGGCACCACCATTGCCGTGAACATTCTGGTGCTCTCAAAACACAAGGCCGACACCACCACCCAGTTCATCGACGCCAGCGGCCTGTGCAAGAAAGAAACCAACAACAACGTGCTGCTGGACTCGCACATCGAGCAAATCATGTCGATGTTCGACAGCAAGAAGAACGTCGATCACGTTGCCAAGTCAGCATCGTTCGAGGAAGTGGTTTCCAAAGAATATAACCTGTCCGTCAGTAACTATGTCGAAGCCAAAGATAACCGCGAAATGGTGGATATTGCCCAGCTCAATGCCGAGCTAAAAATCACCGTCGCCAAGATCGACCAGCTTAGGAAAGAAATTGATGCCATCGTCGCAGAAATTGAAGGCGAGGAACTTGAGGCATGAGTAGCATGGACTTCTTGGACAAAATTCTGGATAACGTTGCGGTCGAGTGGAAAGCGCTTGGGGAAGTAACGTTGCCTACGGCTAATATTAAGTGGCGCGATGCGAGCCGTACCTACCGATATATTGACCTCACCTCTGTAAGCATTGAAACGAAGACAATAGTCGAGACATCAGAAATAACGCACAGCAACGCACCAAGTCGCGCGCAAAAGCTTGTTGAAAAGGATGATGTTATTTTTGCAACAACGCGTCCGGCTCAACTGCGCTATTGCTTAATTACTGATGATTACGCTGGCGAAGTTGCCAGCACCGGTTACTGCGTTTTACGCGCCAAGAAAGCAGAAGTATCGCCTAAATGGATTTTGCATTGGATCGCATCTTCTGATTTCAAGGCATATGTTGAAGAAAATCAAAGTGGATCTGCATATCCCGCTATTTCAGATGCAAAGGTAAAGGATTTCAAGATTCCCATCCCTTGCCCTGAAAACCCTGAAAAATCGCTTGAAATCCAAACAGAAATCGTCCGCATTCTGGACGCCTTCACCGAGCTGACCGCCGAGCTGACCGCCGAGCTGACCGCCCGAAAAAAACAATACAACCACTACCGCGACCAGTTGTTGAGTTTTGAAGACGGGGAAGTGGAGTGGAAGACGTTGGGGGATGTAACCAAGAAGTGGTTCTCAGGCGGAACGCCAAAAGCAGGTGCGCCAGAGTATTACGAAGGCGGTGACATTCCATGGCTAAGAACCCAAGAGGTCAAGTTTTCAGATATTGAGAGTACCGAAGTAAAAATTACTCAGGCGGCGCTAGACAGTTCGGCAGCGAAGTGGATCCCGGAGAACTGCGTAATCGTTGCAATATCTGGTGCAACCGCAGGTAGATCTGCGATTAACAAGGTGCCGCTAACCACCAATCAGCACTGCGGCTGCCTAGAGATTGACAGCAAAAAGGCGTTGTACCGCTATGTATTTCACTGGGTAAGTTTTAATTATGAAAACATCAAGGCGCTAGGCCAAGGTGCTAGAGGCGATCTGAACTCAAGCATCATTAAAGGTTTCAAGCTCCCTCTTCCTTATGCGGACGACCCTGAAAAGTCCCTCGCCGAACAAGCACGCATTGTCGCCATCCTCGACAAATTTGATGTCCTCACCAACTCCATCAACGAAGGCCTGCCCCGAGAGATCGAATTGCGTCAGAAACAATACGAGTATTACCGCGGCCTGCTGCTGAGTTTCCCCAAGCCGGAAGCGGTAGGGGCATGACATGGGCAAGACGCTGACCGAAATCGCCCAGCAGCTGAAAGACGCCAACAAGAAAGTGCAGCTGGTCTATGCCTTCAATGGCACGGGCAAGACGCGCCTGTCGCGCGAATTCAAGCAACTGATTGCGCCCAAAGCCAATGGCGAAGAGGGCGATGAGGAAGTCGATGCGCCTGAGTTATCACGCAACAAAATCCTGTATTACAACGCTTTCACCGAGGACCTATTTTATTGGGATAACGACCTGGCGGGTGATACCAAGTACAAACTGAAGATTCAGCCCAATTCTTATACCATCTGGCTGCTTACGCTACTCAAGGACCTGGGTCAAGATGGAAATATCATCCATTATTTCCAGCGTTATGCAAGCGACAAGCTAACGCCGCATTTTAGCACCGATTTCTCCGAAATCACCTTCTCCTTGGAGCGCGGTAACGAGGGGGACTCCCCTCATATCAAGCTTTCCAAAGGCGAAGAAAGCAACTTCATCTGGAGTATTTTCTACACTCTGCTGGATCAGGCTGTGACGATCCTCAATGTCGCCGAGCCGGGAGAGCGTGAGACCAGCGCTTTTGATCAACTGGAGTATGTGTTTATTGATGACCCGGTCAGCTCTCTCGATGAAAACCACTTGATTGAGTTGGCAGTCAATCTGGCCAGCCTGATCAAATCAAGTCAGTCTAATCTGAGGTTCATCGTCTCGACGCACAGCCCGCTATTTTACAACGTACTTTTCAATGAACTGAATGGCAAGACCTGCTATATGCTGGAGCGGTTTGAAGATGGCAGCTTTACCCTCACTGAAAAACAGGGCGACTCTAACAAGAGCTTTTCCTACCATCTTCACCTGAAGCAAACCATTGAGCAGGCGATTTCCGACAACAAGGTTGAACGGTTTCATTTCACTTTGTTGCGCAACCTCTACGAGAAAACAGCCAGCTTTCTCGGCCACCCAAAGTGGTCCGAGCTGCTGCCTGATGACAAACAGCTTTATTTGAGCAGAGTCCTCAATTTCACCAGTCACAGCACGCTATCGAATGAAGCGGTCGCCGAGCCAACGCCCGCAGAGAAAGCGATGGTCAAACTGTTGCTCGACCACCTGAAGAGCAGCCACCGCTACTGGCAACAGGAAGAGAAAAATGCTTGAGTACAGCAAGGCCATCGCCGAATCGAACAACTTCATCGTGCTCGACAGGTATGTCAAAGAGTGGAAGGTTGCTGAAAGCTACCAAAGTGAAGGCGATCTGGAACGCGAGTTCATCCAGGATCTGGCCAACCAAGGATATGAATACCTGCCCGGCCTGAAAACACAGCAAGGCTTGCTGGCCAATATTCGTGAGCAATTGCAAGCCCTGAACAGCGTCCAATTCTCGGACGGCGAATGGGCGCGCCTCGTAGAAACCTGGATGGACAAGCCCAGCGATGGCATCGTCGAGAAAACCCGCAAGATTCATGACGATTACATCCATGACTTCGTGTTCGATGATGGCCGCATTCAAAACATCTACCTGTTCGACAAGAAGAACCTGGCCCGCAACAAGGTGCAGGTAATCAAGCAGTTCGAGCAAATCGGCTCCCACGCCAACCGCTATGACGTGACGGTGCTGATCAACGGCCTGCCGCTGGTGCAAATTGAGCTGAAGAAGCGCGGCGTAGCGATTCGTGAAGCCTTCAACCAAGTGCATCGCTACAGCAAGGAGAGCTTCAATAGCGAGCATTCCCTGTTCAGGTATTTGCAATTGTTCGTCATCTCCAATGGCACCGACACGCGCTACTTCGCCAACACCACGCAGCGCAACAAGAACAGCTTCGACTTCACCATGAATTGGGCGCAGGCCGACAATAGCTCAATCAAGGACTTGAAGGACTTCACCGCCACCTTCTTCCAGAAGCACACCCTACTGAATGTATTGCTGACTTATTCGGTGTTCGACATCGGCAATACCTTGCTGGTGATGCGCCCTTACCAGATTGCCGCGACCGAGCGCATCTTGTGGAAGATCAAGAGTGCGCATCAAGCCAAACAATGGCGTAGTAATGAAGGTGGCGGCTACATCTGGCATACGACGGGCTCAGGCAAGACCCTGACCAGCTTCAAGGCCGCGCGTCTGGCGACGGAGCTGGAATTCATCGATAAGGTGTTCTTCGTGGTGGACCGCAAGGATCTGGATTACCAGACCATGAAGGAATACCAACGCTTTTCGCCCGACAGTGTGAACGGCTCGGACAGCACGGCAGGACTGAAGCGCAACCTGGACAAGAACGACAACAAGATCATTGTCACGACCATCCAGAAGCTCAATAACCTGATGAAGAGCGAAAACGAACTGCCGATCTACGGCAAGCAGGTGGTCTTTATCTTCGACGAGTGTCACCGCAGCCAATTTGGCGAGGCGCAGAAAAACCTGAAGAAAAAGTTCAAGAGGTTCTACCAGTTCGGTTTTACCGGTACGCCGATCTTCCCGCAAAACGCGCTGGGTGCGGACACCACCGCCAGCGTGTTCGGCCGGGAACTACACTCCTACGTCATCACCGATGCCATCCGAGACGAAAAGGTGCTCAAGTTCAAAGTGGACTACAACGATGTACGTCCGCAGTTCAAAGCCATCGAAAGCGAACAGGACGAAAAGAAGCTCAGTGCGGCGGAAAACCGGCAGGCCTTGCTGCACCCGGATCGTATCCGCGAAATCACCCAGTACATCCTGAACAACTTCCGGCAGAAGACCCATCGCCTGCAAACGGGTGCCAAGGGCTTCAATGCCATGTTCGCCGTGAGCAGCGTGGATGCGGCCAAGCTCTACTACCAAGCCTTCAAAACCCTGCAGAAGGACAGCGACAAGCCTTTGAGGGTTGCCACCATCTTCTCCTACGCCGCCAACGAGGAGCAAGACGCAGTGGGCGACATCGAGGACGAGGGCTTTGAAGTCTCGGCCATGGACAGCAGCGCCAAGGAGTTCCTGAGCGCGGCCGTTGCCGATTACAACGCGCTGTTCAAGACCAGCTTCAGCGTGGACAGCAAGGGCTTCCAGAATTACTACCGCGACTTGGCCAAGCGCGTCAAAGAGCAGGATGTCGACTTGCTGATCGTGGTCGGGATGTTTCTGACCGGCTTCGATGCGCCCACACTGAACACCTTGTTCGTGGACAAGAACCTGCGCTACCACGGCCTGATCCAGGCCTATTCGCGCACCAACCGCATTTTTGACGCCACCAAGACCTTCGGTAACGTCGTCACCTTCCGCGATCTGGAACAGCCGACCGTTGCTGCTATCACCCTGTTTGGTGACAAGAACACCCGGAACGTGGTGCTGGAAAAAAGCTACGCCGAGTACATGGAGGGCTTCACCGATGTCGTCACGGGCGAGGCGCGACGTGGCTTCAAGGATGTGGTGAGTGAGTTGGAGCAGCGCTTTCCCGATCCGGCGAATATCGTCAAAGAATCCGACAAAAAGGCCTTTGCCAAACTGTTCGGCGAATACCTGCGCGTGGAGAACGTGCTGCAAAACTACGATGAATTCGCCAGCCTGAAAGCCTTGCAGGACATTGACACGAGCGACCCGCAGGCGGTGGAGGACTTCAAGGCGGAACGTTACCTGAGCGACGAAGATTTGGCCGCATTGCAGGCGATCCACATTCCCGCTGATCGGAAAATCCAGGATTACCGCTCCACCTACAACGATATTCGCGACTGGTTGCGGAGGGAGAAAGCCTCAGCGGAAAAAGAGAAATCCAGCATCGACTGGGATGATGTGGTATTCGAGGTAGATCTGCTCAAGTCGCAGGAAATAAACCTAGATTACATCTTGGAATTGATCTTCGAGAAGAACAAAAAGACCAAGGACAAGGTGGCTCTGATCGAGGACGTGCGTCGGGTGATTCGGGCCAGCTTGGGTAATCGCGCCAAGGAAAGCCTGGTGGTGGACTTCATCAACCAGACCGACCTGGATGGGCTGGGCGACAAGGCCAGTGTGATCGAGGCATTCTTCAGCTTTGCCCAGGCCGAGCAGCAGCGCGAGGCTCAGGAGTTAATCAACGACGAAGCCCTGAATGCAGAAGAGGCCAGACGGTACATCAGCGCCTCACTGAGACGCGAGTTTGCCAGCGAGAACGGCACCGAACTCAATGCCCTCTTGCCCAAGATGAGCCCGCTCAATCCGAAGTACCTGACAAAGAAGCAAAGCGTCTTCCAGAAGATCGCTGCATTCGTCGAAAAATTCAAAGGTGTAGGTGGGCAGGTGTAACCGACCAGAGTTATCGCACAGGCGGTAAAGCATGCTTGGTCGACGTACAGACCACGTGGAGATACTTGCTATGAATGGCAAAAAATTGATCCGCAACAGCACAGCCGAGTTTCTGATCTTCACTGGCCAGGCTGGCGATCAGAGCATCGAAGCCCGCTACGAGGACGAAACCCTGTGGCTGTCGCAGAAGCTGATGGCCGAGTTGTTCGGGGTGGACGTGCGCACCGTCAGCGAGCATCTGAAGAACATCTTTGCCAGCCAGGAACTGGCCGCAGAAGCAGTTATCCGGAAATTCCGGATAACTGCCAGTGACGGCAAGAACTACCAGACCCAGTTCTACAACCTCGACGCCATCATTTCCGTCGGCTACCGGGTCAACTCCCTACGCGCAACGCAGTTCCGCCAATGGGCGACCGGCGTCCTGCGTGAGTTCGCCATCAAGGGCTATGTGCTGGATCGTCAGCGCATGGAAAACGGCAGCTTCCTGGGCGAGGATTACTTCGAGCGTCTGCTGGCGGAAATCCGCGAGATCCGCCTCAGCGAGCGACGCTTCTACCAGAAGATCACCGACATCTATGCCACCAGTGTGGACTACAACAAGGACGCACCGACCACCAAGGCCTTCTTCGCCAAAGTACAGAATAAACTGCATTACGCCATCCACGGCCATACCGCTGCAGAGTTGATCCGCAAGCGGGCCGATAGCAGCAAGCCACATATGGGGCTGACTTCCTGGGCGAGTGCGCCCGAAGGCAAGATCCTGAAAACCGACGTGGCCGTGGCCAAAAACTACCTGACCAAGGACGAGTTGGATTCATTGGGTCGTATCGTCAACGCCTATCTGGAACTGGCCGAGGATCGTGCTCGCCGCAAGATTCCCATGAGCATGGAAGACTGGTCCAAGCGTCTGGACGCCTTCCTCGAATTTGATGAACGGGAAGTGCTGCAGAACAGCGGCAAGATTTCTGCAAAACTTGCCCAGACACATGCGGAAAGTGAATTTGAGAAGTACAGAATTGTGCAGGACCGCCTGTTTGAAAGCGATTTCGACAAAGCAGTGAAAAAACTGGCGGCCGGTGAGCCGACCACCAGAGATGACGGATAAGGCTCAAGTTCCCAAATAGATCGACGTCACTTTCAACCTTTCATGCCCGAGTTCATGGCTGATCTGCTGTCGAGCGTGTTGGTCACTCATTCTTTTACTGCTACTGAGTTGAGCTTTACCAGGTCCAGCCGCCGCCGGCGCCTTCCATCCCGTCAACACCTCATACCGCATCTGCGCATACCGATGCCGAAGCCCGTGCATGTTGCTCAACCCAGCCGCCTTGCACTGCCCGTCGTAGACATGCCGCTGCTGGATGTAAGTCTTGTGCGCCGGAATCAATGATCCCAGGCCTACCAGGCGATGAGCCTCATCCAGCACCGTACGCTGTTCCGGCGTCGTGATTGGCACCGTCCGATCGCGCCCACCTTTTGCCCATGATCCCTTGATGGCGATATGGTCGCCACGGTCAGCATAGCGGGGTTGGAACTTGATGGACTCTTACCGCCGTAAGCCGAAGGCGGCCTGCAAACGCAGGCTCATGCGGACATGATGGTCGGTGATCCTGTCCAACCTGTCGCCCAATTCCTTGGCCTTGCTTTCATTGGTCACATAGCGCCGCTCGGGAATGCCGAGCTTGGTGTTGTCTGCTGGCAAGATGCCTGCCTTGCCAACCTTCTCGGCCCACCAGCGCAGATGCGCCATACGGTTCTTCAGCGTTCCGGTCGACAGGCCTTCGGCTTGCCAGCGTTTCAGCAGGGTTTCGACATGCTTGCCCTTCAACGAAGTGGCACGCATCTGACGGAAGCCTGCTTCGCGCAATTGATGAGCGGCCAGGCTCAGCGAGCGCTGCCGGTCGGCTTGGGTGGCGTGGCTGCCATCGCGGTTGCGCAGGCAGAGTTGTCGCAGGGTATAGGTCAGGTCGTCCATCGGAGCGTCCCTCCATCGGTTGTCGGTTATTGGGGCTGAGATACAAGGGTCAGTGTTTGTGCCAACTCGCCAAGGCGAGATCCCCGTAGGGGCAAGGGCCAGGTGCTCAGTTCACCTGTGGCCTCGAATGAGGCATCCACCGCGCTTCCTGCAGGGAGACCAGGCGGAGGAGTTGCAAGGGACGACGACGCGATGTGCGGGGATGAATACCTCCTGTGGAGTGATGGAAAAAGGGCGCAGGCATGTCGTGCCAGGTCGGGGCGACCGGCAATGAACGCTGTGTATGGCAAAACGCCAACTGGCGCTGGGCGACAACGATTGGCGGGATGAACCACGCCGAAGATGAGGAAGACTCTGCCCGTGGGTGGGGCGGCACACCGGACGAGCCTGGGGTGTGCCTGGGATGGTTCCTTCCGGCAAACCGGATCAGCGCTTGCAGGAACCTACGCTATCGGTGCAACCGTGTGGGAGCGGCATGGAAAGCATGGCGATGCTCCATGTGGCGCTTACTGCCCCGCACCAAGGTTCCGGTGTTCATACCCACCGGCAGGTCATTGCAAGGCCAGTGTGCCGAGGCATCATCATGTGCGCAGCAATCAATTCGGTACCGCGCCAACCCGTATTGTTGCTGCAGTTCGTCGGGCCGTCACTGCGGCGGGCAGTGACGGCCCCATAGTCGGAGTCAAGCACGGCAGCAAGCCTCTGTTACCAAGGGCTGGCGCACTCATCCACCACTTTCACTGCGTCTATAGGCGCTTGATCGGCGGATGTGGCCGCTGCCGAGCCTGCCACAGGTCGTAGGCGATCTGCTCCTTCAGATACTGGCTCGCACTGCCCAAGCCCGCCAGTTCCAGCCGATAGGCCAGATCAGCGCTAATGGCGGCACGGCCATTTAGCACAGTGGAGAGTTGGCCACGGGAGTAACCCAGGTGCTCAGCCAGGGCAGTGATGCTTAGGCCGATCGCAGGCAACACATCCTCGCGCAGAGACTCGCCGGGATGCGGTGGATTGTGCATGGACATGGCGTGCGACCTCCCCGTGATAGAAACCAGCGTTAATACGGCTTAACCAAGTTTCCAGTGTAAGGTCAGGCCTTACGTTGCGCCAAGCGATCCAGGCATTCCTGTAACGTGCGCCCCTTTGATCCGAGTAGGCAGCACGCCACTGCCCGCCATGCTCTCAATGATCTGTCCAACCGATTTTGCGGGCGGATGCAGGATTTGCCGAATCTGCGCCAAGGACTGCTCCACCACGTCGCGAGAGGCCGGTTTGACGGCTGGGACATCAGGAAATTCAGAGGCTGGAGGCGGCGAAACCTGCAATCCGCTGGCCACTGTTGCAGCCCCTTGCTGCGGAGCAGGTTTGCGCGCTGCCCACAGCTTGAACATCCTGTTCACCGCCTTCTTGATCAGCCCGTACAGGTAGGCAATGGCGTTATGCACACCACCCGAGGCGCAGCGCGCGTCCCATTCCGCCAGCACAGCCTGGCGTTGCTCCAGCGCCAAGCCCCTGAGACGCGCCATAAGGATTTGCTGCTGATCCTGCGGCAGTTGCCGGAAGCGGAGCGGCAAATCTGACCCGGATACTTGCACTTCGGACTGTGCCGGGTACGTATGTACTTCTTTTAATACTTCTTTTTCTACAGTACGTACTGTTGTAGTGGACGCCGGTGCGGACTTCGGGATGCCGTCCCTGGCTTCGACGGGCCTGTTCGTGATGGGACAACGAACGTCGGGTGGCGTTGGCCCACTTGGACCACCTGGATCAGGGTCATCGTCATTGCCCCTCAGCTGTTCGATGCGCTGCCTCGCTGCAGCAGGCAACCTCTCCAGCGCATCAGGCTGGCGCAGGGCCTCGTCGAGGACAGACCGAGCCAACTGGCGAATCGTCGCACTGCTATGGCTGAGTGCCCGTTCGAGCAACGGCAGGTAATCGTCGTCTTCCTGGCATGCTTCGACGAAGGTCAGCGGTTGATTGCGCACGGCATAACGGCTGGCCATGGAGAAGCCGGTCATGGGGTTACGGCGGTATTCGACCAGGGCAATCCATGTGGACAGCCGCAGGCACAGCACGGCCCTGGACACGGTTTCAAGGGCCGCCTGCTTGCTGCCCGGTGCGCTGGGCAGATATTTGCGTAGCGCGTCGTAGCTGAGGACCACGGTGCCGTCGCTGCTGGCCAGCGCACGGAAAGTCAGCCAGGCATTGCGCTCCAGCGGCGTCAGCCGCTCATCCAGCAACAAGGCTTTCGGGGTGATGATGTCTGAAGGTTGATGTGACATGGCAAGGCTCCTGTCGGTATCGGCCACATGGCCAAAGGAGCCGCCATCTCACCCCAGCATTACCGCTGCCGCCGCAAACAATCCGAACTGCGCGCTACCCGTATTGTTTGAGCTGGAACAGATCAAAGCATTCTTGGCATTCTGCGACAGACGGTAGGAAAATAGCCCAGCAGTAGTCAGTGGGCGTTGATGGCAAGACAAGAGGCGTCGGCCAGCGCACTTCATCAGCGCAGGCAGAGCATGGATCGTCCAAGAAGCGCCATGCACGTCCATCAAGAGACACACATCGGCTTTGGGTCCAAGAATAGGTCCAAGCACGCCAAGAACATCAGAAAATATTATTTATAATCAAAAGGATAAGTCTTAAAAAATCCTTCTGCATCGGAAAGTGATTCAAGGCCCAGGGGCATTGAATCACGTCTTTCGGCACTTCAAGTAGACACGTGGCTCACGCGATACCAGGGCCCTGCCTGAGTTGCTCCACCATTGCTGCCAGGCGAGGCCCCAGTGTGGTGTCGACGCTATCCCGCGTGGCCAGATGAATCTGGGCCACGCAGTTGAACACGATGAGCTCACCTTGCACGCTGCGGCCCAGCGGCACACCGACGGCGCGGTAGTCCGAGTGCTGTTCGCCGTGGCTGGTGCAAAAACCCTTGCTCGCGAATTCTTCGTGCACGCTCTGTAGCCGCTCGCCCCAGCGTGCCCACATGGTTGGCGTGCGGACCCGGATCTCGTTCAGCAGCGCCTCACGCGCGGCGGGCTCGCAGCCCGCGATGTAGGCGTGGCCAATTGCCGTCGAGACGATGGGGTAGCGCAGGCCGATGTCCGACAACTGGGCCGACCAGGCCGCGCTGGCGCGGCTGGTTTCCACGTAGACGATGCTCAGGCGATCTCGGATGCCCATGGAAACCGATCCACGCGTGCTGCGCGCCAGCTCGTTCATCAATGGCCGCGCGATCTGCCGTATCGACAGGGAAGCCAGCAGCGGGTAGCCGAGCGAAATGACCGCGGGCGCCAGCCGGTAGCGGCCGGTCAGGGGATCGCCGCGCAGGTAGCCCAGCCGCGCCAGCGTGTAGGTGAAGCGTGAGATCGTGGGCCGCGACAGCCCGGTCTGCTGGGCCAGCTCCGCATTGCCCAGCACCGGCCGCACGGCGGTGAAGCAGCACAAGATGTCCAGGCCGCGCGCCAACGTGGTCGCGAACTGCCGGTCGTCGGCCTCACGGGCCATGCTTTGCCGGTACTCCTTGTCGGCGGGTTCCAGGTTCGTCTGGTAGGCGCTGTGTGCCGATGCCACGGTCGTCTCCTGTGCGCCCCCCGAGGAAACCCTGGGCGGCTGTTCTGCATAACCGAATGATATTCAGCAATTGTAAATAGCCACATGGCGTTTGAGCAGCGTGGCACGACACTGTGGCCCAGCGAGCGCCGACCGGTGCCAGACCCACGATGCGACCTTCCCACGAGACAAGATCATGCTCAGCCGAGAAGACAACGACCTGCTCACGCTCACCGGCCCCGGCACGCCCATGGGCGGCTTGCTGCGCCACAACTGGATGCCCGTGCTGCTTTCGCGCGAGTTGCCGGAGCCAGATTGCCCTCCCAAGAAACTCAAGATCCTGGGCGAGGACCTGCTGGCGTTCCGCGACACCCATGGCAAGGTCGGCCTGATCGACCCGGTCTGCCCGCACCGGGGTGCCAATCTGTACTACGGCCGCAACGAGGCCGATGGCCTGCGCTGTGTTTTCCACGGATGGAAGTTCGATGCCAGTGGCCAGTGCGTGGACTTGCCGACCGCGCCCGCCGATTCGCTCTTCAAGGAAAACATCCGCATCAAGGCCTATCCCACGCAGGAATGGGGCGACATCATCTGGGCCTACATGGGCCCGGAAGCCGAGCCGCCGCCACTGCCTCAGCTGGCCTTTGCGCTGGTGCCCCCCTCGCACCGCTACGTCAGCAAGAAATGGCAGGACTGCAATTGGCTGCAGTGCGTGGAAGGCGCGGTCGACACGGCGCACTTCTCATTCCTGCACATGATCCTGGGCTCGGAGGGCATGAACGAGAAGGAGGCCATCGATCGGCTCAAGCATGCCGCACTCGGTGCGCAGGCGGTACGCAACAACCGCTTCCGATGGGTGCGCGACGACCCGATGCCCCGCTTCAGCGTGGAGGAGATATCGAGTGGCCTGGTGCTGGGCGCGGCGCGCGCGGCCGATGGCGACGACCTGTATTGGCGCATCACCCACTTCCTCGCGCCCAATCACGCGCTGGCACCCAGCGCATTTCCTGGCGAGAACTACCACGGCCAGACCTTCGTTCCGGTCGGTGACACCAACTGCTGGATCTTCACCTACACCTGGAACCCGGATCGGCCGCTGACCGAGCAGGAAATCGCGATGGCCCGTGGCGGCCATACCGTGCATGCCGAGGTCGACGAGCACTACGTCCCGCTGCGCAACATTCACAACGACTATTTGATCGACCGCGAAGACCAGAAGCACAACAGCTTCACGGGCATTCGCGGCGTCTCCGAGCAGGACGCCGCGATACAGGACAGCCAGGGGCCGATCGCCGATCGCACGCGCGAGCACCTGGGTGCGACCGACATCGGTGTGGTTCGCATGCGGCGCCTGCTGCTGCGACAAGTGCGTGACGCGATGCAGGGCATCGCACCCGCGACGCTGGCGAACCCGCAAGCCTATGCCGTGCACTCCGGCGGTTGGGTTGCCCACCGCGACAAGTCGCTGAAGGAGGTCATGGTGGAGCGCTTCGGCGACGCCGAGGGTCGCGGCAGCCGGCCCCTCTCCATGTCTTGACAGTTAGTCCCACCACCACTACCACGAAGGAGACACACGATGAAAGGAATCCTGCGAGCGGCCCTGCAGCTGCTGGGTGCACTGGCACTCGCCGCAGCCACCGCCACCGCTTCGGCTCAAGCCTACCCGACCAAGCCGATCCGGCTTGTGATTCCTTACCCGCCCGGAGGCATTGGCGACACGCTGGCGCGCGAGCTCGCGACGCAACTCGGCCAGCGCCTGGGCCAGCCAATGATCGTGGAGAGCAAGCCAGGTGCGAGCCAGATGATCGGCGCCGACCACGTTGCCAAGTCAGCTCCGGATGGCTATACGTTGTTCCTCGGCAGCCTGTCCAGCCTGGTGCTGAACGTGTACGCGCAAAAGTCCATTCCCTATGACCCATTCAAGGACTTCGCGCCGGTATCCAAGTTCTTCAGCACGCCGCTGTACCTGGTCGTGAACCCGGCGCTGCCGGTCACGAACGTGCAGGAGTTCGTGGCCTACGCCAAGGCAAACCCAGGCAAGCTGGCCTATGGCTCGATCGGCACCGGCAGCTCGTTGCACTTGGCCGGGGAAATGTTCAACATCGCGGCCGGCGTGAACATGCTGCACGTGCCCTACAAGGGCAGCGTACCTGCCGTGACGGATTTGATCGGCGGCCAGATTCAGGCCTTGTTCGATGGCGGTACATCTTCGCTGCCGCAGGTGCGGGGCGGCAAGCTGCGCGTGCTGGGTGTGACCAGTGCCCAGCGTGCCAGCGGCACGCCCGAGATTCCAGCCATCGCCGAAACCGTGCCGGGCTACGACGCCTCGTTCTGGTTCGCGATCGTGGCGCCGGCCGGCACGCCCAAGCCCATCGTCGACAGGCTCTCGGCCGAGATGATCGAGATCCTGAAGCAGCCCGCCGTGCGCGATCGCTACAAGAGCAACGGCGTGGAACTGGCTGGCAGTACCCCGGAGGAGCTCGCAACCCAGATGCGCCACGACCTGGTTCGCTGGACCGAGATTCAAAAACGGGCCGGCATCAGACCCGAATGACGATGCGCAACCGCTTCAAGGCGCGCCTGCAGGCGCGCGACCCGCAATTCGGCCTGTTCGTCGTGTCGAACGCGCTGCAGACCGTGGAAGCCCTCGGCGGCGGCGGCTGGGACTACCTGTGCTTCGACATCGAACACTCGCCCTCGTCCATGCCGGCGCTGCACGCCCAACTCGCGGCGCTGGCGGGCACCGGCACGGCCAGCGTGGTGCGTGTCACCGGGTTGGATCTCGCCGCGTTCAAGCACCACCTGGACCTGGGCGTGGACGCGCTGATGGTGCCCAACGTGCACACGGCCGAGATCGCGCGCGAAGCGGTGCGCTTCACGCGCTATCCGTCGGCCGGCGGCATCCGTGGCATGGGCGGCACCATGCGGTCCACACGCTATGGCCGCGACAAGGCCTACTTCGCCGAGGCTGCCGAGAACACGTGTGTGCTGGCGCAGATCGAGAGCCGCGATGGCCTGCGCAACCTGGACGCGATCTGCGCAGTGGACGGCGTGGACCTCCTGTTCTTCGGCCCGGTCGACTTGTCTGCCGACATGGGCCACGCTGGCCAACCCAACCATCCCGAGGTCGTGGCCGCGATCGAGGACGGCATTCACCGCGCACGTGCCCAGGGCAAGCCCAGTGGCGTGCTGGCCGGTGATCCGGACTGCCAGCGCTATCTGGCGGCCGGCGCGACCATGGTCATCCTTGGCTCCGACCTGGGACTGATGGTGCGCGGTGCCGATCAGCTGGCGAATCAATACTGCAAGAAGAACCCAACCCATCCATGACACCAACCGACATCCAAGCCGCGCTCGCGGACTTGGCCGCGATGTACCGCATCCGGCTGCTGGAAGAAAAAATCACCGAACTGCGCAAACAGCAGGTCATCCAGGGCTCGGTGCACCTGTGCGTGGGCCAGGAGGCCATCTACGTGGGTGCGCGCGGCGCGCTGACTGCCGAGGACCGCGTGTTCAGTACCTACCGCGGTCATGGCTGGGCCATCGCCTGCGGCGTGCCTGCCGAGGGCATCCTGGCCGAGCTGCTGGGCCGCGCCACCGGCGTTTGCCGCGGGCGCGGCGGCTCGGCCATGTTCAGCGCCGCCGACCATGGCTTCTTTGGCGAGAACTCCATTGTCGGCGCCGGCGCGCCGATCGCCTGCGGCGCCGCGCTGTCGGCGCGCGTCAAGGGCGAGCCGCGCGTGGCGTTGACGGCCTTTGGCGACGGCGCGATGAACCAGGGCGCGATCCACGAGGCCATGAACTTCGCCGCCTACCTCGACCTGCCCGTGCTGTTCATCTGCGAGAACAACACCTATGCCGAGCTCACGCCGATCGCCGAAACGGTGCGCGACGCCGAGCTGTGCAAGCGCGCTGCCGCCTATGGCATGCCGGGCGAGCGCATCGACGGCAACGATGTGGCCGCGGTGCGTGCCTGCGTGGCACATCACGCGCAGCGCGCACGCGAAGGCCACGGCCCGGCGCTGATCGAGATGACGACCCAGCGCCTCGTGGGCCACTACTACGGTGACATGCAGGGCTACCGCCCCAAGGGCGAACTGGCCGAAGCCAAGCAGCGCGAGCCCATCGTGCGCCTGTGCGCCGAGCTGCGGGCCGCCGGCACGCCAGATGCCGAGATCGAATCGGTCGAGGCGCAGGCTCGCGCCCAGATGGAGGCCGCGGCCGAAGCCGCGCTGGCGGCCCCGCTGGCGCCGGCCGGGACCGTCAAGGAGCATCTCTATGCATAGCGAAATGCCTTCCCCCCCAACTGTGTCGCTCACGTTCGCCAAGGCCGCCAACGCGGCGCTGCGCCGCGCGCTGGCGGAGATACCGGACACCATCCTCTACGGCGAAGACCTGGCCAAGCCCGGCGGCGTGTTTGGCGTGACCCGCAACCTGCAGGCCGAGTTCGGTGCGCTGCGCGTGTTCGACACGCCGATCAGCGAGACCGCGATGCTGGGTGCGGCCGTTGGCGCGGCCATGACCGGCTTGCGGCCGATCGTGGAGATCATGTGGATCGACTTCAGCCTGGTGGCGATGGACCAGATCGTTAACCAGGCCGCGAACGTGCGCTACGTGTCGGCCGGACGGCTGGCGGCACCGTTGACGATCCGCACCCAGCAGGGTGCGACACCGGGCTCCTGCGCCCAGCATTCGCAAAACCTCGAAGCCCTGTACGCGCACGTGCCGGGGCTTCGCGTGGGTATCCCGGCCACACCGCAGGACGCCTACTCCATGCTGCTGGCCGCGATCCGTTGCGACGACCCGACGATGGTCATCGAGAGTCGCGCGATGTACCACGGCCGCGAGCAGGATGTGGAGATCGATGGGCCGGTCGAAGCGGCCGAGGGCGCGCGCATTGCGCGCGCCGGCGATGCGCTGACCATCGTCAGCTGGGGTGCGATGCTGCACGATGCGCTGGCCGCCGCCGAGCGTCTGGCGCAAGAAGGCATCATGGCCGAGGTCATCAACGCGCGTTGGATCGCGCCCTTCGATTGGCCCACGCTGCTGGCCAGCGTGCGGCGCACGCGCAGGCTCCTGGTGGTGCACGAAGCCAATGTCAGCGGTGGTTTCGGCGCCGAGATCGCGGCGCGTGTGCAATCCGAGCTGTTCGGCCAATTGGCCGCACCGGTGGACCGGCTGGGCGTGGACGACTGCCGCATGCCGGCTGCACCGCATCTGCAGGCCGTGCTGGTCCCCGACGCGGCACGCATCGCCGAGCGAGCGCACCGCCTGTTGCGACCGGCATGAGCACCATGCGCTATGTGGACCATGGATCGGGCGGCGGTCCCGAGGTGCTGCGCCTGGCCGTATGCGAAAGTCCTGTGCCGCGCGAAGGTGAACTGCTGCTGGAAGTGGCCTACGCCGGCGTGAACCGGCCCGACTGCGCACAGCGCATTGGACGCTATCCGCCGCCTCCGGGTGCCTCGCCCATCATTGGCCTGGAAGTTTCAGGCCGCGTCGCGGCCCTGGGGCCGAGCGTGGAACGCTGGAAAGTCGGCGACACGGTTTGTGCACTCGTGCCGGGCGGTGGGTATGCCGAGTTTTGCGCTGTACCGGCGAGCCACTGCTTGCCCATCCCTGAGGGCCTGACGCTGGCCCAGGCCGCGGCGTTGCCCGAAACCTGCTTCACCGTCTGGGACAACGTGTTCGAGCGCGCCAGGTTGCGGCCCGGTGAAAGCCTCCTGGTGCACGGTGGTGCCGGCGGTATCGGCACGACGGCGATCCAGATGGCCAGTGCGCTGGGTGCGCGCGTGATGGCGACCGTGGGCGACGCGGCCAAGGTGGGCCACTGCCGCCAGGCCGGTGCGGAGCGCGTTGTGCCGTATCGCGACGAAGATTTCGTCGTGGCGGGGCTGGAATTCACCGGTGGTCAAGGGCTGGACGTGATCCTCGACATGGTGGCCGGCCCCTACTTGGAGCGTGACCTTGAAGTCCTGGCGATGGACGGCCGGATCGCCTTGATTGCATTCATGGGCGGATCGCAGGCGACCATCGATGTGGTCAAGGTGCTGCGCAAGCGCGCCCAACTGATGGGATCCACGCTGCGCCCACGCAGCGTGGCCTACAAGGCCATGCTGGCACAGGCGCTGGAGCGGCATTGGTGGCCACGCCTGGTGGAGCCGCGGCTGCAGCCGGTCGTGCATCGCGTGTTTGACATGGCGCAAGCGGCCCAGGCGCATGCATTGATGGAGAGCGGCGCGCACAGTGGCAAGATCGTGCTCGCTGTGCGGCCTTGAGCGGGAAGCGCGATGGAGCGAGACGCCCAACGCGCGATCGAATGGGACTGCGGGCAGGTGTTGCTGCGCTTTTACGACGCCTTTGATGCCTGGGATTACGCGGGCATGGTGGCGCTGTGCACCGAAGACGTGGTCTGGCACCGTGCCGGCAAGGAGCTGGTCGGGCGCGCAGCCATCTTGGCCGAGCTGGAGGGCCGATCGATCACGCAGACCATCCGCCATGTCATCACCAATCTGCTCGTGGACGTGCGCGACGCGAACCACGCGGATGCGCGGTTGTACCTGATGGCGTATCGCCACGACGGCGCTGGTCGGCGCTTGGTGCCGGCGCCGATGCAGTTGCCAGCGCTGCTGGTGGTGGTGACGGCACGCTTGGTGAGCACGGACCGCGGCTGGCGCATCGCAAAGCAGGTGATGCAACGGGAATTCGTGGCCGGGTGACGCCGCCACCGACCACGACGGACGGACCGGCGTGTACGACAGTGTGGTGCCAGCGCATCGCCACCACTCGAAGACGGACCCAGCCGCACCGTTCAGGCGCGGTCCCACGCCGCCTGGAGCGCAACTGTAAGCAGCCGTAATGCGCGTCTTGCGCGTGTCACCCGGGCGCGGTTAACTTGCGCGCATGACTGCCGTGCTCCCCGCCGCCGTGCGCTTCGACATCCAAGGCCTGGCCCATGCCATGCGCCTGTGCAGCGCGCTGGATGCCGTGCCGCTGAACCTCACGGAGAGCCAGTGGCCGATGCTGGCCAACTACCTGCAGCCGGTGGCGCTGCAGCAGGGGCAGGTGCTGATCGAGCAGGGAGTGAAGGACCGGACGGTCTATTTCATCGAAAGCGGTTCGCTCACGGTGCACTACGAGGACGCGCGCGAGCGCGTGCGCATCGCGGTGGTGGGAGCGGGCTCGCTGCTGGGCGAAGGGGCGTTCTTCAGCCACCTGCCGCGCAGCGCCACGGTGCATGCGGGGAGCGACTGCCGGCTGTGGTGCCTGACGCCGCTGCGGTTCCGGGAACTGCGCGCCCGCCATCCCGAGGTCGCGCTGGAGCTCGCGGTGGCGATGTCGGCCGTGCTGGCACGCCGCATGTACAACCGGCCCAAGCGGGTGGCCGTGACCTGATCGACGACCGGGAGCCGCCGGGCCGCCCGTGTCCATCGATCGTGGCGACGGCAGCAGCGGCGGCGACGGATCTGAACCCTTTCATGCCCTCTTATCTCCCTTTTCCGCGCGGGTCCGCCGCCCATACTGTGTCCTATATGTCTTTGATGAGATGGTGGCAAGCCAGGAAATCCAACGCGCCCTCCAGCAAGGAAGCCGCGGCCTTGGTCCGGCCCCGAAAAACCGCCGGCCACACCACGCTGCCGCTGATCTCGCCGCGGCGCGGCCGGCGCATCCTGCGGCGCGAGCAGTTGTTCTCGGTGGTGCGCGAATCGCTGATCCGCGCGGGCGTGCTGTCCACCAGCTACGAGTTCAAGGTGCTCACGCTCGACGCCACCGGCGACAGCTTCCTGGTGCTGGTCGACCTGTCCCTGTCGGCCGAGGCGATGCCGGACGAATACCTGCTCGAGATCGAGCGCTGGATCCAGCAAAGCGCCAAAACCCGGCATGAGATGGAGATCCGCTCGGTCTACTGGCGGCGCAAGGCGGCGCCCGACCAGGCGGGCGGGGTACTCAAGGCAGCCGTGGCGGCGCGCACCCGGGTCGAGGCAGCGGTGCCGGCGCCGCTGGCGACATCGAAGCCAGTCCCCTTGCCCAGCGCCACCGCGATCCCCCGGCCCGAGATCCGGTTGACGCGCGAGCCGGCGCAGGCGGTTGGGGAGGACGAGGTGAAGGCGTTCCGAACCGCGCTGCAGAGCAGCGGGGCGATGCCGCTGTCCCACCGCCAGGCCGCGGACGGCGATGGGCGTGTGCCGGTGCCGGAGTCGCACAGCGACTTCGCTGCGCTGAGCGAGACGCAGTACGGTAGATTCTGAGCTCCCCCCTGCGCGCCTTCGGCGCTTCCCCCCTCTCTGGCGCGCCGCTGCGCGGCGCTTGGAGGGGGGACGACAGCTTGGGCCGGCGGAGCCGGACCCTTGCTGTCTCTGGGTTTGGCGCTGTTTCGTGCGATACAGCCGCAGCGAAGCTTGTTCTCGCTCAGTGGCCGGCGAAATCCACCAGGGTGAACAGCGCCAGCCCCGAGGCACGCAGCCGTTCGGAGCCGCCCAGCTCGGGCAGGTCCACGATGGCGGCGCCCTCGGTCACCTGCGCGCCGAGCTTCTCGAGCAGGCGGCGGCCGGCCATCATGGTGCCGCCGGTGGCGATCAGGTCGTCGATCAGCACGACGCGGTCGCCGCGCTGGACCGCGTCGGTGTGCAGCTCCACCGTGGCGCTGCCGTACTCGAGCTCGTAGGTCTCCGCCACCGTGGCGTAGGGCAGCTTGCCCTTCTTGCGGATGGGCACGAAGCCCACGCCGAGCTCGTAGGCCAGCACCGAGCCGATGATGAAGCCGCGCGCGTCCAGCCCCGCCACCACCTGGGGCCGCAGCGCGGGGTCCATGTAGCGGTGCACGAAGGTGTCGATCAGCACGCGGAACACCTTGGGGTCTTGAAGCAGCGGCGTGATGTCGCGGAACTGCACGCCGGGTGCGGGCCAGTCGGGCACGGTGCGGATGTGGGATTTGAGGTAGTCCAAGGTGTCCATGGGAGCGGGCCGTTCTGTCCGTGGGGTATGGGCGAGCAACCGCCGGATTATCGGCCGGCGCCGGGCCGGTCGATCGTCATGCCGCGAGTTCCTTCACGTGCTGGCGCAGCCAGCGGTTGGCGCTGCTGGCGTGGTTGAGCTCGTGCCATAGCTGGTAGAAGCGCATGGGCGGGAACTCGATCGGCGCGCGCACGACGACCAGCCCCATGTTCGCGGCGTAGTGCTCGGCGAACCGGCGTCCGGTGGTGAACACGAGGTCGGTCCGCGCCAGCACGTAGGGCACGATGTTGAACTCCGGCGCCGTGGCGGTGACGTTGCGCCGGTGGCCGATCTTGGCGAGCTCGCCGTCGATCGGCCCGAATTCGCGCGTCGAACTCGGGTGCGGCGCCAGGTGCTGCAGCGAGAGGTAGCGCGACAGCGTGATGCGCCGCAGCCTGGCGAGCGGATGGCCGGCCCGCAGCAGGCACACCACCTCGTCGGTGAAGAGCGGGCCGATGCGCAGGTCCTCGCGCGGCTTGGGGCTGTTGTTGATCAGCAGGTCGACGGAGCCGTTCCCCAGCGCGTCTGCGATGTCGAAGCTCTGGCCGATCTGCCGCATTCGGATGCGGATGCGCGGCCCCGCGCCGGTGACGGTTGCGATGATCTTCGGCACCAGTTCGGGCGGCAGGCAGTCGACGCAGGCGATGTGGAACT
Organism: uncultured Hydrogenophaga sp.; assembly: GCA_964487025.1. Taxonomy (GTDB): domain Bacteria; phylum Pseudomonadota; class Gammaproteobacteria; order Burkholderiales; family Burkholderiaceae_C; genus Hydrogenophaga. The sequence continues at coordinate 40,768 of CAZAPJ010000036.1, forward strand.
CGCGCTCGGCCACCGTCGGATCGAAGGTGCTCTGCACCTCCATGCGCGCGACCTGCGTGAGGATCTCGGCCAGCGGTGCGCGCAGCTCGGCCGCGCGCTCGGTGAGCACCAGGCGGGCGCCGTTGCGCACCAGCAGGGGATCCTTGAGCACCTCGCGCAGGCGCCGCAAGGTGCGGCTGACGGCCGGCTGCGCCTGGCCCGATCCTTCCGCCACCCGCGTCACGCTGTGCTCGGTCAGCAGCGCGTGCAGCACGCTCAGATGGTGCAGATCCAGGGATTGCAGGCTTCCATGCATGGGGCAGGCTCACTTTGGAAGGAAAGCACATGAAACAGGAGGCGGCGATCGCCCCGGCGCGATCACACTGGTGATACGGTACGGCACGATGCGCAGGCTATGGGCATAACGCGAATGTTATGTACTTTATGACGCGTGCGCACCTTTCGCAACGCAGTACCCGTTCCTACACTGCCCTTTATCCCACGTGCACCGACGAAAGGAGCCACGATGAAAGCAGTCCATGCGAGCCTCACCGTTTTTCTGGCACTCGCTGCCGCCGCCGGCGGCGCGGCCGCCCAGGAAAAACTCACCTACATCTCGACCTGGCGCGCCCAGGCGGAACACGGCGGCTACTACCAGGCACTGGCCAAGGGCTACTACAAGGACTGCGGCGTCGACCTGACGATCCGCTCGGCCGGCCCCGGCGTGTTCCCGCAGCAGTTGTTCTCGGCCGGCGCCGTGGACATCATGATGGCCGCAGGCAGCGAAGTGGTGCTGCGGCTCAACCAGCAGGGCTTCCCTTCGAAGGCGGTCATGGCGGTGTTCCAGAAGAACCCGCAGGTCCTGATGACGCACCAGGGCAACGGCATCGAGAAGCTCGAGGACATGAAGGGCAAGCCCATCATGATCAGCTCCAACGTCCGGCTGACCTACTGGCCATTCCTGAAGATGAAGTACGGCTTCAGCGACGACCAGATCCGCCCCTACACGGGCCAGATCGCGGCCTGGCTGCTGGACAAGAGCGCGATCCAGCAGGGCGTCGTCACCAACGAGCCCTACCGCGTCGAGAAGGAGTCCGGCAAACCGCCCCAGGTGTTCATGCTGTCCGAATTCGGCTGGGGGTCGTACGCGTCGGTGTCGATCTTTCCCCAGAAACTCATCGACACCAAGCCGCAGGCCGTGCAGTGCTTCGTCGACGCTTCGAAGAAGGGTTGGCAGGAGTTCCTGCACGGCGATCCCTCGCCGGGGATCGCGCTCATCAAGAAGGAAAACCCGGACAACGCCGACGACCTGATCGCCTCCGTGATCAAGACGCTCAAGGAGCGCGGCATCGTCGAGAGCGGCGATGCGCTCACGCAAGGGATCGGCGCCATGAGCGAGCAGCGCTGGAAAGACTTCGTCGCCATGCAGCAGCAGGCCGGGCTGGTGCCCGCGGGCTTCGACCACCGCTCGGTCTATACCGACCAGTTCCTGAAAAAGAAATGACGACGGCACCCCCCTGACTCCCGATATCGAGGTACCCCATGCTCGCCACCAAACAACCCGTTTTCCGCCGCTTCTGGTATCCCGTCATGCGCGCCGACCGGCTCGATGATGGCAAGCCCCATCCGTTCAAACTGCTGGGCGAGAACATCGTGCTGCGGAAGCGCAGCGACGGGCAGTACGCCTGCGTGAAGGACCGCTGCTGCCACCGCACGGCCAAGCTTTCGCTCGGCTTCGTCGAGAACGACCACATCGTCTGCGGCTACCACGGCTGGGAGTTCGACAGCGCGGGCGCCTGCGTGCGCATCCCGCAGCGCGCCGACGACGCGCCGCCGGTGCCGGCCACCTATCGCGTGGACGCCTACCAGGCCGAGGAGCGCTACAACTACGTGTGGGTCGCGCTGGGCGAGCCGCTGACCGGCATCCCTGACATGCGGCACCACGATGCCCCGGGCTTTCGCCAGGTCCACGAGTTCGACGAGCTGTGGAAGATCGGGGCCTTCCGTCTGATGGAGAACTCGTTCGACCCCGCCCACACCGCCTACGTGCACCGCGCCACCTTCGGCGACATGACGCGGCCCCAGGTCAAGGTCTCGCAGTTCGAGACGCTCGACTACGGCCTGCGCACGATCCCGCCCGAGGACAACTCCGGCCGCGTCGTCATGGTGCGCAGCGACGTCGCCCAGCGCGCCACCCGCAGCGCCGAAGGCGAGACGCGCCGCATCGACGGCGGCTCCCATTGGTTCATGCCGTTCATCCGCTACAGCGCCATCCGGTATCCGAACGGCCTGGTGCACGTGCTGGTGACCTGCGCCACCCCGATCTCCGACGACGAAACGCAGCTGATCCAGTGGGTCTACCGCAACGACACCGAGCAGGACGTCAGCGCCAAGGACGTGATCGCGCACGACCGCATCATCACGCTGGAGGACAAGGCCATTCTCGAGAGCTGCGAGCCCGACGTGCCGCTCGCGATCAACGGCGACGAGGAGATGCTGATGGCGTCCGACCGCGTACCGCTGGCCATGCGCCGCATGCTGCTCAAGCTGCTGGCCGAGCATGGCGAGACCGACCAGCGGGCCCGTGCATGAGCGCCGCACGGCCGCCCGAAGGCGCCTGCACCCCGAACCCGCGGCGCACAGCGTGGAGGGCGACCCCATGAGCAGCGTCGTCGCTCCTTCCAACCGGCATCGGGCACCGCCGGCCGCACCGGCGTCGGTGCCCGCGAAAGCCCCCTTGAATCGCGAGCGACCATGGCCGGCGTTCTGGCGCAGCTATGGCCTGCCCATCGGGCTGGGCGTGGTGGTGCTGCTGGCGTGGGAATGGCTGGTCACGGCCCTTGCGGTACCGAAATTCGTGCTGCCGGCGCCCTCGCTGATCTTCGCGACCCTGGTGCAGGACGCCGGCTACCTGTTCAAGGCCTGGCAGTACACCGCCGTCGTCTCGGTGGCGGCTTTCTTCGCGGCGCTGCTCAGCGGCCTGCTGTTCGGCATCCTGATCACGCAGAGCAAGACGCTGGAGAACATG
>CAZAPJ010000037.1:0-43577 GCA_964487025.1 uncultured Hydrogenophaga sp.
TCCTCCAGCACCTTCTGGTGGCGGCGCTGCACCGAGCAGTCGCGCTCGAACAGGTAGACCACGTTGCCCTGCGTGTCGCCGAACACCTGGATCTCGATGTGGCGCGGGCGCTGCACGTACTTCTCGACCAGCACCGCGTCGCTGCCGAAGCTGTTGCGCGCCTCGCGCTGGCAGGACTCGAGCGCGGCCATGAAGTCCTCGCGCCGGTCCACCGCGCGCATGCCCTTGCCGCCGCCGCCCGCGCTGGCCTTGATCAGCACCGGGTAGCCGATGCGGTCGGCCTCGCGCTGCAGCAGCGCCGGGTCCTGGTCGGCGCCGTGGTAGCCAGGCACCAGCGGCACGCCGGCGGCCTCCATCAGGCGCTTGGACTCGGCCTTGAGCCCCATGGCCTGGATGGCGCTCGCGGGCGGGCCGATGAACACCAGCCCGGCGTCGGCGCAGGCGCGGGCGAAGTCCTCGTTCTCGCTCAGGAAACCGTAGCCGGGGTGGATGGCCTGGGCGCCGGTGGCGCGCGCGGCCTCGATGATGCGCTGCCACTGCAGGTAGCTGTCCCGGGGCGCGCTGCCGCCCACGTGCACCGCCTCGTCGCAGGCCATGACGTGCCGGGCGCGCGCGTCGGCGTCCGAATACACGGCCACGGTGCGCACGCCCATGCGGCGCGCGGTAGCGGCCACGCGGCAGGCGATCTCGCCGCGGTTGGCGATCAGGATCTTGGTGAACACGTCGTCGGACTCCTCGATGGGGATATCAGGCGCGGCCGGCTTGCTGCTCGCCGCCGAAGAACTGGCGCAGCCCGCGCAACACGCCGCGCAGGAAGCGAAACAGCAGCACCAGCAGCAGCGCGGACACGATGAGCATGACCGCCAGCGCGATGCCGAAGGCCAGCGGGTACTGCGTGGCCAGCCACACCACCGCGACCGCCAGGCCGTCCTCGAAGAACGAGGCCAGCCAGTTGGAGAACGGCTCGGGCGAGGTGTTGATGGCCGCGCGCGTGGTGGCCTTGGTGGCGAACGAGGCGGCCGCGAGCGACCCGCCGAGCAGGCCCGCGACCAGGCCCATGGTGGCCGAGTCGGCGCCGAACACGCCGGCGGCCAGCAGCGCGCCGGCGGGGATGCGGATCACGCTGTGCACGGTGTCCCACAGGCTGTCCACCCAGGGGATCTTGTCGGCGAAGAACTCGACCAGCAGCATGAAGCCGCTGGCCGCCAGCACCGCCGGGTGCTGCAACAGTTTCAGCCCCTCGGGCAGGGGAAACCAGCCCGCGTAGCCCATGGCCCCGACCAGGAACACCACGGCATAGAGCCGGAAACCGCTGGCCCAGCCCAGCGCGGCGGCCAGCGCCACCAGCGCGGGCATGTCCAGCCCGGCCGCGGCCTGCCCCACGGCGGCCCCGACCTGACCGGCCGCATCGCCCACGGCGGCAGCGGCCGCGGAACCGGGATGGATGCCGATGCTGTGCAGCCACTGCACGAGGTGGTCGATGATGTCCTGCATGGCGAAGCGGCCTCGGTTCAGTCCGTCAGCGTGGCGCGAGCCACGCGGGCTTGCGCTTGCTGAGAAAGCTCTGCACGCCTTCCTTGCCCTCGTCGCTGGCACGGATGTCGGCAATGGCCTGGACGGTGTGGTCGATCAGCGGGCCCGTGATCTCGCGGCCGGCCACATGCTGCACGAGTTGCTTGCAGGCGCGCACCGCGTTCGGGCTGGCGCTGGCGAGCGCGGCCGCCAGTTCGGCCACCCGGGCGTCGAGCTGCGCAGCACCCACCACCTCGTGCACGAAGCCGATGCGCAGCGCTTCGGCCGCGCTGAAGCGCTCGGCGGTGAGGAAATAGCGGTGCGCCGCGCGCGGCCCCATGGCGCGGATGACGTAGGGACTGATGGTGGCGGGCGTCAGGCCCAGCCGCACCTCGCTCAGGCAGTAGTGCGCCGTGTCCACGCTGAACGCCACGTCGCAGACCGCCACCAGCCCCATGCCGCCGGCATACGCATCGCCCTGCACGCGCGCGATGGTCGGCTTGGGGCAGGCGTAGATCGCCTGCAGCATGGCCGCGAGCTGGCCGGCGTCGGCCAGGTTTTCCTCGCGCGAGTAGTCGGCCATGCGGCGCATCCAGTTCAGGTCAGCCCCGGCGCAGAAGGCCGGCCCCTCGGCCGCGAGCACGATGGCGCGCACCTCGGCGCTGGCCCCCAGCCGCGCGAAGGCTTGCGAGAGCTCGGCGATCACCTCGCCGTTGAAGGCGTTGCGCATGTCGGGACGCGACAGCACCACGGTGGCGACGTGGTCTTGCACGTCGGTGCGGATGGCGGAAGTCATGGCGAGGCTTGCTCCTGTTGCAGCATGTAGACGAGGTCGAGTTCGGGGCATGGCAGCCCCAGCGCCGTGAGCGCCGCGGTGACCTGCCCGCGGTGATGGGTGCCGTGGTTGAACACGTGCGCCAGCGTGGCGGCGAAGGGCAGCGTGGCCGGCTGGCCGCGCATGGTGGTGTAGCTGAGCACGCCGTCGAAGCGCTCGGCCGGCCAGCGCTGGATCAGCGGCTGCCAGCGGGCAGCGCCATCCAGCAGGCGCTGGGCGAGGCGTGCCCGGTCGGGCTCCACCTCTTCGTCCAGCGCCACCTGGGGCGAGATCCCCTCGGCAAAGCGGCGGAACCACAGCAGGTGCTCGCCCACCAGCAGGTGGTTGAGCGTGCCGTGGACGCTCTTGAAGAAAAGACCCACATCGCGCCGGTAGGCCTCATCCGGCAGCGCCGACACGGTGTCGAGCAGGCGCTGGGTGGCCCAGACGTTGTAGCGCGCCAGGGTGTCGAAGTGCTGCGGCCAGGACGCCATGTTCAATGCCCCCACACGCGCAGGCCGCGGTGCGCGGCGATGGCGTCGTAATCGCGGTCGCCGTGCAGCAGCAGGTAGTCGTTCTCGATGCAGAAGGCGGCGACCATCATGTCGATGGCGCTGCGCACGGTGACGCCGCGCGCGCGCAAATGGCGGTAGTGCTCGGCGGCGGCCAGCGCCACGCCCTCGCCGCCGCAGGGCTCCACGCTGAAGGTCTGCAGCAACTGGCGCGCCTGGCGCAGGGCGCGCTCGTGGCGGAAGCCGCGCAGCACTTCGAAGAGCACCAGGTCGGGCACGACCAGGCGGGTGTGGCCATCCCGCAGCAGGCGATCGAGCTCATCGCACGCAGCCGTGGACCGGCCCGCGAAGAAGTCGATCCACACACTGGAGTCAACGACCAGCACGGCGCGGCGCCCTTTTGCCGCCGCCCGAGGCGGACGATGCGCGATAGGTCGCGCGCGGTTCCTGCACGCCCGGCACCGCCGCCGCGCCGGACGGCCCGTCCTGCGGCTGCGGGTCGGGCTTGGTCCAGTCGATGGATTCGTCGCCCTCCCACTTCAGCTTGCCCTTCCACTTCAGGACCTCGCGGTACGCCGCCTGCCGCGCCAGCAGGCGCAGGCCGGCCTCCACCGTTTCTTTCTTGGTGGTGTAGGGACCGGCATGCATGGCCTTGGCCAGCAATTCGTCGTCAATGTCGATGTTGGTGCGCATGGTATGTATAAGCAATCAATCTCATACACATCATACACCTTACATGCGAAATACGCCAAACCGCACGTCGGGCACGGGCGCGTTCAGGGCGGCGGACAGGCCCAGCGCCAGCACGCGGCGGGTGTCGGCCGGGTCGATGATGCCGTCGTCCCACAGGCGGGCGGTGGCGTAGTAGGGGTGGCCCTGTGCCTCGTACTGCTGGCGGATGGGCGCCTTGAAGGCTTCCTCCTCCGCCGCGCTCCAGGTGCCGCCCTTGGCTTCGATGCCGTCGCGCCGGACGGTGGCCAGCACGCTGGCGGCCTGCTCGCCGCCCATCACGCCGATGCGCGCGTTGGGCCACATCCAGAGAAAGCGCGGGCTGTAGGCCCGGCCGCACATGCCGTAGTTGCCGGCGCCGAAGCTGCCGCCGATGATGACGGTGAACTTGGGCACGTTGGCCGTGGCCACCGCCGTGACCATCTTGGCGCCGTGGCGCGCGATGCCTTCGTTCTCGTACTTGCGCCCGACCATGAAGCCGGTGATGTTCTGCAGGAACACCAGCGGGATCTTGCGCTGGCCGCACAGCTCGATGAAGTGCGCGCCCTTCAGCGCGCTCTCGCTGAACAGCACGCCGTTGTTGGCGACGATGCCCACCGGCATGCCCTCGATGTGCGCGAAGCCGCACACCAGCGTGGTGCCGTAGCGGGCCTTGAACTCCTGGAACGCGCTGCCATCGACGATGCGCGCGATGATCTCGCGCACGTCGAAGGGCTTGCGCGTATCGGCCGGGATCACGCCGTACAGCTCCTCGGCCGGGTACCTGGGCGCCACCGGGTCGATGGTGGCGATCGGCGGCGCCTTGCGCGCATTGAGGTTCTTCACGGCCTCGCGCGCCAGCGCGATGGCGTGCAGGTCGTTCTGCGCCAGGTGGTCGGCCACGCCCGATAGGCGCGTGTGCACGTCGCCGCCGCCCAGGTCCTCGGCGCTCACCACCTCGCCCGTGGCGGCCTTCACCAGCGGCGGGCCGCCCAGGAAGATGGTGCCCTGGTTCCTGACGATGATGGACTCGTCGCTCATCGCGGGCACGTAGGCGCCGCCGGCCGTGCACGAGCCCATGACCACCGCGATCTGCGCGATGCCCTGCGCGCTCATGTTGGCCTGGTTGTAGAAGATGCGGCCGAAGTGGTCGCGGTCGGGGAACACCTCGTCCTGGTTGGGCAGGTTCGCGCCGCCGGAGTCGACCAGGTAGATGCAGGGCAGGCGGTTCTGTTCGGCGACTTCCTGCGCGCGCAGGTGCTTCTTCACCGTGAGCGGGTAGTAGGTGCCGCCCTTCACCGTGGCGTCGTTGCAGACGATCATGCAGTCGACCCCGCTGACGCGGCCGATGCCGGCGATCAGCCCGGCGCAGGGCGCGCTGTCGGCGCCGTCGCGGTCGGGGTACATGCTCAGCGCGGCCAGCGGGCTCAGCTCCAGGAACGGCGTGCCCGGGTCGAGCAACCGCTGCACGCGCTCGCGCGGCAGCAGCTTGCCGCGCCCGGTGTGCTTGGCGCGGGCCGCCTCGCCGCCGCCCTGCGCGGCCTTGGCCACCTGGTGCCGGAGGTCGTCCACCAGGGCGCGCATGGCCTGGGCATTGGCCTGGAAGGGGCTGGAACGGGGATTGAGTTGTGTCTCCAGGATGGGCATGTCGGCCTGCTGCGTCGTGTGGTCCGGGGCATTGTGGAGGATAGCCAGTGCGGCCGCGCGATACCGGCCAACGGGGTTGCAAATCGCGCCACATGCGAAGAAACTCGCCCGATGCCAGTCACCACCCCGGAAAAGGACCTCGCCCGGCCAGGCCCTGCCTTGACACCCATGGCCCTGGTACGGGCCATGGTGGCGGCCTACGCGGCGCGCGGCCTGGCGCCCGACCGGGCCTTGCAGGCGGCACAAATCGCGCCACGTGATCTGGACGATCCGGACGCGCGCATCACCGCCGCGCAAATGGAGGCGGTCTCGGAAGCCGCGATGCGCGAGCTGGACGACGAAGCCCTGGGCTGCTTCGCCCGCCCGCTGCCCTGGGGCAGCTACGGCATGCTGGCCCGGGCGTCGCTGCCGGCCGGCTCCCTGCACCGGGCGCTCAAGCGCTGGTGCCGCCACCACGGCCTGCTGACCGGCGACGTGGCACTGGCCGTGGAGACCGAGGGCGACACCGCGCGCATCGCCCTGCGCCCCCACCGCGTGCCCACGCCGCCGACCGAGTTCTGCGCGGTCTCGGTGCTGCGCAACATCCATGGCTTGGCCTGCTGGTACGTGGACTCGCGCATCCCGCTGCGCGGCGCGCGCTTCCCCTACCCGCCGCCGCGGCACGCCGACGCCTACCGCGTGCTGTTCGACGGCCCCTGCGTCTTCGACGCCGGCGGCGACACCGCCGCCATCGCGTTCGACGCGCGCTACCTCGAGTTGCCCATCCGCAAGGACGAGGCCGCCATGAACCAGTTGCTGCAGCGGGCCCTGCCGCTCACCGTGCGCTCCTACCGGCGCGACCGCCTGCTGGTGCAGCGCGTGCGCCAGGCGCTCGCCGTGCAGCCGCTGGACACGCACAACGCGGAAGACCTGGCCGCGCTGCTCCACGTGTCGGCGCGCACGCTGCACCGCCAGCTCCGGGAGGAAGGCGCCTCGCTGCAGGCATTGAAGGACGAGGTGCGGCGCCAGCGCGCCACCGAGCTGCTGCTGCGCACGACGCGCCCCATCAAGCAGGTGGCGCAGGCGGTGGGGTTTCAGAACGAGAAAAGCTTCATACGGGCGTTCAAGGCCTGGACGGGCATCACGCCTAACGCCTTTCGACAGGCGACGTCAACCCGGGCTTGAAGACCGGGGCTCGAACACCGCATCCAGCCGCATGTTCACGGCTTCTCGGGCCATCTAGTCGCTGTCCCAGTCCCTACCGCCCGCCGGGGCCGGAACTCATCAGCGTTTCCCTGGCGCCTGAATCGACCCATGGCATGCCGTTCAGACTACCGGTCCATTCAACGCGCAGCGGAAGCTACCTCAGCCTCTTTGCGTTCGTCTGGCGCGAAGACAGTGGTGGCCTCCGCCGCATCCCTCGTGCTTACACGTACCAATGCATCCACCGCCGTCACGCCACCTTTACCTGGATGAACAATGACCGGGTTGAGCTCGACCTCGTGTATGTAACCACCGTGAATGCACATGTAATCCGACAACAGCACCATAAGCCGGACCAGCGCAGTCCGGTCCACCGGCTGCGTGCCGCGATAGCCATCCAGCAGTGGGAAACACTTGAGTTCGCGCAGCATAGCTTCGGCCTCGCTGGCGTCAACCGGTAGGATGCGATGCGCCACATCGCGGTAGAGCTCGGTGAGCACGCCCCCCATGCCCACAGTCATCATGGGTCCGAAGACCGGATCGCGTGTCACGCCGATGAGCATGGCGACACCTGTACCTGCCATGGGCTGTACCACGGCACCTTCGATGCGTGCATCCGGTCGATGCTTCCGAGCTCGCGTAACGACATCGATGAAGGCGCGCTCGACCGCGTCTGACGAATCCAAGTCAAGCACGACGCCGCCCACTTCCGACTTGTGTGCGATGTCGGGGCTCAGCACCTTGACCACGACCGCACCGCTAATGGCGCGTTGGGCCGCCACTGCTTCTTCAGCCGAACGCGCCACAACCTCCCGCACCATGGGCAAGCCCGCAGCTGCCAGCAAGGTCTTGCCGCGGGCTTCATCAAGGAGAACGCTCGGTCCCGGCCAGGGGGCCTTCAAGCAGCGAAGCGATGGCTGCCAATGTGGCGCGACTTGGTCAGCGACCCAACGTAGGTACGTGGAGCAAGCACTAACGGCGCGGTCGATGTCGGTGAAGACAGCAATACCAGCCGCCTCCAATGCCGCATGACTCTGCCCATTGGACGTGTCGATGACTACCAGCATCTTGTCGGTGGCGCGCGCAGCCTGTACCAGAACGGGTGACATCTGGTCGAGTAGGTAACCCATTACGTAGAAAACTACGGCATCTACATCGACGCTGGCGCTGATGGCACCAAGCGCACGATCCAGCAACTGGGCATCGTTTGTTACTTGCCCCGTCAGATCTACTGGGTTTTCGACCATACCGTAGGAGGGCACGACCTGGGACAACGCAGCCTGAGTGACTTCGGAAAAACTTGGCACCTCAATAGAATGACGCGCGAATCCGTCGGCCAGTAGCGCACATGCCGCGCCCGAGAGCGAAACCACGGCCACGCGTGTGCGCGCCGGGCGGCGGCCAAAGCGCCACAGGTAAGTCAAGTCCATCAGCCGATATGGGTCGGTTGCTGTGGCAATGCCAAGTTGGCGAAACGCCGTGGCATAGGCCGCGGCGCTGCCGGCCATGGCCGCGGTGTGCGAGGCAGCGGCTTCTGCTCCCTTCTCAGACTGCCCAGCCTTGAGAAGAAATATCGGCTTACCCTCGGCGCGCAAGCGCGCGGCAGCGTGTACGAAGCGTGTACCGTCCCGAATCTGCTCCACGTACCCGATGACCGCTCGAGTGCCCGGATCGTCCGCAAAATACTCGAGCAGCTCGGCCAAGTCGACCACCGCTTCGTTGCCGGTACTCACCAGAAAACTCAGACCCAAGCCCAACTTGGCTGCCGTGCGCATGAAGACAGAGGCCATGTTCCCGCTTTGCGTCACGGCAGCAACGCCTTTAGGAGGCAACATGGGCACGTCGCGCAGGAACGTCGGCAGCACGCGCGCCTCAAAGTTGACATAGCCCATGCAGTTGGGTCCCAGGATCTTCATGTTTGAAGCTCGCGCGAATGCAACCAGTTCATCCTGCAGCCGCAGCGCACGATCGGTACGCTCCTCGGCAAAGCCGGATGCAAACACCACCGCGGCTCTGATACCGCGCGCGTGGCAGTCGCGCAGGCATGTCAGCACTTCATCGGCACGAATCGCCAGCACGGCAAGGTCAGGGGCACACGGCAGATCGGCCACCGAGGAATGGCAAGGCAGTCCCTCGATTTCGCGGTACTTGGGGTTGACTAGATACAGGCCGTCCCGCGACATGGCGTGGCGCAGATGGTTTTCCAGTGGAATGCCGCCGGTGCGCAGTAGATTGGGGCTGGCACCGACAATGACGAGGGAGCGCGGGGCGAGCAATGGCGTGAGTGCGGTCATAAAAGGTAAAACCGTCAAGTTCGCAGGCTAAGTCAGTCAAGCCCGCACAGCGTGCGCGCCAAAATCTCGTGCTGAATCTCGGCTGAGCCGCCAAAAATGGTGCAAGCGAGTGCGTTGAGGTACTTCGAATTGAATGTCATCTCTGCATCGCCTTCCACGCGGTGGAACGGGCGCCGCGCCTCCCACGTCAGCGCATCGACACCCAGAGCCGCCAGACCGGCACGTGCCACGTCTTGCTCTATCTGGCTTGCGCGCAACTTCAGGAGGGAGGCCATGGGCCCGGGCGACTGACCGGCGGAGAGTGCAGAAAGCAAGCGCAACTCGGTCATCTCCAGCGTATCGATATCGACCGCCACCTGCGTGAACTGCGCCTGCAGCAGCGGATTGAGAGGTCCGCGTTGTCGAGCCACCTCCTGCGCGCGCCGCAGGCTACCGCGCAGCCGCCCGGCCTTGGGAGCGCCTCCGCGTTCGAACTCCAGAAGGTACTTGCCGCAGGCCCAACCCTCACCTTCGGCACCAATCCGGTTAGCCACGGGCACACGCACCGCGTCGAAAAAAACCTCGTTGACCTCGTATTCTCCGCCGATGGAAAGAATCGGTCGCACCGTGAGACCGGGCGAATCCATGTCGATCAGGAGGAAGCTGATGCCTTCCTGCTTGCGACCGGTATCGGCGGTGCGCACCAGAGCGAACATACGGTTGGCATACTGCGCGTGCGTCGTCCAGATCTTGCTCCCGTCGACAATGTAGTGGTCGCCCGAACCGCTCGTCTCGCGTACGGCGCGCGTGCGCAATGAGGCCAGGTCGGAGCCAGCGCCGGGTTCCGAATAGCCCTGGCACCAGTAGTCCTCGCCCGAAAGAATACGAGGCAGGTAGTGGCGCTGCTGCTCGGGCGTTCCATATTTCATGATCACAGGCCCGACCATCCGAATGCCAGCCGCTGAGATGACTGGTGCGCCGGCGCGTGCACTCTCGTCTTCAAAAATGTAGCGTTGTGTGCTGGACCAGCCCGGGCCGCCATGCTCCACCGGCCAGCCAGGGGCGATCCAGCCGCGCTCGTATAACGCGCGGTGCCACGGGCGTTGTACCTCGGGATCGGTGAACACGGTGGTAGTGAGTGACTGTCCGCGGCGCAACTCCGGATCGAGATGAGTGGCCATGAACCGCCGCACCTCGTCCCGAAAAGCCAGGTCGTCGGGAGAGAACGAAAGATTCATGCTGCCGGCCTTTCCTCGGTAGGGCGCACTGGGACGGCGCACGCCGCGGTGGCGAGTAACGCATAGCGCGTAGCCGCATCGCGCGACAGACCCAGCCACGCATCGATAGTCAGAAGGCGCTTGAGCCAGGCGCCCACGGCAATTTCCTCGGTGATGCCCATCGCACCGTGCAATTGCACCGCCTGCTCCGCCACGAAGCGCGCGCCGCGCCCCACCTTGTGCATGGCAGCAGCCAACGTCAGGTGGCGCTGCTCCTCGCGCGCGGCCAGCCGTAAAACCGCACCCAGCACGATGGAACGCGCTTCGACACACTGCACCGCCATGTCGACCAGCCGATGGCGAACCACCTGATTGGCGGCCAGCGGACGACCGAACTGTTGGCGCGTGCGGGTGTGGTCAATGGTGGCCTCCAACAAGGCGTCCATGCAGCCCACCGCCTCAGCCAGGTGTGCGCAGTAGGCCCGGGCCAGCACATCCTCCAGTACGGCTTCCAGCGCTGCGCAATCATCCATGGCGGCCAACTGCTGCTCGCGTGCCACGCGCGTCGCGTCGAGCCGCAGATGCACGGCCTCACGATGGTCGATCACCTCGACAGGCAAGGCGTGCAGCCCCGGTGCGTCGGCAGGCACGAGAAACAGGCCCAGCGCCGTTTCATCGCCAGCGGCACGGTGAACCGCTGATGACAGCCATGCCGACACCAGAAACACCTCGGTGCCGCCGGAGACGGGCACGAAGGACTTGCACCCCGACAGTACCCAGCCCTCGGAGGTTGGCTGCGCGGTCACATCTCCCTGATGAGCAAAAGGAAGGTGAGCTCTTCCCTGCGCGATGCGTGGCAGCCAGTGCGCGCGTTGCGCCTCGTTACCCGCGGCCGCGAGAAGGTCGGCCGACAAGACCACGGTCGACACGTAAGGCTCAGTCACCAGCGCGCGACCAAACTCTTCCATGAGAACGGCGACGTCAACAATGCCTAGACCAAGGCCACCATACGCCTCGGGTAGCGGCAAGGCCAACCAGCCGAGCTCGGCAAACTTGGCCCAAGCACGAGTGCAGCGATCCGACATAGCGACACCATCTGATGTTTTCCATGCCGGCGCATAGCCTTGCGTCAAGTATCGGCGCGCGCTGTCTTGCAACTGGCGCTGCGACTCGCCAAGCGAAAAGTCGATCGTCATGCACTCAGCTCCGCAACCGCACCGCCTCGGGGAAACCCGAAGGATCGAGGATCTTGCCGAAACGCTGCATGTTGTGCGAGTGGCAAAGCTGGTGCAGAGAGAATGCCTGATCGATCGCACTTTGCTGGCCCATGATATCCAGCGTCTGGTTGATCGCCTGCTTGGTAATCTGAACGCCAAAGGCCGGCTTGCTTGCGATCCTGTGCGCGAGGTCCAATGCTGATTGCTCAAGCGCTTCGCGTGGTACCACGCGGTTGACCATGCCCAGACGATGCGCTTCTTCGGCTGTCCAGGTATCTGCGGTGAACAGCAACTCCTTTGCTTTGCGCGCGCCCAACTCCCACGGATGCGCAAGCCATTCGACACCGCTGATACCCATGTTGACAACCGGATCGCAGAACAGCGCATCCTCCGACGCCAGAATCAGGTCACAGGCCCAGGCGAGCATCAGTCCACCAGCAATACAGCGACCATGCACCGCCGCGATGGTGGGCTTCGATAGGTTGCGCCAGCGGCGCGTGTTTTGCAGGAAGATTTCCTGCTCTCTTGCATAGCGACCGTGCGCACCGGGTTCGCGAAAGCCTCCCCACGACGACACTAGCGGATTGTCCTGGCCCAGCGTCACACCGCCGTCACCACGCAGGTCGTGCCCGGCCGAGAAATGCGGACCGTTTCCCGACAGGATGATGGCCTTGACTTCGTCGTCCAGCACTGCGCGGTCGAAGGCGGCATTGAGGTCGTAGCTCATCTGCAAGTTCTGCGCGTTGCGTGATTCCGGTCGGTTCATCACCAGGCGCGCCACCGCAGGTGAGGGCTTTTCGTAGATGAGCGTCTCGTAGGTGTACACCGCGTCGGCACGCTCGGCTTGTTTGATCGTCATGCGAGTCACTCCTGAAGCTTGATGTTGCGCGCTTTCACAATCGAGCCATAGCGCTGACGATCGGCATCGATGATCCTCTGGAACTCGACGATAGACTGTGGTTCAGACTGCAAGCCCGACTCGCGCAGTTTGGCCGCCAGTTGTGGGTTTTCGAGTGCCTTGCGAAAGGCCGTGTGCATCTTCTCGATGATCGGTTGAGGCGTCTTGGCCGATACGAAAAATCCACCCCAACCCGCCACGTCCACGCTGGGATAGCGCGTGGCGACGGGAAAAGCGCCGGGCATGTCACGTGGCGCATCGCGCGAGGTAATGGCCAAGGCGCGTAGCGTGCCCGCACTCACATGAGCCTGCACGATGACAGGCGCCTCCACACTGCAGTCAATGCGGCCCGACTGCAGGTCGGGAAAGGCCAGGGCGAAGCCTCGGTAGGGAACGTGCAGGATATCGATGCCGGCTTCGCGCTGCAGCAACTCGAGCGCTAGATGCGGCGCCGATCCCACGCCGATGGTTGAGCAGCTGAGCTTGCCGGGATTGGCTCGTGCGTGGGCGATGAAGTCATTGAAGGTCTTGCCTGGAAATGAGGCCCGTACGACGAAGACGTAGGGGCTGGTGCCAGTGCGGATCACCGGCACTAGATCCCTCTCCGGATTGAAAGTCAGCTTGTCGGTAAGCCAAGGAAGAATGGTCATGGCCGTAGTCTGGTAGACGGCTGTGTAGCCGTCGGCCGGTTGTGCCAGCAAAGCCGACGTGGCGATGCTGCCAGCTACGCCGCCCGTGCGGTTCTCAACCAATACGGGCTGGCCGAACGACTCTTGCACCTCTTTGGCGATCAGGCGCGCCACGATGTCAGCGGTGCCACCGGGTGCGGTGGCTACGTACAGGCGCAGCGGACGCTCGGGGTAATCCGCCAGCGCCGCGAAGGACGCGACGGCGAGGGGTAACGCGACACACAGGGCTTTCAAGGGCTTGAACATGTCAGTCTCCACACAAAGGTTGCTCACTTCTTCGGGTCGGCAATGCCGAGGTCGCGCCGATAGCGCGCGTGGTGGTGCACGTGGTCAGTCGGATTGACCGCCGCGGTAAAACACTCGGCGTTGAAGTGCATGGCGAAGTCGCTCGTGAACAAGCGGCGCCACGGTCTGCGCACGACCTCCGACGTCAAACGTCGCACCACGCGCTGCTGCTCCATCACAACGCCAGCCATTTCCCAGGCGCGGTCCAGCAACTTGTCGCGGGGATGCAGTTCGTTGACCAAGCCCCAGTCCAACGCCTCCTGCGCTGTGAGACCGCCCGGGCGCATATACATCGCGTATGCGGCGCGCTTAAGACCCAGCAGTTCCTGGTAAACGAGGAACTGTCCATCGCCTGGGACCATTCCGCCCGTGTAGTGACGCTCGAAGAAGCGCGAGTCATCAGCCGCGATGGTCAGGTCGCACAGCAGGCCGAACTCGGTGTGGAAGCCTGGGCCGTTGATAACTGAAATCACCGGAATGTCGCGCGCCCACAGCACGTTCTCGACAAGCTTGGTACCGTCGACGTACCAGAGGTTGTAGATCGAGTCGCGGTAGGTCTCAGGATCTTTTTCCGCCTCACCGAAGCTTTCCGGGTCGACAGTTTTGAGCCAATAGTCGTCGGTGCCCGTAAGGATCATGCATTCGTTTTCCGGATCTTGACCCACCATCTGAAACATCTGCGGAATGGCACGATGTAACTCGAAGCTCCACAGGGCCGCCTTGCCCCGGGTGTGGAAACGCACTTCGATCACGCCTTTTTCGCGACGCATGACGAAGTGCTCTTTCAGTCGCTCGCTGTATTCCTCGAGCGGAATGTGCGACACG
Organism: uncultured Hydrogenophaga sp.; assembly: GCA_964487025.1. GTDB lineage: Bacteria > Pseudomonadota > Gammaproteobacteria > Burkholderiales > Burkholderiaceae_C > Hydrogenophaga. The sequence goes on from CAZAPJ010000037.1 coordinate 13,780, forward strand.
AAACTCGTGAATGCCATGGGCTGTCTCCTTCATGTTTCAAACAGGGCTTGCACTGATCTCAGCTTTGCCATAAAATTCGCTATGCAAATAATAATCCGCAAAGCGAATTCAATTTAAACCCCAGAACCTTCGCCTGTCAATGCGGGCGAGGTCAGGGTTTGCCCGTTTATCCTTTCAACTTCGACAGAGACATCGATGCCTCCTCCGATAAAGAACGATCTTCCCGACGAGGACAGCGACCGCCAGTTCGTGACCGCGCTGGCTCGAGGGTTGGACGTGCTGCGTTGTTTCACCGCTGACCGCCCCGAACTCGGCGGTAGCGAGATCGCAGAAATACTCGGGTTGCCCCAGCCCACGGTTTGGAGGCTGTGCCACACCCTGCGGCGCCTGGGCTACCTAGTTCCGGCTGGTCATGGCAAGTTGCACGTGGGGGCGGCAGTCCTGTCGCTGGGTGTGGCCTCGCTGGTGGAGTTGGACTTCACGCAGATCATTCGGCCCCACCTACAGCAACTGGCCAACGAATTGCCAGCCGCGGTTATCCTGGCGGAACAAAACCAACTGAGTATGGTGTACGTGCTGCGCTGCGAGGGTGACACGCCATTCGCCATGAAGCGGCCGCTGGGCTCTTCGATATCGCTGTTCGACACACCGCTAGGCCGAGTTTCGCTCTGTAGCATGACGGCGGCTGAACGAGCACCCGTACTAGCAAAAATCCGGCGGCAGCACGGCGTTGATTTCGCCGCGGTCGAGGACAAACTCCTCGAATCGGAAGAAATCCTGACGCGACAAGGCTTCCTGACCTCCCTGGGCGAGGCGCATCCGGCCGTGAATTACGCCGCTGTGCCGGTGGTGGCACCCGATCGCAAGCGATTTTTCACCTTGCTGTGCGGCGGACCGTCGTTCGTACTCGACGCCGAGCGCGTTCAAAATGAGATCGGCCCAAAGTTGGTTGGGCTTGCACGCATCGTCGAATCGGCCATTCCACCGAGTGAAGACTAAGCTAGGGCCTGTCCACACCCCGTTCGCATTGGGAAAACGGATGTGAACAGGCCCTAGCTCCTTCGGCTTTGTGCCGTGTTCACCGAGCCCAATCAGCCAGAGCCCGCATACTGCGAAACACCCGCGCCACTCCCAGCCCCTCGAACGCCCGCCCATGCCCCTCGCGGCAGTAGCCCCACACCGTCGCGCCGGCGGCCAGGCCGGCGCGTGCGCCGATGGCGGTGTCCTCGATCACCAGGCAGCGCCGAGGATCGGCGCCCAGGTGCGCCGCGGCGGCCAGGTAGACGTCGGGCGCGGGCTTGGAGCGCGGCAGGTCGTGGCCGCTGAAGATGCGCTCGCCGAAGTACGGCCGCAGGCCCACGTGGTCGATCTGCATCACCACCTTGGGCCTGTCGGCGCCCGAGGCGCAGGCGATGCGGCCTTCCATGCGGCGGTGCACCGCGGCGACCGCCTCCACCGCGCCCTGAACGGCCTGGAGCTCGGCCATCAGCCGGACGTTGCGCCGCGCGTAGAAGTCCTGCATCCAGGCATCGGTGAGCGGCTTGCCGGTCTCCGCTTCGATGCGCGCACGCTCGTCGCGCACCGACTTGCCGACGAAGATGCGCACGCATTCGTCGTGCGTGATCGCCCAGCCGCTTTCGTTGAGCACCTCGCGCAACACGCCATTGGTGATGGGCTCGCTGTCCACCAGCACGCCATCGCAATCGAACAGGACCGCGTCGAACATACCTCTCCTCATTCCAGGATGTCGCCATCCACGTACCACCAGCACCCGTCCTCGCGCACGAAGCGGCTGCGCTCGTGCAGGCGCTGGCCGCGGCCCTGGACACGCGAACGGGCCACGAATTCCACCTCGGCGCGCGAGGCATCGATGGGCAGGTGGCGCCGCACCTCCAGCCCCAGCCACTTCACGCCGGGATCGAGCGCCAGCGAGGCCGGCCGCCGGCTGGCGTGCCAGGTGGAGAGCAGGTGCGCCGCGTCGCCGCGCACGAAGGCGGTGTAGCGCGACCGCATGAGGGATTGCGCGTCGGGCGCGGGCACGCCGGTGCCCAGGTAGCGGCCGCAGCAGGCGTCGTAGCGGGCATCGCGCCCACAGGGGCAGGCCGCCACCGCCGCCACGGCGTGCTTGCGGCCCGCCGTCATCCCGCCTTCTTCGCCTTGCGCTGCTCCAGCGTCTCGGTCGGCGCACCCTGCTTCACCCATTCCGTGAAGCCGCCCTCGATGTGCGCGACGCGCTCCAGGCCCATGTCGCGCATGGTCTTGGTGGCCAGCGCGCTGCGCCAGCCGGCACCGCAGAACAGCACGAATTCCTTGCTTTCGTCGCCGAACACCGGCTTGAAATAGGGCGATGCCGGATCGACCCAGAATTCGAGCATGCCGCGCGGCGCATGCAGCGCACCGACGGCGGTGCCCTCGCGCTCGAGCTCGCGCACGTCGCGGATGTCCACGAGCTGCAGGCTCGGGTCGCCGGCCTGCAGGCGCCCACGCACCTGCGACACGGTGTAGGTGGTGATCTGCGCCGTGGCTTCGTCCACGAGCGCGCGGAATCCCTTGGTGATCGGCATGGTGGTGCCCTCCATCGTTGCGAGCTTGGATTATCGATGCCCCTGCGGCAGCCGGGGCATCGCGGACCGGTGTCCAATGGCGGTTCGTTTTCTCCCACCCCCAGGAAGAAGGACCTATTCCATGCCCTCGCTCGACGCCTTCCCGATCACGCAGAAGTGGCCCGCCACCCACCCCGACCGCCTGCAGTTGTACTCGCTGCCCACGCCCAATGGCGTGAAGGTCTCGATCATGCTCGAGGAGACCGGCCTGCCCTATGAGCCGCACCTGGTCCGGTTCGACGCCAACGACCAGCTCTCGCCCGCCTTTCTCTCGCTCAACCCGAACAACAAGATTCCCGCCATCCTCGACCCGAATGGGCCCGGCGGCCAGCCGCTGGCGCTGTTCGAATCCGGCGCGATCCTGATCTACCTGGCCGACAAGACCGGCCGGTTCCTGCCCCAGGACCCGGCGCAGCGCTATCAGGCGCTGCAGTGGCTGATGTTCCAGATGGGCGGCGTGGGCCCGATGTTCGGCCAGCTCGGCTTCTTCCACAAGTTCGCCGGCAAGGACTACGAGGACAAGCGGCCGCGCGACCGCTACGCCAGCGAATCCCGGCGCCTGCTCAAGGTGCTCGAGCAGCGCATGGACGGCCGCGCCTGGCTCATGGGCGACGACTACACCATCGCCGACATCGCCACCTGGCCCTGGGTGCGCAACCTGGTCGGCTTCTACGGTGCCGGAGAGATCGTCGGCTTCGCCGACTTCCCGAACCTCCAGCGCGTGCTCGACGCCTTCGAGGCGAGGCCCGCCGTGCAGCGCGGCCTGAACATCCCCGCGCGAAGCTGAAAACCGAGGATGCCGCAGGCGGCGCAGGGGGCGTTCCCTACTTTTTCCAGAAGTGCCGGGTGAACAGCACCAGCACGGTCAGCATCTCCAGCCGGCCCAGCAGCATGGCGAAGGTCAGCACCCAGAGCTGCACGTCGCCGAGCACGCCGAAGTGGCTCACCGGCCCCACCGCTCCCAGGCCGGGGCCGATGTTGTTGACGGTGGCGACCACCGCGGAGAACGCGGTCACGATGTCCAGCCCGGTGAACAGCATTGCCATGGTCAGGCCCATGGTGGCCGCGCCGTAAATCAGCATGAAGCCCAGCACCGAGGCCATCACCTGGGGCGGCATGACCACGCCGCCCAGCGTGACCGGGTTGACCACGCGCGGGTGGGTGATGCGCACCAGTTCGCGCCGCGCCTGCTTGATCAGCAGCACCATGCGCACCAGCTTGATGCCGCCGCCGGTGGAGCCCGCGCAGCAGACGAAGCAGCCCAGGAACATGAGCAGCACCGGCACGAACACCGGCCACTGGGCATAGTCGGCCGACCAGTACCCGGTCGTGGTGGCCACCGACACCACGTGGAACGCGCTGGCCCGCAGCGCCCCGGGGATGTCGGCATAGATGCCTTGCAGAAGCAGCAGCAGCGACACGAACACGACGGCCCCGGCCAGCACCGTGACGTAGGTACGGATCTCGCGGTCGTGCGTCACCGGCCGCAGCGAGCGAGTGCGCACCACGACGAAGTAGCGCACGAAGCTCACGCCGGCCAGCACCATGAAGACCGTGGCCACCGCCTCGATCTTCGGCGAGTCCCAGTACGCGAAGCTGTTGTCGTGCGACGAGAACCCGCCCAGCCCCATGGTGGTGCACATGTGCATGAAGGCATCGGCCCAATCCATGCCGGCCCATCGGTAGGCGAACATGCAAACCACCGAGAGGAACGCGTACACGCTCCACAGGCCCCGCGCCGTCTCCGCGATGCGCGGGGTGAACTTGGTGTCCTTCATCGGCCCCGGGGTCTCGGCGCGGTAGAGCTGCATGCCGCCCAGGCCCAGCATGGGCAGCACCGCCACCACCAGCAGCATGATGCCCAGCCCGCCCACCAGTTGCAGGAAGCAGCGCCAGACGTTGACCGAGACCGGCAGGTGGTCCAGGCCCGGAATCGCGCTGGCGCCGGTGGCCGTGAGCGCGCTCATGGCCTCGAAGTAGGCCCGGGTCCAGTCGATGCCCGGCACGGTGAACATCAGCGGCGCGGCGGCGAAGGCGGGCAGCAGCAGCCAGACCAGGTTGACCAGCAGGAAGCCGTCCTTGGCCTGCAGCTCGCGGCGGAAGCGGCGCGTGGCCAGGTCCAGGAGCAGACCGCAGACCACGGTGAATCCGAAGCCGTAGGCCCACACGAGGGCATGGTGCCGGGCGTCGAGGAACCAGGCCCACACCAGCGGCACCAGGAACGCCGGCGCGAACGCCAGCAAGGCGCGGGAGAACACGGCAAGGACCGGCAGCAGGCTGTACCACATGAAAAGCCAGGGCCTGTTGAAAGAAGAATGGGAGTGAAATGAACCGGCTGGGCTTCAGCCGAAGAAGGTGGCGCCGACCTGGAACAGCTTCTCGACCTCGCGCACCAGCCGCTTGTTCGGCATGAACATGATGATGTGGTCGTCGGATTCGATCAGCGTGTCGTGGTGGGGCATCAGCACTTCCGACTTGCGGCCCTCCCCGCGCACGATGGCGCCGATGCGCGCGCCCTTGGGCAGCTTGATCTCCTCCACCCGGCGGCCCACGAGCTTGCTGGTCTTCACGTCGCCGCGCGCGACGCCTTCGATGGCCTCGGCCGCACCGTGCCGCAGGCTGTGCACCGCCACCACGTCGCCCCGGCGCAGGTGCGTCAGCAACTCGCCGATCACCGTCTGCGAGGGCGTGATGGCGATGTCGATGGTGCTGCCCTGCATCATGTCGGCGTACGCGCGGCGGTTGATGAGCGACATGACCCGGTTGGCCCCCATGCGCTTGGCCAGCATGGCCGACATGATGTTGTCCTCGTCGTCGCTGGTGAGCGCGAGGAACATGTCCATCTCGCCCACGTTCTCCTCCAGCAGCAGGTCCTCGTCGGCGCCGTCGCCATGCAGGATCAGCATGCTCGACGGCAACTGGCTGGCCAGGTATTCGCAGCGCTTGGGGTCGCGCTCAATCAGCTTCACCTCGCACTGCCCCACCAGGCTGCGCGCCAGCCGCAGGCCGACCCGCCCGCCGCCCGCGATCATGAGGCGGCGCACCGGCCGGTCGACGTTATGGATCGCGCTCAGCACGTAGCGGATCTTGCGCGTGTCCGCGAGCACGAACACCTCGTCGCCCGCGAGGATGCGCGTGCGGCCGTCGGCCTCCATCTCGGTGTCGAGGCGGTACACGGCCACCACGCGCATCTCGGCCTGCGGGAAACGCTCGCGGAACTCGCCCACGGTGTGCCCCACCAGGGCGCCGCCGTGCGTGGCCCGGATCGCGATCAGGCTCGCGCGCCCCTCGGCGAACTCCAGCACCTGCAAGGCCTCGGGGTAGCTGATGAGCTGGTGGATGTAGCGCGTGACCGATTCTTCAGGACAGATCACATGGTCCACCGCGAAGCCGCTGCGCCCCAGCAGTTCGTCGCCCTCGACGAACTCGGGCGAACGCAGCCGGGCGACGGTGTTCGGCACCTGGAACACATCGTGCGCCACCTTGCACACCACCAGGTTGGCCTCGTCGCTGGCGGCGCAGGCGATCACCATGTCGGCATCCTTGGCGCCGGCCTCGCGCAGCACCGACGGCTGGATGCCGTTGCCCACCACGCCGCGCAGATCCAGCCGCTCCTCCAGCGCCCGCAGGCGGGCCGGGTCCATGTCGATCACGGTGATGTCGTTCTGCTCGGAAACCAGGCTCTCCGCGACGCTCTCGCCCACGCGGCCGGCACCCAGGATGATGATGTTCATGGTGGAGGAATGGTACCCGTCGCGCGCCAACGAGGCCATCGGCAGCGGAGCCGGCCGCCCCCGCTGCCGATGACCGGCCCAGCCGGAGAAACCGGAAGAAGCTCAGGCCAGAGACCGCTGGATCAGGATTTTCTGCACGTCCGACGTGCCCTCGTAGATCTGGCAGACGCGCACGTCGCGGTAGATGCGCTCGACCGGGAAGTCGCTGACGTAGCCGTAGCCGCCGTGGATCTGGATCGCGTCGCTGCAGACGCGCTCGGCCATCTCGCTGGCGAACAGCTTGGCCATGGCGGCTTCCTTCAGGCAGGGCTGGCCGGCGTCGCGCAGCGCGGCGGCGTGGTGGGTCAGGGCCCGGGCGGCCTCGATCTGCGTCGCCATCTCGGCCAGCTTGAAACCGACCGCCTGGTGGTTGAAGATCGGCTGGCCAAAGCTCTCGCGCTGCTTGGCATAGGTGAGCGCGCACTCCATGGCGCTGCGCGCCATGCCGATGCTCTGCGCCGCGATGCCGATGCGCCCGCCTTCCAGCGCCGAGAGCGCGATCCGATAGCCCTCGCCCTCGGCACCGATCCGATGCCCGGCCGGAACGCGGCAGTTGTCGAAACGGATCTGGGCGGTGTCGCTGCTGTGCTGGCCCAGCTTGTCCTCCAGCCGCTCGACCACGTAGCCCGGCGCGTCGGTCGGCACCACGAAGGCGCTCATGCCCTTCTTGCCGGCGCCCTTGTCGGTCACCGCGATCACGATCGCCAGGTGGCCGTTCTTGCCGCTGGTGATGAACTGCTTGACGCCATTGATGACGTAGCCGCCGTCGCCCTGCTTCACCGCCGTGGTGCGCAGCCCCGCCGCGTCGCTGCCCACGTGCGGCTCGGTCAGGCAGAACACCCCGAGCATCCGGCCGGCGGCCAGCGGGCGCAGCCACCGCTCCTGCTGCTCGGCGTTGCCGTAACGCATCAGGATGGCATTGACCGGGCAGTTGGTGACCGAGATCGCGGTGCTGGTGCCGCCGTCGCCGGCGGCGATCTCCTCCAGCACCACCGCCAGCGTCACGTGGTCCAGCCCCGCGCCGCCCAACGCCTCGGGCACGCAGATGCCGTAGGCGCCGAGCGCGGCCAGCCCCTGGTGCGCCTCCTTCGGGAAATGGTGCTCCCTGTCCCAGCGGGCGGCGTTCGGCCAGAGCTGCTCCTGGGCGAAGGCTCGCACCGCGTCGCGGACCATGGTCTGCTCGTCGGTCAACAGCATGGTCACCACCCCCCCAGGCGGGTACCGTCGTGGTTGAAGAACGTGCCGTTGTCGCCGGCCTTGGCGGCGGCGAGCGTGGCGCGCAGGCCGGCGGCGCTGTCGGGCACCGCCACGGTCGCCCGCGCACCGCCCATGTCGGTCTGCACCCAGCCCGGATGGAAGCACAGGAACAGCGCCTTGGGGTAGGCGTGGCGGGCGGAAACTACCGCCATGTTGAGCGCCGCCTTGCTGACGCGGTAGAGCCAGGCGCCGCTGCCCGACACGGTGCCGATCTGGCCCATCACGCTGGAGATGAAGCCGAAGCGCCCGCCGCTCGCGGAGAGGCTGGCCTCGACCCGCGGCGCCACCTGCGGAATCACCTGCATGGCGCCCAGCACGTTGGCATGCATCACGCGGTCGAACGCCTCGTGCGTGGGCGGCTGGTGCGCATCGGCCCGGTTGCACATCACGCCCGCCACGTACCAGGCGTTGTCGATGCGCTCGCCATCGAGCTGCCATTCCAGGCCGCTGACGCTCGCGGGGTCGGCCACATCCAGCCGCAGGGCCTGGCAGCCCAGCGCCTGCAGCCGCTGCAGGCCGGCATCGTCGCGCGCGGTGGCGATCACGCGTCCGCCGGCCGCCGCGCTCTGGCGCGCCAACTCCAGGCCGATGCCGCGCGAGGCGCCGATCACCAGGGTCGTGGTCATGGATGGAACTCCTTTTTTCTCTCGTCAAGCCGTCACGCCAGGCGATCGGCCAGGCCTTCGTCAGCCAGTTGGGCGCGGTACCGCGCCATGGCTTCCTCGTCGGTTTCCGTGACGATCTCCGTCCCCAGCTGGGCGCGCAGCATGGCGTTGATCGACGGGAACGTGCCGGGCGCCACGCGCGCCTCGAGGCGCCAGGCCTGCGCGCGCAGCAGCGCCTTGGGGCAGTGCAGGTAGGCCTCGCGCACGGCGACCTCGATCACCAGCCGCGGCGGCCTGGGCACGCCCGCGGCGGCGAAGCGCCCGACGTAGGCGGGCTCGTCGCGCAGGCGCGCGGTACCGTTGACGCGCAGCACCTCATTCACGCCCGGCACCAGGAACAGCAGGCCGATGCGCGGGTCGGCCAGCAGATTCGCCAAGGTGTCGAGCCGGTTGTTGCCGGTGGCGTCCGGGATCAGCAAGGTGCGCTCGTCCATCACCTGCACGAAGCCCGCCGGCCCGCCGCGCGGCGAGGCGTCCGGCAAGGCGTCGCCCGCACCCGCGCTGGCCAGCACGCACAGCGGCGCGTGCGCGATGAAACGCTGCATGGTGCCGTCCAGATGGCCGATCTGCTTGGCCTGCGCTCGGGCCGAGGCCTGCGGATACAGGCGGCGCAGGGCGTCTAGGGAATCGATCATGGCAGCTCGATCGCCATCGCCGTCGCCTCGCCGCCGCCGATGCACAGCGTGGCCACACCCTTGCGGCCGCCACGCGCCTGCAGCGCATGGATCAGCGTGACCAGGATGCGTGCGCCGCTGGCGCCGATGGGGTGGCCCAGCGCGCAGGCGCCGCCATGGACGTTCACCTTCTCATGGGACAGGTGCAACTCGGCCATGAGCGCCATCGGCACGACCGCGAACGCTTCGTTGATCTCCCAGAGGTCCACGTCGGCCACGCCCCAGCCGGTCCTGTCCAGCAGCTTGCGTGTGGCGCCCACGGGCGCGGTGGCGAACCAGTTGGGCTCCTGCGCGTGGGTGGTGTGGGCGATGATACGCGCCAGCGGTTTCAGGCCCTGGGCCTGCGCGGTGGACTGGCGCATCAGCACCAGCGCGGCCGCGCCATCGTTGATGGAAGAGCTGGACGCGGCGGTGATGGTGCCGTCCTTCTTGAACGCGGGCCTGAGCGTGGGAATCTTGTCGAGCTTGACCTTGCCCGGGCCTTCGTCCACGCTCACCACGCGCTCGCCGCCGCGCTCCTTCACGGCCACCGGCGCGATCTCGGCTGCGAACGCGCCGCTCTCGGTCGCGGCCTTGGCGCGCGTGACCGAGGCGATGGCGAAGGCATCCTGCTGCTCGCGGGTGAACTGGTATTTGGCGGCGCAGTCCTCGCCAAAGGTGCCCATGCTGCGGCCGGGCTCGTAGGCGTCCTCGAGGCCATCGAGCATCATGTGGTCGAAGATGCGGTCGTGCCCCATGCGGTAGCCGCCGCGGCCCTTGAGCATCAGGTAGGGCGCGTTGGTCATGCTCTCCATGCCCCCGGCCACCATGACGTCGGCCGTGCCGGCGGCCAGCATGTCGTGCGCCAGCATCGCGGCCTTCATGCCCGAGCCGCACATCTTGGACAGCGTGACCGCGCCCGCCGACAGCGGTAGGCCGGCCTTGAGCGCCGCCTGCCGCGCAGGCGCCTGGCCCTGTCCGGCCATCAGGCAGTTGCCGAACAGCACCTCGTCCACCTGCGCGCCATCCACCCCGGCGCGCTCGATGGCGGCCCGGATGGCCACGCCGCCGAGGTCGTGCGCTGCGAGGCTGGCGAAATCGCTCTGGAACGCGCCCATGGGCGTGCGCGCGGCGCCGACGATGACGATGGGATCTTGCTGTGTGGCTGGCATGAAAAACTCCTGGGTATTTCCTGGGTAGGGAATGCTCGGCGCATTCAGCGCGGACGCGACGCGCCCACGCCCGCCACCGCCGCGCGGTACGCCGGCTCGATCTCGTCGTTGCCGCTCACGGTCATGTGCATGTCGTTCAGCAGGCCGTCGCGCAGGCCGTACACCCAGCCGTGCAGCGTGAGCCGCTGACCACGCGACCAGGCGTCCTGCACCACCGTGGTTTGCGCCACGTTCACCACCTGCTCGATGGCATTGAGTTCGCACAGCACGTCGGCGCGCTGCGCCGCCGGCGTGGCGTCGAGCAGCGCCGCATGGCGGTCGCGCACGTCCTTGACGTGCCGCAGCCAGTTGTCCGCCAGCCCCACGCGCACGTCGTGCAGCGCCGCCTGCACGCCCCCGCAGCCATAGTGCCCCACCACCATGAGGTGCTGGACCTTGAGCATGTCGACCGCGTACTGGATCGTGGAGAGGCAGTTCAGGTCGGTCGGCACAACCACGTTGGCCACGTTGCGGTGCACGAACACCTCGCCCGGCGCCAGCCCGGTGATCTGGTTGGCCGGCACGCGGCTGTCCGAGCAGCCGATCCACATGTAGAGCGGGTTCTGCTGCGCCAGCAGGTCGGTAAAGAAGGTGGGCTTCTCGCGCACCATCTGCTCGGCCCAGGCGCGGTTGTGGTCGAACAGGTCTTGCAGTTGAGCACTCATGTCAGTTTTCCATTGCACTGCGCGCCATCCGCAGCGAGCGAAACGAGGCAGCCCCCAACCCGGAGACAGCGAGGGTCCGGCTCCGCCGGCCCAAGCTGTCGTCCCCCCTCCAAGCGCCGCGCAGCGGCGCGCCAGAGAGGGGGGAAGCCGCAACGCGGCGCAGGGGGGAGTCTCATGTCTCCGCGAACAACTCGCGCCCAATCAGCATGCGGCGGATCTCGCTCGTGCCGGCGCCGATCTCGTAGAGCTTGGCATCGCGCCACAGGCGGCCCAGCGGGTACTCGTTGATGTAGCCATTGCCGCCGAAGATCTGGACGCCCTCACCGGCCATCCAGGTGGCCTTCTCGGCACACCAGAGGATCACCGACGCGCAGTCCTTGCGCACCCGGCGCACGTGACCGCTGCCCAGCGCATCCAGGTTCTTTCCGACCGTGTACAGGAAGGCGCGGCCCGCCTGCAGCACGGTGTACATGTCGGCCACCTTGCCCTGGATCAGCTGGAACTCGCCGATGCTCTGGCCGAACTGCTTGCGGTCGTGGATGTAGGGCACCACGTTGTCCATCACCGCCTGCATGATGCCGACCGGACCGGCGGCCAGCACGGCACGCTCGTAGTCCAGCCCGCTCATGAGCACCTTGGCGCCGTTGTTCAGGCCGCCCAGGATGTTCTCGGCCGGCACCTCGACGTTGTGAAACACCATCTCGCCGGTGTGGCTGCCGCGCATGCCCAGCTTGTCGAGCTTCTGCGCGGTCGAAAAACCCTTCATGCCCTTCTCGACGATGAAGGCGGTGATGCTGCGCGCGCCCCCGCCGGCCGCACGGCCGCCAGAAGGCCGGCGAGCCCCCTCGGGGAGCAGCGAAGCGTGGGGGTCGTCGGTATCGGGCTCCGTCTTGGCGTAGACCACCATGGTGTCGGCGTCCGGGCCATTGGTGATCCACATCTTGGTGCCGTTGAGCAGGTAGCTGCCGCCCTTGTCTTCGGCCCGGAGTTTCATGCTGATCACATCGGAGCCCGCGCCGGGCTCGCTCATCGCCAGCGCACCCACGTGCTCGCCGCTGATCAGCCGGGGCAGGTATTTGCGCTTCTGCGCCTCGCTGCCGTTGCGGTTGATCTGGTTCACGCACAGGTTGGAATGCGCCCCGTACGACAGGCCCACGGAGGCACTGGCGCGGCTGATCTCCTCCATCGCCACCATGTGGGCGAGGTAGCCCATGCCGGCGCCGCCGTACGCCTCGGGCACCGTGATGCCCAGCACACCCAGCTCGCCCATCTTGCGCCAGCAGTCCATCGGGAACTGGTCGCTGCGGTCGATCTCGGCCGCGCGCGGCGCGATCTCGGCCTGCGCGAAGCCGCGCACCGCGTCGCGCAGCGCGTCGATGTCCTCGCCAAGCTGGAAGTCGAGGCCGGGCAGTGGGGTCATGGAAGGTCTCCGTGAGAAGTATGTCGCAAGGATCGCTGCTCTGGCGCTGCCAGCTTGGCTATTGTCGCGGCGCCCGAGCGAGGCCGCCAAGGCGGCGCGATTCTACGTTGACGTTTACGTAAACGTCAAATCAATCGTCAAGACCCGTCTCCTGTTCACCCCCGAACGGAACCCGCCCCCTTCTCGACCTTGCCCAGCAGCGCGCGCGCTTCCTTCTCGTGGGTCTTGACCTCGTCGAGGTTGGCCAGCAGGTCGGCCATCTGCTCCTCGAGCTGGCGGCGGTGGTCGGCCAGCACAGCCAGGAACTTGCGAAGCTGCGGCCCGGTGTCGCGCGGGCTGTCGTACATGTCGATGATGTCCCGGGCCTCGGTCAGCGACAGGCCCAGGCGCTTGGCGCGCAGCGTGAGCTTCAGGCGCGTGCGGTCGCGCGCGCTGTAGACCCGGTTGCGCCCGCCAGGGCCCTCGCGCCGCGGCTGCAGCAGCCCCATGTCCTCGTAGAAGCGGATGGCGCGTGTGGTCAGGTCGAACTCGCGCGCCAGGTCGCTGATGGTGTAGGTCGGGTTCGTCGCCATGGGTCATGCCCTGTTATTGACGTTTACGTCAACGTCAGGCGGCGATCTTAACGGAATCGCCGGGGCGCGGAACCGCATCCGCCCATCATCTCGGTGCATCACGCTGTAGTTCGAAAGTGGCTGCGGCGTGTTCGATATACATCGTCACGCCTTGGTCCACCGACTTCCTGAAGGCAGACACGGCCAGTTCGCTCTCGCCACGAACTTTATGGTATTGGCCCACATAAAACCAAGCCTCGGCCAGCGCCATATGGCGGTCGTCACCAGACTTCTTTTCGACAAATGCCATCATCTGTTCGGGCGACCACACGCCAGCATGCAACGCCAAAGCCGGGCGGGGCCAATCTCCTGAGGCGGTTTCGCGCGCTGCAGCCTGCAGTTCCACGGGCAACGGCCGCTTGAGCAGACCAAGCGTCCATGCATGCCACATCTGTGCATACACTTTATGGGACTCGTCCTTCTGCAACGCAGCCGCTCGCGCGAAATCGTCGGCCGCCTGTTCCAGCCTGCCTTGGTAGTAGCGTGAGATCCCGCGTCGATAGAGATTGTGGGGGGCATCTTCGCCCATGATTAGCGCTCGGCTGAAGTCGGCAGCCGAGGCTTCGAATCGGCCTGCAGCGAAGTAGATGTTTCCTCGACAGTTCCACGCGCGCGCAGACTGCGGCACTTGCTTGACCGCCGCCTCGGCGTCCGCCACCGCTTTTTGCACGTCCCCCAGATCTGACCAGGCTTCTGCGCGTGTGCACAAAGCCTCGGCGAGGTCTTCGCCCGCCAGTTGGCTGTTGGTCAAAGCACGTCCCGTGCTTTCAACGGTCGATTGAAAACGCTCCCGGAATTTGTCCATGAACGACTGACCGCCGAGCCCCAGCACGCCTACCCGTTTGATATCGCCACGCTCCACCACCAGCACGCCGCCAACCATCCGCTCCAGCATGCGCACGTCTTCGACCAGAGCCGGCAGATCCTCCGGCTTCACCTCCGGCACCAACGACTCGAAGTGCACCTTTCGAACCTCCTCCCGGCCTCGGAAGCTGCTGTCCAGACGAGCCCGGAAGAAGCGAGAATCGATGGACCTCGTGGCGGGGTCGGTAATCACGCTGACCGATTCGGGCCATCGCATCCGAACTTGATAGACCAGGGTGGCGGGATAAGCAGGCATGCCTACGGGTGATCGCCTGGACAGGCGATCGGGAATCTGCACGCTCCCACGCAGGTTGTTCGCCATGAAACGCACGATCCAGTCTCCGTTCACCTCCCGGGCCAGCTTGGGAATGCGAAAGCTCGAAGCGATGCGGATCTGATTCAGTGCTGGCTCATCCGAAAACACGGGACCTGAGGTCAGTTGCAGACCAGGATATCGCCTTTCGTATCCTTCCAAGGCCCAACGGCGTCGATCGGCCTCGTCCAGACGCGGCAGCGCTGCCCGAAAAGCGTCGGCCTCCAGGCCATTGACCGTCAGATCTACCTGGAGTTGTCCATCCTCGCCAAAAGCATCCAGCAAAAACACTTCGGTCAACTCGCTGCGAAAGACTTCACTGCGCTTGGTGGACCGCACGATCTCAGCACCCGAGCTGTCGGACTTGGCAACCAGCACTTCGGCATCTTCGAGGTGCTGGCCCATGCGATCGAGGGGCCCAGCCTGCTTGCTGCGGGTCGGGTCGACAAAGTAGCTGATGCCATTCAGCCGGACCCGCACCACGACATGATCGAACACATCCGGACTGGGCAGCAATCCATTCATGGACTTTCGGGTGCGCAGAGAAACGAGTGCCGGATCGGCCTCGATGGCAAGCGCCCTGAGCATGCCGAGCAATAACAAGGATTTGTCTTTGCAATCACCGTAGCGGTTGCTCAAGACTTTGTCGGCCGGTTGCGGCCGGTGCGAACTCTCACCCAGTTGGACCGAGTAATAGCGAATGTTCTCTTGCACCCAGCGTAAGGCCTCGCCAACGCGCGCCGCATCATCAGGCAGCATCCTGAGACGAGCCATCACTGGGTCGAGCTCGGCCGGCAACACTTCTGGCGCGGGGAATAGATCCGCGGCCCATTGCCCGACCTCCTCCCATTGAGCGTATTCGCTGAACTGAAGCCACCGGAATGGCCTTGAATGCGCGGGCATACCAGGCTCCAGATCGACCCCTGGCAACGCGCGACCTTCGAACACCGTGCGGTGCACAGACCCTTCGACCTGCTCGTGGGGAACGATTTCAGGCATGTCCAGCGCGTCCCCCACCCAACGCCAGGCGATCTTTCGGTCTTGAGGAGCAGTCAAGGTGACTTTGCGATGGAGCACGGGGTGCACTTCCGTCCAGGCGGCCCCATCGGTGTACCTGGAGCCCAGGATGGGGTTGTGTCCCTCCACGGTGTACACAATGTGCAATACGTCCCCGACCCGGATATCGGGCAAAGTCATCGACGCCGTGATGATCCCGTTGTACACGCCATGCTCGAGTTGGGTTTCCCTCTGCAAAAACCGCACGGGCACCGAGACCGTGTGATCGATCTCCTGCCCGCCGCGCAAAATGGCCAACCGATGCAGTTTCAGCGTCTGGTACGCGGGATTGAATTGCAGCGACACCTGCCCCAGCGCACCCAGCATGCTGGAATCCGTGGCTTGCATGACCCTGTTGCTCAGCCACGCAGGCGAAGGGGCGACACGCATGTGGACATCGGACAAATGCACGATCATCGCCCGCCCGGTGGTGGTGGTTATGGCGGGCACCGGGGCCAGTCGAGCCCAGGCTGGCAGATCGTCCCCCCGAGAGAAAGCGCCGGACGCGGGCTGTATTTCCTGAAGCGGTGTATCAATCCCTTGCGCGAAAAGTCCCGCTGGCAAGGCACACAGGCTCAATACGGCCGCGATGGCCCAACGGCACAGGTTCAACTGCATATACAAACTCCCCCAAAATATCTCCGCCGGCATTGGCAACGCCCCTGTACAGAATCCGTTGCCGATAACCGCCCCTTCTAACTATCGAGCGGAACAGCCGCCTCGCGCAGCGCGCGGCGGCGCTGCGCGTGGTCGGGCAGCACGCTCGCCACCACATCCCAGAAGCGCGGGCTGTGGTCCATGTGG
Source organism: uncultured Hydrogenophaga sp. (assembly GCA_964487025.1). GTDB lineage: Bacteria > Pseudomonadota > Gammaproteobacteria > Burkholderiales > Burkholderiaceae_C > Hydrogenophaga. The sequence goes on from CAZAPJ010000037.1 coordinate 29,675, forward strand.
CGCAGGTGGCTGAGCTCGTGCACCACCACGTAGTCGATCATGTCCAGCTTGAGGTGGATCAGCCGCCAGTTCAAGCGGATCGAGCCGTCGGCGCTCGCGCTGCCCCAGCGCGTGCCCGCGCTGGACAACCGCAGCCGGCTGTAGCGCACGCCCAGCCGCGGCGCGAAGTGGTCCAGGCGCTGCGTGAACAGCGCCTTGGCCTGCTTCATCAGCCAGGCCTGCGCGGCGTCGCGGATCTGCGCCTCCTGCGCGTTGCGCGACAGGCCCAGGCGCAGCGTGCCGGCCTCGCCCGGCAGCGCCGCCGCTTCGTGCACCGCGCCGACCTGCGTGAAGGTATGCGCCGGGTCCAGCACCAGGCGCAGGCGCTCGCCCAGGTAGTCGAACACCACGCCGTCGGCCCAGCGGATGCGCGCCTGCTCGATCTCGTCGGCGCGCTCGCGCGCGCCGCGCAGCTTGTCCAGCACCCAGGCCGACTTGTCGTGCAGCAGCGCCTCGACCTCGCCCATCGGCGTCCAGCGCGGTGCGCTCACGCTCAGGCCCTCGGTGCTGACCGACAGGCCGATGGTGCGGCGCTTGCCGCGCTTGAACTCGTAGGCCACGTCGCACGAACCCAGCCGCAGCAGGCGGTTGGCGCGCGGGTGGTGCCAGGCGAGCGTCTCGAACACCTGCGCCATCGGCAGGACCGCGGGCTCCTCGGGCGCCGACGGCAGGGCAGGCGCTGACGGCGGTGGCGCGGGATCGCCGCCGAAGAAATCGAGCGCCAGTTGGACGAAGCGCTGCATGGCTGGCGTTGCGGATTCGCTCAGGCGCCGCCGCGATACGCGTCCGGGTCGAGACGGCGCATCTCGGCCTCGATCCAGGCCTCGACCTCGCGCATCAGGCCGTCGGCGTCGCGCCCCTCGCTCGGGATCGGCGGGCCGATGGAAAAATCCACCGTGCCAGGCCGCTTGATGAAGGCCTTGCGCGGCCAGCACTTGGCCGAGGTCACGGCGATCGGGATCACCGGCGCGCCCGTGGCCACCGCCAGCCGCGTGCCGCCGCTCTTGTACTGGCCCTTCTGGCCGCGCGGAATGCGCGTGCCCTCGGGAAACATGATGACCCAGGTGCCCTGGCCCAGCAGGCGCCGGCCCTGCTCCACCACCTTGTTGAAAGCCTGGGCACGCTTGGAGCGGTCGATGTGGATCATGTCCAGGCGCCCCATGGCCCAGCCGAAGAAGGGCACGTAGAGCAGCTCCTTCTTGAACACGTAGGCCAGCGGGTGCGGCATCAGCGTGGGCATGCAGAAGGTCTCCCAGGTCGACTGGTGCTTGAGCAGCAGGATCGCCGGCGCGGTGCTGCCCACCGGCAGGTTCTCGAAGCCGGTCACGCGGTTGCGGATGCCCAGGATCCACTCGCCGCTGCGCACCGCCACCCGCAGCCAGCCCGCGCACATCCAGTACACCTGCGTGCTGCTGAGGAAGGGCGCTGCCAGCAGCACCGCCAGCGCCCAGGGGACGACGGTCACCGCCATCACGAGCATGTGCAGGATCGAGCGCAGCAGATGGACCAGGATCATGGCGTAGAGAAAAAAGGGGACTCAGCCCGTGGCCTGCGACAGCAGCCAGTCGGCGAACGCCGGGAGATCGTCGTGGACCCGCGTGCCGGGCGGCAGCCCGGGCGCCAGCGCGGCGATGTCGGCTTCGTTGGCGACGTCCAGCCGGCCGCGCAGGTGCTCGGACTTGCCGGTCAGCAACAGGTGCGTCGGGCAGCCCACGCGCGCGGCCGCCTCCACGTGCCTCAGGGCATTGCCCGCCGCCGGCACCTGCGCGAGCGGCACGCCGAAGCGCTGGCCGATCTGCTCGAACAAACCGGGCTCGGGCTTGCGGCAATGGCAGGCGTCTTCCGGCACGTGCGGGCAGAAGAACACCGCCTCCACCCGTCCGCCCACGGTGGCCAGTTGCCGGTGCAGCTTGGCGTGGATGGCATTGAGCGAGGCCATGTCGAACAGCCCGCGCCCGATGCCCGACTGGTTGGTGGCCAGCACGACGCGCCACCCTCCCTGGTTGAGCCGGGCCACGGCCTCCAGCGCACCGGGCAGCGCCTCCCACTCGTCCGGCGAGGCGACGTAGTCGTCGCGGCTGCGGTTGAGGGTGCCGTCGCGGTCGAGGATCAGCAGCTTCATGGGGTTCGGCGCTGGGCGTTGAGCGTTTGGCGTCAGACCGCGAGGCGCGACAGATCGGCCACGCGGTTCATGGCTTGGTGCAAGGCCTTGAGCAGGCGCTGGCGGTTGCGGCGCAACTCGGGCTGATCGGCGTTCACCATCACGCTGTCGAAGAAGGCGTCCACCGGCGCGCGCAACCGTGCCAGCGTCTGCAGCGAGGCGGTGTAGTCGCTAGCCTCGAACTGCGCGTCGGCCTGCGGCACGGTGGCTTGCATGGCGTCGAACAGCGCTCGCTCGGCCGGCTCGCGCAGCAGCGCCGGGTCCACCGGCGCGGCCTCTGCGCCGCCGGCCTCCTCGGCCTTCTTCAGGATATTGCCGATGCGCTTGTTGGCGGCCGCGAGCGCGGGCGCCTCGGGCAACTGGGCGAAGGCGCGCACGGCAGCCAGCGCCCGGGGCATGTCGCCCCACATCGGGCGCGCGGCGACCACGGCGTCGGCCTCCTGCGCGCTGTAGCCCAGCTCCCGCAGGTAGCCGGCGATGCGCTCGTAGACGAAGGCCAGCAGTTGCGCGTTGCTCTGTGCCGCGTCGGGCAGCAAAGCGCCAAAGCTCTGCGCCGCGGCCTGCACCACCTCGGGCAGCTGGAGCGGCAGGCGCTTTTCCACCAGCATCCGGATCACGCCCAACGCATGCCGGCGCAGCGCGAACGGGTCCTTGTCGCCGGTGGGCAGGTTGCCGATGCCGAACATGCCGACCAGGGTCTCCAGCTTGTCGGCCAGCGCGACCACGACGCCGACGTCGCCGCGCGGCAGATCGTCGCCGGCAAAGCGCGGCTTGTAGTGGTCCTCGATCGCGAAGGCGATGTCCTCGGAAAGGCCGTCGTGGCGCGCATAGTAGCCGCCCATGATGCCCTGCAGTTCGGGGAACTCGCCCACCATGTCGGTCAGCAGGTCGGCCTTGGCCAGTTGCGCGGCCGTGTCGGCGCTGCGGGCGAGCACCGCGCCGCCGAGTTGCTCGCCGATCGCGCGCGCGATCGCGCGCACGCGCTCCACACGCTCGCCCTGCGTGCCGAGCTTGTTGTGGTAGACCACCTTGGCCAGGCCCTCGACGCGCGAGGCCAGCGTCTTCTTGCGGTCCTGGTCGAAGAAGAACTTGGCGTCGGCCAGGCGCGGGCGCACCACGCGCTCGTTGCCGCCGATCACCGCGCTCGCGTCGTCCGGCCGGATGTTGCTGACCACCAGGAAGCGGTTCGTCAGCCGGCCCTGCGCGTCCAGCAGCGGGAAGTACTTCTGGTTGGCCTTCATCGTGAGGATCAGGCACTCCTGCGGCACGCCGAGGAACTGCCGCTCGAACTCGCAGACCAGCACGTTGGGCCGCTCGACCAGCGCGGTGACCTCGTCGAGCAACGCGTCGTCCTCGATCGGCCGGCAGCCGCCGCCCACCCGCGCCGCCGCGGCCGCGAGCTGGCGCGCGATCTCGGCCTTGCGCGCATCGAACGAGGCGATCACCGCACCGTCTTTTTCCAGCGCCGCGGCGTAGGCGTCGGCATCGGCCAGCACCACCGGGTCCACGGCCGCCTCGAAGCGGTGGCCGTGCGTGGCATGGCCGGCCGCCAGCCCCAGCGCCTTCACCGGCACCACACGACCGCCATGCAAAGCCACCAAGCCATGCGCGGGCCGCACGAAGTGCACGCTGGTCCAGCCCGGCAGCGCGCAGTCGGTCTCGAGCTGGTAGCTCATGACCTTGGGAATGGGCAGCTTTGCGATGGCTTCGTCGAGCGCCTTCTGCAGGCCGGCGTGCAGATCGATGCCGGCCTGCACGCTGTCGAAGAACAGCGCCTCGGTCTTGCCGTCGGGCGCGCGCTTGAGCCCGGCGACGGCCGACGCATCGGCGCCCAGCGCGGCCAGGCGCTTGAGCAGCGCGGGCGTGGGCTGGCCGTTCGCGTCCAGCCCCACGCCCACGGGCATGAGCTTTTGCGACACGGCCTTGTCGGGCGCGCGCTCCAGCACGCCGGTGACGTGCGCGGCCAGCCGGCGCGGCGATGCGAACGCGGTCACGGCAGCGTCGGCCGGCGCCAGGCCCTGGGCCTTGAGCTGGTCGGCCAGCACGCCGGCAAAGGCGTCGCCGAGCTTCTTCAGCGCCTTGGGCGGCAGCTCCTCGACGAACAGTTCAACAAGCAAGTTCTGTGCGGTCATTTTCTTCTGCTCAAGCGGCCTTCTTCGCCATCTGCTCCACCCACTCCCGCGGCGCCATCGGGAAGCCCAGCCGCTCGCGGCTTTCGTAGTAGCTCTGCGCCACGGCGCGCGCCAGGTTGCGGATGCGGCCGATGTAGGCCGCGCGCTCGGTCACGCTGATGGCGCCGCGCGCATCGAGCAGGTTGAAGGTGTGGGCGGCCTTGAGCACCTGTTCGTAGGCCGGCAGCGCGAGCCGCTGCTCCATCAGGTGCCTGGCCTGCCGCTCGTGCGCGCCGAAAGCGGTGAAGAGGAATTCGGCGTCGCTGTGCTCGAAGTTGTAGGCCGACTGCTCCCGCTCGTTCTGCAGGTACACGTCGCCATAGGACAGGCCTTCCGTCCAGGTGAGGTCGTAGACGTTCTCCACGCCCTGCAGGTACATCGCCAGCCGCTCCAGGCCGTAGGTGATCTCGCCAGTGGCAGGCCGGCAGTCGATGCCACCGACCTGCTGGAAGTAGGTGAACTGCGTCACCTCCATGCCGTTGAGCCAGACCTCCCAGCCCAGGCCCCAGGCGCCCAGCGTGGGGTTCTCCCAGTCGTCCTCGACGAAGCGGATGTCGTTCTTCTTCAGGTCGAAGCCCAGCGCCTCCAGGCTGCCCAGGTAGAGCTCCAGGATGTTGGACGGCGCCGGCTTGAGCACCACCTGGTACTGGTAGTAGTGCTGCAGCCGGTTCGGGTTCTCGCCGTAGCGGCCGTCCTTGGGGCGGCGGCTCGGCTGCACGTAGGCGGCCTTCCAGGGCTCGGGGCCGATCGCGCGCAGGAAGGTGGCGGTGTGGCTGGTCCCGGCGCCGACCTCCATGTCGTAGGGCTGCAGCAGCGCGCAGCCCTGGGCGTCCCAGTACGACTGCAATTTCAGGATGATTTGCTGGAAGGTCAACATGAAAAAAGGGAAGCCGGGACCGCGCCCGGCAGGAGGGACATCTGGGTGGGAGAAGGGGCAGGCCGATTTTACGGGTGCGGGCATGGGCCCCACGATTCGCTCACCGGCGGCGGGCGCGACCCAGGCGGTGCGCAAAAGCCATCAGCCCGGCCAGCACGAGGCAGCCCAGCGCCATCGGCGCCAGGCCCCAGCGCGAGGTCCAGCGCGCGTAAGGCGTGAGGCCGCTGCGGCCTTGCACCACGGCCTCCAGGCGCGCGCGCGTGAGGCGTTCGAGCTGGCCCGCGACCCGGCCCCGGTGGTCGATGACGGCGGTGGCGCCGGTGTTGGTGGCGCGCAGCATGGGCCGCCCGAGCTCGAGAGCGCGCAGGCGCGAGATGTGCAGGTGCTGGTCGATCGCCACGGTGTTGCCGAACCAGGCGATGTTGCTCAGGTTCACCAGCACGGTGGGGGCCGTCCGGGGATCGCGGAACGCCGCGGCCAGTTCCTCGCCGAACAGGTCCTCGTAGCAGATGTTGGGCGCGATGCGCTGGCCGGCCAGCGGCCAGGCCGGCTGCGGCAGCGCGCCACGGTTGAAATCGCCCAGCGGGATCCGCATCAGGTCGGTGAACCAGCGGAACATCGGCGGGATGAACTCGCCGAAGGGCACGAGATGCTGCTTGTCGTATTGGTAGATCCCGCTGTCGCGCGCGCCGAACCGGCCCTGCTCTCCCAGGCGGCCCAGCGCCTGGGCCGCGCTGTCGGCCGACAGGCCCCAGGCGGAATTGGTGTACCCCTCCTGCAGGCTGCCCAGCGGCAGGCCGAGCAGCGCGCCGACGGCACCTTCGCCGGGCGCCTGGCGGGCCAGGTCGTCGATCAGGGGTTGCCAGAAAGCCGGCCCCAACTGCGCCGGCAGCAGCGGCACGGCGGTCTCCGGCGCCACCACCAGGTGCGGCCCGGCCTCGGGCGCGGCGCGGCGGGCCGACACCGCCTCGGCCACCTGCCGGGGATACCAGTCCAGCGCCTGCGCCACGCCGGTACCGGGCTCGAACTTCTGGTCCTGCGGGATATTGCCTTGAAGCAGCCAGACCCGCAGCTCGCCCGTTCCGGCGGTCTCGCGCAGCCCCAGGCCACGCCAGGCCTCGCCGCCCGCGAGGCTCAGCAGCAGCAGGGCCAGGCCCAGCACCGGTGGCAGGCTGCGAACCAGCTTCCAGGCGCCAGCGGACCGTCCCGGCCCTGCGTGCACGGCGACCCGCCCCGAAGCGCCCGCCACGACGCCCGCGCCCACCGGCACGCCCCCCACCGTGCGCGGACGGCGCGCTGGCGCATACACCCACGCCACCAGGCGCTGCCAGGCCCCGGACAGCAGCGAGGCCAGGGCATAGGCCAGGATGGCAGCCAGGAAGCCCATGCCATACACCCCCACCAGCGGCGCCCAGGTCGCCATCAGATCGACCTGCGCATACCCGCCCGCCCCCCAGGGAAAACCGGTGAACCAGTGGCCGCGCGCCAGTTCGGCCAGCGTCCAGAGCGCCGCGAACATGAGGGCCTGCGCCGTGCGCGAGCGCGGCGCCCAGGCGCAGAGCAAGCCGGCCGCCACGGCGTAGTAGAGCGCGAGGAAGCCCGCCAGAGCCAGCACCGCGAGCGCGGCCAGCCAGGCGGGCAGGCCGCCGTAGGTGTGCATCGAGACGAACAGCCACCAGAAGGTGCCGGCCAGCCAGGCGAGGGCGAACACCCAACCCCGCCGGAACGCCTGGCCCACGCGCGCGGCGTGCTGCAGGGCCAGCACCAGCAGCGCCAGGGACACGATCTGCAGCCCGCCGCTCGGCTGGCCCGGTGCGGGCCCTCCTGGCAGCGTCCAGCCGTTCAGCGGCCAGGTGATGGCGGCGGCCTGCAATAAGCCGCCAAGCACGCAGACCCACCACCAGAGCGCGCTGTGGCCCCGGGCGGCTCGCCCGGGCGGCTTGCGGCTCATCGGCTCGAAGCTCGACGGGGCGTGCAGCGATCCGAACAGGCTGCGCATGAACGTGGTTTGGCGCCGACGGACGGCCTCAGGCCTCGGCCGGCTGCGGCATGACCTTGAACCACTTCACCGCGCCGCCCTTGCTGTGCAGCACGACGAACCGCAGGCCCTCGAGCTCATGCGCCTCGCCCCGCTTGGGCACGTGGCCCATGGCATGGGCGATCATGCCGCCGATGGTGTCGAAGTCTTCTTCCGGCAGCTTCAGGCCGAACGACTCGTTGATGCGCTCGATCGAGGTATCGCCGCTGACACGCCAGGTGCTGTCGGCCAGGGCGAAGATGTCGCCGTCGTCCTCGGCCACGTCGAACTCGTCCTCGATCTCCCCGACGATCTCTTCCAGCACGTCCTCGATGGTGATCAGGCCCGCGACGCGGCCGAACTCGTCGATCACGATCGCCAGGTGGTTGCGGTTGCCGCGAAACTCGCGCAGCAGGTCGTTGAGCCCCTTGGTCTCGGGCACGAAGGTGGCGGGGCGCAGCAGTGCGCGGATGTTGAGCTCGGGCGCGCGCTGCAGCTTGAGCAGGTCCTTGGCCAGCAGGATGCCGATGATGTTCTCGCGCTCGCCCTCGTAGACCGGGAAGCGCGAATGGGCGGTGTTGATGACGATGTGCAGCAACTCGTCGTAGGGCGCATCGATGTCGAGCGCATCCATGCGCGGGCTGGCCACCATCACGTCGCCGGCGGTCATGTCGGCGATGCGGATCACGCCTTCGAGCATGACGCGCGATTCGGCGTTGATGATGTCGTTGTCCTCGGCCTCCGCCAGGGTCTCGATCAACTCGTCCTTGGAATCCGGCCCGGGGTGGATGAACTCCGCCAGCTTCTGAAGAAATCCACGCTTGTCGGCTTGCCGCAGGCTGCGCTGCGGCCCGCTACTGTGAGGAGGTTCGGCCACTGAGGGTAAGGTGGGAGTTGCAACGGTTTGAAAGGATAACCCAAGCAAGTGTCACAGCGCAAAGCGCGCCAGGCGCACGGTTTGCCCCCATTCAGCCGCGCGCGGCGCGGTCGCGCGCGTCCCGCACACCGCGGCGGATGTCCTGCAGCACGGCCAGCAGGTTCCAGAACTGCTTGGCCTGCGCCTTGAGGTGGTAGTCGGTCACGGCCACCTGCTCGTTCACGAGCTCGGTCATGCGCGAGTCGAAATCGGCCGGGGGCAGGCGGAGATGCGCCTCGGACTCGGCCCCGTCGCGCTCGATCACCGCACCGGCCCGGCGGGCGATCCTGAGCATGGCGGTGTTCTCCGACAGCGCATGGATGAACAGCATGCGCACGCCCTCGTTGCGCGCGTGCATGACCGCGCGCTCGAACAGCCGGGTGCCGTAACCCCGGCCCCGCGCCGGCTGGGCCACCGAAACGCCGAACTCGGCGCAACTGGCGTACTGCGGGTCGAGCGAGAACGCCAGGTGCGCCATGGCGATGAGCTCGAGCTTGCGGTTGAAGATGCCCAGCAATTCGTCGCGCTCGAAGTCCAGTTGGCCCACATAGCGCCGGATCTGCTCGTCGTTGGCCGCATAGCCGAAGCGCAGGTAGCGGTCGTGCGGGTCCAGGGCCAGCAGGTGGGCCTCGATGCGGCCGCGCTGGGCCGGTCCGAGGGACCGGATCGGCACGACCACGGGCGTCGCAGGGTCGTTCGCGGGCGCGGCCGCCGGCACGCGCTCCAGGGCTTGCGCCTGCATGGCGAGCGGCTTGAGCCAATGGATTTTGTCCAGCATGGGCTCAAATATAAGGGTTTTCCCTAGATTTCCGCAAGGACGCCCTCCCCTAATCAGACCGGCAGCGCCGTGGTGCTTTTCACGCGGTCCATCACGAAACTGGTCTTGCAGTCCTGCACGCTGGGGTGTCTGAGCAGCGTGTCCATCATGAAGCGCGAATACGCCGCCATGTCGGCCACCACCAGCCGGAGCTGGTAGTCCATCTCGCCCGTGAGCGCGGCGCATTCCACCACCTCGGGCCAGGTCTGCACGCTGGCGCGGAACTGGTCCATCGGGCTGCGCTTGCCGCTGCCCGCGTGCTTTTCCAGTTGCACGGTCACGTAGGCCGTCAAGCCCAGGCCCACCGCCTCCGGGTGCACCAGCGCCACATAGCGGTCGATCACCCGGCTTTCCTCCAGTCGCCGCACCCGGCGCAGCACCGCGCTGGGCGACAGGCCGACCGCCTCGGCGATCTGTTCATAGGTGGCGCGCCCATCTGCCTGCAAACTGCGAAGGATCTGACGATCCAGCTTGTCCAATGCACTCATGAAATGAATTTTGCACTTTTCCTGCAACAAGGACGAACGGGACGCCACAGAACGCCGGAATCGTGACACGCTGCGGTTCTACAGTGGCCACTTTCCATCCGCAGACGGAGGCCCGCATGAACCACCCCGCCCCCACCGCCGAGCCATCCACCGCGACCTCGTGGGACAACCCCATGGGCACCGACGGCTTCGAGTTCGTCGAATACGCCGCGCCCGATCCCGAGGCCATGGGCGCGCTGTTCGAGCGCATGGGCTTCAAGCCGGTCGCCAGGCACCGGCACAAGGCGGTGACGCTGTACCGCCAGGGCGAGATCAACTTCATCATCAACGCCGAACCCGACAGCTTCGCCCAGCGCTTCGCCCGGCTGCACGGCCCGAGCGTGTGCGCGATCGCCTTCCGGGTGCAGGACGCCAAGGCCGCCTACGAGCGCGCGATCTCGCTCGGCGCCTGGGGCTATGCGCAATCGGCCGGGCCGGGCGAGTTGAACATCCCGGCCATCAAGGGCATCGGCGACTCCATCATCTATTTCATCGACCGGTGGCGCGGCAAGAACGGCGCCCAGCCCGGCGACATCGGCAACATCGGCTTCTACGACGTGGACTTCGAACCTCTGCCAGGCGCCGAACTCAACCCGGTGGGCCACGGCCTGACCCGCATCGACCACCTCACGCACAACGTGCACCGCGGCCGCATGGAGGAGTGGGCGGGCTTCTACGAACGGCTGTTCAACTTCCGCGAAGTGCGCTACTTCGACATCGAGGGCCAGGCCACCGGCGTGAAGAGCAAGGCCATGACCAGCCCGTGCGGCAAGATCCGCATCCCGATCAACGAGGAAGGCAACGAGAAGGCCGGCCAGATCCAGGAATACCTGGACCGCTACCGGGGCGAAGGCATCCAGCACATCGCCCTCGAATCGACCAACCTGTACGACACCGTCGACGCGCTCGAACTCAGCGGCGTGAAGCTGCTGACCACCAGCGAGACCTACTACGAACTGCTGCCCAAGCGCATTCCCGGGCATGGCGAGGACCTGGAAGCGCTGAAGCAGCGCAACATCCTGCTGGACGGCCGGCCTGGCGACCTGCTGCTGCAGATCTTCAGCGAGAACCAGTTCGGCCCGATCTTCTTCGAGTTCATCCAGCGCAAGGGCAACCAGGGTTTCGGCGAAGGCAACTTCAAGGCCTTGTTCGAGACCATGGAACTCGATCAGATGCGCCGTGGGGTGTTGAAATGAACGCCCCCCGAAGCGCCTGCGGCGCCTCCCCCCACTGGGGGGCGCACCCTGCGGCCCGGCGAAGCCGGTTCCGCGGATGCACGGGGCTGGGTTGCCGCGTTCGCCGCGCCATGGAACACTGAACATGGCGGTCGAACCTGTCGTCTACGGCGCCAGCGAACGGCCTCCGCGCGGCAACTATTCCCGGGCGCGCGGCGACTACACCTGTGCGCAGGACTGGGCCGCGTACACCGAGGCCGACCACGAGACCTACCGCCGGCTCTGCGCCCGGCAGACGGCCCTGCTGCCCGGCCTGGCCTGCGATGCCTTCGTCGAGGCCCTGCCCTCGCTGGGCGAGCAGGACCGCATCCCGCGCTTCGAGGACATCAACGAGCGCCTGCGGTCCGCCACCGGCTGGGAGATCGTGGCGGTACCCGGCCTGATTCCCGAACGGCCCTTCTTCGACCTGCTCGCGCACCGCCGTTTCCCCGTCACCGACTGGATCCGCACCCCTGCCGAAATCGACTACATCGTCGAGCCCGACGTGTTCCACGACCTGTTCGGCCACGTGCCACTGCTGTTCAACCCGGTCTTCGCCGACTACGTGCAGCGCTATGGCGCGGGCGGCCTCAAGGCGCACGAGCTCGGGGCCGGTGAGCTGCTGTCGCGCCTGTACTGGTACACGATCGAGTTCGGCCTGATCCGCCAGCCCGACGGCCTGCGTGCCTATGGCGCCGGCATCCTGAGCTCGTCGAGCGAGCTGCAGCACAGCGTGACCAGTCCGCAGCCGCAGCGCGTGGCCCTGGATCTGCTGCGCTGCATGCGCACGCGCTACAAGATCGACGACTTCCAGGCCACCTATTTCGTCATCGACAGCTTCGAGCAGCTCTTCGAGCTGACCGCGCCCGATTTCACGCCGCTCTACGAAGCGGTGCGCTCGCTCGGCGACCTGCCGGCCGACGCGAGCAACGCCAGCGACTCGCTCATCACCCTGGGGTGAAACGCCATCGCCACGTGGGCCGCGCCGGACACCAGCCGGTTGTCGGCCCCGGGCAAGGTCGCGGTCGAAGCGGGAAACACGATGTTGTCCGCATTCGAGTACCAGCACACGAAACGGCCATAACCGCCTGCCTCCGCATCGGCCAACGATTCGCGCCCCCGCAGGTCGCCCAGCCAGCCACCATCCAGCCGCATCTGCCGGCCATTGGCGCAGTGGCTGAAACGCCCGAGCCAGGTTCCCCGGTGCGGGCTGCCGATCGTCACCACGCGATGCACCGGCGCACCCGGCTCGCTGCACAGCCAGGCGCGCGCCACCAGGCCGCCCATGCTGTGGCACACCAGCATGGGCGGCTGTCCGCCGCACAGCCTCCGCGCGCGCCGCACGGCATCGGCCACCAGCGGCACGTAGTCGTCGATGCTGCCGAACACCGGCTCCAGGTTCACCGACACGTAGGGCACGCCCTGCGCGCGCAGCCGGCGCATCCACGGATGCCAGAAGCCGCGGTTGCACACGAAGCCATGGATGAACACCACCGCCGGTCCGCTGCCGGCGCGGGCCTCGGTATCGTCCGGCCAGCGCCGCCAGCGAAACGGCTGGCGCCAGGCGAACACCGCCGGCGCCACCCACACCTCCTGCCACCAGGCACGCACCAGCTCGCGCCCACTGGCGCGCGGGGTTCCATCGCGCCGGTTCAGCCAGGCCGCGGCGCCCGCCTCCACCGCCAGCACCAGCGCATGGCCTCCCAGCAGCAGCGCCACACCCGCCCAGGCCAGCCAGGGCACCCGCGGCCACCAGAACCCCCACCAGAGCGCCGTCGCGACGACCGCAATGGCCACCAGCCACTGCTGCAGCCGCGCCAGCGCCGATGGGCCGGAGGACCGGGAAAGGGTGTCGTCGGGTTCGATTTCCATGGGTGGCCGCATGGTGGGACTATCGCATGGGCGCCCCCATGGGATTAGACTGCTCGTTCCGCTTTGGGAGCCGCCCGCCCAACCCGCAGGAACATGAGCCGTCCCGCCCCCGTCAACACCGCCGAACAGATCCGCGCCCACCTGGACCGTGTGCAGCAGCTGCGGCAGCAAGCCAGCGTGGCGGGCCTGGACGCCGCGGTGGGCGACGTCAAAAGGCTGCAAGCCCAGCGGTTCCGGGCCACGTATGCCGACTTCCTGAGCCACCCCAAGTACGAACCCGCCACGCGGTTCTTCCTCGACGAGCTCTACGGCGAGCGCGATTTCGCCGCGCGCGATGCCCAGTTCGGCCGCATCGCGGGGGCACTGGAGCGCTTGTTCCCGCAGGCTGTCGCGCAACTGGCGGTGGACCTCGCCGAGGCACACGCGCTGACCGAAGTGCTTGACCATGAACTGGCCCGCCACTGGCTGCAGCAGGACGCGGGGCTGCCGCCCGCGCAGCGCTATCTCCTGAGTTGGCGCGACACGGGGGAGCGGCCGGCCCGCGACCGGCAGCTCGCGGTGGTGCAGCACATGGGGCAGGAGTTGCAGCGCCTCACGCGCATGAAGCCACTGCGGCTCGCCTTGCGGATGATGCGCAACCCGGCCCGCGCCGCCGGACTGGACGCCTTGCAGCATTTCCTGGAGAGCGGCTTCGACGCGTTCGCCGCCATGGGCGACGCCCGCCCGCTGCTGGACACCATCCAGCAGCGGGAATCGCATTGGATCGGCCTCCTGTTCGACGAGCCGCTGGCATCGGGCGCCGAAAAGCTGTCCAGCGAGCTGGCACGGGCTCCTGACGACCCGGCATGACGGAAAACGGTCATGCCCCCACACCCATGCCCCGCCGCCCTCGGGTCGACGGATGGCCGGCACTGGCGCGGGCGGCTGGCATCCGCGTGTTCGAACGCGGCTGGCTATCTGCCAACAACGTGCTGATCGAAGGAGGCCATGGCCCGACAGCGCTGGTGGACTCCGGCTACGTCAGCCACGCGGAGCAGACCGTCGCGCTCGTTCAGGCAGCCCTGGGCACACGCCCCCTGCATCTCCTGCTCAACACCCATCTCCACAGCGACCACTGCGGCGGCAACGCCGCTTTGCAGGCCGCCTTCCCGACGGTCCGCACCTTGATTCCGCCGGGCCAGGCCCAAGCCGTCGAGCAATGGGATACCACAGCCTTGTCCTATGCACCCACGGGCCAGTGAATCGCCCCGGGATTCGCGGAGGCTGTTTGGTTTAAGTCAGGCCATCACCGT
>CAZAPJ010000038.1:0-41957 GCA_964487025.1 uncultured Hydrogenophaga sp.
TAGGTCTCGGGGTGCACGCCGGTCATGTCCAGCGGGTTGTCGCCGCCGCGGATGCGCAGGAAGCCCGCGCTCTGCTCGAAGGTCTTGGCGCCCAGGCCGGCCACGTCCATGAGCTGCTGGCGGTTGCGGAAAGCGCCGTGGGCCTCGCGCCAGCGCACCACCGCCTTGGCCACGCCGGCCGACAGGCCCGAGACGCGCGCCAGCAGCGGCACGCTGGCGGTGTTGAGGTCCACGCCCACGCCGTTGACGCAGTCCTCCACCACCGCGTCGAGCGCGCGCGCCAGCTCGCTCTGGTTCACGTCGTGCTGGTACTGGCCCACGCCGATGCTCTTGGGGTCGATCTTCACCAGTTCGGCCAGCGGGTCCTGCAGGCGGCGCGCGATGCTGGCCGCGCCGCGCAGGCTCACGTCCACGTCGGGCATCTCCTGGCTCGCGAACTCGCTGGCGGAGTACACCGAGGCGCCGGCCTCGCTCACCACCACCTTCTGCACGCCGGGCTGGCCGGCTTTTTCCAGTTGCTTGACCAGATCGGCCGCGAGCCTGTCGGTCTCGCGGCTGGCGGTGCCGTTGCCGATCGCGATCAGGTTCACGCCGTGCCGGCGGCAGAGCTGGCCCAGGGCGTGCAGCGCGCCGTCCCAGTCGCGCCGGGGTTCGTGCGGGTAGACGGTGGCGGTGTCCACCAGCTTGCCGGTGGCGTCCACCACCGCCACCTTGACCCCGGTGCGGATGCCCGGGTCCAGGCCCATCACCACGCGCGGGCCGGCCGGCGCGGCCAGCAGCAGGTCGCGCAGGTTGTCGGCGAACACCTTGATCGCCACCGCTTCGGCGCTCTCGCGCAGGCGCGAGAACAGGTCGCGTTCGAGCGAGAGCGAGAGCTTCACGCGCCAGGTCCAGGCCACGCACTTGCGCAGCAGGTCGTCGGCCGCGCGGCCCCGGTGGCTCCAGCCCAGGTGGCGGGCGATGCGGCCTTCGGCCAGGCTGGGCACCGGGCCGCGCGCCGCGGCGCCCTCGGGAGGCGCCGCCTCGGGCAGCACCAGCTTGGCGTCGAGGATCTCCAGCGCGCGGCCGCGGAACACCGCCAGCGCGCGGTGCGAGGGCACGCGCGCGATCGGTTCGTCGTAGTCGAAATAGTCGCGGAACTTGGCCACCTCGGGCGCCTCCGGATTCTTGCCCGCGACCAGGCTGCTGCGCAGCAGGCCCTCGGCCCAGAGCCATTCGCGCAGGCCCTGCACCAGCGCCGGGTCCTCGGCCCAGCGTTCGGAGAGGATGTCGCGCACGCCGTCGAGCACGGCCGGCACGGTGGAGAAGTCGGCGCCGGGTTTACCGTCGTCGAGCACCTCGGGCGGCCGCGTGAACGCGGCGGCCTCGGCGGCCGGGTCCAGCGTGGGGTCGGCGAACAGCCGGTCGGCCAGCGGCTCCAGGCCGAACTCGCGCGCGATCTGCCCCTTGGTCCTGCGCTTCTGCTTGTAGGGCAGGTAGAGGTCTTCCAGCTCCTGCTTGGTGGGCGCGGCGGCGATGGCCGCGCGCAGCGCGTCGGTGAGCTTGCCCTGCTCGTCGATCGCCTTGAGCACGGCGGCTCGGCGGTCTTCCAGCTCGCGCAGGTAGTCCAGCCGGTAAGACAGCTCTCGCAGTTGCGTGTCGTCCAGCCCGCCGGTCGCCTCCTTGCGGTAGCGCGCGATGAACGGCACCGTGGCCCCGCCGTCGAGCAGTTCCACCGCCGCGCGGACCTGCTGCTCCCCTACCCTGATTTCCGTGGCCAGTTGCCGGATGATCTGCTGCATTCGAACCGATGTAAAAACACGAAGCGCGAAAGTTTGCCACAGCCAATCGGCCCGCCCCGCGCTTCACGCCCCATGCAAGACGACCTGTTCGGCGGCCCGCCGGCGCCGCCCCCGCCCCCCTCGGCGCCCCCGGCGCCGGCCCGAGCGCGCCTGGCCCGCGTCGAGCCGGCGCCGCCCGACCCGCGCCTGCAGGCCCTGGCCGCCGCCCTGCCCGCGCGCCTGCGCATGGGCACCTCGTCCTGGAGCTATCCCGGCTGGGCCGGCCTGGTGTGGGACGGCGAGTACAACGAGACGCTGCTCGCGCGCGAAGGCCTGCGCGCCTACGGCCAGCACCCGCTGCTGCGGGCCGTGAGCGTGGACCGCAGCTTCTACCGCCCGCTCACGCAGGACCAGTACGCGCGCTACGCGGCCCAGGTGCCCGAGGACTTCCGCTTCGTGGTCAAGGCGCCCAGCCACGTGACCGACGCCTTGGTGCGCGGCGAGGACGGCCGCGGCCTGCAGCCCAACCCGACGTTCCTCGACCCGGCCCTGGCCCGGCAGGGCTTCGTGGAACCGGCGCTGGCCGGCCTGGGGCCCAAGGTCGGCGCGCTGGTGTTCCAGCTCAGCCCGCTGCCGCGCCACCTGCTGCACAACCTGCCGCTGGTGCTGGAGCGGCTGCGCCGGCTGCTGCTGGCCCAGCCGGCGCTCGCGCCGACCGCGCCCGACGGCGTGCTGGCGGTCGAGGTGCGCGACCCGCAGTGGCTGGACGCGCCCTTCGTGCACGACCTCGCGGCCGTGCTGCGCGAGGCCAATGCCACCTGGTGCCTGTGCCTGCACGCCAAGATGCCGCGCCTGGAGCATCAGTTGCCCCTGCTGCGCGCGCTCTGGCCCGGCCCCATGGTCTGCCGCTGGAACCTCAACCCGCTGCACGGCGCGTACGGCTACGAGGACGCGCGGCGCGAATACAGCCCCTACGACCGCGTCCACGACGTCGACCACGACACCCGCGCCCTGCTGGCGCGCACCATCGCCGGCATCACCGGGGCGGGCCAGAACGCCTACGTGACGGTCAGCAACAAGGCCGAGGGCTGCGCGCCGCTCTCCGTGCAGGCGCTGGCCGAGGCGCTGGCGGCCCGCGCCTCAGGCGGATGACGGCGACGAAGGCGGCCCCGCGCGCACCCGCAGCGAACTGCACACGCCCGCCAGCACGGCGCTGGCCGCGGCGAGCGAGAACGCGATGGCCTCGCCCCGGCCGTCGTGCGCGTCCCACACGGCATAGATCACCGCGAGCAGCACGGCACCCAGCGTCTGGCCGGTCAGCCGGGCCGTGCTCAGCATGCCGCTGGCGGCGCCGGCGCGGTGCAGCGGCGCGGCGGTCACGATGGTGTGGTTGTTGGGCGACTGGAACAGGGCGAAGCCGCCGCCGCACAGGGCCAGGCGCGCGGCCAGTTCGAGGTTGGACGGCTGCGCCGGCAGCCAGCCCAGCGAGAGCAGCCCGGCGGCGAACACCGCCATGCCGATGCCGCCCAGCCAGCCGGCCGGGAAGCGCCCGATCAGGCGCCCGGCGATCGGCGCCACGGCCACCGTGGCCAGCGGCCAAGCGGTCATGATCAAGCCGGCCTGCATGTGCGTGCGGCCCAGCACCTCCAGCAGCAGGAACGGCGTGGACAGGAAGGCCAGCATCTGCGCGCAGAACGCGCTGACCGATCCGCCCATCGACAGCGCGAACACCGGAATGCGCAGCAGGTCGAGCGGGAACAGCGGCGTCGTCAGGCGCCACTGGCGGCGCAGGTAGAGCGCCCCCACCGCCACGCCGCCCGCCAGCAGCCACCAGCCCAGCGCCGAGGCGCTGCTGTCGGCGCCCATGCGCACGCCGAGGTGGTCGGCGCCGACGAACACCAGCGAGAACATCAGCATGTTGAGCAGCACGTCGAACCACGAGAACTGGGCCGACGGGGCGCTGCTGGGCGGGTTGGCCGGCAGGTTGCGCCGGCCCATCCAGAGCGTAAACAGCCCCAGCGGGATGTTCAGCGCGAACAGCCAGTGCCACGAGGCGACCGAGAGGATGGCTGCCGCGATGGCCGGGCCGGCCATGGTCGAGGTCGCCACCACCATCGCGTTGAGCGAGATCCCGCGCCCCAGTCGGGCGCTCGGGTAGACCAGCCGGACCAGCGCCGAGTTCACGCTCATCACGCCCGCCGCGCCCAGGCCCTGCAGCGAGCGCGCCGCGATCAGCATGACCAGCGAATCGGCCAGCATGGCCGCGACCGACGACAGCATGAACAGCGCCATGCCGACCAGGTAGATGCGCCGGTAGCCCAGGCGCTCGCCCAGCGCCGCCAGCGGCAGCAGCATGATCAGCGACGCGATCTGGTACGCGTTGACGACCCAGATCGACTGCGAGGCGCCGACGTTCAGCTCGCGCGCGATGCCGGGCAGCGCGAGGTTCATGATGCTGCCGTCGAGCACCGACAGCGAAATGCCGAGCATGATCACCAGCGCGGCCCGTCCGCGCTGGGGAGGCGGCAGGCCGTCGCGGACCGCGGCCGTCACCCGCGCGCCCCAGCCGCCAGGCGCCGGCGCGCACCGCCGGACAGCGTGATCCAGGTCAGCGCCACGCCCGCCAGCGACCCGCTGGCCATGCCCGCCACCATCGGCAGCGGCTTGCCATTGGCGAACAGGCTGACGATGCCCATCGCCGCCGCGCCGCCCAGCATCTGCAGCGTGCCCATCAGGGCCGAGGCGGTGCCGGCGATCGCGCCATGCCGGTCGAGCGCGAGCACCGAGGTGGTGGGAATCACCAGCCCCATGAAGGCGCTGGCCACGAAGTACAGCGCCAGCAGCACCGCGAGCCGGTCGCCGCCCGCGAGGTAGTAGACCAGCAG
This sequence comes from uncultured Hydrogenophaga sp., assembly GCA_964487025.1. GTDB lineage: Bacteria > Pseudomonadota > Gammaproteobacteria > Burkholderiales > Burkholderiaceae_C > Hydrogenophaga. The sequence goes on from CAZAPJ010000038.1 coordinate 4,646, forward strand.
CGCCGCCATCGTCAGGCCCGAGGCGGTGGACGCCGCCTTGACCAGGTTGACCATCCCGAAGCGGCGGCCCAGCCAGGCGGTGCACTGCGCGGCGCCGAAGAAGGCCGCCGCGTTGAGCGCGAACGCCAGGCCGTACTGGGTCGGCGTGAGGCCGTAGTGGTTGATCAGCACGAACGGCGAGCCGGCCAGGTAGACGAAGAAACCCGCCATCGCCGCGCCGGCGATGCCGACCAGCCCGAGGTAATGCCCGTCGCGCAGCAGCAGCCCGTAGGCGCGCAGCGCGCTGGCCACGCTGCTGTCCACCCGCTCGGCGGCCGGCCGGGTCTCGCCCAGCGCGGTGCGCACCAGCACGAGGCCGGCCACTGCCGCCAGCGCCACGGTCCAGAAAATGCCGCGCCAGCCGGTCAGCGCGATCACCCCGCTGCCGAACAGGGGTGCCAGGATGGGCGAAACGCTGAACACCAGCATCAGCAGCGCCATCAGGCGCGCGGCCTCGGTGCCGGTGTGCAGGTCGCGCACCACGGCGCGCGGGATCGCCATGCCGGCGGCCGCGCCCAGGCCCTGCAGGAAGCGCAGCGCCACCAGCGTGTGCACGTCGCTGGCCAGCGCGCAGCCGACGCTGGCCAGCGTGAACAGGCCGAGCCCGAAATACAGCGGCGGCTTGCGCCCCACCATGTCGGAGATCGGGCCATAGAGCAGCTGGCCGGCCCCCAGGGCGATGAAGAACACGGTCAGCGTGAGCTGGATCGCGCCCACGTCGGCGCCCAGGCTGCGGCCGATCTCGGGCAGCGCGGGCAGGTACATGTCGATCGCGAAGGGACCGATGGCCGACAGCAGGCCCAGGACGAGGGCGACCCTCAGGAAAGGAGAAAAGTGCATAGAGGGGTATTGTCTCCGGCCCCGGCCGGCAGCGCTGGCATGGGGTCGATGGCACCCCCCGGGGCACCGGCCATCGAGGCGCCGGGCTCAGGCGAGGAAACGGCTTCGCTGGAGGCTATCGGCGATCTTCTCTGCCACCATCAAGGTCGGCAGGTTGGTATTGCCGCGGGGGATGACCGGCATGATGGAGGCGTCGGCCACGTACAGGCCCTTGAACCCATGCACCCGGCCATCGCTCCCGACGACGCTGTGCCTATCCCGTTCGGGCCCCATGCGGCATGTGCCGACGTGGTGGCCGGAAGGCCCCACGAAATGGCGCATGTGCCGGCTCCCGTCCCAGCCGGGCGCGTCCATTTCGTCTGGCGTGGGCCCGGCGCCGCAGGCGAGCCGAACCAGCCGTTGAATGCCCGGCAGCCCGTCCAGGGCCACGCGCGCCGCGAGGCTTTGCGCCCGGTTGCGCCAGTTGGGCGCGCTCATCCGGCGCAGGCGGTCGGAGAAGCCGATCGAGAAGAACGGCCCCATGGCGATGCCGCGAACAGCCGGTGTCCTGGCTAGGTCCGACAGGTCCGCCAGGCTGCGCAGGAAGCGCTCCACGTCCCTGCTGTCGCCGAGCAGGTTGAAGTCGACGCGGGGCGCCGAGCCCGGGTCCGCGCTTGTCAGCCGCACTTCTCCACGGGAATGGGGCTGCAGCAGGTAGGACTGCAAGGTGGCGAGGAGCCGGCCGACCGCGTGGGGCGCGGTCTTGCAGAAGGCGGCGAGGTACATGTCCGTGGCAGGACAGCCGGGGATGCCCGACGAGTAGCGCATGGCCACGCCCGGCACCGGCGCGAGGTCACGTGGCTGCCGGGCCCGGCGTTTCATGAATCCCGCCAGGAACAGCATGGCATGGTTCTGTAGGTTGCGGCCAACGCCCGGAAGGTCGCCGGCGACCGCGATGCCCAGGCGCTGGAGCGCCTCGCCCGGGCCGATGCCCGAGCGCATGAGGACGGCCGGGGAAAGCAGCGCGCCGCACGCCAGGACCACGTGGCGCGCCGGGATCCGCCGCAGTGTCCCGCCTTCGAGCAGCACCTCCACGCCTCGAACCTCGGCCCCCTCCAGCAGGACGCGGCGCACCTCGGCTCGGCCGACAACGTCGAGGTTGTCGCGCGCGCGCACGGATGGGGTCAGGTAGCAGATGGCGCTGGACTGGCGATGCTGCGCATCCATGAACATCGGCAACGGGCCGACACCATCGCCAACGTCTGCGTTGAGGTCGTCCAGCCATGGCAGTCTGCGCGCCAGCGCCCATTCGCGGGCCGCGTGCGCCAGCGGCGGCAGCCGCTCTATCGGCGTGCGGGAGATCCGGGTCGGCCCCGTGCTGCCATGCCATGGCGATTCGCCATGGTCCAGGTCGGTCTCCAGCTTCCGGAAGAAGGGAAGCACATCGCTCCAGGACCACCCGGCGGCGCCATGGTCCCTGGCCCAGCCGTCATAGTCCAATGCAATGCCGCGCAGGGCCACCATGCCCATGATGGACGAGCCGCCGCCCAGCACCCGTGCCTGGCTGGCCTGGCCGATGGGACCATCGGCGACACAGGCGGCCGGCAGGTTCCAGCGGTAGGCGCCGATGAAGGAGGAATGGCTCTCGCGGGAACGGATCTGCCAAGGCTCCTGCCCGGCCGGCAGGTCATCCCCCGCCTCCAACAGGAGCACGCGGCAGCCTGGCTGTTCCGACAGGCGGCTGGCCAGCACGCAGCCGGCAGTGCCCCCGCCGACGACGAGGAAATCCACCGGCTCCGCCGGAAGGTTCGACAGGCGCTCAGGCACGGGCGGGTATCACGGGCAGGAGCACGTGGGGGGAAGCATCCGCATCGAAGTGAATGGTGCACTCGCCGGAGAAGACGTCGTGCGGCCTGTCGGTGGGGTCGTCGTGCAGAAACGGGCCGCATCCCCGCATGGCCGCCTTGGTGTTCGAGAGTTTCGCGGCATCGCCATCGTGCTCATAGTCCCGGCCGAGGATGGAGAGCGCCAGCCGATAGCCCGCCGGCACCACGATGCACGTGGGCTGTATCTCGACGTTCAGGTCCACGGGTTCGCCGGGCCGCAGCGGCTGCTTCTCGTCATGGGTGTGATAAGGCCGGTATGGCGTGGAGCGCCGCTCGTCGCGTTTGCGGTGCGACGCGCGCAGCCATCCTTGCGCCAGCGGCGCGCGGGGATCCACCGCGCCCTGGAAGTGCACTTCCTTGCCATCGGGGTCGATGAGATGCAGGACGAGAAACACGTCCGCGTCGCTGGTGCTGGAAGACAGGCGCAGCCGGGCGGCCGCGGGCCCCGTGATCTCCGTGTCGGCATCGAATGCGGCCGTCTCGAACATCAGGCCCTTGCCCAGCGGTGGGTAGGCCAGACGCGCGCCATCGGTCTGCGGCTCATCGGTCTTGAGCGAGCCGTCCGCATGCAGGTAGAACTTCGTCCACTGGGTCCTCGCCAGCGGCCACTCGTGCTCCAGGCGTTCGCGGAACCCATCGATGTGGCGCACCTGCAGCCGCACCGATGGCTCCTGCTGCCAGCCATTGGCCTCGCCCTTGAGGAAGTGGTCGAAGAACCGGCGCTGGAGGGCGACGCCGTAGTCGCAGTAGTAGACGGCCCAGTGCGTGCCCCCGTGCACCTCGAGCCATTTCTGCGGGCTCGATACGCCAAGATAGCCCTCGATGTTGCCCCGCAGGTGCAGCCCCTGCCCACCCCAGTTGGCCGCCGACAGCAGCGGAACCTGGATGTCTTCCAGTTTCGGTGTTCTGTCGTGATAGAGCGGGCCGATCGTCTCTTCGGCCACGTAGTCGGGCCACAGGTCGCGGCGGTTGGCGGCGAGCGTTTCCTGGTCGAGGGTCTCGGGGCCGGTGACCCACTCGCCCGTGGCCCGGCTGCGCGGGCCATTCTGTCCGAGCCCATGCTGGACGGACAGGACCTGCATGCCCGACCACCCCTTGTTGAAGGTGCACAGGATGCCGCCATGGCGCATGGAATCCCGGTATCGGTCGGAGTAGCCTTCCCAGACACAGATGGCCGCCAGATGCCTGGGTTGGCGCGCGGCCGCGCGCCATTGGTTCGACGCGTAGTACGAGATGCCGGACATGCCCACCTTGCCATTGCTCCAGCCCTGCACGCCCGCCCATTCGATGCACTGCACGATGTCGTCGATCTCGCGCGGCGAATGGGTGTCCAGGACGCCCGGGCTGCGTCCGGCCCCCCGGGAGTCGATCCTCAGGCAGGCGTAGCCGTGTGGCACCCATTTCTCGGGATCGGCCGTTTCCCAGTTGGCGTACAGGTTGGATGAACCCGCCACCGAGTCGGGGTACTCGCGGGCCATCAGGTCCCATGCGGAAGCGTAGCCATCCTGGAACGCCAAGCCCTTGCCGTACGGGCCATAGGACAGAAGCACGGGATGGCGGTCATTGCCGATGGGCCGGTAGAGGTCTGCCCGCAGCACCACCCCATCGTCCATCGTGATGGGGACGTCCCATTCGATGTGCATATCATCCCGAATCTCCACCTTGTGCATTCTTGTGCTCCTTGACCTTCGTTGTCATTGACGGGCCACCTGCTCCGTGCAAGCCTGTGGGCAAGGCCGCAGGGTATGCCCGCCCGCCTCAAAAGCGGAAATACCAAATGTCGATGGAACCGATTGCAAGCTGATATGACGACGCCATGGATCTGACCCAACTCCGGTACTTCCTCAAGGTCGCGGAACTGCGAAGCTTCACCAAGGCGGCGGAAGCCCTGCATATCGCCCAGCCGGCCGTGACACGGCAGGTTCGTCTGCTGGAGGAAGAGCTGGGCGTGCAACTCCTGCTGCGCCACAGCAAGGGGGCCGAGCCCACGGAAGCCGGCACCAGCCTGCAGATGGGCGCCTCGGCCATGCTGAGGCTGGCCGAAGACGTCCGGTCCCAGGTGCTGGCCAGCACCAGCGAAGTCGTCGGAAGCCTGCGCATCGGCTTTCCGATGTCCGTGGGGGCAACCGTCATTGCCAAGGTCGCGGTCAGGTTCCATCAAGCACACCCCGCCGTCCATCTGCAGTTCCTGGAAGGCCACACCATCAGGATGTGCGACGAGCTGCTGGGCGATCGGCTGGACATGGCCGTCCTGACGCAGCCGGCGCCCAACCCCCTGCTCGACATGCAGTTCCTCTACGAAGAACCGTTGTGGGTGGTCTTCGGAGCCGATTCGAAGGCGGGAAAGACCTTTCGTGGAAGAGACGTGACGCTTCAGGAATTGGGCCGGCATGCCCTGATCCAGCTCATCGGCGCGAACAGCATCTCCTCGCTGATCGAGGAGCGCGCCCGTCAGAAAAAGATGTCGCTCAACGTCAGCGTGGAATCCGACTCGACGTCCATCCTCAAGAGCCTTCTGCTGGCAGGCCAGGGCATGCACGTCTCGCCACTGACCGCCTTTCTGGGCGAGCTGCAACGCGGCGAGCTGGCGGGGAAGCCGCTGAAAGACACCTGCGTATCGAGGTACATCGCCCGCCGCATCGACCGGCCCAGCACCGCCGCCCAGGCCGCGTTCCTGAGCATGCTGTCCGAGGAGGTGGCGCTGTTGGAGAAGACACTCAAGGACACCACGGGGTTCTGAGCGGCACGCTACGGCGGTGCGCGCCACACGTGTTCCGGCGTCAGCTCCGCTACCGAGACGCACCCCATCAGCGCCAACGTCCGATCCATCTCGCGCCGCAGGATGTCGAGTGCGCGTTCGACCCCCTTCTGTCCGCCGGCGGCCAGCGCCAACAGCGGCACCCGGCCGAGCATGACCGCATCCGCCCCCAGGCACAGCGCCTTCACGATGTCCGCTCCGTGCCGGAACCCGCCGTCCACGATCACGGCACCACGGCCGTCCACCGCCGCCACGATTTCCTCGAGCACGTCGATGGTCGCGACGGCGTCGTCGAAGGCGAGGCCCCCATGGTTGCTGACGACCACGCCATCGGCGCCGGCTTCCATGCAGTGCCGTGCGTCGTCGGGATGGGACACCCCCTTGACGATCAGACGGCCTGGCCAGCGGCGCCGCAAGGTGTTCAGGTCGTCCCAGGTCAGGGCATCGCTCTTCGTCGCCCCCATGCGCCGGTAGCCCGGGTAGTTGGGAAAATCCAGCCGGCCGTGCCGCAGCAGCAGGGGCAGCATGCTTCCCAGGAGCCAGCGAGGGCTGAGCAGGCTGTCGACGATCCCGCGCGCGGTGGGCCGGATCGGCATCGAGAATCCGCTGCGCGCGGCAAAGGGCCGGTTGTAGGGAACGATGCTGTCGACGGTCAGGACCAGGACTTCGTAGCCCGCCGCCTGCGCGCGATCGACCACCTCATGCGCATCGTCCCGGCTTGCCCCGAAATACAACTGGAACCAAAGCCGGCCGCCCTCTTCCTGCAAGCGCTCCATTGGCATCTGCGCCGCGGATGAAATGGCCAGGGGTATTCCGTGCCCGCGCGCGGCGCGCGCCAATGCCCGTTCACCGTTGTTCCAGACCAGGCCCGCCGGCCCGGTGGGTGCGATCACCACCGGCAAGCCAATTTCCCTGCCCAGCAGCGTCGTCGCCACCCGGCGCGCCGAAACGTCGCGCAGGACCCGCGAGCGAAGCTTGATCCGCCGCAGCGCTTCGATGTTGTTCATCAAGGCCACGTCGTCTTCCGCGCCTCGATCGATCATCTCGAAGAATCCGCGGGGCAGCCGGCGCTGCGCGGCGGATCGAATGTCGCTGAAGGCGAGCCATTGCCTGGGGTTGTTCATTGCTCTCGTGCGTGGCACCAGGGTTGTTCAATGGCGCGCACCGGCATGCTAGCTCGCACGCGCGGAGGATTGAAATACCGTTTCTTTGGCAACGCCATCACGAACCGTTATACCGCCCTGGAACCGCTGCCGGCGCTTCGATGCCGCGCGAACGCTCGCCGCCCGCCATAACGAAGTGGGATGGATTGGATCAGCAATCCATATTTCCTCGAAACCACCTGCCTGGATACAGTCGTCTGCACCTTGGTCCGAGCGGTTTCGACTGGGGCAAACCAGAGCCAATTCATGGAGACAGAGATGAAAGCACGAACACTCGTTGCATTGCTGACCGCCGCCCTCATCAGCACGGTTGCCCAGGCCCAATACCCCGAGCGTCCCGTGACGATCGTGTCGCCCTACATTGCGGGAGGTGGCTCGGACCTGATCGCGCGCGAACTGGCAGCGCACCTTCAGCGAAAAACCGGAAAGGCTTTCATCGTCGAGAACCGGCCCGGTGCCGGTGCGACGATCGGCACCGCCCACGTCCGCCGGGCAGCGCCCGATGGCTATACCTTGCTGCTGGGGTCGACCAGCAGCCAGATCATGGTTCCGGAAACCATGAAGACGCCGCCTTATGACGGCGTGAACGACTTCACGCCCATCGGGCAGGTGGTCCGATACCCGGGCGTGCTCGTGGGCAGGCTGGATGGCCCGCGCACCCTTCAGGAACTGCTCGAGAAGGGCAGGACATCGTCCTTGACCTGGGGCTCCTTTGGTGTCGGCGGCGGCAACCACCTGATCGGCACCCTCTTCATGCAGTCCCAGAAACTCAACGGCGTGCATGTGCCCTATCGCGGCGGCGGTGCCACGTCGCAAGCGCTGCTGGCAGGAGAGATCGATTTCGTGTTCGACAGCTACCTGAGCGCGGCGAGCCTTGCGCAGGCTGGCCGGACCAGGATATTGGGCGTGGGCGCCCGGGAGCGGCTGGCAGCCCTGCCGAACGTACCGACCATGGCGGAAGCCGGCGTGCCGGGCTTCGAAGAGACGTCCATCTGGCAGGCGCTGCTGGGACCCAAGGGCCTGCCGCGCGACATCGTCGAATTCCTGAACGCGGAGGTTCGCGAGTTTGCCGCCAATCCGGATTTCAGGAAGCGCATGGAAGCCCAGGGTGCGATCGCGGTCGGGGATTCGATCGAGGATTTCCAGAAGACCATGGCCCGGGATGGTGCGTTCTGGCGCGGCTTCATTCGCGAGAACAAGATCCAGGTCGAAGAGTGAAACGCTTGGGGCGCGACCCCAGGCGCCCCGGTTCCCGGCACTGGCGGTGCCGCTGCTGGCATGGCAGCGGCACCGTCGACATCAACGCCCGGCCGTCAGCGCTTGAGCTTGTAGGCCACCACGTAGTCGCCGCGGTCGGGCGACTGGCGCGAGCCGCCGGCCGAGATCACCACGTACTGCTGGCCGCTCTTGGGTGAGACGTAACTCATCGGCGTGGCCTGTCCGCCCACTGGCAGGCGGCCCTTCCACAGCTCGTGGCCGGTCAGGGTGTCGTAGGCGCGCAGGTAGTAGTCCTGCGTGCCGGCGTAGAACGTCAGGCCGCCGGCCGTGGTGATCGGGCCGCCCAGCGTGGGCATGCCGAGCGGCACCGGCAGGCCGGCCTTGACACCCTTGACGACCGCGTCCTCCACCGTGCCGGCCGGGCGCTGCCAGACGATCTGGCGCGTCTTGAGGTCGATGCCGGTGACCGTGCCCCAGGCGGGCGCGTGGCAGGGAATGCCCAGCGGGGAGTTGAAGGCCTGCTGCGTGATGGCGTAGGGCGTGCCGCCCTGCGGGTGCATGCCCACGCCGTGGCCGAGCGTGATCTTCTTCTCGTCCACGTCGGCGCGCGGCACCAGGCGCACCAGCTGCGGCATGCGGATGTCGTTCACGACCAGGATGCCGTTGTGCTCGTCGATCGAGGCGCTGCCCCAGTTCATGCCGCCGTAGTAGCCGGGGTAGATCAGGCTGGGCGTGGTGGTCGGCGGCGTGAACTCGCCTTCGTAGCGCAGTTGCTTGAACGCGATGCGGCAGGCCAGCTGGTCGAACCAGGTGGCGCCCCACATGCGCGCTTCCGACAGCGGCTCGTTGCCGATGGCGGGCATGCCGACCGAGTACGGCTGCGTCGCGCTGACCCAGTCGCCTTCCTGCGCGCCCTGCGGCACGGGCCGTTCCTGCACCTCCGCGATCGGCTTGCCGTCGCGCCGGTCGAGCATGAAGATCTGGCCGCGCTTGGTGACCTGGATCAGCGCGGGCACGGTGCCGCCCTGCCCGTCGGGCACGTCGTACAGGGCCGGCTGCGCGGGCACGTCGTAGTCCCAGATGTCGTGGTGCACGGTCTGGAACTTCCAGCGCTCGCGGCCGGTGGCGACGTCCACCGCCACGATCGAGGAGCTGTATTCCTCCGAGGCCTTGGAGCGCTGCGCGCCCCAGAAGTCCGGCGGGTTGTTGCCGGTGGGCAGGTAGATCAGGCCGAGCTGGTCGTCGAACGCGGGCGTGGACCACACGTTGGGCGTGCTGCGGGTGTACGACTGGCCCTCGGGCGGGAGCTTGGTGATCTCCGGGTTGCCCAGGTCCCAGGCCCAGACGAGCTCGCCCGTGTCGGCGCTGAAGGCGCGCACCACGCCCGAAGGCTCGTCGATCTCGCGGCCGTCGAAGACCCAGCCACCGACCACCACCAGGTTGCGCACCACGGTGGGCATGGAGGTCTGGAAGTAGTAGAGCGGCTTGATCTCGCCCATGCCCTGCTTGAGGTCCACGGTGCCGCCGTTGCCGAAGCCTTCGCACGGCTTGCCGGTCTCGGCGTCGAGCTGGATCAGGCGCGCGTCCACCGTGGTCAGCACGATGCGCCTGGCGCAGGCGCTGCCGGCGGCCGGCGCGGGCACGTCGCCGACGCGCGCGGTCACGGCGGCCGGCTCGTAGTAGCCGACGCCGCGGCAGCGGTTCCAGATCTTGGCGTTGGCCTGGGGGTCGAAGGTCCACTTCTGCTCGCCGGTGTCGGCGTCGAGCGCGAACACCTGGTTGCGCGGCGTGCAGACGTAGACGGTGTCGCCGATCTGCGTGGGCGTGTTCTGGTCTTCCGAGCCGGGGCCGGCGACGTCGCCGGTGCGGAAGGTCCAGGCCACTTCGAGCTGCTTCACGTTGTCCCGGTTGATCTGCGCGAAGGGCACGTAGCGCGTGCCGTTCGGCGTGCGGCCGTAGTACTGCCAGCGCGACTCGGCCGGCGCGGCCGGTGCCGCACCGCTGGCGGCCACCGCCGCCGAGCCCTCGATCACGCCATGCGGCGTGAACATGGCCGCGCCGCCCGCGACCAGCACCACCGCGGTGACGGCCGCGCCGATCCAGGCCGGTGCGCGCACGCGCCCGTGCGACAGCCGGGGCAGCGCCAGGAACGCCAGCAGGGCCAGCACCAGCACCGGGGCCAGGCGCGGCACCAGCGGCCAGAATTCCAGCCCGACCTCGGCGAACGCCCACAGCAGCGTGCCGAGGAACACCACGGCGTACAGCCAGAAGCCCGCCATGCGCCGCTGCGCGAACAGCAGCCCGCTGACGATCAGCGCGATCCCGGTGACCAGGTAGTACCAGGAGCCGCCCAGCGTCACCAGGCGCACCCCGCCCAGGGCCAGCGCCAGGCCGGTCAGGACCAGGATGGCGCCGAACAGGACCAGGGGCCAGCGCCCCCCGCTTCCACCATCCGGCGCGCTTGCCGAAGATCTTGTGTTGGTATTGGCCATGGTCGTTGCTCCACTCCTTTGATGAACTTGCTCGGTCAGAATCGGTAGGCGACGTTTGCGCCCGCGCTCCACTGCCGGCCCGGTGCGCTTTCATAGTAGCGCCCGTTGCCTTCGTTGACGATCACCGAGCCGGCGTAGCGCCGGTCGGTCAGGTTGTCCACGCGGGCGAACGCGGTGAACGTCCAGCGCGGCGCGAGCGGCGCCCGGTAGCCCAGGTGCAGCGCGGCGGTGGCGTGGCCGGCGGCGAATTCGGTGTTGCCGTCGTTGACCGGCACACGCCCCACGTGGCGCCATTCCAGCCCGGCGCGCCAGCCCTCGGGCGGCGCCCAGGCGATCTCGGCGTGCGCCACCTGGCGCGCCATGCCGGGCATGCGGTGGCCCGGCCGTGCGAAGGCCTGCGGCGTGCAGGCGGCGGCGCAGAAGCCGTCGCGGTACGTCGCGTCCAGCCAGGTGTAGGCCGCCTGGGCCCGCCAGTGGCCAGCCAGCCGGCCGCTCCAGCCCAGCTCCAGCCCCTGGCGCCGCGTGCGGCCGGCGTTCTGGAAGGTCGAGCGCCCGCCGGCCTGGGTCGCGGTGACGATCTCGTCGTCGGTCCGCACGCTGAACAGCGCGGCCGTGAGCAAGCCGCCGGCCAGGCGCTGCTTGGCCCCGATCTCCAAGCTGGTGCTGACCGAGGGCCGCAGCGCGAAGTTCAGGCCCGGCAGCCCATCGGGCCGGTAGGACATCTCGTTGAAGGTCGGCGTCTCGAAGCCACGGCCCAGCGTGCCGTACAGGCTGAGCGCCTCGCCGGCCTGGTAGCGCAGCGCCGCCACCGGCAGCCAGCGGCTGTGGCGCGCGCGGCCGCTGTCGTCGGCGTTGCCGGGCGCCACGTAGTGGTCGTCCGAGCGGAAGCGCACGCTGCTGTGGCGCAGGCCCGCCTCCAGGCTCCAGCGCTCGGCCACCTGCCAGCGCGCCTGCAGGTAGGGGTCGACGTTGCGCACGCGGTTGTTTTCGTCGCGCCGCAGCGCGCCCTGCACGCCGAGCGTGGCGCCGGCGAAGTTCTCGTGGCCGCGCCGCGTCTCGTCCAGCGTGTCGATGCCGAGGCCGCCGATCCAGGTCAGCGGGCGCCCCGCCCACTCGCCGCGGTGGGTCCAGCGCGCGTCGAGGCCGCCGTAGCGGCGCGCCAGGTCGATCACGCCGCCGGCATGCGCCGGGCCGGCCTGCGCGGCGGCCGGGATGGCCTGGAACTGCACCGTGCGGCGCTCGCCGTGGTAGACCATCAGGCGCAGCTCGTCGCGCGCGCCGATGCGGCGCTCCCACACCAGGCCGCCCTGGGCCTGGTCCACCGTCTTGCGGGTGTTGAACTGCAGCGCCTGGGGCGTGGCCCGGCGCGGATCGGCGGCGAACTGCGCCGCCGTCAGGCCCAGCGGGTCCTGCGCGCGCAGGCGCACCGCATTGAACACGACGCTCAGCCGGCTGTCGTCGGACAGCGCGGTGCCCAGGCGCGCGTTCACGGTGTCGCGGGTGGCGGCGCTGTGTTCGCGCCACCCGTCGGTCTCGAAGCGGCTGGACGACACCAGCCAGTCCACGCCCGCGGCCGTGGCGCCGCTGCCCTTGAGGCTGTAGCGGCGCAGGCCGCTGCCGCCCGCGGCCAAGCCGGCGGAGACGTTCGGCGGCGCCTCGCCCGCCTCGGTGAACACCTGCACCACGCCGCCCGAGGAATTGCCGTAGAGCGCCGAATAAGGGCCGCGCAGCACCTCCACGCGCTCGATCGAGCCGATGTCGACGTGCGAGGTCTGCCCCTGGCCATCGGGCATGGTGGCAGGCACGCCGTCGACGTACAGGCGCACGCCGCGCACGCCGAACGTGGAGCGCGCCCCGAAGCCGCGGATCGACAACTGCAGGTCCTGCGCGTGGTTCTGGCGGTCGCGCAGCACCAGCCCGGGCACCGCGCCCAGCCCTTCGGCCAGCGAGGCCTGCGTGCGCGCCTCGCGCAGGGCATCGCCGCCGATCACGTCGATCGAGGCGGGTACGTCGAAGGGGGCGGCGTCCTGCCGCGTGCTGGTGACGGTGATGCCAGGCAGATCGGCCGTGTCGGCGGCCACGGCGAACGAGGCGGCGAGCAACGCCGCCCCCGGCACACTCCAATCCCTGAGGTTTTTTGGCATGGTCTCGCGCCCATTCTGCGCGACCCGTAAAAACCCTAGGTCGGACTCGATCAATCGCCGGGACGATCAGCGGCGACGGCAGCGATCAAAGGCTTGCGACCCTTGAGAGGCCTGCCCAGGCGTTCAGCCCGATGCCTGCTTCAGGGCGAACGGATGGTAGTCGTCGTTGAACCGCTCGAAGCCGGCGTCGGAGACCGTCCCCGAGGTGCCCACCCATACGCCCTTCTTCGAATTGCGCTGGGTGATCCAGGCGCAGATGGTGTACGTTTCGCCCGGGCGGAATATCCAGTCGCTGTATGGCTTGACCAGATTTCCGCTGCGCTCGCCGGGCACGCCGCCGGCCTGCGGGTCGTGGTTGATGGCGCTCCAGCCGGAAATGAGCGGATATTGCACGTCATATCCCGCGTCGCGAAGCTCCAGCGCGAACCGGTCGAACTCGGACGCGCGCATCCCGGGTTTGAGGGACGCCAGCACTTTCCCGTGAGCCTTGGCCGCATCCGAGAACATGGTCAGGTATTCATCCGCCGGGCGGCCGCAAAACCAGGTGCCCCAAATCTTGTTCCAATAGTTGCCATAGCCGAGGCACAGTTCGGTATAGAGCACATCCCCGTCGTTGATCCTGCGGTCGCTGGGGTAGTAGTCTGGATAGCTGTCTGCGGGATTGCCCATCGGGAACGAGCCGACGTGGCAAAACAGCAATGTTCCGCCGGTCTCGGCGCAGCGCATCGCCGCATGCCTTCTCAAATCGCGACAGGATGCGCCAGGCTTGGTCAGTTGCACGATCTCCCTGAAAACCTCGTCACCCAACGATCCGGCGCGCCGCAAGACATCAAGCTCCTCCCGGCTGCGCACCAGCCGCAGCGCCTCGTAGTCCCTGGTCGCATCCGCCAGCGTGGCATTCGGAAAAGCGGCGACGATTTTTTGATGGTGCTCGAATGGAATGGTGATGTTGATTTCCGGGCGTCCGTTATGTGGACCAACAATACCGATTCGCCCCCGCTCGACTCTCAGCTCCTTGAGCCGCGCCGCCAGCAAACCCAGGATGTCATAGGCGCCACGCACATCTTCGATCCCAGTGAGGTGCTTTGCGTTGTCGACGTGGCGGGCAACGCACAAAATCAGCGTCAGGGTGCCGTCGCGCGCCACCACGAGATAGCCCTCTACGCAAGCAGCGTAGTTGGCCAGCCACATCATGTTGGTCTGGTTGTTCCCGCTCCCGGCGTAAACGCCAAACCCGCCCCAGATGACAAGGGCGTCGTAGCCCTTCTCTTCCATCATGGCGATGGCACGGTGCCGGCGATCCAGCATTTCCCCGCGCGTAAAGGGCGGGAAAAAATCGTTGAGCGGAGCCATCGCGGCATCATGGGCCGACGCATCGGCGGCTCCGGGGCTGTTCATGAGCATGGATTCTCCAAGGGGTTACCGCGGCGCGGATGCGCCACTGGCGCGAACATACGGATCCCAAGCCACGCGCTCAGCTTCGACAAACTGGTTGGCCCGCTCCGGCGTCGAATTCCTGTGCGGCACCGCGCCGCCGGCCGCGTAGAACTCCAGCATCTCGGGATCGTTGTTGATCGCGATGAAGGCGGCTGCCAGCGCATCGATGATCGGACGGGGGGTCTCGGACCGGATGCGCCAGCCGTACCAGGTACCGCCACGGAAGTCGGGCAATCCCACCTCCTGGGGTGTCGGCATTCTTGGCGTTCCCGGGATTTGATAATCCGACGCCACCAGCAGACCCCTTAATACGCCGCCTTCCAGGTATTTTTTCAAGGAAAGCGGCGTATCGAATGAGTACGTGATTCGCCCCGCCAACAAATCCGGAAGAATGGCCGCCAATCCCTTGTAGGGAACATGCACCACGCCTTGAGCGCCAATCATCTTGAGCAGCATTTCACCGGAAACGTGCGAAAGGGTTCCCAGGCCTGCCGAACCGTAGGAGTATTGATTGGGGTTTTTCTTGAGCGCCTCGGCAAATTCCTGAAACGTCTTGAATGGCGAATCCGACCGAACGGACAGAATGGCTGGCGCTTCGCACGCGATGCTGACGAACGTAAAGGCGTCTTCCTTGTACGGCATGTCCTTGTAGACGATCGGATTGAACACGGCGTGCGACAGCGCCGCGATTTGCAGCGTGTATCCGTCTGCCGGCGCATTGGCGACATGCGCGCTCCCGATATTGCCGCCCGCGCCTGGTCTATTGTCGACCACGAAAGGCCGCTTGAAGTGAACCTCCAGCTTTTGCGCGATCTTGCGCGCCATGGCATCGAATTGGGAGCCCGGTGCACTCGCCACGACTATGCTTACCGGACGCGTAGGATACGGCGTCGTATTCGCCCATGCTGGCACCGCTGCGGAGGCACAACCAAGTGCGCCCCATTTCAGCGCACCCCTGCGTGTCGTTCGGAACACATCATTTCCCACGGTTTGTCTCCTGATGAAAAGAATGGTGTTTGAATTTAAGCAAGGCCCTTGTCGAAAGTAAAATACCAACTCTCGATGAAAGTGATACCGTTTTGCGATGGTATGCATGCCCGCCGTTTGAAGCCTCATGGACCTGCGACAACTTCGCTACTTCCTGGCCATTGCCGCCGAAGGCAGCTTCGGTCTCGCGGCCAAGCGGCTTTATGTTGCGCAGCCAGCCCTCAGCCGGCACATACGCAATCTGGAAGAGGAATTCGGCGTTACCCTGCTTTCGCGCAGCCGGCATGGCGTCACCCTGACCACGGCCGGCAAGGTGTTGGCCGAGCACGCGCAGTTCTTGTTGCAGCAGGCCGCCGTGACGCGCGATGCGGTCGTTGCCGAGGCGGCGATGCCGCAAGGTACCGTCCGGCTGGGCACCCCACCCGTGATCGGATCCGCCCTTTGCGGCGACATTGCAGCGCGGTACGCAGGCCTGCACCCCCAGGTGACCCTGGGGTTTCGGGAGGGCATGAACCATGAGCTGTTGGAGCTTTTGCGCACGGATCAGATTGATCTCGCCGTCGTTTCTTTGCCTGAACATCGCCCTCCAGCGGCTTTGGACAATGCGCTGGCCATACAACGTTTCCTCTCTGAGGAAATGATCGTGTTCGGCCCTAGAAACGATCGCCGCCTTCCTGCAGAGTGCGAGATAACGGACTTGGCAGATCTCCCATTGATCATGACGGAGCGCTCCCGCTTGTCGCGCTTTCTGGTTGAGAGCGCAGCAAAGGCGCTGGGCATCGCGCTGAATGTCCGTTTCGAGACCGAGAGCCTTCACACCGCGAAGAGCCTCGTCAATCGCGGGTTGGGCTATGGCGTGATTCCTTGCTGCGGGCTTTATGGCGAGTCGGGCGCCTTTCGATCAAGCGTCATCAAGGGCGTCACGCTTGTCCGGGGCCTGGCGCATCGCACCGACCGCCCGCTCAGCGTCGCCGCATCGGAACTGCTGAGGGTGACCAACGAATGCCTCGGAGACTTGAGCGATGCCGGCGCGTTCTCCATGACGCGCACGCCGGCTCATCGCTGACAGGCCTGTCTCACCCCGGGCCGAACAGGTCGGGCTCCAGCGACCCCTCGATCGCCAGCATGCGCAGCTTGGTGTGCGCCCCGCCCAGGGCCGAAAAGCCGCCGGGGCGGTTGCCCGCCGCGAGCACGCGGTGGCACGGCACCACCGGAGCGAAGGGGTTGTGGCCCATCGCCTGCCCGATGGCGCGCGCCAGGCCCGGGTCGCCCAGTTCGCGCGCGATCTCGCCGTAGGTGCGCGTCTGCCCGGGCGGAATCGCGCGCACCAGGGCGTACACCTCGCGCTGGAACGGCGTGAGGCGGCTCATGTCCAGCACGATCTCGCGCAGGCCGCTGCGCGTGCGGCCGGCCAGCAGGGCCTGCACGCCTTCGATGGCCGAGCGCACCCCGGCCGGCGGCTCGGCCACCTCGGGCAGCGGCGGCAGCCCCTTGAGCAGCCGCCGGCGGGTGCGCGGCGCATCGGCCTCGGGCAGTTGCACCGACAGCACGCCCTGCGGCCCCCAGGCGATGCCGCATTCGCCGATGGCGGTGGGAAACAAGGTGTGGCCGCTTTCGGCGGACACGGCGCCGGGCTGGCTCACCGGACAACCCTTCGCGCAACGCGCTGCGGGACGAGCGCTTGGAAGCGGCCCTGCACGCTCATGACTCGAAACGCAGGGCCGCCTTCAGGCTGGCGCCGATCTCGGGCCGCTCCAGGAAGGGGTCGGCCGGGTTGGCCTGGTTCAGGATGCCTTCCATGCGCGCGCGCACGTTGCCCAGCGCGCGCGGGTGGCTGAAGATGTAGAAGCGGTCGGCGGCGACGGCGTCGAACACGGACTGCGCGACCTCGGCCGCGCTGACCTTGCCCGCGTTCACGGCCTTGTCCAGCATGGCCTGGCCGATCCGTTGGCTCGGCGTGGGCTTCTCATCGGCGAGGCCGGTGGGCCGGTTGCGCTGGCTCTGTCCGATGCCGGTCGGCACGAAGTACGGGCACAGCACGCTGGCGCCGAGCTGGTCGGTGACCAGGCGCAGGTCCTGGTACAGCGTCTCGGTCAGGCTCACCACCGCGTGCTTGCTGACGTTGTAGACGCCCATGTTGGGCGGCGTGAGCAGGCCGGCCATGCTGGCGGTGTTGACGATGTGGCCGCGCCAGGCCGGGTCGGCCCGGGCGGCGGCGAGCATCATCGGCGTGAACAGGCGCACCCCGTGGACCACGCCCCAGAGGTTCACGCCCAGCACCCACTCCCAGTCCTTGATCGAGTTCTCCCACACCAGGCCGGCCGCGCCCACGCCGGCGTTGTTGAACACCAGGTGCGGCGCGCCGAAGCGCTGCGCCACCGCCGCGGCCAGGGCTTCCATCTGCGCCGCGTCCGACACGTCGACCCGGCGCGCGAGCACCGCCACGCCGCTGGCCTCGGCCTCGGCGGTGGCCCGGTCCAGCGCGTCCTGCTGCACGTCCACCAGCACCAGGTTCATGCCGAGCCGGGCGCCGATGCGCGCGCATTCGAGGCCGAAGCCCGAGCCGGCGCCGGTGAGCACGGCGGTCTTGCCCTGGAAGTCCTGGATGCCCATCCGATCCGGCGCCGGGCCGCCCCAAGCCGGATCCGCCCCCTCGGGGGGCAGCGACCCGCGCAGCGGTGGAGCGTGGGGGCTCATGCCTTCACTGCTCTGAGCACGTAGCCGACACGCGGGAAATGCACGTGCACCGTGCCGGCCCGCTCGTCGTGCCGCCCGATGGTGTAACGCGTGCGCGTGGCGGCCAGCAGCACGCCTTCGCTGGTTTCGGTGCCGAAGGCTTCGGCGGCGATGGACACGCGGCTGCCGAGCGGAATGCCGTGGTCGTCCTGGAACACCTCGTCGGGCTTGATGGGTTCGGGCGTGGCCGCATGCGCGATGCCCACGGCATCGGCGCTGTCCATGCGCGTGGCGCGGCCGTGGCCGATGCCGGCGATGCGGTCCATCCATTCCAGCACGTCGGGCGTGGCGTCGAACACGTCGGCGAGGCCTGGGTTGAGCGTGCGCGTGAACCACAGCGGGTGGTAGGCCGCGAGGTCGGCGATGCAGGGCAGCTCGCCGAGCAGGTAGGGCTGGTCGTCGAGCATGCTGGCCAAGCGGCGCAGGTAGCTGCGGTAGGCGCTGGTGCCGTCGGCCGGGCGCAGCAGGGTCATGTTCTGGCGCATCGCGGCGCGGTCGGCGGCGAAGCGCTGGCCTTCCTCGGGCGGGCGGTTGCCGAACATCGCGGCCGCGCCCTTGGGGCTGAGCGTGTAGGCCATCGAGGCCCAGAAGAGCTGGTTGTCGGACCACTGCGCGAGGGCGCGCGAGAGGCCGCGCGCGTGTGCCGGGAACAGCGCCGGTTCGGGCGCGCGGTGCTCGAGCACGTCGGCGATCAGCGTGGTGTCGCAGTAGATGTCGGCGCCGATCTGCAGCAGCGGCGTCTTGCGGTAGCCGCCGGTGAGCGCAACCACGTCGGGCTTGGGCATCACCGCGGGGATGTGCACGCTGTGCCAGACCAGGCCCTTGAGGCCGAGCATGAGGCGCGCCTTCTCGGCAAAGGGCGACATCGGGTAGTGGTGCAGGATCAGGTCGTGCATGGTGGTGGCGTGCATGGTGGTGGTGAAGGTGATGGCTCAGTGCGGCATGGCGCGTTCGATGATGGCGTCGAATCCGGTGCCCGAGGGCAGCGAGCCGAAGCTGTGGCCCCAGCGGCCGTCCAGGCGCGAATCGCAGAAGGCGCCGAACACCGCGCCCGGCGCGGTCTGCGCGAGCAGCGCGGCCTGCACCGCCAGCGCCACGTCCTGCGCGAGGCGGCGTGCCTCCATCTCGGTGGCCATCTCTTCGACGCGGACCGGCAACTGCGCCGCCAGCCGGTCCAGCGCGGGGTGCATGCCCTGCGCGGGCGCCAGCTCCTGCGCCAGCGCCGCCGCCGCGTCGGCCTTGCGCAGCGCGCGCAGCAGGTCCAGCGCCATGATGTTGCCGGCGCCTTCCCAGATGGAGTTGACCGGCATCTCGCGGTAGATGCGGGCCATGACGCCCTCGCCGCCCTCTTCCACGTAGCCGTTGCCACCCAGGCATTCCATGGCTTCCTGCGCGAAGTGGCTGCCGCGCTTGCAGATCCAGAACTTGGCCACCGGCGTGAGCAGGCGCTGCATCGCGGCCTCGTGCGCGTCGCCCTGCGCGGCGCGGTCGAAGCTGCGCGCCAGGCGCAGCGCCAGCGCGGTCGCGGCCTCGGATTCGAGCGCGAGGTCGGCCAGCACGTTGCGCATCAGCGGCTGCTCGATCAGCCGCTTGCCGAACGCCTGGCGCTGCGCGGTGTGGTGCAGCGCGAGCGAAAGGGCCTGGCGCATCAGGCCGCTGGTGCCGAGCGCGCAGTCCAGCCGCGTCATGGTGCCCATGGCGAGGATCTGCGGCACGCCGCGCCCTTCTTCACCGACCAGCCAGGCCGTGGCGCCCGCGAACTCCACCTCGGCGCTGGCGTTGGCCTTGTTGCCCAGCTTGTCCTTCAGGCGCTGGATGAACAGCTTGTTGAGCGAGCCATCGGGCAGCACGCGCGGCAGAAACAGGCAGGACAGGCCGCCGGCGGTCTGTGCGAGGACCAGGAAGGCGTCGCACATCGGCGCCGAGAAGAACCACTTGTGGCCGGTGACGGCGAAGCGCCGGCCCCAGCCGTCCTCGCCGTCGGGCTCGGCGCGCGTGGTGTTGGCGCGCACGTCCGAGCCGCCCTGCTTCTCGGTCATGCCCATGCCCATGGTCAGGCCGGCCTTGTCGCGCCAGGGTTTGAGGGCCGGGTCGTAGGCGCGCGCGGTGAGGCCCGGCGCCCAGTCACGGTGGAGGGCCGGGTTGTCGCGCAGCGCCGGCATGACCGCATAGGTCATGGAGACCGGGCAGAGGATCGAGGGCTCCAGCTCCGTGAAGAGCATGAAGCCGGCGGCCCTGGCCAGGTGCGGGCTGGCGGCGGGCGGGCTCCCCCAGGGCGTGCCGTGCAGCCCATGCGCGGTCGCCGCCGCCATCAGCGCGTGGTAACTCGGGTGGAACTCCACCTGGTCGATCCGGTGGCCGAAGCGGCTGTGCGTCTTGAGCTGCGGCGTGAACACGTTGGCCAGCCGCGCGTGGGCCTGCATCTCGCCGCTGCCCGCCAGCGCGCCGAGCGCCCGCAGGGCCGTGGTGTCGAGTGCCGGCGCGTTGAAGGCCAGCGCCGCCTGCAGCGGCCGGTTGATCTCGAACAGGTTGGCGTCGACCAGCGGCTCGGGCTGGTTGAAGACTTCATGCGTGGCGTCCATGGCAATGTCCTCCGATGAGAGGGACTTCATACCAGCTTCACGAGCTGCTTGCCGAAGTTCTTGCCGTGCAGCAGGCCGATGAAGGCCGACGGCGCCGATTCGATGCCCAGCGAGACGGTCTCGCGCGGGCGCAGCCTGCCCTGCGCCACCAGGCCGCCCAGCTCGGCCAGCGCCTCGGCCCAGACCTCCATGTGCTCGCTGACGATGAAGCCCTCGATCCGCAGGCGGTTGATCAGGATCAGCGCCGGGTTCGCCATCGGCAGCGGCTGGCCGTCGTAGCCGGCGATCATGCCACACAGCGCGATGCGGCCGAAGGCGTTCATGCGCAGCAGCACGGCGTCCAGCACCCGGCCGCCGACGTTCTCGAAATGGCCGTCGATGCCCTTGGGCGCCACGTCCTTGAGCGCCTTGGCGAGCGCATGCAGGTCCGGGTACTGGCGGTGATCGATGCAGGCGTCGAAGCCCAGCTCCTCCACCGCGTAGCGGCATTTCTCCGGCCCGCCCGCGATGCCCACGGTGTGGCAGCCGCGCGCCTTGGCGAGCGCGCCGAACGCGCTGCCCACCGCGCCGGTGGCCGCGCTCACCACCACCGTGTCGCCGGCCTTGGGGCCGATGATCTTCACCAGCCCGTACCAGGCGGTCACGCCCGGCATGCCGACCGCGCCGAGGTAGGCCGACAGCGGCACCTGCGTGGTGTCCACCTTGCGCAAGGCGCCGGGCTGGCCGGCATCGACCACGCTGTACTCCTGCCAGCCGCCCATGCCCACCACCCGGTCGCCCGGCTGGTACCGGGCGTGGCGCGATTCGACCACCTCGCCCGCCGTGCCGCCGATCATCACCTCGCCCAGCGGCTGCGCGGCCGCGTAGCTCTTGCTGTCGTTCATGCGGCCGCGCATGTACGGGTCCAGGCTCAGGTAGTGGTGGCGCACCAGCACCTGGCCCTCGGCCAGCGGCGGCGTCTCGCTGCTGACCAGCCGGAAGTTGCCCTCCGTGGCCTCGCCCTGGGGCCGGTTGTCGAGCAGGATCTGGCGGTTGGTCGGCATGGCGGTCTCCGGTGTCAGGTCATTGCATGTTGGCATGAAGCGGCCCAACCCAGGGACAGCGAGGTTCCGGCTCCGCCGGCCCAAGCTGTCGTCCCCCCTCCCAGCGCCGCGCAGCGGCGCGCCAGAGAGGGGGGAAGCCGCGCAGCGGCGCAGGGGGGAGCTTCATAAATTCAGCGGCTGGGTGCTGCGCGCGCCGGTGGCCAGGCGCGGCAGCAGCTTGAAGGTGCCGGTGGCGTGCGCGCACAGCCGGCCCTGGGCGTCGAACAGCGAGCCTTCGGTGAAGACCAGGGTCGCGGTGCGGTGCAGCAGCTTGCCGTGCGCGCGCAGCGGCCCGCGGGCCGCGCGCAGGAAGCTGGTCTTCATCTCGACCGTCACGCTGCCCAGGTCGAGCCGGTCCCAGCGCGCCGCGTGGCCCATCACCACGTCGAGCAGCGTCATGCTCGCGCCGCCGTGCACCACGTCGAAGGAGTTGTGGTGGTCGGTGGACGGATTGAATCCGATCTCGGCCTCCCCGTCTTCGAGCCGGAGCAGCTCGAAGCCGAGCAGTTGGACGAAGGGAATGTGAACGGAGAACTCCATGGCGGCCGCCTCACCCGCCCGCGATCACCGACACCCCGCCATCCACCGCCAGCCATTGGCCGGTGATGTGCTTGCCGGCGTCGGACGCATAGAGCACGGTCACCCCCTTGAGGTCTTCGTCATCGCCCAGGCGGCGCAGCGGGGTGTGGGCGACCAGCCGGTCCTCGCCCAGGGCCTGGATCGTGCCGGACGCCATCTTGCTCGGGAAGAAACCCGGGCAGATCGCGTTGACCGTGATGCCGTGGCGGCCCCACTCGACCGCCAGCGCCCGGGTGAAGTTGATCACCGCCCCCTTGGAGGTGTTGTAGGCGATGGTGTTCATGCCATCCGGGTTGCCGCCCAGGCCGGCGATGGACGCGGTGTTGATGATGCGGCCCTGCCGGCGCGGGATCATGCTGCGCCGGGCCACCTCCTGGCTCAGGATGAAATAGCTGCGCACGTTGAGGTTCATCACCTTGTCCCAGGCCTCGACCGGATGCGCCTCGGCCGGCGCGCCCCAGGTGGCGCCGGCGTTGTTGACCAGGATGTCGATGTCGCCCATGCGCTGCAGCGCCTCGTCCACCAGGCGGCGGCAGTCGGCCTCGCTCTGGCCGTCGGCGGCCACCCAGCGCGCATCGATGCCGGCCGCCTGCAGCCCGGCCACCGCGGCCTCGAGGTCGGCGGCCTTGCGCGAGCTGATCAGCACGCGCGCGCCGGCCTCGCCGAGCGCATGCGCCATCTGCAGGCCCAGGCCGCGCGAGCCGCCGGTGATCAGGGCGTTGCGGCCCTGGAGATCGAATAGCCGGGAAACCGTCCGCGCCGCCATTCACAGCACCTCGAACACGCCGGCCGCACCCATGCCGCCGCCGATGCACATGGTCACGCACACGCGCTTCGCACCGCGGCGCCGGCCTTCGATCAGCGCATGGCCGGTCAGGCGCTGGCCCGAGACGCCGTAGGGGTGGCCGACGGCGATCGCGCCGCCGTCGACGTTCAGGCGATCGGCCGGGATGCCGAGCTTGTCGCGGCAGTAGATCACCTGCACCGCGAACGCCTCGTTGAGCTCCCAGAGGTCGATGTCCTCAACCTTCAGGCCGAGCCGCTTGAGCACCTTGGGCACGGCGTACACCGGGCCGATGCCCATCTCGTCGGGCTCGCAGCCCGCCACCGCGAAGCCCAGGAAGCGGCCGATGGGCTTGAGGTTGTTGGACGAGGCGAACTGCTCGCTCACCACCACGCAGGCGCCCGCGCCGTCGCTGAACTGGCTGGCGTTGCCGGCCGTGATGACGCCACCCGGCAGCGCGGGCTTGATGCCGCTGATGCCTTCCTTGGTGGTGCCTTCGCGCAGGCCTTCGTCGGCGCTCACGGTCACCTTCTTCGTGATCAGGCCCATCACCTTGTCGGCGACGCCAGCGGTGACGGTGATGGGCGCGATCTCGTCGTTGAACTTGCCGGCGGCCTGGGCCGCGCAGGCCTTCTGCTGGCTCGCTGCGCCGTACTCGTCCATCACATCGCGCGAGATGTTGTAGCGCTTGGCCACCTGCTCGGCGGTCTGCAGCATGCTCCAGTAGATCTCGGGCTTCTTCTTGTCCAGATCCAGGTCGCGCAGCATGTGCTGGTTCATCTCCTGCTGGACGCAGGAGATGCTCTCCACGCCACCGGCCACGTACACGTCGCCCTCGCCCGCGATCACGCGCTGGGCGGCCATGGCGATGGTCTGCAGGCCAGAGGAGCAGAAGCGGTTGACGGTCATGCCTGAGACGCTCACGGGCAGATCGGCCATCAGCGCGATCTGGCGCGCGATGTTGGCGCCCGTGGCGCCCTCGGGGTTGGCGCAGCCCATGATCACGTCTTCGACGGCGGCGCCCTCCACGCCCGCGCGCTCCAGCGCGGCGCGAACGGCGTGGCCACCCAGGGTGGCGCCATGGGTCATGTTGAAGGCGCCCTTCCAGCTCTTGGTGAGCGGCGTGCGGGCGGTGGAAACGATGACGGCGTTGCTCATGTGATTTCTCCTGATTCGGTGCGGGGCATCAGCCGTTGAAATTTTTTCCCTCGGCGACGAGCCTCTGGATCAAGGGAGCCGGTTCCCAGAACTTCGCATCGTCGAGCGGGTTCTTCTGGAAGCGCTTCATGGCCTGGGCCACGTTGAACAACCCCACCTCGTCCGCGTACTTCAGCGGGCCACCGCGGTGCACCGGGAAGCCGTAGCCGAAGATGTAGACCACGTCGATGTCGCTGGCCTTGTTGGCGATGCCCTCTTCCAGGATGTGCGCGGCCTCATTCACCAGAGAGAACACCAGGCGCTGCACGATCTCCTCGTCACTGATCTTGCGCGGCGTGATGCCCAGGGCCTTGCGGTGCTCCACGATCATCTGCTCGACCTCGGCGTTGGGAATGGCGTCGCGTTTGCCGGGCACATAGTCGTACCAGCCCTTGCCCACCTTCTGGCCGAAGCGGCCTTTCTCGCACAGCAGGTCGGCGGTCTTGCTGTACTTCATGTCGGGCTTCTCGGTGTAGCGGCGCTTGCGGATCGCCCAACCGATGTCGTTGCCGGCCAGGTCGCCCATGCGGAACGGGCCCATGGCGAAGCCGAACTTCTCGATCGCGCGGTCCACCTGCGCCGGGGTGCAGCCCTCGTCGAGCAGGAAGCCGCCCTGGCGGCCGTACTGCTCGACCATGCGGTTGCCGATGAAGCCGTCGCACACGCCCGAGACCACGGCGGTCTTGCGGATCTTCTTGGCCACGGCCATCACCGTGGCCATCACGTCGTTGGCGGTCTTCTCGCCGCGCACCACCTCGAGCAGCTTCATCACGTTGGCCGGACTGAAGAAGTGCAGGCCCACCACGTCCTGCGGGCGCTTGGTGAAGGCGGCGATCTTGTCGAGGTCCAGCGTGGACGTGTTGGAGGCCAGGATCGCGCCGGGCTTCATCACCTCGTCGAGCTTGCGGAACACCGTTTCCTTGACGCCCAGGTCCTCGAACACGGCCTCGATCACGAGGTCGGCGTCGCGGATGTCGTCGTAGTTCAAGGTGGTGGCGAGCAGGGCCATGCGCTGCTCGAGCTTGTCCTGCTTGAGCTTGCCCTTCTTGACCTGCGCCTCGTAGTTGCCGCGCATCACGCCCACGCCGCGCTCCAGCGCCTCCTGTTTGGTCTCCAGGATCGTGACTGGAATGCCGGCGTTGAGGAAATTCATCGAGATGCCGCCGCCCATGGTGCCGGCGCCGATCACCGCGACCTTGCTGATCTCGCGCCTGGGCGTGTCTTCCGGCACGCCGGGGATCTTGCTCGCGGCGCGCTCGGCCAGGAACAGGTGGCGCAGCGCGCGGCTCTCGGGCGTCCACATCAGGTTGATGAAGATCTCGCGCTCGACCCCCAGGCCCTCGTCGAAGGTCTTGCTCTTCGTGGCGGCTTCCACCGCGTCCACGCACTTGGCGGGCGCGGGGAAATGCTTGGCCATGCCCTTGACCATGTTGCGCGCGAACTGGAAGTAGGCATCGCCGTCCTTGTGCCGGCACGGCAGGTGGCGCACCAGCGGCAGCGCGCTGCTGCCGTCGGCCTGTTTGGCCGCCACATTCTTCGCGAACGCCAGGGCTTCCTCGGCCAGCTTCTCGGGGCTGCTGGCCATCTGGTCGAACAGCTTCTGGCCCGGCAGCATGGCCAGCAGCTCGCTCTTGACCGGCTCGCCGCTCACGATCATGTTCAGCGCGGGCTCCACGCCCAGCGCGCGCGGCAGGCGCTGCGTGCCGCCGGCGCCCGGCAGCAGGCCGAGCTTGACCTCGGGCAGCGCCACGCTGCAGCCGGGGGCGGCGATGCGGTAGTGGCAACCGAGCGCGAGCTCCAGGCCGCCGCCCATCACCACGCTGTGCAGCGCGGCCACCACCGGCTTGCGGCATTGCTCCACCATCAGGATCAGGCTGAGCAGGTTGGGCTCGGCCATCGCCTTGGGCGTGCCGAACTCGCGGATGTCCGCGCCGCCCGAAAACGCCCGGCCCGCCCCCGAGATCACGATCGCCTTGACCGCCGGGTCGGCCTGCGCCCGCTCCAGCCCGGCCGCGATGGCCTGGCGCGTCGACAGGCCCAGGCCATTGACCGGCGGGTTGTTCATGGTGATGACGGCCACATCGCCGTGGACCTGGTACTCAGCGGTCATGGAATCTCCTTGGGGTGTCGCCCGGCCAGAAAAAGAACGATCGTTCGATTCTAGGGGGATTGCCTGTGGCCGCAAGGGACGCGCTGTAGCGCCGGCGACCACCGCCCCGAACTTCGTTTCCTCCGTCGAGCGCTTGGTGCCATCCATTCTGCCGTTGGGTCCTTTCTCACCCGCTGGCACCGAACCCACGCCAGACTCGCCGCGCTCCGCGCACTGTCACGCGCGAGACAAACGACAAGGGGAGACGGGTGCTGGGTTTCATTCGCCTGCGGCTGCGCATCATCACCGCCGGACTGTGCGGCCTGCTCGCGCTGGCTGCTGCGTTCACCGCGCACGCCCAGGCCGACGCGGCCATCGGCCAGGACCAGGAGCGGCGCGCGCTCGAACGCGAGGCCGATCAGCAGCGCCGGTTCCAGCCCAGGCCCGAGGTCCGGCTCACGGCACCGCAGGCGCAAGATGACCATCGCGACCCGCGCGCCCGCCTGCCGCACGGTGAAACCCCCTGCTTTCCGATCGAGCGCGTGCGCCTGTCGGCGATCGATGGCGCGCCTTTGCCAGCGGCGTTCGACGGGCTGCTGAGCGCCCTGGCCGGGCCGGACGGCCGCGATCCGCCCCAGGGCCGCTGCCTGGGCGCGCAGGGCGTGGCGCGGCTGATCGACCGGGCGCAGCAGGCGCTGGTGGCGCGCGGCTTCGTCACCACGCGCGTGTTCGCGCCGCCACAGGACCTCAGCCGAGGCGAACTCGCGCTGCAGGTGTTGCCCGGGCGCATCCGCGCGGTCCGCTTCGCCGAGCCGGCCAGTGCGCGCGCCACGGCGTTCAACGCGGTGCCCGTGCGGCCGGGCGACGTGCTCAACCTGCGCGACGTCGAACAGGCGCTGGAGAACTTCCAGCGCGTGCCGACCGCCGAGGCCAGCATCCAGATCGTGCCCGCGGACGGCCCGCAGGACCCGCCCGGGCTGAGCGACCTCGTCATCGCCTGGCGCCAGGACCGGCTCCTTCGCCTGAGCCTGGGCCTGGACGACGGCGGCAGCCGCGCCACCGGCCGATACCTGGGCAGCCTCACCGCGAGCCTGGACCACGCGCTCGCGCTCAACGACCTGTTCTACCTCAGCCTGCAGCGCGACCTGGGCGGCGGAGATCCGGGACCGCGCGGCACCCGCGGCGCCAGCGCGCACTATTCGCTGCCCCTGGGGTACTGGCTGCTCGGCTTCAACGCCAGCCGCCAGCGCTACCACCAGACCGTGCCCGGCCCCTGGCAGGACACGGTCTACAGCGGGTGGAGCGCCAGCCAGGACATCCGGCTCTCGCGCCTGGTCCACCGCGACGCCGACAGCAAGACCACCGTGAGCGCCCGCGCCTTCGCGCGGCAGTCGGCCAACCACATCGAAGACGTCGAAGTGCTGGGCCAGCGGCGCCGCGTGGGCGGCTGGGAACTCGGGCTGGAACACCGCGCCCACCTGGGCCAGGCCGTGCTCGACCTGCGCCTGGCCCACCGGCGCGGCACCGGCGCCTTCGGCGCGCTGCCGGCCGCCGAGGAAGCCTTCGGCGAAGGCACCTCGCGTTTCCGGCTCACCATGCTCGACGCCGGGCTGCAACTGCCGTTCGAATGGGCCGGCCGCCCGTGGCGCTACAGCGGCCAGTGGCGCGTCCAGCGCCACCACACGCCGCTGACGCCGCAGGACCGCTTCGCGATCGGCGGGCGCTACACCGTGCGCGGCTTCGACGGCGAGTCCAGCCTCTCGGCCGACAGCGGCTGGCTGGTGCGCAACGAGATCGCCACCGCGCTCGGCGCCGCATCCGAGGGCAGTGGCGCCTGGCTGTACCTCGGGCTCGACCACGGCGAAGTCAGCGGCCCGAGCAGCGCCTGGCTGATCGGACGCCGCCTGACCGGCGCGGTGGTGGGCCTGCGCGGCGCGGTCGGCGGCGCGCAGTACGAGTTCTTCGTCGGCACGCCGCTGCGCAAGCCCGCCGGCATGCGCACGGCGAACACCACGGCCGGTTTCCAACTGCACTGGACATTGCAATGAACCGCCCCCCTGCGCGACTTCGCGGCCTCGCCGCTTCCCCCCTTCCACCACTGCCTCGACACAGAAAGGACTTCCCATGCCCCTGCTCCATGACATGAAAACCCGCTTCGCCGCATCCGCAGCGGCCGCGCTGCTGGCCGCGTGTGGTGGTGGCAGTGGTGATGCGCCGCCGGCCAGCACGGAGGCGCCGGCCGCGGCCGATCCCGTGGACAAGTACGTCGGCACCTGGGAAATCCTGTGCCATTCGTGGCGCTATGGCGGCATGCCCGGCGACCCCGACGCCCCAGACAACCGCTCCACGCGGGCGCTGTCCGTCGTCACCAAGCTCGACGCCCACCGGTTCTCGTCGGTGACCACGCAGTACGACTACACGGACGACACCACCTGCAGCGGGACGGCGGCGATCGAGGTCAAGGAGCCCGACACGCTCGAATGGTGGGGCACCAAGACCGTCGACGGGGTTGAAGTCGACAGGCTGTACCAGATGCGCGAGCCCTGGCCGGTGCGGGCCATCGCACGGGTGGTGGACGACAGGCTGTACTCCGTCACGGCAGACATCGGAACACCGACCGATGCCCAGGGCTTCCCCCTCGCGCTCGACAGCACCCGAGCCAGCTCCGTTCGCGTGCACACGCGGTAGCGGCGGCGCAGCAAGCCAACGCGCATCCCGCCTTTGGGTTCTCTTCATTCCGAACACGCATTCAGGGAAAGGTCCGACATGAACAGGCACTGCCACCAGCTTGTCTTCAACGCCCGCCGAGGCCAGGTGATGGCCGTGGCCGAATCGGCCACCCGCGCCGGCGGCGGTAGCGGCAGCGCCCGCGGGGAACGCGCCACAGCCGGCGCAGCGCCGCCCAGCCCGCCCGGCCTCGGCTGGCATGCGCTGGCGCGTGCCTTCGCCCTGGCCTTCCCCTTGTGGCTCAGCGCCGGTGCACACGCCCAGCTCATCGCCGACCCCGCCGCGCCGACCCAGCAACGCCCCACGGTGCACAGCGCCGCCAACGGCGTGCCCCTGGTGCACATCCAGGCGCCGTCGGCCGCGGGCGTCTCGCACAACCGTTACCGCCAGTTCGACGTGTCGGCCAGCGGCGCCATCCTCAACAACAGCCGCAGCCACGCGCCGACCCAGCTCGGCGGCTGGGTGCAGGGCAACCCCTGGCTGGCCACGGGCGCCGCGCGCATCGTCCTCAACGAAGTCAGGTCGAGCGAACCCAGCCAGCTCGGCGGCCCGGTGGAGGTAGCCGGCCAGCGCGCCCAGGTGATCATCGCCAACCCGGCGGGCATCCAGGTCCAGGGCGGCAGCTTCATCAACGCCAGCCGGGCTGTGCTCACCACCGGCACGCCGCTGATGCGCGAGGGCGCGCTTGAAGGCTACCGCGTGCAGGGCGGCACCATCCGCATCGGTGGCGCCGGGCTCGATGCCTCCGGCACCGACTACACCGCCATCCTGGCGCGCGCGGTCGAGGTCAATGCGGGCCTGTGGGCCAGGCAGCTGGACGTGGTCACCGGCGTCAACGACGCCAGCGCCGACCTCGACCACATCAGTCTCCAGGTTGCCCCTCAGGCCGGCGCCCCGGCCTTCGCGCTCGACGTGGCGCAGCTCGGCGGCATGTACGCCGGCCAGATCCACCTGGTGGGCACCGAATCCGGCGTGGGCGTGAACCTGCGCGGCGTGGTCGGCGCCACGGCGGGCGAGCTCGTGCTCGACACCAGCGGCTGGCTGCACCAGCAAGGCACGCTGCAGGCCAGCGAACACCTGCGCGTGCAGGCGCAGGGAAGCATTCACAACGAGGGCAGCCTGTACGCGGGCAAGGACCTGGCCATCGCCACCCAGGCGGGCCTGGCCAACCGCGGCCGGCTCGACGCCCAGGGCCGCCTCGACCTGCAGGCGCCCCGGCTCGAGAACCACGCCGGCGCGCGCATCGCCTCGAACGCGGACCTGCAGGCCGTGGTCGACGGCCGCCTGGACAACCAGGGCGAGATCGTCGCCGGCGGCGAGCTGCGGCTGCGTGCCGACGCGCTGGACAACCACCACGGCGGCCGCCTGCAGGCGCAGCGGCTCGACATCGGCGTGCGGTCCCTGGACAACACGCAGGGCACGGTCTGGCAGACCGGCGCGCAGGCCCTGCAACTGGAACTGGGGCACCTGGACAACCGCCGCGGACAGATCGGTCACAGCCTGCTCGGCGCCGGCACAGAACCCGGCGCCGGCACGGGTGCAGGCACGGGCGCCCCGGGCAGCGGCACGGCCAACCCAGGGACCCCGGAAGAAGGCACGACGGCACCGGAACAGGACGCGTCCCCCGCGCCGCCACCGCCCGCCCCGGGCACCATCCGGGTGACAGGCACTGCAGTGAACACCGACGGCGTGCTGGCCGCCGAAGGCCTGATCGGTGCCACGGTCCGGGACGGCCTGATCAACAGCGGCTCCATCCTGGCCGAGCGGATCGACGTGCTCGGCGCCGCGCTGGACAACGCGGGTGGCCAGATCCGCGCACGCGAGGCACTGTTGAACACCGTGGCGCTGGACAACACGGGCGGCCGAATCGAAGCCCGCCAGCTCGGCGTGCAGGCCGAGCGGCTCGACAACACCCGCGGCGTTCTCGGCGCGGAGCAGGCGCTGCACATCGCGGCCAGCGAACGCCTGGACAACACCCAGGGACAGATCCAGTCCACCCACGCCGGCATCACGATCGAGGCCAGGCGGTTGCACAACGCCGAAGGCGCCGTGCACGCGGCCGGCGGCGCGCTGCAGGTACAAGCCGGCGAAGCCGACAACAGCGGCCAGATGCACGCCGCCGGCGAGCTGCGCCTGCAGGTCCAGGGCGGGCTGGCGCATAGCGGCGCGATCACGGCCCAGGGTGACGCCACCATCACCGCCCGCTCGCTGGACAGCACCGGCGCGCTGGCCAGCCAGGGCGACCTGCACGTGAACACCGCCGACACCCTGCGCGCCGGCGGCCAGCACCTCGCGGTGGGACAGGCCACGTTCACGGGCGGCGCGCTCGACCTGCGCGGCAGCCAGAGCAGCGCGCATAACCTCACCCTGCACGCCACGGCGGGCGACATCCACACCCAGGGCGCCACCGTGGTCGCCGCCGGCACCCTGGCCGCCCGCGCCGACGCCAGCGCCGGCCAGAAGCTGGTCAATACCGGCGGCACGCTCTCGGCAGGCCGCTTGCAGCTCGACCTGGTCCACCTGGACAACGCACAAGGCACGCTGGTACAGACCGGCGATGCCGACACCACGATCGCGCTGCGCACCGCCGGCCAGACCGAGGCCACAGGCACGCTGGACAACACCGGCGGCCTGCTCGCGACCCAGGGCGCACTCGCACTTCAGGTCGGTGCGCTGCACAACGGCGCGCAGGGCCGTATCGTCGCGGCCGGCCAGGCCAGCCTCAACGTCGCCGGCACGCTGGACAACGCCGCCGGCGGCCAGATCCTGGCCGTGGGCGCGCTCGCGCTGCGCGCGCAAGACCTCGTCAACACCGCTGGGCAGTTGCTCAGCGGCGCGGACGTGGCGGTGCAGGCAGCGTCGGGCATTGACAATCGCGCGGGCGGCCAGGTGCACGCCGCCGGCGACCTGCGGCTGCAGGCCGCGCACCTGGACAACAGCGGCGGCCAACTGCTCGCGCAGGGCAGCCTCACCGCACACATAGAAGGCGTTGGCAGCGCCGCGCTGCTCAACGAGCAAGGGCTGATCCGCGCCGCCGGCGCCACCGAGCTGAGCGCGCAACGCATCGACAACCGCCACACCACCGGCGAAGCGCAGGGCATCGACAACCGCCACACCACCGGCGAAGCGCAGGGCATCGAAGGCCGCGACGTGCGCATCACCGCCGACGAACTGGACAACCGGGGCGGCAGCGTGGTGGCCAACCAGCGGTTGTCGGTCCACAGCGCGGGCCGCGTGGACAACGCCCAGGGCCACCTGAGTGCGGGCCACACCCTGGTGCTGAGCGATGCCAACCTCTCCGGCAACCCCACCCTGGCGATCCACAACACGGGCGGCACCATCGCCGCCGGCGAGCAACTGCAGGTGCGTGCCGCCCGCCTCGGGCTGGATGGGCAGCTCTCCTCCGGCGCGGACATGCACCTGGCACTCGCGGGCGACCACCAGCTCGCCCCGGGCGCGTCGCTCGTCGCCGGGCGCGACCTCGCGCTCACGCTCGACGGCGGCGACCTTACCAACGGCGGCACGCTGCAGGCCGGCGAGCGCCTGGAGGTGCGCGCGCGGAACATCACCAACGCGGCCACGGGCATCGTCAGTGCCGCAACGGTCGACCTCGAGGCCGGCGCCCACCTCGTCAACGCCGGCCTGATCGACGGCGACGCCACCACCCGCGTGGCCGCGCAGCACCTCACCAACACCGGCACCGGCCGCATCTACGGCCAGGCCGTGCACCTGCACGCCCGCGGCGACCTGCTCAACGAAGGCGGCGCCGTGGTGGCCGCGCACGACGCGCTGCAGATCGGCGTGGCCGGCACGCTCACCAACCGCGGCGGCGCCACCCTGCTCAGCCTGGGCGACCTGGCCGTGGGCGGCGCGCTCAACGCGCAGGCACAGGCCAACGGCGCCGCCCAGGCCATCCACAACCGCAGCGCCACCCTGGAAAGCCTGGGCGACATGCGCCTGGCCGCGGCCGAGCTGAGCAACCTCAACGATGAACTGGCGTACCGGCTGGTCCCGGCGAGCCCTCAGACCCGCACCGACTACTACACGGCGCAGGGCTATGTGGGCAGCGAGGACGTGGCGTGGGCCGCGCCCATGGTGGCGTATTCAACCGAAGACGGCCCCATCTACTGGCCCAACCGATCGGACCTTCTGCTCAAAAGCAGCCCCTATGCCGACCCGCAGTACCGCGAATACCTGCTGGGCCCGGACCCGTTCGTGTCGGAGCACCACGAACCGTACGGAATAGACAGCACCCGCTTCGTGCCCGATACCTACAGCTATGGCCGGCACTCCCCCATCTGGCAGGCGCTGGGCATGGAGGCGCCGGCATGGGACCCGCCCGGCCGAAGGCCACAGCCCCAGGAGCGGCCTAACACCACCCTGCCTCCGGACCCCGAAGCCATGGCTGAGTGGCAGGCAAAGGTCGCCCCGTGGGTGGAGCTGAACGCGCGCGTGGCCGCCATGAGAGCGGCCATTCGCAGCCAACTGCTGAGCTACGACATCACCCGCAGCTACACGGAAACCGCGCAGGCCGCCGAAGTCACGGCCAGCGCCCCCGGCCAGATCCTCAGCGGCGGCGACCTGCACCTGCAGGTCACCGGCATCACCCTCAACCAGGACAGTGCCATCGTCGCCGGCGGCCTGATCCAGGTCGAAGGCGGCAGCGTCATTAACCAGAGCACCGAGGTCGACGCGCCTATCCAGCGCAGCGGCACGGTCACCCAATGGACCGCAATCGGCCGCGACTGCGACCCTTTTGGCGACTGCGACATCGTCTACGGCTGGCGCAGCACCCCCTACGCCGAGACCATCGCGCACACCGCCGCCCTCGCCTCGGTGCGCTTCGAGCAGGAAACCCAGCCCCAGGCGCCCAGCCTGCCCCCGGCCGCCCCGCCGCCGGGGCACACGCCTGCGGCCACCGCCAATGCCGGCGCCGTGGCCACTCCCGGCGAGGTGCCCACCGCGCCCGGCGGCACCACCCCAGCGCCACCGCCCGCCCCCGGGGCCTCCGCCGCGCCCGTCGCCGCCGGCACCGAAGCCGTGCGCATCGGCGCACCCGGCACCACGCTGCCGACCAGCAGCCTGTTCCGCCTGCACCCCGGCAACACCACGGGCTACCTCGTCGAGACCGACCCGCGCTTCACCGACCAGCGCCAATGGCTCGGTTCGGACTTCATGCTCGCCGCGCTGTCCATTGACCCGGCCACGGCCCAGAAACGCCTGGGCGACGGCTTCTACGAGCAGCGCCTCGTGCGCGAACAGGTGCTCCAGCTCACCGGCCAGCGCTTCCTTGGCGACTTCACCAGCGACGAGCAGCAGTACCAGGCCCTCATGACGGCCGGCGCCACCTTCGCCCAGGCGCACCAACTGCGCCCGGGCATCGCGCTCTCGGCCGCGCAGCTCGCCGCGCTCACCAGCGACATCGTGTGGCTGGTCGAGCGCACCGTCACCCTGCCCGACGGCTCCACCACGCAGGCGCTCGTGCCGCAGCTCTACGTGCGCCCGCAAACTGGCGACCTGCAGCCCGGCGGCGCCCTGATCGCCGGGCGGGACGTGGCGCTGGACATCAGCGGTGACTTGCTCAACGCCGGCGCCACCATCGCCGGGCGGCGCGTGGTGCAGATCGACGCCGCGAACGTGGACAACCTCGGCGGCCTCATGGCCGCCGGCCAGGTCGCCGCCGTCTCGGCGGTGCAGGACATCCGCAACGTGGGCGGCACGGTCTCGGCCGGCGATGCGCTGCTGCTCGACGCCGGGCGCGACCTCGCCGTGCAGTCCACCACGGCCCAGGGCAGCGGCGCGGCCGGCGTGGGCCAATACGCGAGCCAGGTCCTGGAGCGCGTGGCGGCCTTGTACGTGAGCCATCCCAGCGGCGTGCTGCTCGCCAGCGCCGGGCGGGACGTGAGCCTCACCGCCGCCGCCGTGCAAAGCGCGGGCGATGTCCAACTCCAGGCTGGACGCAACCTCACGCTGGACACCGTTGGAACCCGCACCGCGATCGACGTCACGCAAGACAGCCGCAATTACGCCCGCGTGCAGCAAAGCGAGGAGATCGGCACACGCATCCAAAGCGAAGGCGGCGCCACGCTGCTCGCCGGTCAGGACCTGAGCGCCCGGGCCGCGCAGGTGCAGGCCCAGGGCGCGCTCGACGTGCAGGCCGGGCGCGACGTCGACATCGAAGCCGGTGAACAGTCCCTGTCCACCGCCACCGCGATCTACACCCACAGCCGCAGCCTGTTTGGCTCGCGCAGCACGGAGGTGCGCACGCAGCGCAGCCACACCGATGCCGTGGCCAGCAGCCTGGGCGGGCAGACCGTGAACGTCGGGTCCGGGCAGGACACCCGGATCCAGGGCTCCAGCGTCATCGGCGACCAGGGCCTGGCCATCGCCGCCGGGCGTGACGTGGCCATCGGCGCCACGCAGACCACATCGAGCCAAAACCACTTCGAAGAACACAAGTCCAGCGGCCTGTTCGCCTCCGGCGCGGGCATCACCCTGGGCAAGCAGCAGCACAGCACGGACCTGCAGACCCAGGGCACGGGCGCGGCCGGCAGCACCGTCGGCACGATTGCCGGCGACGTGAACGTCACGGCCGGCCAAACCTACCGGCAGACCGGCTCGGACGTGCTCGCCCCGGGCGGCGACGTAAACATCCAAGCCCAGGCGATCGAGATCACCGAGGCACGGGTCACGGAACAAACCCGCTTCGAAGAAAAGCGCAAACAAAGCGGGCTGAGCGTGGGGCTCGGCGGCGGCGTGGTCGGCGCCGCCCAGGGCATCGCGCAGACGCTGGACGCGATGGGCGAGACGGGTGATGCACGCATGAAGGCGCTGGGCGCCGCAGCGGTGGCGCTGCGAGCCAAGGGCGCTGTCGACGGGGTGAGCCAAGCCCTTGCCAAAGGCAAGAGCCCGACCGAGGCCACCGGCGTGAGCCTGAACATCAGCGTCGGCTCCAGCAAGAGCCAGAGCACCAGCCACAGCGCCAGCGACTCGGCGCGGGGCAGCACGGTCCAGGCCGGCGGCGACGTCAACCTGATCGCCCGCGGCGCGGGGGCGGACAGCGACATCCTCGTGCGCGGCAGCGAAGTCCGCGCCAGCGATACGGTGCGCCTGAATGCCGAAGGCGACATCGACTTGCTCGCCGCGCAGAACACCGCCACGCAGAGCCATCAGCACAGCAGCAGGAGCGGCAGCATTGGGGTGGGCGTCGGCGCCAACGGCGCCCTCAGCGTAAACGCCAGCGCGAGCAAGGGCAGCGGCCAGGGCACGGGCGAGGACAGCACGCACACCAACACCCGAATCGAAGCCGGCCATCTGGTCCGCATCGAATCGGGACAGGACACCACGCTGCAAGGCGCGGTGGTGCAGGCCCCGCAAGTGCAGGCCAGCGTGGGCGGCGATCTCACCATCGAGAGCCCGCAGGACACCAGCATCTACCACGAGAACAGCCGGCAAAGCGGCGGCTCGATCAGCCTCGGTGCCGCCCCGGGCGCGAGCCTGAGCAGCGGCAGCACCCGCATTCAAAGCGACTACGCCAGCGCCAACGAACAAAGCGCCATCCGCGCCGGCGACGGCGGCTTCCAGGTCGAGGTGCAAAGGCACACAGAACTCATCGGCGGCGCCATCACCAGCACGGACAAGGCGGTGCAGGAGAGCGTGAACCGTTTGTCTACTGGGACGCTGCGCAGCAGCCACCTCCAGAACAGCGCGCACGCCAGCGCCGAAAGCAGCGGCGTCAGTATCTCCAGCGACCTACTCACGCAAGGCAAATATGGCGTGGCCAAGACCGCCATCGGCAACGCCTTGAGTAATGCCAACGAATCGGGGAGTTCCAGCAGTCAGACACTGGCCACCGTCAGCGGCGCGCGCATCATCATCAACGACGAAGCGGCTCAACAGGCCCTCACGGGTCAGAGCCCTGAGGAAGCCGTGGCCAGCCTGAATCGCAATGCGGATGCAGCCCACCTGGCTGCGCAGCGTCAGGATGCCCAAGCCATGAAACAGGCTGTAGAAGCTGAGCGGGCCATCAGGCAGGAACTCGTCAAGGCTGTGACGGTGTTAACGGACGAAGCCTATCGCTCGCGCATGCAGGCAACGCCCAAGCTGATCAAGGTGGAGTGTCCGGCAGGACAAAACTGTGTGAGCAACCCAGAGCTTCTGGTGCGTTCGGAAGCAACCAAAGAAGAAATCGCCAATGCGCCTGCAGATTCGATCCTGGCCGTCAACGGCATCCTCAACGACGAGAAGCGTGGCGCGGAGTTGGCGTTTCAGAACAGCATACCGAACGAGGAAACAGGGAACAAGCCTACAACCCTCTATCTGATGCACATTGCTCCAGCCAGCAACACCCTCTCGGAACTGCTGGGCGTGGCCTACGAAAAGATCTTGGAAAGTGCCGACTATGGTCTGGCCAACTTCCTTGGCTACACAAACGCAGCCGAGCTCTACGCTGACCTAACAAAGTTGCGAGACACAACTGCCACGATCTCCTTGGGGCACAGTCGCGGCACTCTGGTGCAAAGCGCTGCTTTCACCATACTGAATCGCCCCGGGATTCGCGGAGGCTGTTTGGTTTAAGTCAGGCCATCACCGT
>CAZAPJ010000039.1:0-41790 GCA_964487025.1 uncultured Hydrogenophaga sp.
GTGATGCCGAACTCGTGGAAGAACTTGCCGATGATGCCGCCCATGAAGCCGATCGGCAGGAACACCGCCACGATCGACAGCGTGGTGGCGAGCACGGCCAGGCCGATCTCCTGCGTGCCCTGCATCGCGGCGTCGAACGGCGTCTTGCCCATCTGCGCGTGGCGCACGATGTTCTCGCGCACCACGATGGCGTCGTCGATCAGCAGGCCGACCGAGAGCGTGAGCGCCATCAGCGTGACCATGTTGATGGTGAACCCGAGCAGGTTCATGAAGAAGAAGGTGCCGATCAGGGCGATCGGCAGCGTCAGGCCGGTGATGACGGTCGAGCGCCAGGAGTTCAGGAACAGGAACACGATCAGCACCGTGAGCAGCGCGCCCTCGATCAGGGTCTGGCGCACGTTCTTCACCGAGACGCGGATCGGCCGCGAGCCGTCGGCGATCTGCTCCAGCCGCACGCCCGGCGGCAGCTCGGCGGCGAGCGCGGCCACGGCGGCCTTGAGGCCGTCGGTGACCGCGATGGTGTTCTCGTCCTGCGCCTTCTGCACCTGCAGCAGCAGCGTGCGCTGGCCGTTGTAGAGCGCCAGGCTCTCCACCTCTTCGGTGCCGTCGCTCACGGCGGCCACCTGCCCCAGCCGCACCGGCTGGCCGCCGCGGCGCGCGACGATGATCTGCTCGAAATCCTTCGGGTCGCGCAGCCGCGAGAGCAGCTGCACCACGTGCTCGGTGTCGCCGCTCTTGAGCGTGCCCATCGGCAGGTCCTGGTTCTCGCCGCGCACCGCCGCGCTCACCTGTTCGGTGGTCACGCCCAGCGCCTCCATGGCCGCCGGGTCGAGGTCGATGTTGACCGCGCGCCGCGTGGGGCCCACCAGCGTGACCGAGCCGACGCCGCGCACGTTCTCCAGCCGTTTCTTGAGCACCTGCTCGGCCCAGGTGGTGAGCTGCACGGCGTCGGGCGCCTGCTGCCCCTCGGCGGCTTGCGGGATCACCGCCAGCGACCAGATCGCGCGGCTGGCCGGGTCGAAGCGCAGCACGCGCGGCTCCCGCACCTCCTCGCGCAGGGCCGGGCGCAGGATTGCGACCTTCTCGCGCACGTCCTCGGCCGCCTTGCGCCCGTCCACCGTGAGCTGGAACTCGATGATGACGACCGACTGGCCCTCGTAGCTGCGCGAGCTCAGGGTGTTGACGCCGGCGATCGCGTTGACCGCCTCCTCGACCTTCTTCGTGACCTCGGACTCCACGATCTCGGGCGAGGCGCCCGGGTACTCGACGGTGACCACCACGACCGGGAAGTCGATGTTCGGGAACTGGTCGACCTGCAGGCGCTGGAAGGAGAACACCCCGAGTACCACGAAGGCCAGCATCACCATGGTGGCGAACACCGGGTTGCGCAGCGAGACCTGGGTGAACCACATGGCGGCGCGGCCCGGTGCTTCAGTCGGCGGCGAGCCGCACGGCCGTGCCTTCGCGGATCAGCCCGGCCTGAGCGCTGAGCACGCGATCGCCCTCGGCGAGGCCGGGCACCTCGCGCATTGGCTCGCTGCCGTGCAGTCCGCTGGCCCCGGCGGCCACGGTCAGGTGCCGCACCTTGCCGTCGAGCACCTGCTGCACGTAGGGCTGGGGCTTGTCGTTGCGCAGCGCCGAAGCCGGCACCGCCAGCGCCTGCACCGAACCCGTGGCCAGTTGGCCGTGGGCGAACAGGCCCTGCCGCATGCCGGGTGCCGCCGGCACGCGCAGGTAGACCAGCACGCTGCGGCTGCCGGCCTGCACGCTGGGGTTGATGCGCGCGACCGTGGCCTGCACCGGCTCGGCCAGCCCTTCGATCACCAGGCGCGCGGGCTGGCCCACGCGCACCGCGGTGGCCTGGGTCGGTGCGATCGCCGCGGCCAGCTCGAACGCCGACAGGTCCACCACTTCGACCACGCGCGTGTCCACGCCCACGCGTTCGCCGTTCTGCACCAGCCGGGCCGAGACCTGGCCGGTCAGCGGCGAGCGCAGCGTGGTGTCGGCCAGGCCCTTGCGCGCGAGGTCCAGCGCGGCCAGCGCGGCGCGGTGGTTGGCCTCGGCCGCGGCCAGGTTGTTGACCGAGGTCTCCAGCGCGGTGGCGGAGATGAAGCCCTGCTGCACCAGGGCCTGGTTGTTGTCCAGCGCGCGGCGGGCGATGCCGGCCTGCGCCTGGGCCGCCTGCGCCTGCTGCTCGGCCTGCCGTACGCGCGCCTGGGCCTCGGTGCTGTCGATGCGGGCGAGCACCTCGCCGGCCCGCACCGCGTCGCCCTCGCGTTTGCTCAAACCTTGGATTTCGCCCGCCGCGCGCGCCTTCACGGCCGCCGTCTGCAGCGCCTCGATGGACCCCGATAGGGCCACCACCTGCGTGAGCTCCAGCCGCTGGGCGGTCACCACGTCGCCGGGCGCGAGGGTGTAGACCGGCGCCTGCTGCAGGGCCTGCGCCGCGGCCTGCGCGGCCTCGGCGCGCGCCTTGCGCGTTTCCAGCGCACGCGCCACGCCGAACGCGACGCCCAGCACGAGCAGGGCGAGCAGGAGCCAGGGGAGCCAGGCGCGGCGCGGTCGGGTGGCGGTCATGAGGGCACGAGCATGCCGCGCAGCAGCAGGTTCACCTGGTTGTCGATGAAGGCCACGGGGTCGATGCGCTCGGACGGCGGACAGCACGGCGACATCGAGTGCTTCCACATCAGCAGGAAGATCATGGGCGCGATCAGGCTGTAGACCGCGTAGTCCAGCGGCATCGGCCGGAACTCGCCGCGGTCGATGCCGCGTTGCAGGATGCGGCGCAGCAGATCGTGCCCGGGGGTGATCACCTCCTGCTGGTAGAAGGCCGCGATTTCCGGAAACATGCCGGATTCGCTCATCACCAGCTTAGTGATGCCCGAGGCCGCGGTCATGCCGATGCGCTCCCACCAGACATGCATGGCGTAGCGCACCAGCTCGGCGCTGCCGCCGCTGAATTGGGCCAGCTCCTGGTTCCATTCGGCGAAGCGCCCCGCGATGTTCTCGCGCACCACCGCCTTGAAAAGCTCTTCCTTGCTCGGGAAGTACAGGAACAGCGTGCCCTTGGACACCCCGGCGCGCGCCGCCACCTCCTCCACGCGGGTCGCCGCGAACCCCTTCTCGACGAAGAGCTGCAGCGCCGCGTCGATCAGCTCGCCCGGCCGCGCCTCCTTGCGCCGCGCACGGCGCTGGCGCGGCGCAGCCTCGCGCTCGGAGGCTGCGGGCGCGGCGGTGGGGCGGCGAGAGGAAGGCATGGTATTTTAATGACCGGCGGGTTATTAATGTAACCCATACCTCCGGGGTCCTCGGCTGGCTCAAACCGTCATTGCCCTTTCCACAGCCGGAGCACGACCCACAGCGAACGAAGCAGCGCAAAACCCAGAGACGGCGAGGGTCCGGCTTCGCCGGCCCAAGATGTCGTCCCCCCTCCAAGCCTGCCTGCGCAGGCTTGGACGTGCCTGAAGAGCAGCCGGTTCCGACGGCGGCACGGAGCGCCGAAGGCGCGCAGGGGGGAGCCCTTAATGCCCCAGGATCTTGGAGAGGAAATCCTGGCTGCGTTCGTTCTTCGGATGGCTGAAGAACGCGTCGGGCGTGTTCTGCTCGACGATCTGGCCCTGGTCCATGAAGATCACGCGGTCGGCCACCGCCTTGGCAAACCCCATTTCGTGCGTCACGCACAGCATGGTGATGCCCTGGCCGGCCAGCTCGATCATCACGTCCAGCACCTCCTTGATCATCTCCGGATCGAGCGCCGAAGTGGGCTCGTCGAACAGCATGATCTTGGGCGTGAGGCACAGGGCGCGCGCGATCGCCACCCGCTGCTGCTGACCGCCCGAGAGCTGCAGCGGGTATTTCCTCGCCTGCTCGGCGATGCGCACGCGCTCGAGTTGGGCCATGGCCCTTTCCTCGGCCGCCTGCTTGGGCATCTTGCCGACCCACATCGGCGAGAGCGTGAGGTTCTCCAGCACGGTCAGGTGCGGGAACAGGTTGAACTGCTGGAACACCATGCCGACGTTGCGGCGCACGGTGTCGATCGCCTTGATGTCGTCGCCGAGCTCGATGCCGTCGACGACCAGCCGGCCTTGCTGGTGCTCCTCCAGCCGGTTGATGCAGCGGATCAGCGTGGACTTGCCCGACCCCGAAGGCCCGCAGATCACGATGCGCTCGCCTTTGGCCACCGAGAGGTCGATGTCCCGCAGCACGTGGAAGTCGTTGCCGTACCACTTGTTGACCTTGTCGAAGGTGATGATGGGTTCCGTCATGGAAGCGTCCTTCAGATAACCATTAATCCCATTTGCCGGAGTGAAACGGCGAGGGGAGAGAAGACACGGCCTCCGGAGCGAGGAAACCCAAAACCCAGAGACAGCGAGGGTCCGGCTTCGCCGGTCCGAGATGTCGTCCCCCTCCAAGCGCCGCGCAGCGGCGCGCCAGAGAGGGGGGAAGCCGCAAAGCGGCGCAGGGGGGTGTCATCTACTTTTGCTGGCCGAAAGCTGCTTCTCCACCCACAGGCTGTAGCGGGACATGGCGAAGCAGAAGATGAAATAGATCCCGGTGATGAACAGGTAGGCTTCGATCTTGAACGGGCGCCAGTGGATGTCGGAGTTGAGCGCCAGTGCCAGCGCGCCGGCCAGTTCGTACATCGAGACGATGGTCACCAGCGAGGTGTCCTTGAAGATGGCGATGAAGTTGTTCATCATGCCGGGCACCACCATCGCCAGCGCCTGCGGCAGCACGATCTTGCGCTGCGTCTGCCAGTAGCCCAGGCCGAGCGACTCGGCCGCCTCGATCTGGCCCTTGGGGATCGCCTGCAGCCCGCCGCGCACGATCTCGGCCATGTAGGCGGCCGCGAACAGCGTGATGCCGACGATCACGCGCAGCAGCACGTCGATGCTCACGCCCTGCGGCATGAACAGCGGGAACATGAACGAGGCCATGAACAGCACCG
Source organism: uncultured Hydrogenophaga sp. (assembly GCA_964487025.1). Classification (GTDB taxonomy): domain Bacteria; phylum Pseudomonadota; class Gammaproteobacteria; order Burkholderiales; family Burkholderiaceae_C; genus Hydrogenophaga. The sequence goes on from CAZAPJ010000039.1 coordinate 4,949, forward strand.
AGATCAGCGGCACACCGCGGATCAGCTCGATGTAGATGACGCAGGCGCTGCGGATCGCGGGCAGGTGGCTGCGCCGCCCCAGCGCCACCGCGATCGAGAGCGGGAAGGCCAGGAAGATGGAGACCGTGGCCAGCAGCACCGTCAGCGGCAGGCCGCCCCAGAGCGCGGTGCGCACCGGGGCCAGGCCCAGCACGCCGCCGCCCATGAGCGTGAAGAATACGCCCAGGACCACGATCCACAGCAGCGCCAGCCAGGGCTTCCAGAACCACCGGATGCAGCTCACCACCAGGGCGCCCACCATCAGGCTGGTCGCGATCAGCGGGCGCCACTGCTCGTCGTAGGGAAAACGGCCGAACAGGATGATGCGGTACTTCTCGGTCACCACGCCCCAGCAGGCGCCGACGCCGCGCGCGGCCTGGCAGGCGTCCGCGTCGGCCTGGAACACCGCCCTGAACAGGCCCCAGTTCAGCAGCGCCGGCAGCCAGTAGAGCGCCAGCGCCGCGAGGCCGACCGTCGCCAGCGTGCTGAGCCAGCCACCGAACAGGTTGCGCCGGATCCAGGGCAAGGCGCCGCGGGTGCGCACGGGCGAGGGCCGGGCCGCGATCGGCGTGAAGGAGGAAGAGGAGGGGGACGGCGAGGCGGGCGAGGTGCTCATGTCATCGCTCCTTGATGGCCACGCGCTGGTTGTACGCGTTCATGACCAGCGACGTGGACAGCGAGGTGCTGAGGTACACCAGCATGATGATCGCGATGCACTCGACGGCGCGGCCGGTCTGGTTCAGCGTGGTGTAGGCGATCGACACCACGTCCGGGTAGCCCACCGCCACCGCCAGCGACGAGTTCTTCGTGAGGTTCAGGTACTGGTTGGTCAGCGGCGGAATGATCACGCGCATGGCCTGCGGCAGCACCACCCGCTTCATGGTCAGGCGCGGCGGCAGGCCCAGCGCCGCCGCGGCTTCCTTCTGCCCCAGGCTGACCGACTGGATGCCCGCGCGCACCACCTCGGCCACGAACGCCGCCGTGTAGACCGTTAGGCTGATCAGCACCGCGAGGAACTCGGGCGACATGCTGGCGCCGCCGTCGATCATGAACGCGAGCCGCTCGGGCACCGACCAATCGGTTGGCCGCCCGCCCGCGAACCAGCCGGCCAGCGCGCCCGCCAGCACGATGCCCACGGCGGGCCAGGAGCGGTGGCGGTCCTGGCCCGTGAGCTCGAAGCGGTGCTGCGCCCAGCGGCGCCAGAGCCAGGCCCCCGCCGCGCCGGCCACGGCGCCGGCCAGGACCCAGGCGTAGCCCGCGCCGGCCGCGGGGCGCGGGAACGAGAAGCCGTCCTTGCTGAGGAAGAACCGGTCGGCCAGGTTCCAGGCCTGGTTGGGCTGGGGCAGCACCTCGACGAAGAACAGGTACCACATCAGCATCTGCAGCAGGATCGGCACGTTGCGGAACAGCTCGACGTAGCCGTAGCACAGGCCGCGCACCAGCCCGTTGCGCGAGAAGCGCCCGACGCCGATCAGCACGCCCAGCACGGTGGTCAGCACGATGCCGATGATGGCCACGCGCAGCGTGTTGAGCACGCCGACCCAGATCGCCTTGCCGTACGACTCGGTCGGGCTGTATTCGACCATGGCTTCGCCGATGTCGAAGCCCGCGGCCGACCGCAGGAAGTCGAACCCGCTCTGGATGCCGCGCATGCGCATGTTTTCCTGCGTGTTGTGCGCCAGGAACCAGACCGCGCAGGCAATGGCCACGAGGGCGATGAACTGGTAGACCAGGCCTCGCGCGGCGCGGCTGCGCCACGACCAGACCCGGCGTGTTGGGGGGCGGGAGGGGCTCAAGGCGGTCTCCAGGGGCAAAAGGCAGGCTGGCGGCAACCGGTGAGCGGGCGCGAGCCGGGCCTGTGTCTGGACGGATGCCCCGGGTGCCGGCCGGCACCCGGGGCGTTCAGGCTTGGCCGGGCGTGGCGGCGGCCGTCACCGCACCGGCATCGGGTACATCAGCCCGCCCTTGGTCCACAGCTCGTTCGCGCCGCGCGGCAGGCCGATCGGGACGATGTTGCGCTGGTAGCTCTCGCCGTAGTTGCCCACGGCCTTGATGGCGCGTACGGCCCAATCCTTGTCCAGCCCGAGCAGCTTGCCGGTGTCCTCGGTGCCGCCGCCGAGCAGGCGCAGCACGTTGGGGTTCTTGCTCTCGCGCTTCATCTGGTCGACGTTGGCCTGCGTGACGCCCAGCTCCTCCGCTTCCAGCAGCGCATAGCCGACCCATTTCACGACCGAGAAGAACTCGTCGTCGCCGCGCCGCACGGCCGGGCCCAGCGGCTCCTTGGAGATCAGCTCGGGCAGGATCACGTGGTCGTCGGGCTTGGCCGCTTCCTTGGAGCGGATCGAGGCCAGGCCCGAGGCGTCGGTGGTGTAGGCCTGGCAGCGGCCCGCGAAGTAGGCCGCGTTGGTGGCCGCCAGCTCGGCGAACACCACCGGGCGCAGGTTCAGGTTGTTGGCGCGCGAGAAGTCGCTCAGGTTCAGCTCGGTCGTGGTGCCCGACTGCACGCACACCGTGGCGCCCTTGAGCTCGCGCGCGCTCTTGACGTTCAGGCTCTTGGGCACCATGAACCCCTGGCCGTCATAGAAGGTCACGCCGACGAAGTGCAGGCCGAGCGAGGCATCGCGGGTCAGCGTCCAGGTGGTGTTGCGCGCGAGCAGGTCGACCTCGCCCGATTGCAGCGCGGTGAAGCGCTGCGACGCGTTCAGGGGCACGTAGCGCACCTTGTTCGGGTCGTTCAGGATCGCGGCCGCGACCGAGCGGCACACGTCCACGTCCAGGCCGCTCCAGCGGCCCTGGCTGTCGGCCTGGGAGAAGCCGGCCAGGCCGGTGTTCACGCCACAGATCAGCTCGCCGCGCTTCTTGATGGCATCGAGATCCTTGCCCGCATGGGCAGGCAGGCTTGTCAGGGCCGCCGCGGACGCGGCAAGGCTGAGGGCCGCGAGTTTCAGGGAAGTCATCTTCATCATCGGTTCGCTCCATCTGGGTTGCAAAGGAATCAGCCGGGCGCTGGTGTGCACCGATGGGGTGCATGCCCCCGGCCGCGGCCCAATTTATTGCCCCATCCAGCACGGCGGATCGGGGTTTACGAGGGAATGGCCATGCAAATTGCTCATGGCGCTGTGCCCCGCCGCGCGCCGAGGTATGCCTGCCGCAGAAGCCCATGGGCGGCGTTGCGGCGGCCGTGTGGTTGAGCCCGGGTCAGGCCCTAGTGCCGCAGTGCTTCGCTGGCCTTCTCGATTTCGCTTGCGGTGTGTATCAGGGCCGGTGCAATGTGGTTGGCGATGCGTTCGGGCGTGAGCTGGCGGATCGAGCCGCCGCAGGAAAGCACCAGCCGGCGGCCGAAGTGCTTGAGGTACAGCGGTACCGCGACGCCGGTGACGCCATTGCGCCACTCGTGGATGGACGTGCAGTAGCCCTGCTCCCGGAAGCTCGCCTGAATCCTGGCCTTCATGGTGCGAAGCTCGTCGGGGTTGCGCTTCTGGTCGCTGGCGAGGTGCTGCATGATGGCCTTCTGTTCCGCCGCGCTGCAGGAGGCCAGGTAGGCCCGGCCCATGGCGCTCGTGTCGAGAGACACGTGCGAGCCGATCTCGAGGGGCAGGGCCAGCGTCTTCGAGGCCATGACCACGTCGATGATGAGCATGCTGTAGTTCTCGCAGGTGGCCAGGGACACCAGGCTGTTGGAACGTTCGGCCAGCGCCTTCATGTGCGGCAGCGTCAATGCCCTGAGCGCCATCCCGCCGAGCATCGCGTAGCTGATGGACAGGACCTTGGCGCCGAGCCGATAGGCCCTGCGGCGGCTGTCGTACTCCAGGTAGCCCAGCTTCACGAGGGTGTGGCACAGGCGCGAAACGGAGGAGCGCGGAAGGCCGACCGCCGCAGACAGCTCGCCGTTCGTCATGAGCGGCCGGTTGACCCGGAAGCTTGCCAGCAGGGACAAGCCCCGGGCCAGCGCGTGGACGATCTGGCGGTCCTGCGCCGATGGCGAACGGAGGGTGGAGGCGTCGCTCATCGGCGGCCGGTCAGATGACGCCCTGCTGCCGATGCCGGCTCAGTTCCTGGTCCGACAGGTGCAGCAACCCGGCCAGCACCTCGTCCGTGTGCTGGCCGAGGCGGGGCGGGGCCAGGTCGGCGCGCGCCGGCGTCTCGGAGAACCGGAGCGGGCTGGCGACGGTGCTCACGCAGTGGCCGTCCGGGTGGGGGATGTCCGTCCTCAACTGGCGCGCCTGCACCTGGGGATCGCTGAATACCTGCGCATAGTCGTTGATGGAGCCGCAGGGCACGCCGTGCGCTTCCAGCCGGGCGAGGACCTCGTCCCGCTCGGTGTTCCGGAGTGCCTGCGCCACCAGGGGGATGAGCTGTTCGCGGTGGATCAGGCGTTGCGGCGTGGTCGAGAAGTCGGGGTTTTGCATCAGGGTGGGCAACTGCATCGCCGTGCAGAAGTTGCGCCATTGGCTGTCGTTGGCGACGGCCAGGATGATCTGCCCGTCGGTCGTGTCGAAAACGCCGTAGGGCACGGCGTTGGCGTGGGCGTTCCCGTACCGTTTGGGCAGCTTGCCGGTGGCGAAGTAGCCGGCGATCTGGTTGGACCCGAACGCCACGATGCAGTCGAGCAGCGCCATGTCGAGGTACTGGCCGACACCTGTTTGCGCGCGATGTACCAGCGCGCCCAGAATGGCCACGGTCGCGTACATGCCGGTGGTGATGTCGGCGACGGCGATGCCCACCTTCTGCGGCCCCCCTCCGGGCAGGTCGTCCCTTTCGCCCGTGATGCTCATGAGCCCCCCCATGCCCTGGAAGACGAAGTCATAGCCCGGGCGGTGCGAGTACGGGCCGGTCTGGCCGAAGCCGGTGATGGAGCAGTACACGAGGGCCGGGTTCACCTGCTTGAGGCTTTCGTAGTCGAGCCCGTAGCGTTTCAGGTCGCCCACCTTGTAGTTCTCCACGACGACATCGCAGCGCTGCGCGAGCTGGCGAATGATCTGCTGCCCCTGCGAGGTCGAGATGTCGATGGTGACGGACCGCTTGCCCCGGTTGGTGGAGGAAAAATAGGTCGAGTCCGGCAGCGGTTCTCCATGCCCGTCCTTCAGCCATGGAGGGCCCCAGCTGCGGGTGTCGTCGCCCACCCCCGGGCGCTCGACCTTGATGACGTCGGCGCCCATGTCCGCCAGGTTCTGCGTGCACCAGGGCCCTGCGAGGATGCGGGTCAGATCCAGTACGCGTATGTGGGAAAGCGCGCCGCGCATCTTGTGCTTCTCCGTGTTGTGCGATCCGGATTATGTACAGCCCGGTCGCGCAAACCTCAATGACTGTTCCACTCTGCGGAAGGGTCCTGGCTTCTGCGCAGACGCGGGCCTAGAGTCGCGCCGAACCGTTGATTTGATGCGAGGCCCCTTCTGTGACGTCGTTGCTTTTTCCCCATGAGGCCCGTGGCCCCGACCCGGCACACGCGGCGGATGCGCCCGTGCAGGAGCTGGTTTCTCCCGATTGCCGGGGGATGAATTTCTATGAGATCGACCGCGGCTTTTCGGACCTGATGGCCTTGCGCCTGCCGCGGCCGATGATGGATTTCCTGACGCCGCATCTGCACCGGCTGGGGGGGATCGCAGGGGGGCGCCTGGACGAACTCGCGGCCATTGCGGACAAGGAACGCAACAAGCCGGTGCTGCGCACGCGCTCGCGCTTCGGCTTGGACGAGGACTGGATCGACTACCACCCCGCCTACCGGGAGATGGAGAAGATCGCCTACTGCGACTTCGGCATTCACGCCATGTCCCGCACCGAGGGCGTGCTGGGCTTGCCGCAGCGCTATCCCCCGCTCGCGAAGTACGCCTTTCAGTACCTGTTCGTCCAGGCGGAATTCGGACTGATGTGTCCCATCAGCGTGACCGACAGCTCGACCTACCTGATCGAGCGGTATGGCGATGCCGACCTCAAGCGGCGCTTCCTGCCCGGCATGACCAGCGTCGATCCGGCTCGGCTGCTCAAGGGGACGCAGTTCATGACCGAGCGCACGGGCGGATCGGATGTCGGGACGAACCGGTTGCGGGCCACCTTCGACGGAGCGCATTGGCGCCTTCACGGCGACAAATGGTTTTGCTCGGCGGTCGATGCGGATGTGGTGCTGGTTCTGGCCCGGCCGGAAGGCGCCGAGTCCGGAACGAAAGGCCTGGGGTTGTTTGCCATGCCGCGCCGCCTGGAGGATGGCAGCCGCAACCGGTACCGCATCGCGCGCCTGAAAGACAAGATGGGCACCCGCTCCATGCCGAGTGGCGAAGTCCTGTTCGACGGGGCATTGGCGTACCTGGTCGGCGACGTGAGCCGTGGCCTGAAGCAGATGCTCGATCAGGTGAACCTCTCGCGCCTGTCCCACGGGGTGCGCGCCGCCGCCATGATGCGCCGCTGCTGGAACGAGGCCATGGTGGTGTCCCAGCACCGGGTCGCGTTCCGCCGCCGGCTGATCGACCACCCCTTGCACCGCCGGCAGCTCATGAAGCTCATGCTGCCCACCGAGCAGGCCCTGTCGATGTTCGTTCACGCCGCAGCGGTCATGCAGCGGGCCGACGAAGGGGACGTGCGGGCGCAGCTTGAGCAGCGCCTGCTGACGCCGCTCTTCAAGTTCCGATCCTGCCGGGACAACCTGCGCGTGGCCACGGGGGCCATGGAAGTTCGCGGGGGCAACGGCTACATCGAGGATTTCGTCAACGAGCGGCTGGTCCGCGACGCCCACATCGGCGTGCTGTGGGAAGGCACGAGCAACATCAACGCACTGGACGCCGTGCAGCGCGCGGCGGGCAAGGAGGGCGGGCACAACGCGGTGGTCGAGTCGATGACCGAGTGGCTGCAGGCATCTCGGGGAATTGCGCCGGCATTCCTGGCGCGATTGCTGAAGACCCTGGAGCAGGCGCGCGATTTCATGAGCGCCTGCAGCGCCACGATCGAGGGCGCGGCCGACAGCCGCGAGGCCGCCTCCCGCATGTATCACGCCGTGACCGCCGCGCTGCTCGCGGGCGAAGGCGCTCGCCTGGGCGAGAAGGTGGGCGACGCCAGGCGCCTTCTCATCAGCCGCCAGGTGCTGCGGCATCGCATGGGCCAGAACGACCTCCTGCCGGCGCACGAGAGCGAAGTGGAGCGGTTGCTGCTGTCCGGGCAGCCTGTTCCGCTGTCGACGGCCGGGCCGCTGCTGGCTTGAAGGCGGTGGCCGGGAGCCGCGAATGCCGACCCGGGAATACCCGAACCATTTCATCAAAAGGAGACGAATATGTGGGTGAACTTCATGAGTGGCCTCAAGCGCCATTTCAAAAGGCTGCTTTGCGGCGCCGCCGCGATGACGCTGCTGGCGGCGCATGCGCAGGATTGGCCCAACCGGCCCATCCGCTTGGTCGTGCCCTATGGCAGCGGAGGCCCCACGGACGTGCTGGCCAGGGCGCTCGCGCAGGGGATGCAGGATCAGCTCAAGCAGGCCGTCGTGGTGGAGAACAAGCCGGGGGCGGGAGGCATCATCGGCGTGGAAAGCGTGGCCAAGTCGCCTGCCGATGGATACACGCTGCTGTTCACCGCGAGCGGCACCCTGGTGATCAACCCGTCGCTGTATTCGAGGCTGCCCTACCAGGTCAAGGACTTTGCGCCGGTCTCCAGTGCCGCGTCCTACACGATGTTCCTGTCGGCCCATCCGGGGTTGCAGTTTTCCACCCTGGGCGATCTGATCGCCTACGCCAAGCGCCATCCCGGCAAGCTCTCCTACGGCTCCGCGGGCAACGGAACCTCCAACCATCTGGCGGGCGCCCTGCTGGAAAAGATGGCGGGCATCGAGATGACGCACGTGGCCTACAAGGGCAATGCGCCCGCGATGGCGGACGTGATTGCCGGGAACATTTCCATGATGTTCGACCTGCCCTCCACCACCTTGCCGCAATCGAGGGCAGGAAAGGTGTCGCTGCTGGGGACCACGGGGCGCGAACGCAGCGAACTGGCGCCGCAGGTGCCCACGTTCGTGGAGGCGGGCGTACCCGGGTACGACGTCACGTCGTGGTTCGGGGTGTTCGCGCCGTCGCAGACCCCGCCCGCGATCGTGAACCGGTTGAGCGACGTCATCGTCCAGGTCCTGAAAGACCCGGCCATCAGCGCGCGCCTGTCCGGGCAGGGCTACAAGGTCTTCGGCAGCACGCCGGGGCAGCTCGCCGCGATGACCGAGGCCGACAGCCGCGTCTGGTCCGCGCTCATCAAGGACGCCGACATCAAGCTGGATTGACGTTGCCCGGGCGCGGCTCCGGCCCCGCGGGCTGTGGCGGCACGATCTGCCGGTACGCGTGCCAGGTCGCGTGCCCCACCACCGGGCCGACCACGAACAGGCCGAGGAACCAGGGCAGCATCGCCAGCGCGATCAGTGCGGTGATCAGCAGGCCCCACCACAGCATCACGCCCGGGTTCTGCAGGCAGGCGCGGATGCTGGTCAGCCCGGCCGAGATCGCGTCGACCTGGCGGTCCAGGATCATGGGGATGGAGATCGCACTGGTGACGAAGATCAGGCCTGCGAACAGGCCGCCCACCACCGTGTAGGTGATCAGGAACTCGATGTTCTCCGGGCTCAGCAACTGGGCCAGCAGGTTCTCGGTGGACGGCATGGTGTTGAAGGTGACGGCGAACACCACCAGCGCGGCCCGGCCCCAGAGCATCTCCAGGATCAGCAGCACGCCCGCGAAGATCGACATCGTGCCCAGCGTGGGCTGCCAGGCCGTCAGCGAGCGGTGCAGCCGGGGCGTGCCGCCCTTCTGCAGCGTGCGGCTCGCGTGGTACAGGCCCAGGCAGAGGAAAGGCCCCATCAGCAGGAAGCCCGCGCTCAGCGCCAGCACGTAGGCGGGCGCGGCCTGGAACACCGCCAGCAGCGCATGGCCCATGAGGAAGAAGCACAGGCCGTAGAACAGGCCGATGCGCGGGCAGCGCCGGAAGTCGGCCCAGCCCAGGCGCAGCCAGCGCAGCGGGTCGCCGGCGCGCAGGTCGGCCAGCTGGAGGTCGAACACCGACGCGGCGCGGGGCGGCTGGCCGCCTGGCGCGGTCTCGGGCGGTGCTTCGTGCGGGTGGTCCTCGGCGCCGGTGGGCATGATGTCGGTCTCCTCAGGGGGGTCTGCGTTCGCTGCACGCTGGGCGCGACGGCGCATTCTGCACGTATGCGCGCACGTCCAGGCGCCCGAGCTTCGCAGGCGCCGGCCCGCCGCGGTTTGATCCAGCGCAGAAAAGCGGCGGGAAGAAAGCCCATGCCCGGGGCGGGCCGCCACCCCCAGGGCTACACTGCCCCGCCATGACCGCCACCACCAGCGAATTCCAGCCACCCACCGTGCCGCCGTCCGGCCTGGACGACGCCCTGCGGACTGCGGGCTATGCCCTGCTCGGCGCCGCCGACGTGGCCGGCTGGCTGTCCGCCGGACCGGGCGAACTCGATGCCCTGCACCAGGCCTGGAACGACCTGCCGGCCGACGCCTACCTCAAGGACGGCGGCCGCTACCGCCGCCGGCGCCATGGCTGCTTCGTGGTCGACGGCGCGCAGGTGCAGCAGGTGCCGCACCGCGCGCACTGGCAGCCGCTGGAATACAACGCGCTGCATGGCGGCATGCAGCGCTGGTTCGAACCCATACCGCCCGCCACGCTGGCCCTGCCCGCATGGAACCGCCTGCTGGTTCGCTTGGCCGAAGCCGCCAGCCACCTGCGGGGCGGCGCCCCGCAGCCCTGGTTCGTGGAAGCGCACGTGTTCCGCATCGACACCACCGACGGCATCGGCCGCCCCACGCCCGAAGGCGCGCACCGCGACGGCGTCGACCTGGTCGCGGTCTTCATGGTCGAGCGCCACGGCATCAAGGGCGGCGAAAGCCGCGTGTTCGACGCCCATGGCCCGGCCGGCCAGCGCTTCACGCTGCGCGAACCCTGGTCGCTGCTGCTGCTCGACGACGCGCGCGTGATCCACGAGAGCACGCCGATCCAGCCGCTTGAGGCCGATGCCCTGGGCTGGCGCGACACGCTGGTGGTGACGTATCGGCGGGGCGGGTTCCAGGGAGAGTGAGCGACGGAGCCGGACCCTCGCTGTCTCTGGGTTTTGCGTCGCGTCGCCTCGCTTCGCTCGGCCCGTTTAGCCAGTGGTCTGGGCGCCCATCCGTGCCTCCACATCGGCTCGAACGTTCGCCGGCAGCCGCGCCAGCAGCCAGCGCATCGCCAGCGGTACGATGACCAGGTCGTCCACCACCCCGATGAAGGGCAGCATGTCGGGGATCAGGTCGAAAGGCGAGAGCAGGTAGAGCACGATGGCCGCGGTGCCCGCCTTGAGCCAGCCGGGCGCGCTGGGGTGGCGCAGGGCATGCCAGAGCCGGCGCGCGTCGCCGCGCACCGCCAGCCAGATCACCGAGAGTCGTTTCCACAACAACATGACGCTACCTCCACCAGACCACATTGCCGACCGGGAACATCCGGACAAGGCCAAGCATGGGGCCTGCAAGCGGCCATTGCAAGACCGGCAGGCCGGCCGGGGCGACGAACGGGTGTACCACTGCCGCACCGGAGTGCGACCCGCAGCGAGTGAAGAAGCCTCAACCCAGGGACAGCGAGGGTCCGGCTTCGCCGGCCCGAGCTGTCGTCCCCCCTCCAAGCGCCGCGCAGCGGCGCGCCAGAGAGGGGGGAGGCGCCGAAGGCGCGCAGGGGGGTGTCACACCCTCTCAAAGATCGCCGCGATCCCTTGGCCGCCGCCGATGCACATGGTGACCAGCGCGTAGCGGCCCTGCACGCGCCGCAGCTCGTGCAGCGCCTTGACGGTGATCAGCGCGCCGGTGGCGCCGATCGGGTGACCCAGCGAGATGCCCGAGCCGTTCGGGTTGACCTTGGCCGGGTCCAGGCCGAGGTCGCGCGTGACCGCGCAAGCCTGGGCGGCAAAGGCCTCGTTGGCCTCGATCACGTCGAGGTCCTTGACCGTCAGGCCGGCTTTCTGCAGCGCCAGCTTCGAGGCCGGGACCGGGCCGATGCCCATGTACTTGGGGTCCACGCCCGCGTGCGCATAGGCCACCAGGCGCGCCATCGGCGCCAGGCCGCGGGCCTTGGCGGTGGCCGCTTCCATCAGCACCACGGCCGCGGCGGCGTCGTTGAGGCCGGAGGCGTTGCCGGCGGTCACGGTGCCGTTCTCCTTCAGGAACACCGGCTTGAGCTTGGCCATGTCCTCCAGCGTGGCGTCGGGGCGGAAGTGCTCGTCGGTGGCGTAGGCGGTCTCGCCCTTGCGGCTCTTGAGCATGACCGGAACGATCTGCTCCTTGAAGTGGCCAGCCTCGGTCGCCTTCTGCGCGCGGTTGTGGCTTTCCACGGCCAGCTTGTCCTGGTCCTCGCGCGTGATGCCCCACTTGGCGGCGATGTTTTCCGCGGTCACGCCCATGTGGATGGTGTGGAAGGGGTCGTGCAGCGCACCGACCATCATGTCGATCAGCTTGGTGTCGCCCATGCGCGCGCCCCAGCGGGTGTTCAGGCTGGCGAAGGGCGCGCGGCTCATGCTCTCGGCGCCGCCGCCGATGGCAATGTCGGCGTCGCCGAGCAGGATGCTCTGCGAGGCCGAGACGATGGCCTGCAGGCCCGAGCCGCAGAGGCGGTTCACGTTGAAGGCCGGCGTGCCTTCGGCGCAGCCGCCGTTGATGGCGGCGACGCGGGACAGGTACATGTCCTTGGGCTCGGTGTTGACCACGTGGCCGAACACCACGTGGCCCACGTCCTTGCCCTCGACGCTGGCGCGCGCGAGGGATTCGCGCACCACGAGGGCGCCGAGTTCGGTGGGCGGCTGGTCCTTCAGGCTGCCGCCAAAGGTGCCGATGGCGGTGCGCACGGCGCTGACGACGACGACTTCTCTGCTCATGAACGGGTCTCCAGGTTCGGGTAGGGGGTGGAACGGTCGTGCCGGCAATCGTACCCCCTGCGCCGGGTCAGAACGGACAGGGGCTGTGGAACTCGACGCGGCGGCCGTCGAGCGGGTGGGGCAGTTGCAGCCAGTGCGCGTGCAGCAGCAGGCGAGGCGCGGTTGCGTGGAGCTGCTGCGCCGCATCGGCGGCGTACAGCGCGTCGCCGACGATGGGGTGGCCGATGGCCTGCAGGTGCACGCGCAACTGGTGGGTGCGGCCGGTGACCGGCTCGAGTTCCAGCCGGGTCGTGCTGGCCGCCGGCGGCGGGTGGCTGGGGTCCAGCCGCCAGAGCGTCAGGCTGGGCTTGCCCAGCGCCGGGCTCACGATGCTGCGCGGGCGGTTGGGCCAGTCGATGGCCAGCGGCAGGTCGATGGTGTTCCAGCCGTTGCCGGGCTCGGGGTTGGGCAGCACGCCGGCCACGACGGCGGTGTAGCGCTTGTGCACCTGGCGCGCTTCGAAGGCCCGGGACAGCGCGCGCTGGTGGTCCGCGCCGTGCGCCATCACCAGCAGGCCGGAGGTCGCCATGTCCAGCCGGTGCACCACCCGCGCGTCGGGCCAGCGGGCCTGGGCGCGGGCGCTCAGGCAGTCTTGCTTGTCGGGTCCGCGGCCCGGCACCGCCAGCAGCCCGGCCGGCTTGTCCAGCACGACCAGGGCTTCGTCGGCGTGGATTACCCGCAGCGGCACGGTCACGGGGCGTGGCCGAGCACGCGCGCCACCTCGTCGGCGTCCAGGCTGCGCGCCGCGCCGAAGCCCGCGATCTGGCGCGCGCCGAGCGGCGCGAGGGCGAAGAAGCTGAAGTCGCCGAGCGTGGTCATAGGCGCGGCTTCGGGGAAGCGGGCCAGGTAGGCGGCCTGCGCGCTCTGGTGCGCCGGGCTGCCCGGCTGGAGCGTCTGCGCCTGCACCACCAGCAGCGCGCGCGGCAGGGCGTGCACCGGTTCGCCGGCCACCTCGGCCTGCGCCACCAGCAGCGAGGCGCGCGGCTCGCGCCGGAGGTTGGCGGTGTGGGCCGCGAGCGCGCTGACGTGCAGCACCAGCACGCGCGAGCCGTGGTCGATCGCGAACGGTGTGAGCGACACCCAGGGCGCGCCGTCCATGCCCAGCGTGCCGAGCGATCCCACCCGCTGCCGCTCCAGCAGGTCGCGCAGGACGTGGGTCAGGCGGGATTCGTGGGGCATGGGCGGCATCGTAGCGCGGGATGCACGCCCCCCGAAGCGCCTGCGGCGCCGTGGTGAAATACCGGCCATGTTGCTGCTGCTGGCGCCGATGGAAGGCCTGCTCGATGCCGCATTGCGCGATGTGCTCACGCGCACCGGCGGCATCGACCGCTGCGTGAGCGAATTCATCCGCGTCACGAACACCCTGCTGCCCGAGCGGGCCTTCGTTCGCGTGGTGCCTGAGCTGGCGCAGGGCGGCCGCACCCACGCGGGCGTGCCGGTGCGGCCCCAGCTGCTGGGCTCCGACCCGGTCTGCATGGCCGAGAACGCGGCGCGGCTGGCGGGCCTGGGGCCGCCCGGCATCGACCTCAATTTCGGCTGCCCGGCCAAGACCGTGAACCAGAGCCGCGGCGGCGCGGTGCTGCTCGACGAGCCCGAACTGGTCGGCCGCATCGTGGCCGCGGTGCGCCGCGCGGTGCCGGCCGGGATGCCGGTCTCGGCCAAGATGCGGCTGGGCTTCAACGACGACCGCGTGGCCGAGGCCTGCGCGCAGGCCATCGCCGAGGCCGGGGCCGACGAACTGGTGGTGCACGCGCGCACCAAGGCGCAGGGCTACCGGCCGCCGGCCTACTGGGAGCGCATCGCGCAGGTGCGGGCGGCGCTGCCGGCCTCGTGCCGCATGCCGGTGATCGCCAACGGTGAGATCTGGAGCGCGGCCGACGCGGCGCGCTGCCGCGAAGTGAGTGGTTGCGAGTCGCTCATGATCGGGCGCGGCATGGTGAGCGACCCCGGACTGGCGCTCGCCATCCGCGGACAGCAGGCCGGCGGCGGCGTGCCCTGGTCGCGGATCGTGCCGCTACTCGCGCTGTTCTGGGCGCGGGTGGCGGTCCGCGTGGAGCGCCGCCACCGCGCGGGCCGCCTCAAGCAGTGGCTCAACAGCCTGCGCCGCCACTACCCGCAGGCCCAGGCGGCGTTCGACGAACTGCGGCTGGTGAACGAGCCCTCGGTGATCGATGCCTGGCTGGCGCGCGCGCAGGAGGCGCACGAGCGGGCCGGAGCCTGCATACCACATTCCCGTTCTGGGGCGTTGGCGACGGGAATGGCCCAGCCGTGTTAAGTTCCGGCCCCCGGACCCGAACCACGACGACGCCTGTATGACCACAATCCCACTCCGGCTGGACGCGCTCACGGGGGAGCAACTGCGCGGCATGCGTCGCGGACTCGAAAAGGAAAGCCTGCGCGCCCAGCCCGACGCCCGCCTGGCCCTCACGCCGCACCCGGCGGCGCTGGGCAGCGCGCTCACGCATCCCCACATCACGACCGACTACAGCGAGTCGCAGCTCGAGCTCATCACCGGCGTGCACGGCAGCGTGGCGTCCTGCCTGGCCGAGCTCGCCGAGGTGCACCAGTACACCGTGCGCAGCCTGAGCGCGGTGGGCGACGAGATGCTCTGGGCCTCCAGCATGCCGTGCACGCTGCCGCCCGACGAGACGATCCCGATCGGCCGCTACGGCTCGTCCAACGTGGGGCGCGCCAAGAGCGTCTACCGCATGGGGCTGGCGCATCGCTATGGCCGGCGCATGCAGACCATCTCGGGCATCCACTACAACTGGTCGCTGCCGGGCGTGGACAACGAGGGGTACTTCGCGCTGATCCGCAACTTCCGCCGCCATGCCTTCCTGCTGCTCACGCTGTTCGGCGCCTCGCCGGCGCTGTGCGCGAACTTCGTCGAAGGGCGCCAGCACGAGCTGCAGCCGCTCGGCGACGGCCGCACGCTGTACATGCCGCACGGCACCTCGTTGCGCATGGGCCGGCTGGGCTACCAGAGCGAGGCGCAGGCCACGCTGGCGGTGAGCTATAACGGACTGGAGGGCTACGCCGCGTCGCTGCACAACGCGCTCACGCGGCCCTGGCCGGCCTACGAGGCGGTCGGCATCCGCAACCCGGGCGGCGACTACAACCAGCTCTCCACCACGCTGCTGCAGATCGAGAACGAGTTCTACGGCACCATCCGGCCCAAGCGCGTGATCTTTCCCGGCGAGCGCCCGCTGCACGCGCTGCGCGAGCGCGGCGTCGAGTACGTGGAAGTGCGGCTGATGGACCTCGACCCGTTCGAGCCGATCGGCATCGCGGCTTCCACGCTGCGTTTCCTCGACGTGTTCCTGCTCTACTGCCTGCTCTCCGACAGCCCGCTGGACACGCCGGCCGAGATCCGCGAGCTCGCCCACAACCAGCACCTGACCGCCGCGCGCGGGCGCGAGCCGGGGCTGGAGCTGCTGCGTGCCGGCCGGCCGGTGCCGCTGCTGCAGTGGGGGTTGGAGGTACTGGACCAGATGCAGCCCATCGCCGAGGCGCTCGACCGCGTTCACGACGGCGTGGAGCATGCGGGTGCGCTGGCGCTGGCGCGCGCCGGCCTGGAAGCGCCGCAGCGCCTGCCCTCGGCCCGCGTGCTGCGGGCGATGCACGAGCACCATGGCGACGATTTCCTGGCCTTCGCGCTCGCCCAGTCGGCCGTGACCCGGCAGCACCTGCTGTCGCTGGACTGGAGCGGCGAGCAGCAGGTGCGCTATGAGGCGATGGCGGTCCAGTCGGAGCAGAGCCAGCGCGACATCGAGGCCGCCGACACGCTGCCGTTCGAGATCTACCGGCAGGAATACATCTCGCCCAAAAGATTGAAATGAACGCCCCCCGAAGCGCCTGCGGCGCCTCCCCCCACTGGGGGGCGCACCCTGCGGCCCGGCAAAGCCGGTTCCGCGGGTGCACTGGGCTGGTGGGTGGCGTTCATACGTTGTAGGTGGCGCGCAGCGCCATGGAAAACGGAAGTGAGTGGACGGAGCGTTCCGCTCACGGCAATTCCCCACGCGGTCCTCGGTCATCGCCGGCGCCCGGCGCGCCGCCGGACTATCCTGCGCTTTTGTGCAGGAGCTGCCCATGCCCAGACTGACCGCCGCCGATTTTGACCAGGAACTGCTGATCCTCTTCGACGCCTACGTGCATGGCGACATCGATCGCCGGGGCTTCCTGGACAAGGCCTCGAAGTTCGCCGTGGGCGGCGCGACCGCCGCCGGCTTGCTGGCCGCGCTCAGCCCGGATTTCGCCCACGCGCAGGTGGTGCCCGCGAACGACGCGCGCGTGCAGACTGCGGTGGAGAACGTGGCCTCGCCGGCCGGCCACGGCACGATCAAGGCCTACGTGGCCCGGCCCGCGAGCCCGCCGCCCGGCGGCCGTCTGCCTGGTGTGCTGGTGGTGCACGAGAACCGGGGCCTGAACCCGCACATCGAGGACATCGCGCGGCGCCTCGCGCTCGAGGGTTTCCTGGCCATGGCGCCCGACGCGCTCACGCCGCTGGGCGGCTACCCGGGCGACGAGGACAAGGCGCGCGCGCTGTTCGCCCAGCTCGACCAGGCCAAGACCCGGCAGGACTTCCTCGCCGCCGCGCGGGCGCTCCAGGCCCGGCCCGACGGCATCGGCCGCATCGGCGTGGTGGGCTTCTGCTATGGCGGCGGCATGGCCCATTTCCTGGCCACCCAACTGCCCGACCTGGCCGCGGCCGTGCCCTACTACGGCAACCAGCCGCCGGTGGAAGAGGCGGCCAAGGTGAAGGCGCCGCTGCTGATCCACTTCGCGGCGGTGGACGAACGCATCAACGCCGCCTGGCCCGCCTACGAAGCCGCCCTCAAGGCCGCCGGCGCGCGCTACACCGCCCACCAGTACCCCGGCACGCAGCACGGCTTCAACAACGACACCACGCCTCGCTACGACGCCGCCGCCGCCAAGCTCTCGTGGGACCGCACCCTGGCGTTCTTCCGCGAGCACCTGAAGGCCTGAAACACCACACCTCCCGAGGCGAGCGCAGCGAGCCGGCGCAAAACCCAGGGACAGCGAGGGTCCGGCTCCGCCGGCCCAAGCTGTCGTCCCCCCTCCAAGCGCCGCGCAGCGGCGCGCAAGAGAGGGGGGAAGCCGCAAAGCGGCGCAGGGGGGAGTCCCTACACCTCCCCGCCAAAGCGCTTGATCAGGTTGGCGATGTACTTCTCGACCAGCTTCTCGAACTCGCCCTCGACCACCGGGGCCACCACCATCTTCATGAGCCCCGGCAGCGGCACCTCGATCTCGCCCTGGATGGACAGCATGAGGTTGGTGGATTTCTTGTTGTCCACGATCTTCCAGTGGCCGCCCACCTGCGCATTGCCGATGCCCTTGACCGGGGTCCATTTCACGGTGCCGCGCGCCTTGTCGCTCACGTATTTGCTGGCGTAGACGGTCTGGATATTGACCTGCGAGGTGCCCACCTTCTCCATCTCCCACTGGTAGACGCCATCGCCGAGGTCGGTGAGTTTCTCGACCTTGGGGAAATGGCTGACCGACTCGGGCACGTCCGAGAGCAGCGCGAACACCTCGGCCGCCTTGGCCTTGACGTCGAATTCGTAACCCAGGTCGATCTTGACGGTGATGCTCATGGGGCGTCCAGTGGTGATGAGGTGAAACGATTGTAGGGAGCGGCCGCTTCGCGCCGCCCCGGGGTTTCACCAAGGCACAATCGCCTCTTTCGCCATTTCCCCATCGTCCGTCCGCCCCTTTCCATCCCATGAGCATCCAGTGGTTCCCCGGTCACATGCACCTCACGCGCAAGGCGATCGCCGAGCGCGTGAAGGGCATCGACGTGGTGATCGAGATGCTCGACGCGCGCCTGCCCGGCTCCAGCGCCAACCCCCTGCTGGCCGAACTGACCAGCGGCAAGCCGACGCTGAAGGTGCTGAACAAGCAGGACCTGGCCGACCCCGGGCGCACCGCGCGCTGGCTCGCGCACTACCAGGCGCAGCCGCGCACCCGCGCGATCGCGCTCGATGCCGGCGTGAGCGCGCCGGCGCGCGCCATCGTGAGCGCGTGCTTCGAGCTCGCGCCCGGGCGCGGCGGCATGGCCAAGCCCTTGCGGGTGCTGATCTGCGGCGTGCCCAACGTGGGCAAGTCCACCCTGATCAACACGCTGATGGGCAAGCGCGCGGCCAAGACCGGGGACGAGGCCGGCGTGACCCGCCAGGAGCAGCGCATCGCGCTGGCCGACGACGTCTACCTGTACGACACGCCGGGCGTGCTCTGGCCGCGCATCGTGGTGCCCGAGAGCGGCTCGAACCTGGCCGCGAGCGGCGCCGTGGGCCGCAATGCCTACGACGACCAGGAAGTGGCGCTCGAACTGCTCGGCCGCCTCAAGGTGGCGTACCCGGACCTGCTGGAAGCGCGCTACCGGCTGGACCTGGGCCCGGCCGCGATCGCGGCCTCGCACGACGACGAGCTGCTCGAGGCCATCGGCCGCAAGCGCGGCGCGCTCGCCGTTGGCGGCGTGGTGAACGCGCAGAAGGCGGCCGAGCTGGTCATCGCCGATTTCCGCAGCGGCGCGCTGGGCCGCATCACGCTCGAAACGCCGGAGGAATTCGGCCGCTGGCTCAAGGCCGGCCTGGAGGCCGATGCGGCGCGCGAAGCGCGCAAACAGGCGCTGCGCGCGCAGCAGCGCGGCAGTCCCCCGGCTGGCGGCGGCATTCGCCGCCGCTGAGGGGCTTCACGGGTTCAGGCTCAGGCCCAGCATCTGGGCCAGCGCTTCGGGGGCCATCGAGCCGGCCTGGGTGACGACCTGCCCGCTGTCCGGGTGCTTGGTCACGATGAAGGGGACCGAGGTGGCGCCGAGCCGGTTCAGCAGGTCGGTGTTGTGTTTGATGCTGGCTTCGATCTCGGGCGGGACGCTGGACGAGGCCGAGATGCCGCCCTGTCCGCCGAGCAGGCTGCGCTCATGCTCGTTCATGGTCTCCTGCGGATTGGCCGCGCCCAGGATGGCCGCGCCCTGCGTCAGGCTCTTGGCGTTCATGATGGCCACCGGCAGCCAGACGAACTTGGCCCGGTTCTGCAGGGGTGCCGACGACTGCCACAGGTGGCCGCAGTGCGGGCACTGCGGATCGAACAGCACGTAGACGGTGCGCGTGCTCATCATCGAGCCCACCGTGAAGCCCTTGCCCTCCTGGGCCAGGGTGTCGTAGGCCTGGGCATGCGGGATGGGGCTGGCCGTGGCCGCGGGGGCGGCGGCGTCCTGCTTGGAGCAGGCGGCCAGGAAGGCGATCGAGGAGACGGAGGCGAGCAGGGCTAGGGAAGCTTGGCGGCGTTGCATGGCGTGCGGAAAAGAAAGGAGAAGGGGGGACTGCGCAAACCCGGATCATCGCAGACAAACCAGGCCCCCGGCGGATGCGTGCCCGCGGTGGCCGGGCCGGGAGCGGTGGCCTCATCCGGGGGCATCATGGCCGCTGCGATGCCTCATGGTGTCCTGCGCATGCAGCTTGGCGGCGATGTACTCGCCGTGCGTCACGTGCAGCAGGCCCGCCACCTTGCTGATCACGTGGTGCTCGTGCGCGTCCAGGTGCTGGTCGGCAAAGGCGATCTCCCACATGGCCTCGACCACGCGGATCTTCTGCGCCTGCGTGAAATGCTCGTTGAGGCTGCGGGTGAAGCGCTGGAAATCGTAGGCGGTGCGGGCCGTTTCGTGGGCCAGTTCCAGCAGCCGCTCCAACTCGTCGTCAGCCAGCGCGAACTTGCGGCGCAGGGCATGGATGACGGCATCCCGCTCGGCCTCTCCCATGGAGGCCTCGGCGCGCATCACCTCGACCAGCAGCACGGCCGTGGCCAATTGCAGCGTGTGCTCGCGCTCCGCGTCGGACGGCGCTGCACCTGGCGGCGCCTGGAAGCTGGCCGTGAGGCTGTCGAACAGTTCCCGGAGGGTTTTCAGCATGCGGGGGGCGAGGGACGGCGAAGGGGTTATACGGGGGTAAAACCTCTGGGAGCCCGCCAGGGCGACCGAGGTTCCCGAATGTCCCAAGTGTCCCGAATGGCCGGAGCGAGCGGCGCTGGCGGCTCACACCATCGGCATCGGCATGGTCTCGAGCTCGTGCTCGGCGGCAGTGGCGGTGCGGCGGCCGGGCACGAGCACCTGCGCGAGCGCCTGGCGTTCGGCGTCGTTGAGCACGTCGGTCGGGTTCGCGGTCTTGGGGTCGAGCGCGACCAGGCCCATTCCCAGGCGCGGCCGGAAGACCTGGCGCGTCTTCTTCTCGCCCATCACGGTGAGCGGCTGGGAGACGGCTTCGCGCAGATGCGCCACGGTTGCGGCCACCGGGGGCTGGTGGCGGTCGGTCGTCATCAGGACCACGAAGCAGCGCGGGTGGTACAGGCCGACCACGCAGCGAAAGCCGGCCGCGCGGCGGATGCGCGCGGCCACGGTCACGAGGATCTGCGGCTCCACGCCCGGCCCCGCGGAGTTGGCCAGTTCGTACAGGTTGCTCAGGTACAGGCAGACCACGGTGCATCGGCCTTGCTGGCGCGCGGTGCGCCAGAAGGCGTGCTCGACCTGCGAGAGCAGCGCCGAGCCGGTGGGCAGTCCGGTCGCGGGGTCGGCGCCCTGCTGCAGGCGCGACAGCCGCAGCAGTTCGCGGTTGTGCCGGTTGCGCAGCAGCCCGAGCACCGAAGCGATGAGGAAGTACGCCACCGTCACCGCCGCGGTGAAGATGGCGGTGCCCAGGCCCAGGCCGGGCACCTTCAGGCCGTGCAGGTAGAGCCCGCTCGTCATGACCGCCAGGCAGACGATGGCCAGCAGCATCCAGCGCGCCAGCGGATCGCCCAGTTGCGTGGCCCGGATCACCGCCACGAAGGCCAGCAGCACGGGCGCCATGTTGGCGATTCCCGCCGCGGCCAGCAGCGAGGGGAAGCGTTCCTCCGGCAGCACGGCGGCGGTGCCCGCCAGCCCCAGCGCGACCAGGGCCAGCGGCACGGTGGCCCTGGTGGTGAGGCGGTGCACCAGCGCGTCCTCGCGCACGCCGCCCAGCCAGTGGCCCAGGTAGTACAGGGCCATGGCCGCGGCGGCGGGCCCGATGCCGGCCTTGAGGGCCATCAGCACCCGCGGGGGCGATTGGGGGAACAGCACGTCGGGCAGCCCGGTGATGGCTAGGCAGCTCGCGCCCGTGACGAGGACGAACAACAAGTTTCGAAAGGAACCTTTGGAGCGGCTGTCCAGCACATCGGCCAGGGCCAGCGCCGCCAAGGTCATCAAGCCGCCACCCATGGCGGACCAGACGGCAATCTCGGAAATCGGCATGTGCCGATTGTGTCGGCTGCCTCGCGCGTGGCTGCGGACCTATTGCACGGTTTGCCCGATTGCGTGGGTTTTTGTTTTGCCGCCGGGCCGCCCCAAGGCAAAACCCCCCCCCTTGGGGGGCAGCGACCCGCGCAGCGGCGGAGCGTGGGGCTACCGAGCCCGCCGCCGGGCCGCCCCCAAGGCGGATCAGATCCGGCTCGTCACCGCAGTGCCGCGCGATGCGTGGGATGGGGTGCGGGAAGATGCACTGCGACTGCTGCGCGACGACGAAGCGGCGCTGCGGGGCTTGCCGGCATGCCGGTCCTTGCCGCGGGGCACTGCCTGGCTGTCCTGGCGGGGCGGCAGCCGCGGCATCGGCTCCAGGAACGTGGAGTGCTGGCGCAGCAGCATGTTGGCCTCGGCCTGCGTGCGGCGCTTTTGCAGCACGTGCAGCACCAGCAGCGCCACGCCGATGCCGATCGCCATCCAGGCCGGCGCGAGCAAGGCCCGGGCGCCCGGTTTGAGCGTGTCGCGCGTTTCCATGGCCAGCGACACCAGCCACAGCGCCATGCCCGCGGCCGTGGCCCATACCCCGTTGGACAACATCGGCGGCGTCCGGCGCCGGCTGGAGCGGCGCCGCGTGCGATGAGGCTTCCCCGTGCTACTCATGTGGTGACAGCGAATCGATGCATGTTTTTCGTTCGCAGCCATCATGCCGCGAAAGGCGGGCGCAGCGCGCACCCGAGCGACGAAACGGATGTCTGGTCGGCTGGCCGCGATGGCCGGCACCCGCCGTGTGCGGAAATGGCTGCAAACATGGATGGAATGGATGGCAGATGATGTGCCGGGCTGGTGGCTTCGCGGGGCTACAACGCGTGACAAATGAAACCGGAACCCCCCGCTGCCGCTCTCGCGGTGTAGCATGGGAAGCCTCCCAAGCTTCCCGAGGTGACGAGGCATGAACCGTTCCGCATCCCGACTTCCCGCCCTCATCGCCGCGCTGGTCGTGCTGGCGGTGGCGGGCTACCTGGGCTGGCAGCACTTCTTCAAACCCGAGCCGGTGGTGCCGGCCGCGGTCGAAGGGCCGGCGGCCGTGGCGCCCACCCCGCTGCCTGAATCCGCCACGCCCGCGCCGCCACCCGCCATCGAGCACCCGATCGAACCGCCGCCGGCGGCTGCGGCCGATGCCGGCGAGCGCGAACCGCCGGCGTCCGTGCCCGCGCTGGCCGAGGCCGATGGCTACGTGGGCGAGCGCCTGGCCGATCTGGTCGGCCGGCCGAACGTGCTGCGCTTCCTGCAGCTCGACGGTTTCGTGCGCCGCGTGGTCGCGACGGTGGACAACCTGGAGCGCTCGCATGCGCCGGTGATGATGTGGCCCGTCACGCCCACGCCCGGACGCTTCGCTTCGAGCAAGGACGCGCAAGGCGGGGAAACCATCCACCCCGACAACAGCGCGCGCTACCGGCCCGTGGTGCAGTTCGTCGAATCGGTGGACAGCGCGAAGGCCGTGGCGCTGTACCGGCGCCTGTACCCGCTGTTCCAGCAGGCGTACGAGGAGCTGGGCTATCCCGGCCGCTACTTCAACGACCGCCTGGTGCAGGTGCTCGACCACCTGATCGGCACGCCCGTGCCCGCCGCGCCGCCGGCCGTGACGCTGGTGGAGG
Source organism: uncultured Hydrogenophaga sp. (assembly GCA_964487025.1). GTDB lineage: Bacteria > Pseudomonadota > Gammaproteobacteria > Burkholderiales > Burkholderiaceae_C > Hydrogenophaga. The sequence goes on from CAZAPJ010000039.1 coordinate 27,825, forward strand.
TGAAGGGCGAGGTGCCATCGACGCGCCCCTGGGTGCGCTACGAATTCGCCGAGCCCGCGCTGGAAGCGCTGTCGTCCGGGCGCAAGATCCTGCTGCGCATGGGGCCGGACAACCACCAGCGCCTGCGTGCCAAGCTGATCGACATCCGCGCGCGCGTCGCTGCCCGGTGAAGACCGTCCTGCTGACCGGATTCGATGCCTTCGGCGGGGAGTCCGTCAACCCGAGCTGGCTCGCCGTGCGGGCCCTGCATGGCCAGCGGGTGCTCGGGCACACGGTGGTCGCGGCGCAACTGCCCACCGTGTTCGGCGCATCGCTGCATGGCCTGGACGCGCTGCTGCGCGCGCACCGGCCCGCGCTCGTGATCGGCGTCGGCCAGGCCGGCGGGCGCGGCGCGATCTCGCTCGAGCGCGTGGCCATCAACCTGGACGACGCGCCGATCGCCGACAACGCGGGCGCGCAGCCGATCGACACGCCGGTGCAGCCGGGCGCGCCCGCCGCCTACTTCACGGGCCTGCCGATCAAGGCCATGCTCGCCGCGCTGCAGAAGGCCGGCATCGCGGCCGAGGTCTCGCAAAGCGCCGGCACCTTCGTCTGCAACCACCTGTTCTACGGCCTGATGCACGCGCTCGCCACCCGGCCCGATCTGCGGCACACCCGCGGCGGCTTCGTGCACGTGCCCTGGCTGCCCGAGCAGGGGACGCCCAGCATGGCGCTGGACGAGATCGTGCGCGGCCTGCGGCTGGCCGTGCGCTGTGCGCTGCGGGTGCGGCAGGACGACGCGCGGGGCGCGGGCGCCACGTATTGAATAGCTGTTCTCATGGCTTTCCATGCTGGGGCGACACCCGCTGCGGGAGAAGAAGCCTCAACCCAGAGACAGCGAGGGTCCGGCTTCGCCGGCCCGAGATGCCGTCCCCCCTCCAAGCGCCGAAGGCGCGCCAGAGAGGGGGGAAGCCGCAAAGCGGCGCAGGGGAGAGCTCTATTTCAGGCCTGCCAGACGCCGAAGCCGGCCGAGCGCAGGTCGATCGCGACCTCGATTTCCTTCTCCACCGCGTCCTCGTAGCGCATCGGGTTGAAGCCCTCGTACAGGTCCGGCAGCAGGCGCAGCCCGTACCTGAAGACGTAGGCGCTGGCCTGGATGCCGGCCTTGTGCTTGTCGAAGCGCACGTCGGGATCGAGCCCGATCATGCCGACGTAGACGCAGGGCCTGCCGTCCACATAGCCCGGGTTGCACTGCCGGAACTTGCGTTCGAGCAGCACGTCCGGGTGCAGTTCGATCACGTAGACGTGGTGATGGGGGCGGGGCATGGCGCGTTCGATGTCGTCAACCGGCTTCAGCCCGGTGCGCGCCTCTCGCACCGCGCGCGAACTTGATCGTTTATTCGCTTGCCCGCGGCACCCTCACAGCCACACCTGCCCCGGGCTGGTCTGGATCGTGAACTCGGGCGTGCCGCCCAGCACGAAGGCGCCGAGCACCAGGCTCAGCAGCGACATGAACAGGCTGGCCCAGAACGCGGTCCAGAAGCCATCCAGCTTGAAGCCATCGACCAGCCTGGCCACCAGCAACAGCACCAGCGCGTTGATCACCAGCAGGAACAGGCCGAACGTGATCAGCGTGAGCGGCAGCGTCAGCACCACCAGCAGCGGCCGCACCACCGCATTGGCCAGGCCCAGCAGCAGCGCGGACACCGCCAGCGCGCCGGTGCTGCTGAAGTGCATGCCCTTGAACACGTGGCTCGCGACCCAGAGGGCGAAGGCGGTGAGGGCCCAGTGGAGCAGGAAGGGGGTGAGGTTGGCGAGCATGGGATGGTAGGTCGTCTGGGGGTTAAGTCTGGGGTCAATGGAGCAGGAACGCCAGGGATTGTGACCCGTCGCGGGGAACCGCGTGGTGCGATGCATTCGTGACGCAGTGCCTGGAAACGCCTACGGTAGTCGGCAACAGGACGCCGTTGGTGCGCAAAGCGCTCCGTTGACGGCGTATGTGTGCATGATGTGGCGCGAGGAACGTCGATATGGATCAAACGAACACATGGCCACACTGATTCCGGCGCTGGGCAGCTGCGTGTCGCGCATGACCAGCGGCGAGCGGCGGCTCGCCGAACGGCTCGAAGACAAGCTGGAAGACGACTATCTGCTCTGGTACGACGTGCCGATCGGCCCGAAGCAGTCCCACCCCGACTTTGTCGTCTTGCATCTGCGCCGGGGCCTGTTGATCCTGGAAACCAAGGACTGGCGGCTGGAAACCGTGCGGCGCGCCACGCGGCAGATGTGGGAGATCGCGCCCGAAGGGGCGTTGAAGGTGGTGATGAACCCGCTGGCGCAGGCGCGGCACTACGCCATCCAGGTCGTGAACGCGCTGCAGCGCGATCCGCAGCTGGTTCACCCCGATGGTCAGCACCAGGGCAAGCTGGCGTTTCCGTGGGGGCATGGCGTGGTGTTCACGCGCATCACGCGCAAGCAGTTCGAGGCGGCCGGCCTGGGAGAGGCCATCGAGCCGCACCTAGCGATCTGCGCTGACGAAATGACCGAGGCCGTGGACGCGGAAGCGTTCCAGCAGCGCCTGTGGAACATGTTCCCCCACGCCTTCGGCAACAAGGCGCTGAGCTTGCCGCAGCTCGATCGTGTGCGCTGGATCCTGTTCCCCGAGGTGCGCGTGCCCGTGCAGGCCCGGCTGTTTGGCGGCGAAGGCGAAGAGGGTGACAACGGCGCGGACGAACTGCCGAGCATCATGCGCGTGATGGACCTACAACAGGAGTAGCTCGCGCGCAGCCTGGGCGAAGGGCACCGCGTCATCCACGGCGTGGCCGGATCGGGCAAGACCATGCTGCTGGGCTACCGCGCCGAACACCTGGCCAAGGCGAAGGCGGCGCACGGCAAACCCATTCTCATTCTTTGCTACAACGAACCGCTGGCCAGGCAGCTGGCGCGCGCGATGCAGCTCAAGGGCATCGACGATCGCGTGCACGCCATGCATTTTCACAAGTGGTGCCGTGATCAACTGGTGGCCTATGGGCAGGGCCTGCCGCCTCAGGGCATGCCCAGAGAGCGGTTCTTCGAGGACATGGTCCAGCGCGTCATGGCCGGCGTGGACCGCCGGCAGATTCCCAGCGGCCAATACCTGGCCGTGCTCATCGACGAAGGCCACGACTTCGCGCCCGAATGGTTCAGGCTCGTGGTGCAGATGGTCGACCCCGCGACCAACAGCCTGCTCGTGCTGTACGACGACGCGCAGAGCATCTACGCGCGCAGCAAGAAGCGCGAGGGGGTGGGTGCATTCAGCTTCAAGAGCGTGGGCATCCAGGCCCAGGGCCGCACCACCATCCTCAAGATCAACTACCGCAACACGCGGCAAATCCTTGAAACCGCCAGCCTCGTCGCGGCGGACCTGCTGACCCCCGAAGACAAGGACGACGATGGCGTGCCCCTGCTCAAGCCCGTGAGCTGCGGTCGCGACGGCGAAGCCCCGCTGATCATCCGCCTGCCGACCGTGCGCGAGGAGGCGCAACAGGTGGCCGAGCTGCTGAGCAATGCACACCAGGAAGGCCACGCCTGGGGCGACATGGCCATCCTTTGTCGGCACTACGGCGAGATGGACGTCTGCGCTAACGCGCTGCGCCAGCGCCGCCTGCCGCACCAGGTGCGCAAAGGAGCAGGCACCTTCAACCCCGCCGCCGACAGCATCAAGGTGATGACCATGCATGCGAGCAAGGGGCTTGAATTCCCGGTGGTGGCCATGGTCGGGGTGGGGCACATGCCTGCTGAGGGGGCGAACGAGCGCGACGAGGCCCGGCTGTTCTATGTGGGAGCGACGCGGGCCACGCAGCGGCTCATCATCGGGGTCGGCGGCAGAGGCCGGTTCGGTGCAAGGTTGACCGTCTGACTATGGTGTTGCTGGGCATCCTCTTGAAATCACCGCTTCTTTGGGTGGTCCCGCGATCGGCTTCCACTATCGGCCGATAGCGGATTGAACCATGTCGAGAATCGAAAAACTCTGCATCGCCTACGATGCGGTTCAGCCAATCTATTGCCGAAGTTCCCGACTACAAGGCGAAGGAGCTATCCGTTGCGAGCATGGGAGTGCGTGAGTTCGTTTTGCAAGTGCGCCAACGAACCCCGAAACCCTCGCCTTCGCAGACTGCTACGGGTTTGGAACAAGGGTGGCGCGAAACGCCGCAGCTGATTCGACGTGTCTCTCAGGAGTGGCGACCCATGGTTTCGAGGGCATGGCACGATGCCACTCTGGATGCCTATCCCGAATTCCTGACGGCGGAGCGGCAGCGGCTGCAAAAAGTGCTTGAGCGTGGAAAGATCCGGACCGAAGCGGAGTTCTATCGGATACGCCATGAGGTCGATGTGCTTGAAGGCCAAGCCGATGCCTAAGTCGAGTTGCAGAAGCTTTATTCTTTGATTGACGCTTATGAGAACCGGTAGACTGGGTTTGACCGCCTCTTCTATCCAGAGGGCGAACATGTCACCTATCGGCCAGGAGCGGACATCGCGCCAAAAATTGGGAGTGATCGAGTGAAATGCCCTTGGTGTACCCGGGACGCAGGTTTTCCATTTAGGCACGTCAATGGCTCCACTTGCCCGTACTGCGGAAGAAAGGTGACCTTCGCATTCGACGGGCCTCGCGTGTTATACGGATTTCTGGTCGCGGCTCCTTTGGCGTACTTCTTGAAGCCGACGCTTGGAGACATCGTTGTCCATCTAGCGGTTTTTGTACCGTTCCTCGCTGCCATGTATCTCGAGAAGCGATTCTGAAAGCGGCGGCACGCGTATCTCTGGTCGACATGGCAGAAAGGGATCGAGGGGTCGTCTACCAGTAGGCAGTGACGAACGGGGTCGCAACCAATGCGGCGGTAGCCAGCACAGAAAATGCACTGGTAACGTACCGAGGACCGCATACCCTCACATACCCGACGAATGCGACCAGTGGCCATAGGCCGAAGAGTGTGGCGAGAGCGGCCGAACGGTGCTCTGACAAGGCGACCATCCCGGGAGCAAGCGCTGCCAAAACAGCCATGATCAAGCAGGCGGCGGAACCGACCAGAAGAATACGGCCCTCGATCGACTTGGCAATCTGTTCTCGGAAGAAGAAGCTTACTGGTTGGCCTGCCCAGCCCTCTGCCAGGATCTCGCGCGAGCCAGGCCTGTGCGCGAGTTTCGCGCCTCGCCACAAAAGATGGGCGCAGAACGCGAGCAGTCCGGCCATAAATAACATCAGAGCGATGCTTCGCCAGTCCCATTGCTGTACGGCCAAGACAAATCCGAGGACGTTTAACACTGCAAGGAGTGCTATGCCAATGAATCCAATGGTGCGCATGGTGAATTCTGGGTGGGCTATCACAGGGTAGCTCGCAAAAAACTGCGGACACGGGGGGCTGCTTCGGGCCCAAAGCAGACATCTCAGCGGACTGTTAAAACTCCAGGTCGGTCTTCGGTTAAGCCGGTAATTCGGGTTACCGTGCCGACAGCCACACGTTTGGGCCCTTCGACGCAATAGAACTGGAGCCCAACCAAGATGCGCGAGCGGTGCACCTTCTTGCGCAGTTCGTCGTCCACTACCGTGAAGCGCGCGTTTAGCACCTCATCAACCGGCAGTGGTTGATCAGTTGGAAGGCTATCGCCAGTAGCACCGAAAAAGTCCGGCCAGATCATCCAGACTCCTGGCTCCGAATCAAGTCCATAGCTGAAGTCCCATCGAATTCCGTTACGAGGAGCCGACGTTCTTCCGCCCTCTGGCTCCGGCAGGATGCGCACAGTGGCTTCGAAATCGTCTGGTACTTTGTGCAATCGCAGCATGTCGTTCGATTGACGTCCGCTTCTGGCCGATAGACGACGTGGCGCAAGGTTGGATTGAAGGAAAGTGCCAGATGCCTTTCGGGTGCCAGCGCTTTCCCAATCATCCGATCACTTCCCCCACGAATCCTTCAACCCCGTCACCCGGTTGAACACCCGCTTCGTCCCGGGCACATGGTCCACCCGGTCCGCCACGAAGTAGCCGTGCCGCTCGAACTGGAACTTGTCGTCCGGCTGGACCTTGCCCAGTGAGGGCTCGACCCAGGCCTGCACCACCTGCAGGCTGTTCGGGTTCAGCGCCGCCAGGTAGTCCTTGCCGCCGGCGTCCGGGTGCGGGTCGCTGAACAGGCGGTCGTAGAGGCGCACTTCGGCGCTCAGTCCGTCCGCCGCGCCGACCCAGGTGATGGCGGCCTTGGCCTTGACCTTGTCGGCGCCGGGGGTGCCGCTCTTGGTGTCGGGGATCACCTTGGCGTGCACCTCGGTCACGCGGCCGTCCGGGTCCTTGGCGCCGGCGCCGGTGCATTCGATCACGTAGCCGCCCTTGAGGCGCACCACGTTGCCGGGGAAGAGGCGCTTGTAGCCCTTGGGCGGCACTTCCTCGAAGTCCTCGCGCTCGATCCAGACTTCCTTGCCGATCTTGAACACGCGCTCGGGCGGAGGGGCCTGGCCTTCGGGGACGGCGCTGTGGGGCAGGGCGGGCTGGGTGCAGTCTTCGGTGTGGGCGTCGCTGCCGAAGACCTCGGCCCAGTTGGTCAGCACCAGCTTGACCGGGTCGAGCACGGCCATGGCGCGGTGGGCCTTGTGCTCCAGGTCTTCGCGCAGGCAGCCTTCGAGCACGCTGTAGTCGATCCACGAATCGCTCTTGGTGACGCCCAGGCGTTCGTTGAAGCGCTGGATGGCCTCGGGCGTGTAGCCGCGCCGGCGCAGGCCGACGAGGGTGGGCATGCGCGGGTCGTCCCAGCCGCTGACGATGCCGCTGTCCACCAAGTGCTTCAGCCGGCGCTTGCTGGTGACGACGTAGGTGAGGTTGAGCCGCGCGAACTCGTACTGGCGCGGCGGCGGGCTGGCGAGCAAGCCGGCTTCGGTCAGGCGCTCCAGCAGCCAGTCGTAGAACGGGCGCTGGTCCTCGAATTCGAGCGTGCAGATGGAGTGGGTGATCTGCTCCAGCGCGTCCTCGATCGGGTGGGCGTAGGTGTACATCGGGTAGATGCACCACTTGTCGCCGGTGTTGTGGTGGGTGGCGCGGCGGATGCGGTAGATGGCCGGGTCGCGCAGGTTGATGTTGGGCGAGGCCATGTCGATCTTGGCGCGCAGCACGGCGGCGCCGTCGGGCAGTTTGCCGTCACGCATCTCGCGAAAGCGTGCCAGGTTCTCGGCCGGCGTGCGCTCGCGGAAGGGGCTGTTCTTGCCGGGCGTGTTGAAGTCGCCGCGGTTGGCGCGCATGTCCTCGGCGCTCTGTTCATCCACGTAGGCGTGGCCGCGCTCGATGAGCGATTCGGCCGCGCGGTACATGAAGTCGAAGTAGTCGCTGGCCTGGTAGAGGTGGCTGGTGCCGTTCGCGTCCCAGGAGAAGCCGAGCCAGCGGACCGCGTCGATGATGCTCTCGACGTACTCGGTGTCTTCCTTCTCGGGGTTGGTGTCGTCGAAGCGCAGGTGACACACGCCGCCGTAGTCGCGCGCCAGGCCGAAGTTCAGGCAGACGGCCTTGGCATGGCCCACGTGCAGGTAGCCGTTGGGCTCGGGCGGGAAGCGGGTGCGGATCTTCGCGGGGTCGGGCTGGCCGGCGGCCTGGTGGGCGGCGTCGCCGGGGCTGCCGGCCCAGCGGCGGCTGGCGTAGGTGCCGGCGGCCAGGTCGTGTTCGATGATCTGGCGCAGGAAGTTGCTGGTTTTGGGTTCGCCGGCGTCGGCGGGGTGGGTGGAGCTCATGCCGCATTCTATTGACTGGCCTGGTGGCGTTCTCCCGTCCGGCTTTGGCCCGGTTTCCGCTATCGTGGCGGTTCCTGACCCGGAGGAGGAACCCCGAGATGAGCCGCGAGAACCCCGAGACCGAGGACGTTTTCCTGCCCGCCGTGCGGGTGCAGCTTGGCTGGGCCGACGTGCAGGCCGCCGTCGAGCGCGGCGCCATCCGGCCGGACGAGGCGCGCGCGCTGTGGACGGCCTGGGCCGCGCCGGGCAGCCCGCTGCGGGTGGCGGCGGCATCCACGGCACCGCCGCCGCCCTCGCCGGCGCCGGACCGGGAGGGCCCGAGGTTCAGCTTCACCAACACGCTCTACTACTTCGGCGGCATGCTGGCCATCGGCGCCATGACGCTGTTCATGACGCTCGGCTGGGAGCTGTTCGGCGCCTGGGGCGTGTTCGCGCTGGCGGCGGGCTATCTGGCGGGCGCGCTGCTGGTGGCGCGCAACCTGTTGCAGAAAGGCCTGCGCACACCGGCCGGCATCCTGGCCACGCTGGCGGTGTGCCTGGTGCCGCTGGCGGTGTGGGCGTTCCAGTCGGGCATCGGCCTGTGGCCCGAGGGCGGGCCCGACAGCTACCGCGACTACCACCGCTTCATCGACTGGCGCTGGCTCACGCTGGAGCTGGCCACGCTGGCCGCCGCCGTGGTGCTGCTGTACCGCTTCAAGCTGCCCTTCATGGTGATGCCGGTGGCGGTGACGCTGTGGTACCTGAACATGGACGTGGCCCACATGCTGATGCAAAAGGACGGCTTCGACTGGTCGTTCACGCGCGACGTGTCGCTGGTGTTCGGCCTGGCCACCTGCGCGATCGCGGTCTGGGTGGATCTGCGCACCCGCAACGCCACGCAGGCCGAGGACCGGCAGGACTTCGCGTTCTGGCTCTACCTGTTCGGCGCCCTCATGTTCTGGTGCGGTCTGAGCCTGCGCGAAAGCAGTTCCGAACTCGACAAGTTCCTCTACGCGCTGATCAACGTGTTCCTGGTGTTCCTGGGCGCGGCGATCGGCCGGCGCATCTTCACCGTGCTGGGGGCGGTTGGTGTCGCGGGCTATCTCGGCTACCTCGCGTACCGCGTGTTCGCCGACAGCCTGCTGTTTCCCTTCGCGCTCACGCTGCTGGGGCTGGGCGTGGTCGCGCTGGGCATCTGGTGGCAGCGGCACGAGGCGGCCATCCATTCGCGCCTGGCCGGCTGGCTGCCGATGGGGCTGAAGCCGCTGGCCGTGCGGCGCTGAAAGGTGGAGAGCCGGACACCACGGACAGGTGCGTCCGCGGGCCGGCTCGGGAGGTCAGCGCCTTGGTACTGGCCTGACCAAAAAACGGAGGGAGAGCCGGGGCCGGGCTCAGTACGTCAGATTGAGCTGCAGCACGGCGGTGGTGCCGCTGACCTCGTTGCCCACCACCAGCAGGGGCTTGCCGTTGGGCGAGTCCTTGGCGGGGATGAACACCAGGCCTTCGGGGCCGAGGTCGCCGGCCGTCGCGAGGTCGGGCGGGTTGGTGATCCACTCGTCGCGGGTGTTGAGGTAGTCCACCCGCACCGGCGCGGCGGGGTTGGTGATGTCGTAGACCAGCACGCCGCCGATGCGCTCCAGGCCGATGAAGGCGAAGGTCTTGTCGCCGATCGTGCCGAGCGCGATGCCCTCGGGCTCGGGGCCCTTGGCGTCGCTGCGGCTGTCCTTGGCGTCACCTTCATCGTGGCCCGAGTTGAAGTAGTCGGCGCAGGGGATGCTGCGGTCTTTGCCGAGCTTGCAGTCGGCGCTGGCGAGGAATTTTTCGAACTCGGCGCCCGAGTCCCAGACCAGGTTGCCGTCGGCGTCCCGGATGCTGAACGAGCGCGCGCCGTAGGCGTACAGATGGTCGTACATCAGGCGGTCGCCGGCCGGGTCCGGCAGGCCGGCGGCGGAGAACATCATGGGCGAGCCGTCCGGGTTCGTGCGGTAGCCCAGGGTCCAGGTGATGTTGAGGCGGCCGAGTTGGTCGTCGTCGCGGCAGGCGCGCGGGTTGCCGTCGACGGCGCCGCAGTAGCCGAAGGTCACCGGGTTGAGTAGCGCGCCGGCGGCCAGGCTGCGCAGCTGGGGCGGCAGGTCGTCGCCGGCGCGGCGGTCGAAGCCGCCCGTGTGCACCAGGTGCTTGACGCGGAATTCCTCGACGAAGCCCTTGCCGGCGTCGCCGGCCCAGTAGGCCGGGTTGTCTTCGCCCCAGGCGCGCGCATCGCCTTCGTTGGCGGTCACCAGGTAGGTCTGGCCGCCCACCGTGTACGACGCCATCGCATCGGGCTGGTACATGCCGCGCACGCCCGGCCAGGTGCGGATGTGGATGGTCTTGCCGTCGGTGTCGGAGACGTCGAGCTCGTTGCCCGCCACGCCGTGGTCCTTGTAGCCCAGCGGCAGGATGTCGGTCACGGTGGCCGTGGCGAGGTCCACCTTGGCCAGGGCGTTGTTCTCCTGCAGCGTCACCCAGGCGGTCTTGCTGTCGGCCGAGACCGCGACGTACTCGGGCTCGAAGTCCTGCGCGGCCGTGGTGCCCGGGCCGTAGAGGCGCACGCCGGCGGCGCGCAGCGCGGCTTCCTGGCCGTTGTAGGCGGTGAAGCCGGCGGTGCGCACCACGGGGGCGGCCGGGTTGCTCACGTCGATCACGCTGACGCTGCCTTCGGGGTCGACCTGGTAGTCGTCGCTGGGCTCGCCCTCGTTGGCCACCACCACGGTCTTGCCGTCGGGGGTGAAGGTGAGCATGTCGGGCAGGGCGCCGATGGTCACCGAGCCGACCAGGCCCAGGTCGCTCGCGCGGTACAGCGCCATGCGGCCCGGGTCGGTCTTCACCGGCGCCTGGATGGCCACGGCCACCAGGCCGCCGTGCACGGCCACGCTGTTGATCTCGGCGCCGGCGAGCACGGCCGAGGCATCGAGTTCGTCGATCTTCGCCGGGCGGGTGGGGTCGGCGAGGTCGAGCACGTCGACCCGGCCCCGCTGCGCGTTGACCACGAACAAGCGCTTGCTCGCGGCGTCGTAGGCGGGGATCTCGGCCGCGCTCACGCCGAACTGGCCGGTGCTGTAGCCGCCGATCTTCTCGAGCGTGAGGCCGGCGGGCGTGGCTTCGGGGGTGGGCGCGGGCGGCGCGGCGGGATCCGGGGTGTCATCGCTGCCGCCGCCACCGCAGGCGGCGAGCAGGGCGGCGGTGACGAGGGTGCCGGCGAAGCGGCGGGAGGCGGGAGCGCGGAAGGTCGGGGGTCGCATGGGGTGGGGGTCTCTGGGGCACGGGAAGTGGGACTCCCCGTGTTGTAGAGACCGTCCATGACCGCTTCATGGCGTATCTATGTCGGTTTGATGACAGGGTCGGTTCACTGACCGAAGCGCGGGCCGTCCCGCAGGAATTCGATTTCGGCCGGCGTGCTCGGGCGTCCGAGCGCGGCGTTGCGGTGGGGAAATCGGCCGAAGCGGGCCACGATGTCGCGGTGCAGTTCGGCGTACTGGAGGTTGCCCGCCAGCATCTCGCGCTGCTCGGGTGCGCAGGTTTCCAGCAGGTGCTGGAAGCACTGCACCGATTCGTGCTGCAAGGCGATGTCCTCGGCGTGCATCAGCGGCATGGCGAGAAACACCCGGCCCACCGTGGCGAGGGGCTCATCCATGCCGCTGGCGAACGCCTGCCGCGTGAGCCGCTGCGCGCGCGCATCGCCGGCGAAGGCGCGCGCCTGGCCGCGGTACACGTTGCGCGGGAACTGGTCGAGCAGCAGCACCAGGGCCAGGCGGGCGTGGATGGGGTCTTCCCAGTCGCGCAGGCCGCCGTCGATGGCCTGTTCCACCAGCGCGCCGAAGCGTTCGCGGATGCGCTGGTCGAGCTCGGCGCCACCGCCGAACCAGATTTCGTGGCGCGGTTCGAAGCGCGCGCCGGGTTCGAGGCCGTCGCCGAACCAGAAATGGAGAACGTCCTGTGCGGAGGGGAAAAGGGAAGTGGTCATCGGGGTCGGGTGTCTCGTGAGGAGGAGGCGCCGCCGTTACGTCTGGCAACGACTTTGACGGAGCGTGCGGAACGGCTCAGCGCAGATTTTCCTGTAATACCCTGACGGGGCGACCATCGCCTCGATTCAGGAGCTCCCCCATGAACACGCAGACGCTGAAAACCCCCTGGCACCCACACCCTTCCTCGGGCTGGGCCCGCGGCCTTTCCATCGCCACCCTGGCGGCCGGCGCCTGGGCGCTGTCGTCGCTGGGCTCGCCGGCCCGGGCGCATGGCGACGTGCACTGGTCGATCGGCGTGAACACGCCGGGCGTGGTGGTCGGCGTGTCGAATGCGCCGCGCGTGGTCTACGGTCCGCCGCGGGTGGTCTATGCGCCGCCGCCCGTGGTCTACGGCCCGCCGCCCGTGTACTACGCGCCGCGCCCGATCTACTACGCCCCGCCGCCGGTGTATTACGCGCCGCCGCGCCCGGTGTACCGCTCGGGCTGGGCCCCAGCCCCGCGCTGGCACGGGCCGCCCCCTCGCCACCACAGGCGTCGCTGATCCAAGGGGTTTTCAGGCTCAGCCCTGGCAGCTCCAGATGGCGGCGCAAAGGTCCTGCTGCGGCGCGCTGGCCTCGCCGCGCAGCACCAGTTGCAGCGCGGCCTCGATGTCGGGAGCGAACAGGCGGTCCTGTGCGTAGAAGGGCACGTGCTCGCGCAGCGTGGCGTGGGTGCGGGCCAGGCGCGGGCTGGTGGCCAGCGGGCGGTGGAAGTCCACGCCCTGCGCGGCGGCCAGCCACTCGATGCCGAGGATGGTGGCGGTGTTGCCCGCCATTTCGCCGAGCCGGCGCGCGGCGTAGGTGGCCATGCTCACGTGGTCTTCCTGGTTGGCGCTGGTGGGCAGGCTGTCGACGCTGGCCGGATGGGCATGCGACTTGTTTTCCGAGGCCAGCGCGGCGGCGGTCACGTGCGCGATCATGAAGCCGGAGTTCAGGCCCGGGTCGCTCACCAGGAAGGGCGGCAGGCCCGAGAGCGTGCTGTCGATCAGCAGCGCGATGCGCCGCTCGGAGAGCGCGCCGATCTCGGCGATGGCCAGCGCCAGCGTATCGGCCGCGAAGGCCACCGGCTCGGCGTGGAAGTTGCCGCCCGAGATGACCTCGTTCGTGCCGGCGAAGACCAGCGGGTTGTCGGTGACGGCGTTGGCTTCGATGAGCAGCGTGCGCGCGGCGTGGGCGATCAGGTCGCGGCAGGCGCCCATGACCTGGGGCTGGCAGCGCAGGCTGTAGGGGTCCTGCACGCGCTCGTCGCCGTGTAGGTGCGAGCGGCGGATCTGGCTGCCTTGCAGCAGCGCGCGCGTGGCGGCGGCCACGGCGATCTGGCCGGGCTGGCCGCGCAGCGCGTGCAGGCGCTGGTCGAACGGCGCATCGCTGCCCTTGGCGGCGTCGGTGCACAGCGCGCCGATCACGGTGCCGGCCTCGAGCAGGCGCTCGGCCATGAAGAGGCCGTGCAGCGCCAGCGCAGTGGATACCTGGGTGCCGTTGATGAGGGCCAGCCCCTCCTTGGCGGCGAGCGCAAGCGGCGCGATGCCGGCGTTCTTCAGGGCGGCGCCGGCGGGCACGCGCTGGCCTTCCACCTGCACGTCGCCTTCGCCCATCAGCGCCAGCGTCATGTGCGAGAGCGGTGCGAGGTCGCCCGACGCGCCGACCGAGCCCTTGACCGGGATCTGCGGCGAGATGCCGGCATTCAGCAGGGCGAGCAGCGTATCGACCACCACCGGCCGCACGCCCGAATGGCCGCGCGCCAGGCTGGCGGCCTTCATCAGCATCGCCAGCCGCACGGTGGCCTCGTTCATGGGCTCGCCGGTGCCGACGGCGTGCGACAGGACCAGGTTGCGTTGCAGGGTTTCGAGTTGCTCGTCGGGGATGCGCGTGCGCGCGAGCTTGCCGAAGCCGGTGTTGATGCCATAGGCCGCGCCGCCCTGCTGCGCGATCGCGTGGACGGCCGCGGCGCTGGCGGCGATGCTGGCGTGGGCCTCGGCGGCGAGCCGTACGTGTTCAGCGGGCTGCTGCCAGGCGCGGCGCAGATCGCCCAGCGTCAACTGGCCGGGGTGGAGCGTGAGGGTGTGGGTCATCGCGCCCGGTTGTACAGACCGAGCCATTTCACCGTCAACTTGCATAGGCAAATTTGCCCGCCCATAAACGGCGCTGCAGAAAGCGAGCCGCCGCAGAACCCAGAGACAGCAAGGGTCCGGCTCCGCCGGCCCAAGCTGTCGTCCCCCCTCC
>CAZAPJ010000040.1:0-41704 GCA_964487025.1 uncultured Hydrogenophaga sp.
AGGAGGTCTTAGTCCGGCCTCCGGTTTCTACCGTCACCTCTACCGTCAATCCGTTTCGCTGCCCGGCGATAGTCACCGATAGCTGCCGTGACGTATTTTCTTTGAAATCAATACGTTACGTCGGATTTTCGATAGGTAGCGATAGTCCCCGAAGGACCTGATTTCACTCCCACTCGATCGTCGCCGGCGGCTTGGAGCTCACGTCGTAGGTCACGCGGTTGATGCCGCGCACCTCGTTGATGATGCGGCTGCTGACCCGCTTGAGCAGGCTGTAGGGCAGTTCGGCCCAGTCGGCCGTCATGAAGTCGCTGGTCTGCACCGCGCGCAGCGCCACCACGTAGTCGTAGGTGCGGCCGTCGCCCATCACGCCCACGCTCTTGACGGGCAGGAAGACGGTGAAGGCCTGGCTGGTCAGGTCGTACCAGGTCTTGCCGCTGTGGGGCTCGATGGTGGAGCGCAGTTCCTCGATGAAGATGGCGTCGGCGCGGCGCAGCAGGTCGGCGTAGTCCTTCTTCACCTCGCCCAGGATGCGCACGCCCAGGCCCGGGCCCGGGAAGGGGTGGCGGTAGACCATGTCGTGCGGCAGGCCCAGGGCCACGCCGAGTTCGCGCACCTCGTCCTTGAACAGGTCGCGCAGCGGCTCCAGCAGCTTCAGGCCCAACTGCTCGGGCAGGCCGCCCACGTTGTGGTGGCTCTTGATGGTGATGGCCTTCTTGCTCTTGGCACCGCCGGATTCGATCACATCCGGGTAAATTGTCCCTTGTGCCAACCACTTGGCACCTTTTCTTGAAGTATCGCTAGAGGTCAGTTTGGCGGCTTCCGCCTTGAAGACCTCGACGAACTCGCGGCCGATGATCTTGCGCTTGGCTTCCGGATCGTTCACCCCGGCCAGTTGGCCGAGGAACTGCGCGGACGCGTCCACCCGCACCACCTTGGCGTGCAGCTTGCCCGCGAACATGTCCATCACCATGTCGCCTTCGTTCAGGCGCAGTAGGCCGTGGTCGACGAACACGCAGGTGAGCTGGTCGCCGATGGCGCGGTGGATCAGCGCCGCCGCCACGGACGAGTCCACCCCGCCGGACAGCCCCAGGATCACCTCCTCGCCGCCGACCTGGGCGCGGATCTTCTCCACCGCCTCGGCGATGTGGTCGCGCATGACCCAGTCGGGCCGGGCCTGGCAGATGCCGAGCACGAAGCGCTCCAGGATCGCGCGGCCCTGCACGGTGTGGGTCACCTCGGGGTGGAACTGCACGGCGTAGAAATGGCGCGCTTCGTCGGCCATGCCGGCGATCGGGCAGGAATCGGTGCTGGCCATGAGCTTGAAGCCCGGGGGCAGCGCGGTGACCTTGTCGCCGTGGCTCATCCACACCTTGAGCATGCCGTGGCCTTCGGGCGTGTGGAAATCGGCGATGTCCTTGAGCAGCGCGGTGTGGCCGCGCGCGCGCACCTCGGCGTAGCCGAACTCGCGCGTGTGCGAACCCTCCACCTGGCCGCCGAGCTGCTGCGCCATGGTCTGCATGCCGTAGCAGATGCCCAGCACCGGCACGCCGAGCGCGAACACCGCGTCGGGCGCGCGGTCGTCCACCTCGTAGACGCTGGCATGGCTGCCGGACAGGATCACGCCCTTGAGCTGCCCGTCGGCGGCGAACTCGCGCACCCAGGCGTCGCTCACGTCGCAGGGGTGGACCTCGCAGTACACGTGCGCCTCGCGCACGCGGCGGGCGATCAGTTGGGTGACCTGGGAGCCGAAATCGAGGATGAGGATTTTCTGGTGCTGCACGGTGGTCAATCCGCCCGGTAGTTGGGCGCTTCCTTGGTGATCTGCACGTCGTGCACGTGGCTCTCGCGGATGCCGGCCGAGGTGATCTCGACGAACTGCGCTTTCTCGCGCATGTCCTCGATGGTCGGGCAGCCGCAGTAGCCCATGGCCGCGCGCAGGCCGCCGGCCATCTGGAAGATGATCGAGATCACCGAGCCCTTGTAGGGCACGCGGCCCTCGATGCCCTCGGGCACCAGCTTGTCGGCGTTGGGGTTGCCGGTGCTCGATTCCTGGAAGTAGCGGTCGGCGCTGCCCTGCTGCATGGCGCCGATCGAACCCATGCCGCGGTAGCTCTTGTAGCTGCGTCCCTGGTAGAGCACGATCTCGCCCGGCGCCTCCTCGGTACCCGCGAACATGCCGCCCATCATGACCGTGTTGGCGCCGGCCGCGATGGCCTTGGCGATGTCGCCGCTGTAGCGGATGCCGCCGTCGGCGATCATCGGCACGCCCGTGCCGCGCAGCGCGCTGGCCACGCTGTCGATCGCCATGATCTGCGGCACGCCCACGCCGGCCACGATGCGCGTGGTGCAGATCGAGCCCGGACCGATGCCCACCTTCACCGCGTCGGCGCCGGCCTCCACCAGCGCCAGGGCCGCCTCGCCGGTCGCGATGTTGCCACCGATCACGTCGATCTGCGGGTAGTGGCGCTTGACCCAGCGCACGCGCTCGATCACGCCCTTGCTGTGGCCGTGCGCGGTATCGACCACCACCGCGTCCACGCCGGCCTTGACCAGCGCCTCCACCCGCTCCTCGGTGCCCTCGCCCACGCCGACCGCGGCGCCCACGCGCAGGCGGCCGGCGGCGTCGCGCGCGGCATTGGGGAAATTGAGCTGCTTGGTGATGTCCTTGACCGTGATCAGGCCCTTGAGCTCGAACGCGTCGTTGACCACCAGCAGGCGCTCGAGCTTGTGCTTGTTCAGCAGCGCCTTGGCCTCGGCGGGCGTGGTGCCGTCGGGCACGGTCACCAGGCGCTCGCGCGGCGTCATGATCTCGCTCACCGGCAGCTCGTAGCGGGTCTCGAACCGCAGGTCGCGTCCGGTCACGATGCCCACCACCTTGCCGCCCTCCACCACCGGGAAGCCCGAGACGCCGAGCTCGTCGGAAAGCTGCATCACCTGCCGCACCGTCGTGGCCGGGCTGATCACCACCGGGTCGCGCAGCACGCCGGACTCATAGCGCTTGACCTTGGCCACGTGCGCCGCCTGCTCCTGGGCGCTGAGGTTCTTGTGGATGATGCCGATGCCGCCTTCCTGGGCCAGGGCGATCGCCAGGCGCGCTTCGGTCACGGTGTCCATGGCGGCCGAGACCAGCGGCAGATTGAGCGTGATATGGCGGGAGAACCGGGTGGCGAGCGAGGTGTCCTTGGGCAGAACCTGGGAGTACGCCGGCACCAGCAACACGTCGTCGAAGGTGAGCGCTTTGCCAAGAAGGCGCATGGGAAAAGCTCCAAAAGACGGAATTGTATCTGTCCGGTTTCCGCGCAAATCCCGGGGCGAACCGGCTCCGCGCGCCGCGCCGCCGTAACCGCTCAGCACGCAGAACCGACCGCTCCGTCAGCTCCCGCGCCGCGCCGCGCGCGCGGCCGCGCCACGGCCGCGAGCCAGGGCTACACTCGCGCCATGGCCCCACACGCTCTCCTTTCGCCCCGCTGGCGCGGCCTCGGCCTCGCGGCTTTCCTGCTCGCGGCCAGCCCCTGGGCCGCGGCGCAATGGCAGTGGATCGACGACACCGGCCGCAAGGTGTTCAGCGACACCGCGCCCCCCACGAACATCCCGGACCGCAACATCCTCCAGCGGCCCACCGCCGTGCGTGCTCCGGCGGCGGCCCCGGCAGGCGCCGCGCCGGCCGCCGAAGCCCCAGCAGCCGCCACGCCCCAGCTCAGCGCGCGCGACGCCGAACTCGAAGCCCGCAAGCAGCAGGCCGAAGAAGCCGAGCAGGCCCGCCTCAAGACCGAGGAACAGCGCGTGGCCAAGGCCCGTGCGGAAAGCTGCGAGCGCGCGCGCAAGGCCAAGGCGGTGATGGATTCCGGCACCCGGCTGGCCACCACCAACGCCAAGGGTGAGCGCGAGATCATGGACGACAAGACCCGCGCCGCCGAGGTTCGCCGCATGGAAGGCATCATCCGCAGCGACTGCGGCCCGCTGCCCAAGACCACCGCCGCGGTGCAATAAGCCAGCCGCTCAGTACCCCGCTTTGGAACCCGGCCGCCGCTTGGCGAACAGCCCGGCCGCCCGCGCACCCTGCCCCACGAACCGCTCCCGCCGCGCCACCTTCGGGTCCACGCGCAAGGGGCGCACCAGTTCCACCCGGTCGCCGTCGGCCAGCCCATCGTCCAGGCTGGCCCGGCGGCCCCAGACGGCCACGGTGAGCGAAGCGCCGCCATCGCCAGCCCCATCGTCCACCGGAAAGCCCGCCTGCACCAGCGCCTGGCGCACCGTGCAGCCCGGCGCGACCTCCAGCCGCACCTCATGCACCGTGCGCGGCGCGCTGGCATGCATCAGGATTACCTCCATGGGTTCAATTTCCCACCATGTCGGAGTGCGGCCCGCAATGCATGAGGAACCCCCAACCCAGAGACAGCGAGGGTCCGGCTCTGCCGGCCCGAGCTGTCGTCCCCCCTCCCAGCGCCGCGCAGCGGCGCGCCAGAGAGGGGGGAAGCCGCAAAGCGGCGCAGGGGGGAGTCACCCATACACCTCGTCGGCGCGCTTGACGAATGCATCCACCAGGCTGCCTGCGATCTTGTCGAACACCGGCCCGACCAGCGCGGCCAGCGCGCTGTTGGAAAAGCCGTAGCTGAGCTGGAACGCCACCTTGCAGGCCCGCTGGCTGCCGTCGCCCAGCGGAATGAACTCCCAGACGCCGTCGAGCTGGGAGAACGGGCCGTCCACCAGCGCCATGCGCACCCGGCGATCGGCTTCGTGGGTGTTGCGGGTGGCGAAGCTCTGGCGCAGGCCGCTGATCGCGATGCCCACGCGCGCCACCACGCCGTCGGCGGTGCGCTCCAGCACCTCGGCCTGGTCGCACCAGGGCAGGAAACGCGGGTACTGCTCGATGTCGGTCACCAGCGCAAACATCTCGTGCGCGCTATGCCACAGAAGAACGGACTTGTGGATGGTTTTCATACAATCGCAAACCATTGTATGGGTCTCGAAAGGCCCGTTTCCCGCCTCATGGCCACCAAGAACAGCAAAACCCCCGCCAGCAGCAGCGCCAACGACGCCCGCATCGCCGACAACAAGAAGGCCTTCTTCAACTACGCCATCGAAGAACGGTTCGAAGCCGGCGTCGTGCTGGAGGGCTGGGAAGTCAAGGCGGTGCGCCAGGGCAAGGTGCAGCTCACCGACGGCTACGTGGTCATCCGCGACGGCGAGATGTTCCTCATCGGCTGCCAGATCAACCCCCTGCTGAGCGCCTCCACCCACGTGCGGCCCGACGCCGTGCGCACCAAGAAGCTGCTGCTGCACAAGGACCAGATCCAGCGCCTGATCGGCAAGGTGGAGCAAAAGGGCCACACCATCGTGCCGCTCAACCTGCATTGGAAGAACGGCCGGGTGAAGTGCGAGATCGCGCTGGCCAAGGGCAAGGCCGAGCACGACAAGCGCGACACCATCAAGGAGCGCGAAGGCAAGCGCGAGGTGGAGCGGGCCATGAAGTCGCGCCACCGCTGAGACGGTGCGGACAGGCCTCAGGTGTTTTTTTCTCCGCCGGCGGGAATAAACCCCGGCCGGCAAGCGTTCATTCCACCGCAGGGCCTGCTTCTTCCCGGGTTCCGCCGCCGGCTCTGCTCCCTTCACTCACCGGAGAACGCGCCATGAAACCTTCGATCGCCCTTGCCCTGGCCACCGCCACCCTGCTCGTCGGCGGCTGTGCCGCCATGCACGCCTCGGCCGCGCCGCCCGTCCAGACCGCCGACGGCGTGCTCGTCGGCCCCACGAAGATGACGCTGTATACCTTCGACCGGGATGCGGCCGGCAGCGGCAAATCGGTCTGCAACGGCGCTTGCGCCACCAACTGGCCGCCGCTGCTGGCCCGGGCCGGCGACGCGCCCCAGGGCGACTACACCCTCGTCACCCGGGACGACGGGCAGAAGCAGTGGGCCTTCAAGGGCAAGCCGCTGTACTACTGGGTTCGCGACGCCAAACCCGGCGACAAGACCGGCGACGGCTTCAACAACGCCTGGCGCGCGGCCAAGCCCTGACCGGACCGCCCACCGCCGCCGCGCCGGCAGGCCTCCCACCGCGCCGCCCGCCATGCCGCTCCCCGACCTGAGCAGCCAGATCCCCGGCCTGCGCCGCTACGCGCGCGCCCTCACCGGCGACAGCTGGGCCGCCGACGACCTGGTGCAGGACACCCTGGAGCGTGCCTGCAGCAAGTGGCCGCTCTGGACCGCCGGTTCGGACCTGCGGGCCTGGCTGTTCACCGTGATGCACCACCTGCACGCCAGCGGCCTGCGGCGCACGCTGCGCCGCTCGTCCGGGCTGACCCAGGTGAGCCTGGACGATGCCGGCATCGACCCCGCCGCGCCCGATGGCGCGCAGGACCTCGCGCTGGACCTGCAGCGCTGCCTGCTGCGGCTGCCCGAGGAGCAGCGCGCGGTGCTGCTGCTGGTCAGCCTGCACGACCTGAGCTACGAACAGGTCGCCCGCATCACGGGCACCCCGATCGGCACCGTGATGTCGCGCCTGTCGCGGGCGCGCGCGCGCCTGCACGCGCTGCTGAACGCGCCTGCGGCCGCCGCGGGCAGCCCGCCACCCCACCTCAAGCGGCTGAAATAGCGCCCGCGCCCGCCTTCGCTCCGCCTCCGACCATGAAGACGCCCCCCGAACCCCGGACCGACGCACCGGTCGACGCCGCCCTCACCGACGCCGAGCTCCATGCGCTGGTCGACGAGCAGGTCCACGGCGCGGACCGCGACCGCCTGCTGGAGCGGCTGCGCCACGACGCGTCCGCGCGCCAGCGGCTGGCCGACTGGCAGGCGCAGCGCCAGGCCCTGCGCGAACTGCACCGCGGCCTGCTGGACGAACCCGTGCCCGCTGCGCTCGGCGAGGCGGCCCGGCGCCTGACGGATGCGCGCGCGCGCCTCGCGCACTGGCAACGCTGGGGCGGGCTCGCCGCCGGCGTGCTGCTGGCCTTCGGCACCGGCTGGCTGGCCCGCGGCCAGTGGCCCGATACGCCGCCCCCCCACCACAGCAGCAACGCCCTGCCCGCGTTCGCCCACGCCGCCACGCTGGCCCACGCGGTCTATGCGCCCGAGCAGCGGCACCCCGTGGAGGTGTCGGCCAGCGAGCAGGCCCACCTGGTGCAATGGCTGTCGCGCCGCACCGGCAAGGCCCTCAAGGTGCCCGACCTCCGGCCCCTCGGCTACGAGCTGGTGGGCGGCCGCCTGCTGCCGGGCGATGCCGGCGCGCGCGCGCAGTTCATGTTCCAGGACGCGCAGGGGCAGCGCATCACGCTCTACCTCGGCGCGCTCGACGCGGGCGATGCGTCGAAAACCCGCGAAGAAACCGCATTCCGCTTCACCGGGGAAGGCCCGGTGCCGGGCTTCTACTGGGTGGACCAGGGCTTCGGCTACGCGCTCAGCGGCCCCCTCGCACGCGAGGCGCTGATGGCGCTGGCCGAGACGGTGTACCGGCAGCTCCGCGCAGCAGGCATGTGAGCAGCGCGCGCGAGCATAGGCGCGGCCGGGGCCCATTCAATCAGCACGTTTGTGGGCTGCAACCTATCCTGACAAGGACACGAAGACAAGGAATATGGAGGACAAGCCAAGAAGGGTGCAGCACAACACTATGAATGCACTCATGAAAAAATGGATCCAAAACAGGAAAGGGGTTTTTGCTCTATCGATGCGCATTGCTGACCATTCACTGGCTTTGTCAGGATCAATGCAAAAAGAACCCGTAGTACGTCCGCTCGTCACAAAAAGACGGCCCATCTTGAGTGCCTTGGACAGTATGCGGTATTGACAGAAGGCCACGTACGAGAATGCCGGGCCAAGAAAGATCACCATCACGATATTGCTCATATCCATTCAAGAGTTCAATGCGCCAAGCTTGGGCTTGGCTTCCAGCCATTTCAATCAACGGCAAAACACCAGGGCGATCACCTTTCGCGCAGGCTCTCGCGGGTATGCTGCATCAGCGGCGCGAGGAAATACTCGATGACCCGGCGGCGGCCGGTCTTGACCTCCACCGCCACGGCCATACCGGGCGACAGGCGCACCTCGGTGCCGTCCACGTCCAGGCTGGTGCGCGCCAGGCGCACGCGGCTCGCATAGATCAGGCCGCGCCGCTCGTCGCTGATGGCGTCGTGCGAGACGCCGGCGAGTTCGGCGTCGATCGTGCCGTACTTGGTGTACGGGAAGGTTTCCACCTTCACCTCGGCCGCCTGCCCTGCGCGCAGGAAGCCGGCGTCCTTGTTCTCGAAGAACGCTTCCACCTCCAGCGGCTGGTCGGCCGGCACCACCACCAGCAGCGGCTGCGCCGGCGTGACCACGCCGCCTTCGGTGTGCACCGCCAGTTGCTGCACTGTGCCATCCACCGGCGCGACCAGGCGCATCAGGCGGCCCCGGGCTTCGGCCTTCACGCGCTCCTGCGCCAGCGCGTCCAGGCGCTGACGGGCCTGCTCCAGGCTGTCCAGGGCGGCGCGCCGGGTCTCCGCCATGAGCGCGCGCTGCTGCGCGCGGGCTTCGTCGAGCGAGGCGCCGATCTCCTGCAGGCGGCTGCGCTGCGCGGCCAGGTCGGCCTCCATCTCGATGCGCGCCTGCTCCTGCTCCAGGTAGCCGTGGGCCGACATGAAGGCCTGCTCCACCAGGCCGCGGTAGTCCTGCGCGCGCCGGTTCGCGATCGGCAGGGTCTGCTCGAGCTTGTGCACCAGCGCCCGCGTGGCGCGCCATTCGGCATCGCGGCGCGCGATGTCGGCCGCGATGCGCTCGCGGCGCGTCTGGTACTCGGCGTACTGGCCCTGCAGCAGCCGGCTGGCTTCCAGCCGGCGCGCCTCGTCCACGCCGTCGAGCGGCGGCAGGTCCGCCGGAGCGGCAGCGCCCACCGCCCTGCCTCCGCCCCCATCCAGCGCCGCCAGCAAGGCCTGGCTGCGCGCGATCTGCAGCCGGGCGGCGGTGTGCTCCACCGCCAGGCGCCCGGCGTCGGCCATCGGCGCGGTCGGGTCCAGTTCGATCAGCACCTCGCCCTCCCGCACGAACTGGCCATCGCGCACGTGGATGGTCTTCACCGCCGCCGCCTCCAGCGGCTGCACGGTCTTGGTCCGGCCGCTCGGCACCACCTTGCCCTGTCCCACGGCCACCACGTCCATGCGCCCGAGCGTGGCCCACAGCAGTGCGAGCAGCAGGAAGCCCACGATCAGGCCCATGGCCACGCGCGGCGCGGGCGACACCGGCGTTTCCTGCAAGGCCAGCGCCGCCGGCAGGAACTGCGCCTCGCGCGCGGTGCGCCGCGGGCCCTCCAGCGCCGCGCGCTGCGCCCAGGCCTGCCGCCAGACCGCGCGGTGCCGGGCCAGCAGGTCGCGCAGCGCCTGCCGCTGCAATCGGTGTTTCATACAGGCCTTGCCTCAGGCCCGCTGCAACCGCCACAGCCGCGCGTAGCGGCCGTCGGTGCGCGCGAGCAATTCCGCATGGGCGCCCGCTTCCACGATCCGGCCGCGCTCCATCACCACGATGCGGTCCGCCTCGCGCACGGCGCTCAGGCGGTGCGCCACGATGATCACCGTGCGCCCGCGGGCGATGCGCTTCATGTTTTCCTGCACGATGCGCTCGCTCTCGTAGTCGAGCGCGCTCGTGGCCTCGTCCAGGATCAGGATGCGCGGGTTGGTCATGAGCGCGCGAGCGATGGCGATGCGCTGGCGCTGCCCGCCCGAGAGCGTGGCGCCGTGCTCGCCCACCGGCGTGTCGTAGCCCTCCGGCAGCTCGGTGATGAAGTCGTGCGCGCCGGCCAGCCGGGCCGCCTGCGTCACCGCCTCCAGCGGCGCGCCCGGGTCGGCCAGCGCGATGTTGTCCCGGACGCTGCGCGCGAACAGCACGTTTTCCTGCAGCACCACGCCGATCTGGCGGCGCAGCGAGGCCGCGTCCGCCAGCGCCAGGTCCATGCCGTCCACCAGCACCCGCCCCCGCTCCGGCGTGTACAGGCGCTGGACCAGCTTGGCCAGGGTGCTCTTGCCCGAACCCGAGCGGCCGACGATACCGATCACCTCGCCCGGCGCGATGTCCAGCGACAGGCCGTCGAGCACCGCCGGCCCGTCCGGCCGGTAGCGGAACACCACGCCATCCAGCGCCACACGCCCGGCCAGCGGCGGCAGTGCGCCCTTCTGGCCGGCCACCTCGGTGCGGCTGTTCAGGATGTCGCCCAGCCGCTGCACCGAAATGCCGGTCTGCTGAAAATCCGTCCAGAGGTTGGCCAGGCGCATCACCGGCTGCGCCACCTGCCCGGCGAGCATGTTGAAGGCGATCAACTGCCCCACGCTGAGGTGGCCTTCGATCACCAGCCGGGCGCCGAAATACAGTGTCGCCACGGTCACCAGCCGGGAAACCAGGGTCACGCCGCCGTTCGCCAGCGTGCCGATGACCGCCGTGCGGAACCCCGCCGCCACGTAGGCCGCCAACTGGTTGTCCCAGCGGCGCGTCCACTGCGGCTCCACCGCCATGCTCTTGACGGTGTCGATGCCGCTGATGGTCTCCACCAGGAAGGCCTGGTTCTCCGCGCCGCGGTTGAACTTCTCGTTCAGCCGCGCCCGCAGCACCGGCGTGCACACCGCGGTGATGGCCGCGTAGCATGGCAGCGAGGCCACCACGATCAGCGTCAGCCAGCCGCTGTAGTAGGCCATGACCGCGATGAACACCACCGAGAACAGCAGGTCCAGCAGCACGGTGAGCGCATTGCCGGTCAGGAACGCGCGGATGTTCTCCAACTCGCGCACCCGGGCCACCGAATCGCCCACCCGGCGCGCCTGGAAATACGCCAGCGGCAGGCCCAGCAGGTGCCGGAACAGCCGCGCGCCCAGCTCCACGTCGATCCGGCTGGTGGTGTGGGCGAAGACGTAGCTGCGCAGCGCGCCCAGCGTCACCTCGAACAGCACCACCACCGCGAACCCGATGGCGATCACGTCCAGCGTGGTGTAGCCCCGGTGCACCAGCACCTTGTCCATCACCACCTGGAAGAACAGCGGCGTGATCAGGGCGAACAACTGCAGCGCCAGGCTGACCGCCAGCACCTCCAGCAGCAGTCGGCGGTATTTGACGATCGCCGGGATGAACCAGGTGAAGTCGAACCGCGCCAGCTCCGCCGCCAGGGACGCGCGCGAGGCGAACAGGATCAGCTCGCCGGACCACCGCGCCTGCAGCTCGTCCAGCGACAGGGTTTCGGGCCGGCCCGCCCGCGGTGAATGGACCAGCACCCCCTCGCCGTCCACCCGCGCCAGCAGGAAGAACGTGGCCCCGCCGCCCGCGCTACCCTCCGCCACTGCGATGGCGGGCAAGGGCGTGGTCGCCAGGCGCTCGGCCTTCGCCACGACCCGCCTGGCCTGCAGGCCCAGCTTCCGGGCCGCCAGCAGGATGTCCGGCACGCCCAGCGGCTGCCCGTCCACGGCGAACTCGTGCGCCAACTGGTCGGCATCCGCCGCCAGACCATGCAGGCGGGCCATCGAGACCAGGCAGGCCAGCCCGGTGTCGGCCTCCGCGCCGCCTTCCCGGTGCCGCTGCGGCGCGCTCACTGCCAGCTCGCGGCGATGACAGGGGCCAACACGGACTGGTAGTCCGGCGGCAGGGAGGTCTGGCCGGGCGCGGGCGGCGCGAACGCGGCCATCGCCTGCACCAACTGGTCCACCTGGTTGTTGATCAGCGCCTGGAGATCGCTCGTGCGGATCGTCTCCACCTGGTTGTTCGCCCCCCTGTACCAGTCCCGCACCAGCACCCCCTCGTTCGTACCGATCAGCGAGATGTCCAGGTCGTAGCCGCTGCGGCGGAACCACAACTGGTCGGGCCGGATGTCCTCGCCCAGGCGCAGCACGTCCCGGTTGCCGCTGGCGTAGTCGTTGTCGATGAGGGTGTCCTTGCCGTCGCCCCGGTTGAAGACGTAGGTGTCGTTGCCGCTGCCCCCATTGAGCGTGTCGTTGCCCTTGCCGCCGCTCAGGGTGTCATGGCCCGCGTTGCCGTAGAGCGTGTCGTTGCCATCTCCCCCTTCGAGCACGTCGTCGAGGTTGCCGCCATACAGCGTGTCGTTGCCGGCCAAGCCGTTCAGGCGGTTGGCGTAGCTGCTCAGGCCGGTCAGGGTGTTGTTGCCTGCCGTGCCGTTCTGGATCAGCCTGGCCATGAGCTCATCGACACCCCAGGTTTGCCCGTCGGCGAACGCCACCGACTCGATCAGATTGGCATTGCTGATCTGCGCGCCGCTGAACACCCCCTGGATCGTCACCGAGTCGGTGCCGGCGCCCGTCCAGCGCAGCAACAGGTCGTTGCCGTTTCTCACCACCTCGGTGCTGGCCTGGGTCAATCCCTCGCCCAGGCGCAGGGTGTCGTGGTTGCCGCTGCTGTAGTCCTGGTCCGTGATCACGTCGGCACCATCCCCCTGGTTGAAGACGTACGTATCGTTGCCCGAACCGCCATTGAGCATGTCGTTGCCCTTGCCACCGACCAGGGTGTCATGGCCCGCGTTGCCGTACAGCGTGTCGTTGCCCTCGCCCCCTTCGAGCACGTCGTCGAGGTTGCCACCGTACAGCGTGTCATTGCCCCCCAAGCCATTCAGGCGGTTGGCGTAGCCGCTCAGGCCGGTCAGGGTGTTGGCGG
The DNA here is from genome assembly GCA_964487025.1 of uncultured Hydrogenophaga sp. Classification (GTDB taxonomy): domain Bacteria; phylum Pseudomonadota; class Gammaproteobacteria; order Burkholderiales; family Burkholderiaceae_C; genus Hydrogenophaga. The sequence continues at coordinate 12,609 of CAZAPJ010000040.1, forward strand.
ATGCCGTGCCATCCTGGATCAGGCGGGCCATGAGGTCGTCGACGCCCCAGGTTTGTCCATCGGCGAACAGCACCGATTCGACCAAGTTTGCGTTACTGAGTTGCGCGCCGCTGAACACCCCCTGGATCGTCACCGAGTCGGTGCCGTTGCCCGCCCAGCGCAGCAACAGGTCGTTGCCGTTTCTCACCACCTCGGTGTCGGCTTGCGTGAGTCCGGCGCCCAGGCGCAGCGTGTCGTGGTTGCCGCTGCTGTAGTCCAGGTCTGTGATCACGTCCTTGCCATCCCCGAAGTTGAAGATGTAGGTGTCGTTGCCACTTCCCCCGTTCAAGGTGTCGTTTCCCTTGCCGCCGATCAAGGTGTCGTTGCCTGCGTTGCCTTGCAGCGTGTCATTGCCCTCGCCGCCGTCGAGCACGTCGTCGAGGTTGCCGCCATGCAGCGTGTCGTTGCCGGCCAGGCCGTTCAGGCGGTTGGCGTAGCTGCTCAGGCCGGTCAGGGTGTTGGCGGATGCCGTGCCGTCCTGGATTAGCCGGGTCATCAGCTCATCGACACCCCAGGTTTGCCCGTCGGCGAATAGCACTGACTCGACCAGGTTCGCGTTGCTGAGTTGCGAGCCACTGAACACCCCTTGGATCGTGACCGAGTCGGTGCTGTCGCCAGCCCAGCGCAGCAACAGGTCGTTGCCGTTTCTGACCACCTCGGTGTCGGCCTGGGTCAATCCCTCGCCCAGGCGCAGGGTGTCATGGTTGCCGCTGCTGTAGTCCAGGTCAGTGATCACGTCCTTGCCATCCCCGAAGTTGAAGATGTAGGTGTCGTTGCCACTGCCGCCGTAAAGGGTGTCGTTGCCCTTGCCGCCGATCAAGGTGTCGTTGCCTGCGTTGCCGTTCAGGACGTTGTTCTTGTCGTTGCCGGTGATCCGGTTGTCCAGCACGTTGCCGATGCCGTTGATGGCCTGGTTGCCGGTGAGCACGAGGTTGGCCATGCCCGCGGCCAGGGTGTGGCTGGTGGCCGATTGCACCGTCGTGCTGCTGCTGTCCTGCGTGGGGTTGATCTGCAGGCTGAGCACGCTGCTGGCCTGCTCGCCCGCGGTGTCGGTGGCGGTGATGCGGATGGACCAAGTGCCCACGGCGCCTTCGGGCGGCGTGCCCGACAGGGTGCGGGTGGCGGCATTGAAGCTCAGCCAGACCGGCAGGGCCGCGCCGCTGGCCTGGCGGGCGCTGTAGCTCAGGGTGTCGCCCTCGTCGGGGTCGAGGAAGGCGTCCTGCGGCACGGTGTAGCTCAGCAGCGCGCCCTGTGTCGCGGCGGGCGCGCTCAGCGCCTGCACCGCTTCGGGCGCCTGGTTGGGCTGCCCGAGTTGGGCCAGCAGTTGCTGCGCGCTCCAGGCCGTGCCGTCGGCGAACACCACGGATTCGATCAGGTTCCGCTGATCCACCTGGCCGTAGTCGAATGCCCCCTGGATGGTGATCGAGTCGGTACTGTTGCCTGTCCAGCGCAGCACCAGATCATCGCCGTATCGCAGGACTTCGGTGTCGGCCGCCGACAGACCCGCGCTCAGGCGCAGCGTGTCGTGGTTGCCGCTGGTGCTGTCGTTGTCGATGAGGGTATCGTGGCCGTCGCCCAGGTTGAACACGTAGGTGTCGTTGCCCATGCCGCCTTCCAGCACGTCGCGGCCCTTGCCGCCGATCAGCGTGTCGGCGCCTTCGCCTCCGTACAGCGTGTCGTCGCCGTCCCCGCCATCGAGCAGGTCGTCGAGGCTGCCGCCCGCCAGTTCGTCGTTGCCGCCCAGGCCCTGCATCCGGTTGGCGCGGTCGTGCAAGCCGCTCAGCCAGTCGCCGCCGACTGTGCCTTGCTGCACCAAGCGGCCCATCAGATCGTCCATGTCCCAAACACTTCCGTCGTGGAACACCACGCTTTCGATCAGGTTCCGGTGCTCCACCTGGCTGCTATAGAACACGTCCCGGACCGTGACCGAGTCGCCCTCGTTGCCGGCCCAGCGCAACACCAGGTCGTCGCCGTTTCGCAGAACCTCGGTATCGGACACCGACAAGCCTGCACCCAGCCGCAGCGTGTCGTGGTTGCCGCTGGTGCTGTCGTTGTCGTAGAGGGTGTCGCGGCCGTCGCCGAGGTTGAACACGTAGGTGTCGTCGCCCTCGCCGCCGTAGAGCGTGTCGTTGCCCCGCCCGCCGATCAGCGTGTCCGCGCCGCTGCCGCCGCGCAGCGTATCGTTGCCATCCCCGCCGTCGAGCAGGTCGTCGAGGTCGCCGCCCACCAGTTCGTCGTGGCCGCCCAAGCCATGAATGCGGTGGGTGGTCCCGTTCCCGCCGTAGAGGATCTCGCCGCTGGCCGTGCCTTCGTACACCACTTTGGACAACAACTCGGGCAGGCCCCAGCGACTCCCTTCGGCGAACTCCACGGACTCCACCGCATTGGTCAGCCGGGTCGGGTTCGAGCTGTAGAAGAAGTTCCTGATCGTCACGCGATCGGTCGGATTACCCTCCCATTGCAGCAGCAGGTCTTCGCCTCGACGGATCACCTGTGTCGCGGCGGCCGTCAGGCCCGGCCCCAGGCGCAGGGTGTCGTGGTTGCCTTCGTGGGTGTCGAAGTCCTCGATCACGTCGGCCCCGTCGCCCAGCTTGAAGACGTAGGTGTCGTTGCCTTCGCCGCCTTCGAGCCAGTCGTTGCCGGCGCCGCCCACCAGCACGTCGTCTCCCCACCCGCCGACCAGCGTGTCCGCGCCCGCATGGCCCAGCAGCGCGGCGCCCAGCCAGGGCCTTTGCGTGACCTCCAGCGTGTCGTTGGCGCCCGTGCCTTGCTGCACAATGTCCCGGTCCCCGTACTGGAGCCAGATCCCGAAATCGCCGTCGAAGGCTTCGCCAGCGCGCTGCACGGCGGCGAGCACCTGGGTGGCGAAGGCGCCTTCGCCCAGCGCCAGGTGCTGGCTCAGCAGGCCGATGGTGCGCAGGCCTTGTTCCGGGTTCGCCTCGTACCGGGCTCGCAGCCCGTCGACCAGGGGGCTCACGTCCAGTTCGAACGCGCTGGTCTGCCCGTTCCACGTCAGGCCGATGCTGTCCAACAGCGGGCGCCAGTCGGTCTGCCACAGCAGTTGGGACTGCACGTACCGCTCGAGCATGAAGAACGCTTGCTCCAGCACCCCGGCCGCCCGGGTGGCCGGGTCGGCATGCAGCCCGTTCTGCCGGAATGCCTGGCCCATCACCCGCTCGAGCGCCTCCAGGTGCCGGGCGTCCTGCAACTCGTCCCCGCGGCTGGCCGGGCCCACGTCCTGCACCCCCGTCCAGCGGTAGATGATCTGCGTCAGCAGCGCCGGGCGCTGCTCTTCGCTGGCCGCCACCCACTGCGTCACCAACGCCTGGAGGGCGCCGCTCGAATCCCGGGCCATGGCCTGGTGCAGGCTGGGCGTGTTGCCCATGCCGGGCAGGTCGGGCAGCGCGGCGATCTCGGCGCTGACCACCGCCATCGTGTTCAGGTCCACCGCGTGGCCGGCATCCACCGCGAACCACACGTCGTTCATGCCCCGTGTGCTGCCGTCGGCGGCCGTGTAGGTGCCCCTCTGGCGGTGCTCGTTGCCCTGGGCATCGGCCGTGCCCACGCCGCTGCCGTGGTTGGCGTGGTTCAGGTGCAGCGCGGCCACCCCGGCCTGCTCCAGCGTCAGCAATTCGCCTTCGTCGGTCTGGCCGTTGCCGTTGCCGTCTTTCCAGACGCGCAAGCTGGCGAAGGCGGCACCGTCGTCGGCGTTCACGATGCCGTCGCCGTTGGTATCCAGTTCGGCCAGCGCAGCAAAGCCGTTGGCCGCCAGGCTGCCGTCGCTCAAGCGGGTGTGGTTGCCGAACAGTTCTGCGCCACTGTCGATGCGGCCGTTGCCGTTCAGATCCCGAACGAGCAAGCCGTCGTCCGAACCCACCCAGCCGGTGCGCTCGGCATAGCCGGTGTTGTCCAGGTCGAACTGCAGGCCGTCGCTCGCCAGCGAGCGGGTCTCCACCACGCCGTCTCCATCGAGATCCAGGATGATCGGCGAGATCTGGTTCTCTGCTTGGTTGAAGGCGCTGCGGAGTTTATCGAGAAGAGAATCAATCCCGAAATATCTACACAGTTCATCCCATATCTCCGGAAACTTCTCCTTATACGCAGAAAAAATTTCCGGCATTCGAGCAAGCAAACCAATAGGAGAGATGTAGTTTGTATCGCCAGCCGATCCTCCCCCGGGATGATTATTTTCGATCTTATTGTAAGAATCTCTCCAGTTGCGCTGTTGGTTCAGTGCATTTGCAATCTCAGGAGGAGCTGGAGATGAAAAATCAAACTCATTGGTAAGCAAAGATGGTTTATACCAATTCCCATCTGCCGGGTTATATGAATACCCATCAATTACGTTGGGATTAAGGTAACCGCCTAAGTTATCCGAATTCAGTGCAGTGCCAATCCCTATTACGGCTCCTCCAATGAGTTCTGCGGCACCTGTATTGACCGCACCTTGGGAGGTGATTTTTTTAGTAAGGTTGGTAAAAAATTTAGCGACGAAGCTCGCATACTTACTAGGCACAGCATCCTCCTGTCAAGATCACTAGAAAAAAGCCAATCACCACGAGGGCGACGAGCACGAGAAAGCCAAAGGTGACGTATCCCCAGTGGCTAAACTCACAAATTGGTATTCTCAAAAATCGCAGAAATAGCCATGCTGATTTCCCGATCAGATAAAACACCACATCAATCAGAAATGAGAAAAATGCATCTAACATTTCGTTGGCACCTTAACTTAAAGATGCAGAATTAGAGAAGACTTGCACAGCGCGCATCAGGACGAGGTTGTGCAGGCCTTACTGGGACTGGTCGATGCAACGAACGCATGGCTGCGCTACGGCACACCTCGCCAGAATTACCTTGTCCCAGAACATGAGTGGACCTCCCTGGTTCTGCCAATCCGGTTCTCTCAAAAAGCCAGATGGAAGTGAGGGGGCTACCGATTTCCCCCTTCCAGCAGCACCACGGCCAACGCACCCAGCAGGGCTGCCGCCTGCAGCCATTTGCCGAAACCCATCATCTTTCGAACCTTCTCCATGGCGGATGGGTCTTCCGCGCGCCGCAGCACATAGGCTTCGTATCCAACATAGAGCTGGACCACGAAAAACACGATCAACAGAAATCCCATCGAAGCTTTCACCGGTTTCTCCTCAAATTCGATGCCATCGCGCCCGCCCGCCCGCGCCGCAGGCGGCAAGCCTGCCTATTCCTTCTCCTTGCTCACCTTGCCGCCGCCGGCTTGCGGGGAACGCCAATCGGTGCCAGGCGCGGCCGGACCCGGCCATGCGCCGCACGGCTCGTGCACGGCGGCCGGCATGGGGCTCGGCGAAGCCGGGCAGGCCGTCGCCATCCACGGCAGCGCGCCTGGCGGGAGCGGGCCGCCCAGCAGCAGGGCGGCGTGCAGCCGCATGTCGTGCAGGGCGATGGCGTCGTCCACGGTGCGGGGGGTGACGCCGGGGTCGATCGCGTGTTCGTGTTCTGGCGCGCCGTGGATGCTGGTGGCCGGCGAGCGCAGGCTTTCCATGACTTCGCCCTGCACGTGCCAGTGGGCGATCCGCCGGCGCTCGCGCATGGCCAGCACGTCCTGCGGGGCGTCCGCGAAGGCCTGCATGGCTTGCACGGCGGGGTCGTCGCGGCCCAGGCGGGCTTCGACGATCGCCTTGGCCGTGATGAACTCGCTGGGCATGAGGGCCGTGGCGCGCAGTGGCGCCTGGGCGAAGACGATGGCGGGCTGGTCGAACCACGCGGCCAGCACGGCGGCCATGCCGCCGCCGATGCCGTGGCCGGTGAAGGTGACGCCCGGTGGCTGGCGGTCTTGCGGCGGCTGCATCGCCCGCAGCCGAAGCCGGGCGAACAGGCTGGCGATCTTGGCCAGGGGCTGGGCGAACGAGGCCAGGCAGATTTCCAGCGCGAGGTTGATGCCGAAGTCGTCCGGGTTGCTGGAGTTGGCCAGCGCATCGGTGAACAGAAGGCCCGTTCCGCGGATGGCGATCACGGTCTCGCCTTCGCCTTCCCGGTGCACGTAGGCTTGCGCCAGGAAGCCGGGGTGCGAAGCGCAGACCGATGGTGCTTCGGTGGCCGCTACCCACTCCCAGCCCGCGGGCGGCATGGGTGCCGGCGCTGCGTGCTGCATGGCACAGGCAGCGCAGGGGGCCACCCCTGTCTCGTGAAAGCGGGCCGCCTCCGGTGGATGGGAGACCATCTGCGCCAGGATGGCGGCGCATGCCTTTTCTCTTGCCATCGCTCCTCCTTTTGAGCGGGCCGCCTCGTGAGCGGAGCCGCAGGGAAGCGCGTTTTTTAGTTCAAAAGGTCCTTTATGTCATTCGATAAATGGCAATCAGTAGTCTTTTGAATCAGGCATTCCAACACCTTCAAACGGGCACGGCATTCGGCCCGCGGCGGGTAATGGCATGGGCCGATGAAATGGAGGCGCGGAATGCCATTCCTACGCAACCGGGTGCGGTTTCGGCCCGAACTGGCCGTGCTCAGCGCAGGGCGCGCAGCGGATGCTCGCCTGCCGGCCAGGGGCTCGCGAAATAGGCCGCGACCTGCTCCGCCGCCACGTCTTCGATGCGCGCGGGGTTCCACTGCGGCTGGTGGTCCTTGTCCACGGCCAGGGCGCGGATGCCCTCCACCGTTTCGCTGGCAGCGCCGGGGCGCAGGTGAAAGCACCAGTGCACCATGTCGCGCTCCATGCGCAGGTCGTCGGCCAGGCCCATGCCGCGGGCGCGCCTTACCTGCTCCAGCACCACGTGCAGCATCAAGGGCGAGCGCTTGCGCAGCGTGGCGGCGGTGGCGCGGGCCCAGTCGGTGTCGCCGCCTTCCAGGGCCTGAACGATCTGGCGCACGTCCGGCAGGCCGAACACCTGCTCGACCGCCTTCATCGGCCAGTGGCCCGTGGCGGCGCGCGCGGTGTCCAGGTGGCTGGCGCACCAGCGCTCCACGGCGTCGCCGTTCTCGAACGGCGTCTGCGCCAGCGAAGCCCACAGCCCGGGCAGGCGGCCGGACTCGATGTGGCCGTCGGCCAGCCCGGCGGCCATGGCGTCGCGCCCGCCCAGTACGAGCCCGGTGAGCGCGAGGTACTCGCCCAGGTGGCCGGGACACCGGCTCAGGAAGTAGCCGCCGCCCACGTCGGGGAACAGGCCGATGTGGGTCTCGGGCATGGCGAGCTGGCTGCGCTCGGTGACGATCCGCAGGCTCGCGCCCTGGCCGATGCCCATGCCGCCGCCCATGCAGACGCCGTCCATGAAGGCGATGCAGGGCTTGGGGTAGGTGTGGACGAGGTGGTCGAGGGTGTATTCCTCGGTGAAGAAGTCTTCCAGGGCGCTGTCGCCGGCCAGCGCGGCCTGGTAGAAGAAGCGGATGTCGCCGCCGGCGCAGAAGGCGCCGAAGGGGCCTTGCTTGCCGGCGCCGCGGATCGCCACGGCGAGCACGGCCGGGTCGTCGCGCCAGGCCAGCAGCGCGCGGGTGAGCGCGCGCAGCATCTCCAGCGAGAGCGCGTTGAGCGCCCTGGGCCGGTTCAACGTGACGAAGCCGACGCGGCCCTGCACGCCGGCGAGGACGTGGGCGTCATCGCCGGGGGTACTTTCGGTCGGGGTGGCGGCTTGCGGCATTTCGGGTGCTCCTGTGGTCGGCTTCATGATGGACCCAAGTCTGCCGGTGGTCTACAGCCGGTTCACGGTCTGGATGCGGGGCGTTCCGGTGCGCGAGCGCCAGCCCAGCAGTTCGTTGGCCACCAGCGCGCCCATGACCACCGAGCCGCCCAGCAGCACTTCGCGGCCGGGCGCCTCGCCGGCGCCCACCCAGGCCAGCAGGATGCCGAAGATCACTTCGAGCAGCGCAAGCAGCGAGACCTCCGGCGCCTTGAGCGAACGCGCGCAGACCACGGCCAGCGCGCAGGGAATCGCGAGCTGCACCAGGCCGAGCAGCGCGAGCCAGCCGATGTCGGCGCGCGTCGCGTCGAACGGCCACGCCAGCGGCAGCGTCAGCAGCGAGGACAGCACGCCGCCCAGCAGCACCGAGGGCACCAGGTCGATGCGTTCGCCCTGGGTCTGGCTGCGCTGGACCACCGTCCAGTTGACGGCCCCCGCCACGGGGACGCACAGCGCCACCAGGGACCCCACGACCAGCCCTTGGGTCGAGACGGCGGGGTTGCCCCAGGCATGGAGGAACTGGCTGCCGTACATGTAGACGATGCCGGCGCCCGCGGCCAGGATCGCCACCCAGGTGCGCAGCGCGAGGCGGTGGCCGATCGCGAAGTGCGCCAGCAGCGCGGTGCACAGCGGCCCGACCGCCATGATGATCAGCACGTTGGCCACGGTGGTGAAGGTCAGCGCCAGCATGAAGGCGGTGAACATCACGCTCCAGCACACGCCGGAGATCCAGAACGCCCGCGAGCGCGGCAGCACGCCCCAGTGCCGCTGCAGCAGGCCTTGCGAGGAGTCGTCGGGGACCAGGCCCGAAGCCCGGTCGGCGGCGCGCCACCAGGGCAGCAGCACCAGCAGCGACAGCGCGGCGAAGGCGCTGCGCCAGAACGTGACTTCGAAGCGCTCGGCCGATTCGAGCTGGCGCGCCACCACGCCCGCGATCGACCACATCCCGGCCGCCAGGACCATCACGAACACCGCCTGCGTGTGCGTCAGGCGGCCGAGCAGGCGAAAGGGCATGAAATGCCTCGGGCGGCGATCGATGAAAGAAAGGAAAAAACGCTCAGGCTTCGCGGGACGCGCGCTTGCGCTCGTGCTCCTTCAGGAAGCGCTTGCGCAGGCGGATGCTCTTGGGCGTGATCTCGACCAGCTCGTCGTCCTCGATGAACTCCACGCCGTACTCCAGCGTGAGGTCGATCGGGGGCGTGACCTTGATCGCGTCTTCCTTGCCGCTGACGCGGAAGTTGGTGAGCTGCTTGGTGCGCGTGGCGTTGACCACCAGGTCGTTGTCGCGGCTGTGGATGCCGACGATCATGCCTTCGTACACCGGATCGTTGGCCCGCACGAACATGCGGCCGCGGTCGTCGAGCTTGCCGAGCGCGTAGGTGAAGATCTCGCCGTCGTCCATGCTGATCAGCACGCCGTTCTTGCGTCCGCCGATGTCGCCCCGGTGCGGCTCGTAGCCGTCGAAGATGTTGGCGATCAGGCCGGAGCCGCGCGTGAGGTTGAGGAACTCGTTGGTGAAGCCGATCAGGCCGCGCGCCGGGATGCGGTACTCCAACCGCACGCGGCCGCGGCCGTCGGGCTCCATGTTCACCAGTTCGCCCTTGCGCTCGCCCAGCGCCTGCATCACGCCGCCCTGGTGCTGCTCCTCGATGTCGGCCGTGACCAGCTCGATCGGCTCGCAGCGCTCGCCGTCGATCTCCTTGAATACCACGCGCGGCTTGGAAACCGCGAGTTCGTAGCCTTCGCGGCGCATGTTCTCCAGCAGGATGGTCAGGTGCAGCTCACCCCGGCCCGAGACCTCGAACACGCCGTCTTCGCCGGTCTCCTTCACGCGCAGCGCCACGTTGCTCTGCAGCTCCTTCTGCAGCCGGTCCCAGATCTGGCGGCTGGTGACGAACTTGCCCTCGCGGCCCGCCAGCGGGCTGGTGTTGACGCAGAAGTTCATGGTCAGCGTGGGCTCGTCGACCTTGAGCATCGGCAGCGGGGACGGGTTGGCCGGGTCGGTCACTGTCACGCCGATGCCGATGTCGGCGATGCCGTTGATCAGCACGATGTCGCCCGGCCCGGCCTCGGCGGCCTGCACGCGGTCCAGGCCCTGGAAGGTCAGCACCTGGTTGACGCGGCCCTTGTAGGAGGCGCCGTCCGGCCCTTCCATCACCTGCACGTCCATGCCCGGGCGCAGGGTGCCGGCGTTGATGCGGCCCACGCCGATGCGGCCCACGAAGGTGGAAAAATCCAGCGCCGAGATCTGCAGCTGCAGCGGCGCGGCCGGGTCGCCCTCGTGGGCCGGCACGTGCCGCAGGATGGTGTCGAACAGGGCCGACATGTCGGGGCCCCACTGCTCGCCCGGGGCGCCCTCCTCCAGCGACGACCAGCCATTGATGCCCGAGGCGTAGACCACGGGGAAGTCGAGCTGCTCGTCGGTTGCGCCGAGCTTGTCGAACAGGTCGAACGCGGCGTTGATCACCTTGTCGGGGTTGGCACCCGGCTTGTCGACCTTGTTGACCACCACGATCGGGCGCAGGCCGAGCGCGAGCGCCTTCTTGGTCACGAAGCGGGTCTGCGGCATCGGGCCTTCCTGCGCATCGATCAGCAGCACCACGCCGTCCACCATCGACAGGGCGCGCTCCACCTCGCCGCCGAAGTCCGCGTGGCCCGGGGTGTCGACGATATTGATGTGCGTGTCCTTCCAGCGCACGGCGCAGTTCTTGGCCAGGATGGTGATGCCGCGCTCGCGCTCGATGGCGTTGTTGTCCATCACGGTGTCGACCATTTTTTCATGCTCGGCGAAGGTGCCGGACTGGCGCAGCAGCTGGTCGACCATGGTGGTCTTGCCATGGTCCACGTGGGCGATGATGGCGATGTTGCGAATCGGCTTGCTCATGGTGATGTGGCGGTTTCCCGCGAAGTTTCCTGATGAATCTGTCGGATGTCGATGGGGCTCAGCAGGCGAACCGGAATAAGTTCGCCCGCGCAGGTGCGGGCCGTGCCGAGAAGCACGGGGGCGGTTTCGCCCTCGGCGAACGGCGGGCCGTAGACGGCCACGCGCTCGTGGTCGGCCCAGGCGCCGCGGCGGCGCAGGCCGCTCAGGAAGCGGGCGGCATCGTCCGGCCCGAGCGTGACGGGCTCGTGCCCGTCCAGCAGGCACTGCACCGGCCGCAGCGCGGCCAGCCGCTGGTTTTCGTCCATGGCCTCCAGCGCGTCCAGCGGGATGCACTGCGAGACGTCGAACCCGCCGGTGGCCACGCGCCGCAGCCGCGTGAGGTGCCCACCGCAGCCCAGCGCCTCGCCGATGTCTTCGCCCAGCGTGCGGATGTAGGTGCCTTTGCTGCAGCGTACGCGCAAACGCAGAAAAGGCCCCCACGCTCCACCGCTGCGCGGGTCGCTGCCCCCCGGGGGGGCGCTTTTTGCCTTGGGGCGGCCCGGCGGCAAAAAAGGCGCATCGACCTGCAGTCGCATCTCCAGCAGCTCCAGCTCGTGGATCACGACGTGGCGCGCCTCGCGCTCCACCGTCTGGCCGCTGCGCGCGTACTCGTACAAAGCCTTGCCGTCCTTCTTCAGCGCGCTGTGCATCGGCGGCACCTGCGTGATCGGGCCGGTGAAGCGGTCCAGCGCCTCGACCACCTGGCCCGGTGTGCAGGCCACCGGGCGCTCGCGCAGCACCTCGCCCTCGGCGTCGGCCGTGCTCGTGGTGAGGCCCAGGCGCACCGTGGCCTCGTAGGTCTTGTCGGCGTCCAGGTGGAGCTGGCTGAACTTGGTGGCGGCGCCGAAGCACAGCGGCAGCACGCCACTGGCCAGCGGGTCGAGCGTGCCGGTGTGGCCGGCTTTTTCCGCGCGCAGCAGCCACTTGGCCTTCTGCAGCGCCTGGTTGCTGGAGAGGCCCAGCGGCTTGTCGAGCAGCAACACCCCATGCACAGGGCGCCGTTGCACCCTGGTGCGTGGCGCGTGCATCGTCAGTCCTCGTCCTTGGAGCGGGAGGCGACGGCCTTGGAGATCAGCGCGTTCATGTCGGCCGCGCGCTCGGTGGTGCGGTCGAACACGAAGTGCAGCGTGGGCACGGTGTGGATGTGCAGGCGCTTGAACAGGCTGTTGCGCAGGAAGCCGGCAGCCGCGTTGAGGCCTTCCTGCGTCTCCTCGGGGTTGCCGGTGAGCACGCTGAAGAACACCTTGGCGTGCGCGTAGTCGGGCGTGACCTCGACCGCGTTGAGCGTGACCATGCCCACCCGGGGATCCTTGAGCTCGCGCGCGATCAGCTCGGCCAGATCGCGCTGGATCTGGTCGGCCACGCGGAAACCGCGGTTGGGGGTGGTGGACTTGCGAGTCGACATGGTTTCAAGCATCCATGGCGCATGAAGCGATCCCCGCCGGGGACACCGCCGGGCCGGCTTTGCCGGACGGCTGGTGTCGCCCCTTCGAGGGGAAGGCGCCGCAGGCGCTTCGGGGGTGGGTCACAACGTCCGCGCGACTTCCTTGACCTCGAAGAACTCCAACTGATCGCCTTCCTTGATGTCGTTGTAGTTCTTGAGCTTGATGCCGCACTCGAAGCCTTCCTTGACCTCGCGCACGTCGTCCTTGATCCGCCGCAGCGACTCGACCTCGCCGGTGTAGACCACCACGTTGTCGCGCAGCAGGCGGAAGTGCGCGTTGCGCGTGACCATGCCGGCGGTGACCATGCAGCCGGCCACGGTGCCGATCTTGGAGGCCACGAACACGGTGCGGATCTCGGCCGCGCCGATGACTTCCTCGCGCTTCTCGGGCGCCAGCAGGCCGGACATGGCGGTCCGCAGGTCGTCCACCGCGTCGTAGATGATGCTGTAGTAGCGCAGGTCGACGTCGTTGCCCTCGGCCAGCTTGCGCGCGCCCACGTCGGCGCGCACGTTGAAGCCGATGATCACCGCCTTGGAGGCGATCGCCAGGTTGACGTCGGACTCGCTGATGCCGCCTACGCCGGCGTACACCAGTTGCACCTTGACCTCGTCGGTCGAGAGCTTGAGCAGCGAGGCGGACAGCGCTTCCTGCGAGCCCTGCACGTCGGCCTTGACGATGATCGGCAGCACCTTGACCTCGCCCGCCGACATGTCGGCGAACATGTTCTCCAGCTTGGCGGCCTGCTGCTTGGCCAGCTTGGTATTGCGGAACTTGCCGGCGCGGTAGGTCGCGATCTCGCGGGCGCGGCGCTCGTCCGTCAGCACCATGAAGTCGTCGCCGGCCTGCGGCACCTCGGACAGGCCCTGGATCTCGACCGGGATCGACGGGCCGGCGGTCTTCACCGACCGGCCGTCCTCGTCGAGCATGGCGCGCACGCGGCCGGAAGTCTGGCCCACCAGCACCACGTCGCCCACCTTGAGCGTGCCGCTTTGCACCAGCACCGTGGCGACCGCGCCGCGGCCCTTGTCGAGCCGCGCCTCGATCACCAGGCCCTTGGCCATGGCGTCCACCGGGGCCTTGAGCTCCAGCACCTCGGCCTGCAGCAGCACCTGCTCGAGCAGGTCGTCGATGCCCTGGCCGGTCTTGGCGGACACCGCCACGAAGGGCGAGTCGCCGCCGAACTCCTCGGGCACGACCTGCTCGGCCACGAGCTCGGCCTTGACCTTCTCGATGTTGGCCTCGGGCTTGTCGGCCTTGGTCATGGCCACGACGATCGGCACCCCGGCCGCCTTGGCGTGCTTGATGGCTTCCTTGGTCTGCGGCATGACGCCGTCGTCGGCCGCGCAGACCAGGATCACGATGTCGGTCGCCTGGGCGCCGCGGGCGCGCATGGCGGTGAACGCCTCGTGGCCCGGGGTGTCGAGGAAGGAGATCATGCCGCGCGGGGTTTCCACGTGGTAGGCGCCGATGTGCTGCGTGATGCCGCCGGCCTCGCCCGCCGCCACCTTGGCGCGGCGAATGTAGTCCAGCAGCGAGGTCTTGCCGTGGTCCACGTGGCCCATGACGGTGACCACCGGCGCGCGCGACTCGAGCTCGGCCACGTGCTGGGAGGCTTCTTCCTCGGTGAAGGCCTCCGGGTCGTCGAGCGCGGCCACCACGGCCTTGTGGCCGAGTTCCTCGACCACGATCATGGCGGTGTCCTGGTCCAGCGGCTGGTTGATGGTGACCATCTGCCCCAGCTTCATGAGCTGCTTGATGACCTCGGACGATTTCAGGCTCATCTTGTGCGCCAGCTCGGCCACGGTGATGGTCTCGGGCACGTGCACCTCGATGATCTTGAACTCGGTCGGCGCCACGAAGCTGCTCTGGCCGGACGATTCGCGCGCATCGCGGTCGTTGCGCCGGCCGCCGCGCGGACCGCCGCGCCAGTTGGAGCGCCCGGCGCTGGTGTCGCCCCGGGTCTTGATTTCCTTCTTCTTCGCCGCGTCGTCCTTCCAGGTGGAGGACAGGTTCTCGGACTTGACTTCCTTCTTGCCGCCGGCAGCGCCCGCGGCGGCCGGCGCGGGCGCGGCACCGGGCGCCTTGGCCGGCGTGCCGGCGGGCTTGTGCAGCGTGCCCTTGAGGCTCGACTCGGGCTTCTTGGCCACCAGCGTGCGGGCCGGCGCGGCCATCATGGCCCGGATGTTGGCGGCTTCGGCCTCGGCCTTGCGCCGGCGCTCTTCCAGGTCGCGGGCGCGCTGGTCCTCTTCCGCCTTGCGGGCGGCCTGCTCGGCGGCGCGGTCGGGCGCCGGCACGCGCGTGGCGGTCGTCGCGGGTGCGCGCGGCGCGGGCGCTGCCGGGGGCACGCCGCCGCCCGCCTCGTCCTTGGCGGCGGGAGCCGCCGCCGCTTCAGGCGCGGACGCTTCCTCGGCCTTGGCGACGCCCGCAGCGGCCTCGGCCGCGCGCGCAGCCGCCGCCGCATCCTCGGCGCGCTGCTGCGCCTCGCGGGCCTGTTGGGCCTCGAGCGCCGCCTGCTGGCGCTTCTGGTTGAACTCCTCTTCCTGGCGCCGCAGCAGCTCGGCCTGGCGCTGGGCCTCGGCTTCGCGCCGGGCCAGCTCCTGCGGGTCGATCACCGGCGCGGCCGGAGCGGCAGCGGCCGGCGGCGCCGGCTCGGGCGCGGCCACCTCGTCGTCGCGCTTGATGAAGGTGCGCTTCTTGCGCACTTCCACCTGGATCGTGCGGGCGCGGCCGGTCGCGTCGGCCTGCTTGATCTCGGAGGTCGACTTCTTGACGAGGGTGATCTTCCTGCGCTCGCCGCCGGCCGTGCCGTGGCTGGCCTTGAGGTGGCCCAGCAGCGATTGCTTGTCGGATTCGGTGACCGCATCGGTCCCGGAGGTCTTGGGCACGCCGGCCGCAGCCAACTGCTCCAACAGAACGGATGTGGGCTTGTTCAGCTCGGCGGCCAATTCGGCGACGGTGGTACTGGTCATGGGTTCTCTTCTCCGCTAGGGCCTCCGCAGGTCAGTTCGTCGACGGCGCTTCGTCACCGGCGAACCAGTGGGCGCGGGCCTGCATGATCAGCGCCGTGGCTTCTTCGGGCGCCTGAGCGGTGATCTCGGTGAGTTCGTCGGTGGCCAGGTCGGCCAGGTCATCGCGGGTGTGGATGCCCGCCTCGGCCAGCTTGGCGATCAGCTCGGGCGTCAGCCCCTCGAGGTCGCGCAGGTCCTGCGAGACGGCCTCGACGCTTTCCTCGCGCGCGATCTCCATGGTCAGCAGCGCGTCCTTGGCGCGGGTGCGCAGCTCGTTGACGGTTTCCTCGTCGAAGGCCTCGATCTCCAGCATTTCCTGCAGCGGCACGTAGGCCACTTCCTCGAGGCTGGTGAAGCCTTCCTCGATCAGGATGTCGGCGATCTCCTGGTCCACGTCGAGCTTGGCCATGAAGAGCGTGCGGATGCCGTCGGCCTCCGCGGCCTGCTTCTGGGCCGACTCGTCGGCGGTCATGATGTTGATGCGCCAGCCGGTCAGCTCGGACGCCAGGCGCACGTTCTGGCCGCCACGCCCGATCGCGATCGCGAGGTTCTCCTCGTCGACCACCACGTCCATCGCGTGGCGCTCCTCGTCCACCACGATGGACACCACGTTGGCCGGCGCCAGCGCGCCGATGACGAACTGCGCCGGGTCCTCGGACCAGAGCACGATGTCGACGCGCTCGCCGGCCAGCTCGTTGGTCACGCCGTTGACGCGCGAGCCGCGCACGCCAACGCAGGTGCCGATCGGGTCGATCCGGCGGTCATTGGTGTACACGGCGATCTTGGCGCGCGAACCCGGGTCGCGGGCGCAGTTCTTGATCTCCAGCAGGCCCTGCTCGATCTCGGGCACTTCCTGGCGGAACAGCTCGACCATGAAGGCCGGCGCCGAGCGCGACAGCAGGATCGGGGCGCCGCGCAGCGTCAGGTCCACTTCCATGATCATGGCGCGCACCCGGTCGCCGGTGCGGAAGTTCTCCTTCGGGATCATCTCGCTGCGCCGCAGCCGGCCCTCGACGCGGCCGCTCTCGATGATCAGGTCGCCCTTGTCCAGGCGCTTGACCGTGCCGACGAAGATCTTGTCGCCGCGCGACATGAAGTCGTTGAGCAGCATCTCGCGCTCGGCATCGCGGATCTTCTGCAGGATGACCTGCTTGGCGGCCATGGCGCCGATGCGGCCGATCGGCACGCTCTCCACCGGCTTCTCGATGTAGTCGCCTTCCTCGATGTCCGGGATCTCGTCGCGCGCATCGGTCAGCAGCTCCTCGGCGTCCGGGTTCTGCAGGCCGGCTTCGTCGGGCACCACCAGCCAGCGGCGGAAGGTCTCGTAGGCGCCGGTGTCGGGGTCCATGGCGACGCGGATGTCCACGTCGCCCTTGTAAAGCTTCTTGGTGGCCGAGGCCAGCGCCTGCTCGACGGCGCCCAGCACCACGTCGCGTTCGACGTTCTTCTCGCGCGAGATGGCATCGATCAGCATCAACATTTCGCGGTTCATTTCACTCGCCCACCTTTCCGAATTGCGTTCGTCGTCCTGCACCAGGACACTGCTTTCTCAATCATCCGTTCCGTTGCCCGCGGCACCAGGGGTTTTGCGCCCCTTGAAATCCACAATCGGCGCCAGCCTGGCCTGCTGCACGTCGTCCAGCGCAAAGCGCATCGCCTGCAGCGGCGCGGGTGGGCGCTTCTTGCTCACCCGCTGCCCCGGTTTGGGCGGCGGCTCGTCGCTCCAGACCAGCTGCCACGGCCCACCCTCGCCGTCTGCGGCGCGCTCGAGCGTGCCACGGAATTTCTTGCGGTTGGCCGCCACCTCGGTGCCGGTCACGCCGATCGGCGCCTTCAGGGTCACGTCCACCACCTGGCCCTCGAACCGGGCGTAGTCGGCCTCGCGCCGCAGCGGCCGGTCGATCCCGGGGGAGCCGACCTCGAGGCGCCGATAGTCGACCCCCTCGACTTCCAGCAGGTACTGCAACTGGCGCGTCACGGTCTCGCAGTCCTCGACCGTGACGAAACGCTCCGCCGCCGCCGGCTGCCCCGGCGCGGGCATTTCCCACGGCCAGTCGATGGTGACGCGGAGCAATCCGCCGGCGGAGCGTTCGAGCTCCACCAGGTCGAAACCCAGTCCGGTGACGGTTTGCGCTACGGTTTCCTGCCAGCCCATCGTGACGGTATCTTCTGCTCCTGAAGCCTTCGGGTTCCGAGGCGTTGTTCGGCTCGAAAGCCGAGAAACCTCGACGAAACCCCAAAAAAACCCGGCCAAAAAAAAAGGGCCGGTAATTACCCGCCCGTTTGGTCGTGAAGCGCGTATTGTAGCGCGTCCAAAGCCCGCCTGGCAATACTTCCCAGGCCTGCGCTGCAGTCCGGCCATCCCCGCAATGCCCGACGCCGTGCCGGGGCCGGGCATTGCGCCGCGCGAATGGCCCATCGGCCCCGTGCCATGGCCGGACGGGCGCCGCGCTGGTTCAATCCCCGGATGCCCTCCATTCCCAGTCCGATGACCCCATCGACCCCGTCCCCATGGCCCGCCCCGCGCGCGCTGCCCGTCCACGCCGACGGCCGGCGGGTACCCACCCTGCTGTGGGAACCCGCCGGCGCCTGCCGCGGCGTCGTGATCGCCCTGCATGGCGGCAGCGGCCACAAGGCGTCGGCGGCGATCCTCGCCATCGTCGGCGCCTGCCTGCCGCTGGGGCTGGCCGTGCTGGCCATCGACGGCCCGGTGCAGGGAGAGCGGTCGATCGATGGCGACCTGGACCCCGTGCTGACCAGGCAGCGCTTTCGCGAGGCCTGGCGCGCCGGCATCGGCCGCTTCAGCGTGGCGCAGGACATGCAGGCGGCGCTGACCGCCCTGCAGGCCCAGGCACGCTGGGCGGCGCTGCCCGTGGGCTACGTCGGCCTGTCCATGGGGACGGCCTACGGCTTGCCTTTCCTCGCCGACAACGACCACTGCCGCGCGGCCGTCATCGGCCTGTGGAGCACGTCCTACCCGGCCAGCGAGCACCTGGCCGATTGCGCGCGTCGCGTGCGGTGCCCGGTCTGGTTCACCCAGCAGTGGGACGACGAGGCCTTCGACCGCGCGGCCACGCAGGAACTGTTTGACGCCATCGGCAGCAAGGACAAGCGCCTGGTGGCCTATCCCGGCGGCCACCGGGAACTGGAAGGCGAGCGCCTGCAGGACGCGGTGCGCTTCATTGCCAGCCGGCTGCTGGCTCGCTGAAGCCTGAGGCCGCAGGCTTCACGCACGAGACGCGGCAGCGCGCAGCGATTCGCCGAACTCGCGCCCGATGTCCAACAGCGTGTGCCGCAGCCACTGGTGGGCGGGATCGTGGTGCGCGCGGTCGTGCCACAACATGGTCACATCGGTGCTCGGCGCCTGGAAGGGCGGAGGCAGCAATTGCAGCGGCAGCGTTCTTTGGGCATGGCGCGCCAACTGCTCCGGCACGACGGCCAGCAGGTCCGAACGCGCGACGATGCCCGGAAGCAGCGTGACGCTGGACACGCGCAGGGCGATGCGGCGGCTGTGGCCAGCCTGTTCCAGCAACTCATCCACCAGCGTCTCCATGGTGGCCAGCGGCACCGGCGGTACCGGCGGCGCGCCCCAGGCCACATGGCCCTGCTCGACGAACTGCTGCAATGTGACGGATCCATGCACCGCGGGATGGCCTTGGCGTGCGATGCACAGCAGGCGTTGCGGATACAGCATCGTCTGGCGCAGCTCCGCGGGCGGGTTGCGGATGTAGACGAGGGCCAGGTCGAAGTCGCCGTTGCGCAGGTACTCGGCCATGCGGCGTCCGTCGGCTGGGCTGACGGTGAACTCCATGTGCGGCGCCAGGCGGCCGGCGCGCTCCATCAACTCGGGCAGCAGGACGCGCGTGATGCCGTCCGAGGCCATGATGCGAAAACGCGAGTGCGACGCGCCGGGGTCGAAGGACTCGCCCGCCAGGCTGTGGCCTTCGAGCAGGCTGGAGATCTCGCGAATCCGCTTGACCAGTTCCTGCGCGCGCGGCGTGGGCTCCATGCCGCTGGAGGTATTGACCAGCAGCGGATCGTGGCTGAGCGCGCGCAGCTTGGCGAGCGCGGTCGACATCGCCGGCTGGCTGATGCCCATGCGTTCGGCCGCCCGGGTCACGTGCTGTTCCTCTACCAGCGCCTGCAGGTACAGGAGATGCTGGAAATTGGGGTGCTTGGCCGGCGGCATGCGCGAATTATCCGCAGATATGTATGGCGCATCGCGCCAGGGCGATGGGCACACGCGGCGAATCCCGGCCTAATCGGCGCATCTACCGACCCCAAGGAGACCCGATGGCACAGGCAGAACAGGCCGCGCGCCCCGGCGCGTTGTCGCATCAGCAGTTGCTGCTGCAACGCCTCACCTTCCCCGACTACCGCACGCCGGCCGAGGCGCCGGCCAGCCGTTTTGCCGCAGCCGCCGAGCGCCTGTGGGGCGGGCGCCTGACGCCCATGATGGCGGCGTCGCAGACCCGCGGCAGGTTCGCCGCGGCGCCGCTGGCGTGCCCGCCCACGGCCTGCACGGGCGCCGTGGTGCTGCCCGCGGGCGCGCGCGCGCCGGCACGCCGCAACCCCGAGGCGATCGAGTGCATCGTCTGCATCGAGGGCGAGGTGCAACTGCGCTACGGCCCCGAGTTGGCCGGCCGCCTGACGCTCGGCCGGTTCGACATGGCCTCGGTGCCCGAGGACGTTCGTTTCGAATGGGCCAACACGGGCTTGTGCGAGGCACGCCTGGTCACCGTGCTGAGCATCAAGCCCGAAGGCGGCTACGACACCGTGTTCGACAACGCCCTGGCCGACGCGGTGCCGGCCGAGGCCGCCCGGGCCCTGGGCGCGCGCTTCGACGGTGCGCGCGGCCGCGCGCTGGAAACCGGCGTGATGGAGGGCCGCGTCACCCGCTTCGAGAAACTGGTGCCCTACAAGAAGGACCTGCAGCGCACCGATGGCCTGCCGCCGGAAGCCACCGAGAAACTCTCGGCCGGCAATGTTTTCCCGCTCATCGTGCCCATGGGCCACAGCGGCCGCTCGCGCACCGCCCCGGTCTACGGCAATCAGGGCCTGTACATCGCCATCGCCGAATGCCGCTGCGGCGACGACGGGCCGCCGCCGCATGTGCACTCCGAGACGCAGGAGTCGTTCTACGTGCTCGACGGCAGCTTCGAGATGTACAGCGGCTTCGACAACGAAAGCATGGTCCAGGCCTGGCCCAACGACCTGATCGCCATGCCCAAGGGCATCATGCGCGCCTTCCGAAACACGGCCGACAAGCCCGCGCGCCTGCTGGTCATCATCCAGGGCCCGGACCGCATGAACGACACCGTGTCGCTCTCGCGCCGCATCGGCGACGAGTTCGAAAAGCGCTTCGGCGCGGAGACCATCGAGGCCTACGCCAGGATCCACGTGACCTTCGACGCCGAAGAGCGCCTGCAGACCTGAGACCCACGAACCCAGCAAAAAGGAGACAACGATGAAGCACGACCTTGTGCGCGCAGCCGTGGCCTGCGCCCTCGCCGCCCTGGGCGCCGTCGCGGCCGCGCAGGACGCCTTCCCGTCCAAGCCCATCCGCCTGATCGTGCCGGCCGCTGCCGGCGGCAGCACCGACATCGGCGCGCGCCTGATCGCCAACAACCTGAACCATGCGCTGGGCCAGCCGGTGGTGGTGGAGAACAAGGGCGGCGGCGGTGGCCGCATCGCTCCCGCCGAAGTGGCGCGCGCGCCGGCCGACGGCTACACCCTGCTCTACGGCAACTCCATCGGCCAGGCGCTGCTGCCGGCGGTGGTCAAGTCGATCGGCTACGACCCGGTCGGGAGCTTCGCGGCCGTGGGCGGCACATTCTGGTACTCGGGCCTGGTCGTCTGCAACCCGAAGACACCTTTCGACGATTTCAAAGGCATGCTGGACTACGCCAGAAAGAACCCCGGCAAGCTCAACGTGGCCACGGCCGGACCGGGCGCAGGCAACCACTTCAGCAGCGAGCTGATCTCCAGCATGGCCGGCATCAAGGTCACCCACATCCCCTACAAGGGCAATGCCCCGGCGACGCAGGACGTGATAGCGGGCGTGGCCGATTGCATTCACATGGGCGAAGCCAAGCCCTACCTGGACGCCGGCAAGCTCAAGGCGCTGGCGACCATCGGATCGGCGCGCGATCCGCGCTTTCCCGACATCCCGACGGTGGATGAGGCCGGGCTCAAGGGTTTCGAGATGACCTCATGGCAGGGTGTGTTCGCTCCCGCGGGCACGCCGCCGGACGTGCTGGCCAAGCTCACCGCCGCGCTGCGCAAGGCCGTTGAGCAGCCCGGCGTCAAGGCGGCGATGTTCGATGCCGGCTTCGTGCCCGAGTTCGTGCCGCCCATGGACACGAACGCGCGCATCCAGAAGGACATGGCCAAGTACCGCAAGATCGCCGCCGACGCCCGGATCGAGATCGAATGACGTTTCTCGCGCGGCAGCGCGGCGCCGGCCTGCTCGGGCGCCCTCGACTCAAATGCCCAGTATCCACTGGATCAGGTTCTTGGCCAGGAAGCCCAGCATGCCGAAGGACAGCACCAGGAACAGCACGAAGGTGCCGAACTTGCCGGCCTTGGACTCGCGTGCAAGGTTGAGCACGATGAACAGCATGTACAGGATGAAGGCGCCGACGCCGAACGTGAGGCCGAACTGCGCGATCTGCCCCTCGGTGAGCCCGAAAACGGTGGTTTCCATGGCTCACCCCGCCGGCGCCGCGGTGTCGGCGGCCAGATCGCGGTAGGCGTGCCAGCTCGCGTGCCCGAGCAGCGGAATGACCACCACCAGGCCCGCCAGCAGGGTCAGCATGCCCAGCGCCACCAGCAGCGCGATCAGCACCGCCCACAGGGTCAGCGGCCCCGGATGGCTGGCCACGGCACTCCAACTCTGCCGCACCGCCGTCCCGACCGGCGCCCGGGTATCCACCAGCATCGGCAGGGTCACCACGGTCGAGGCGAACACCGGCGCCGCCAGCAAGGCCCCCAGCAGCAGCCAGGCTTCGAACAGCCCGGCCTCGGGCGCCAGCACCACGTGGCGCAGGAAATCGAGCGGCTTGTGGATCGGCACCGGCGACCACGCGGTGATCAGCCCGGCCGAGGTGAGCACCCAGCCGGTGCCCGCCAGGGCCAGAAGCAGGCCGAAGCGCACCAGGCGGCCGTCGCCCGAGCGCCAGAGCGCCAGCACCTCGCCCAAGCCCACGGAGCGGCCGTCTTCGCGCGCCCGGCTCACCGCGTACAGGCCGGTGGCCAGGATGGGCGCGACGATCAGGAAGCCCGAGAAAGCGCCAGCCAGCAGCCAGAACCGGTCGCGCGCGAGCGCCAGCAGCAGCGCACCGAAGGCGGTCACGGCCAGGCCATGCGCCAGGCCGGGCAACGGATTGCGCCACAGGTCGGCCCAGCCGAGGGCCAGCCAGCGCCAGGGCGAGCCCAGGGTGACGGGTTGGGGGGATGGCGTGCGGGGTGGCATGCCGTTCTTTATACCCGCTCCGATCCGCCGGCCGTCCCGGTCAAGCCGCGGCTTGCACCAGCAGGCGGGTGTAGGCGTGGCGGGGCTCCTGCAGCACCGCATGGACCGGGCCGCTTTCGACCACGGCGCCGTCCTTCATGACCACCACCTGGTGCGCCATGGCCCGGATCACGTCCACGTCGTGCGTGATCAGCAGGTAGCCCAGGCCGCGCACGCGCTGCAGGCGCTGCAGCAGGGACAGCACCTGCTTCTGCACCGTCACGTCCAGCGCGCTGGTCGGCTCGTCGAGCACGAGCAACTGCGGATCGACGATGAGCGCGCGCGCGATCGCCAGCCGCTGGCGCTGGCCGCCCGAGAACTCGTGCGGGTAGCGCTGCAGCCAGTCCTGCCCGCGCGCCGGGTCGTCCACCAGGCCCACGTCGGCCAGCGCCGCGAGCACGCGTTCGCGGCGCTGCGCGGCGGACAGGGCCGGCTGGTGCACCCGCAGGCCCTCGCCCACGATCTGCTCGACGGTCATGCGCGGCGAGAGCGAGGAAAACGGATCCTGGAACACCACCTGGACGCGGCGGCGCAGCGCGCGCAGTTGCCCGTTGCGCTGGGCCTGCAGCCAGTCGGAGCCGGCCACGCGCAGGCTCCCCTGGTGCGGCAGCAGGCCGAGCGCGGCCAGCGCCAGGGTCGACTTGCCCGAGCCGGACTCGCCGATCACGCCCAGCGTCTGCCCGGCCGGGAGATCCAGGTCGGCCCCCTGCACCGCGACGAACTCGCCCTTCCTGAACCAGCCGCGCACCCCGGGCAACGGCACCGGATAGGCCACGCGCAGTTGGCGCGCCTGCAGCGCCGGCTCGGTGCCCTCTCCGGCCGGCTGCTCCGCGACCACGTCGCGCTCGGGCCGGCTGGCCAGCAGCATGCGGGTGTAGGCGTGCCGGGGCGCGGCAAACACCTCCTGCACGCCGCCCTGCTCCACCAGGTGGCCGCGCTCCATCACCGCCACGCGGTCGGCGAAGCGGCGCACCAGGTGCAGGTCGTGCGTGATCAGCAACACCGCCATGCCGTGCTGGCGCTGGAGGTCGCTCAGCAGGTCCAGGATCTGCCCGCGCAGGCTCACGTCGAGCGCCGTCGTGGGCTCGTCGGCCAGCAGCAGACGAGGGTGGCAGGCCAGCGCCATGGCGATCATGGCGCGCTGGCGCTGGCCGCCGCTGAGCT
This sequence comes from uncultured Hydrogenophaga sp., assembly GCA_964487025.1. GTDB lineage: Bacteria > Pseudomonadota > Gammaproteobacteria > Burkholderiales > Burkholderiaceae_C > Hydrogenophaga. The sequence goes on from CAZAPJ010000040.1 coordinate 36,347, forward strand.
GGTGCGGGAGGGCCTCGGCCCGCCGCGCCGGCTCCGGGATGCGGGTGGCGGCCAGCAGCTCCACCGCGGCCGCCCGCGCCTGGCGCGGCGTGAGGCCTTTCTTGAGCTGCAGCACCTCGCCGATCTGGTCACCCACTGTGTACAGGGGGTTGAGCGCGCTCATGGGCTCCTGGAACACCACCGACACCGCGTCGCCCCGCACGCCGCGCAGCTCGCGCTCGCTCATCGCCAGCAGGTCGCGGCCCTCCAGTACGGCCGAGCCCGTCACCTCGGCGTTGTGCACCAGGCGCAGCAGCGAAAGCGCGGAGACGGTCTTGCCCGAGCCGGACTCGCCCACCAGGGCCAGCTTCTCGCCGGCACGGAGGGAGAAATCGATGCCGTGCACGACGGCCTGGCCGCCGAACGACACGCGCAGGTCCCGGACGTCGAGCAAGACAGCGTCACGCCCCGCCGCCGGGCCGCCCCAAGGCGGGGCAGCCCCCTCGGGGGGCAGCGAACCACGCGCAGCGGGGAGCGTGGGGGCACTCATGGATCTATCTTTCTGGGGTCGAGTGCGTCGCGCAGGGCGTCGCCCATGAAGGTGAGCAGCAGCAGCGTGACCACCAGCACCGCGAAGGTGGAGATCGAGATCCACCAGGCGTCGATGTTGTTCTTGCCCTGGCTGAGCAGCTCGCCGAGCGAGGGCGTGCCCGGCGGCACGCCCAGGCCCAGGAAGTCGAGCGAGGTCAGGGCCAGGATGGCCGCGCTCATGCGGAACGGCAGGAAGGTGACCACCGGCGTCATGCTGTTGGGCAGCACGTGGCGCCACATGATCTGCCCGCTGGACAGGCCCATCGCCCGCGCGGCGCGCACGTAGTCGAGCTGGCGGTTGCGCAGGAACTCGGCGCGCACGTAGTCCGACAGGCCCATCCAGCCGAACAGGCTGAGCAACACCAGCAGCAGGCCCACGCTGGGCGCGAACACGGCCGAGAAGATGATCAGCAGGTAGAGCTCGGGCATGGCGCTCCAGATCTCGATGAAGCGCTGGAAGGCCAGGTCGGTCTTGCCGCCGAAGAAGCCCTGGATCGCGCCGGTGAGCACGCCCAGCACCACCCCGATCGCGGTGAGCGCGAGCGCGAACAGCACGCTGACCCGGAACCCGTAGATGAGCTGCGCCAGCAGGTCGCGGCCGCGGTCGTCGGTGCCGAGCAGGTTCTCGCGCGTCGGCGCGGCCGGGCTCGGCGACGTCGCGAAGTAGTTGATGGTCTGCGGGCCGTAGGGGTTGGGCGCGCGGATCGCCCAGTTGCCTTCCTTCGAAAGCTGCTCCTGGATGAAGGGGTCGAGGTAGTCCGTGGGCGTGTCGAAGTCGCCGCCGAACACGGTCTCCGGGTAGTCGCGCCACATCGGGAAATAGGTCTGGCCTTCGTAGCGCACCAGCAGCGGCCTGTCGTTGGACAGCCCCTCCGCGAACAGGCTGCCCACCACCAGCACGCAAAAGACGACCAGGCTCCAGTGGCCCAGGCGGTTGCGCCGGAAGCGCTGCCAGGCGCGCCGCCACGGCCCCGGCGAAGGCACGGTGCGGGGCTGGTCAGTCGAACTTGACACGCGGGTCCACCCAGACATAGCACAGGTCGGTGATCAGCTTGGTGACCAGCCCGATCAAGGTGAAGAAGAACAGCGTTCCCAGCACCACCGGGTAGTCGCGCCGGATCACGCTCTCGTAGCTCAGCAGGCCCAGGCCGTCGAGCGAGAACAGGGTCTCGATCAGCAAGGCGCCGGTGAAGAAGGCGCCGATGAATGCGGCCGGAAAGCCGGTCACGATCGGGATCAGCGCATTGCGGAACACGTGCTTCCACAGCACCTGCCGCTCGCCCAGGCCCTTGGCCCGGGCCGTCATCACGTACTGCTTGCGGATCTCCTCCAGGAAGGCGTTCTTGGTCAGCATGGTGGTGACGGCGAAACTGCCCAGCACCATGGCCGTCACCGGCAGCGCGATGTGCCAGAGGTAGTCCACGATCTTGCCGCCCAGGCTCAGCTCGTCCCAGTTGGGCGAGGTCAGCCCGCGCAGCGGGAACCATTGCAGTTGCCCCCCGAAGATCACCAGCAGCGCCACGCCGAGCACGAAGCCCGGAATGGCGTACCCGACCAGCACCAGCACCGAGGTCCAGAGGTCGAAGCGCGTGCCGGCCCGCACCGCCTTGGCCACGCCCAGCGGTACCGCGATGGCGTAGCTGATGAAAAAGGTCCACAGGCCCAGGCTCATGGACACGGGCAGCTTCTCGACGATCAGTTCCCACACGGTCTTGTTCTGGAAGAAGCTGGTGCCGAGGTCGAAACGGGCGAAGCGCCCCAGCATCTGCGCCAGCCGCTCCAGCGGCGGCTTGTCGAAGCCGTAGAGCGCCTTGATCTCCTCCAGGCGCCTGGGGTCGACGCCCTGCCCGCCCCGGTAGACACCGCCGCCGGCCTCGCCCCCCGAGCCCATCGCGGCGGCGCGCGACTCCATGATGTACTGCTCCACCGGGCCACCGGGGACGAACTGGATCACGCCGAAGGTGAGCACCACCACGCCGATCAGCGTGGGGATCATCAGCAGCAGGCGCCGCAGGATGTAGGCACTCATGGCCGCGCGCCTTCCAGTTGCAGCGGGCTGGCCCACCAGGTTCCCATGGCCCATTGTTCGGCCAGCGCGTAGGGCGGCATCGGCTCCTTGAAGCGGGTGCGCCAGGCGTTGTACGCCAGCCGGTGCCCGGTCGTGGTCCACTGGGGAATCAGGTAGTGGCTGTGCATGATCACGCGGTCCAGGGCGTGGCAGGCGGGCAGCAGTTCCTCCTGGGTGCGCGCGCCCAGGATCCGGCGCAGCAGGTCGTCCACCGCCGGGCTGCGCACGCCGCTGAAGTTGAAGGCGCCCTCGGTATCGGCCGCCTTGCTGCCGAACAGGTCCACCAGTTCCTGGCCGGGGTTGTGCGTACCGGGTACGTTCACCGTCATGATGTCGAAGTCGTAGCGGTCCACGCGCTGCTGGTAGAGCGCGTAGTCCACCGAGCTGAAGTTGAGCCGGATGCCGAGCTTCCTCAGATTCTGCATCCAGGGCCCCAGCGTGCGGATCCCGCCTTCGCGGCTGTCCAGATACGTCAGCACCATCGGCTGGCCCTGGGCGTTGCGCAGCGCCCCGTCGCGGTAGGTCCAGCCGGCCTCGGCCAGGAGGTCGCGCGCGCGGCGCAGGTTGTTGCGCAGCGACTGGCCTTCGCCCACCGTGGTCGGCGGCTGGTACATCGGGCCGAACGCCGCGTCCGGGACCTTGCCCCGCCAGGGCTCCAGCAGCGCGAGTTCCTGCGCCGAGGGCAGGCCCTTGGCCTCGCAGGCGGTGTTGCCGAAGAGATCGTGCACGCGCGGGTAGCCGTTGTAGAACAGTTGCCGGTTCATCCAGTCGTGGTCCACCGCCAGCCCGAGCGCTTCGCGCACGCGCACGTCGGACAACTGCGCGCGCCGCGTGTTCAGGAAGTAGCTCTGGAAGCCCGAGGGCAACTGATGCGGGAACTCGCGCCGGACCAGCTCGCCGCGATCGAAGCGGCGGCCGTTGACCCGGCGTGCCCAATCCCCGGCCGAGTAGAAGCTCATGAAGTCGAACTCACCGGCCTTCAAGGCCTCCAGCCGTGCGGTGTTGTCCCGGTAGATCCGGACCGTGATGCGGTCGAAATTCGCCGCTCCGCGCCGCACCGGCAGCGCGCGCGCCCAGTAGTTGGGGTCGCGCACGTAGGTGATGTCGCGGCCGAAGCGGACCGGTCCGATCTTGTAGGGGCCGCTGCCCAGCGGCGTGTCGGTCACGATCTGGTCGAACGGCTTGGGCTTGCCGTCCACCACGCCCCAGAGCCGGCTGAACACCGGGATGCTGCCCACGACCAGGGGCAATTCCCGGTTCGGGCTGGCGAAGCGAAAACGCACGGTCAGCCGGTCCAGCACCTCGGCCGACTTCACCTCCTGCAGCAGGTTGCTGTATTGGGGCGCCACCAGCGCGCCGCGCAGGATGTCGAAGCTGTGCTTGACGTCGGCCGCCTCCACCGGCCTGCCGTCGTGGAAGCGCGCTTCGGGCCGCAGGCGGAAGGTCGCGCTCAGGTGGTCCGGCGCCACGCTCACGTTCTCGGCCAGCAGGCCATAAGCCGAGGCGGTTTCGTCCATGGACGGCAGCAGCAGCGGCTCGAACAGCAGCTCGGCCAGATAGGCCGGCGGCGAGCCCTTGAGCGTGAAGGGGTTGTACTTGTCGAAGGTCGAAAAGCGCAGGTTGCTCACCAGCCGCAGTTCGCCGCCCTTGGGCGCATCCGGGTTCACGTAGTCGAAATGCGCGAACGTGGCCGGGTATTTGAGGTCGCCCCAGAGCGCGTAGCCGTGCGCCGCCCACGCCGCTGATCCCCAGAGCGCGGCGCCTGCCACGCACAGCAGCGCGCGGCCAAGGCGGTGAAGGGGAGTGGAAATGCGCATGCGATAATTCTGCTGGAATTTTCACCGGAGACTGAATATGGGTTTTCTCGCGGGCAAGAAACTGCTGATCACGGGCGTGCTGTCCAACCGATCCATCGCCTACGGCATCGCCAAGGCCTGCCACGAGCAAGGGGCCGAGCTGGCGTTCAGCTACATGGGCGAGCGCTTCAAGGACCGCATCACCGAGTTCGCGGCGGAGTTCGGCTCCAGCCTGGTCTTCGACTGCGACGTGAGCGACGACGCGCAGATCCACAAGCTGTTCGCCGACCTTTCGCAGAGCTGGCCCCGGTTCGACGGCTTCGTGCACAGCACCGGCTTCGCCCCGCGCGAAGCCATCGCCGGCGATTTCCTGGAAGGCCTGTCGCGCGAAGCGTTCCGCATCGCCCACGACATCAGCGCCTACAGCTTCCCGGCCATGGCCAAGGCCGCCCTGCCCATGCTCAACGACAAATCGGCGCTGCTCACGCTGACCTACCTGGGCGCACTGCGCGCAGTGCCCAACTACAACACCATGGGCCTGGCCAAAGCCAGCCTGGAGGCTTCGGTGCGCTACCTGGCCGAGTCGCTCGGTCCCAAGGGCATGCGCGTCAACGGCATCAGCGCCGGCCCGATCAAGACGCTCGCGGCCAGCGGCATCAAGGACTTCAGCAAGCTGCTCAACGTGGTGGCCAGCGCATCGCCCATCCGCCGCAACGTCACCATCGAAGACGTGGGCAACGTGGCCGCCTTCCTGCTGTCGGACCTGGCCTCGGGCGTGACGGCCGAAATCACCTACGTGGACGGCGGCTACTCCCATACCACGGGGATGAGCCTGGAGGCCTAGCGAACTTCCCCCTGCGCGCCTTCGGCGCTTCCCCCCTCCCTGGCGCGCCGCTGCGCGGCGCTTGGAGGGGGGACGACAGC
>CAZAPJ010000041.1:0-40509 GCA_964487025.1 uncultured Hydrogenophaga sp.
ACTCCAGTCTCCCAGACCCTTCCGGGTGAACAACCTATTGAAACATCACATCTAGTGGACACCCCCTGCGCCGCTGACGCGGCTTCCCCCCTCTCTGGCGCGCCGCTGCGCGGCGCTTGGAGGGGGACGATATCTCGGGCCGGCGGAGCCGGACCCTTGCTGTCTCTGGGCTTTGGGTCGCCTCGCTTCGCTCGCTCCGGCTGCCGTGCCTTCATGTGCCTGTTGCGGCGGCCATGAAAGTTGGGGTGCTTGCTGGTCCGGGATGCTCATGCGGCGAGGATGGCATGACAGAATCGCTCGCAGCTTCCCTTTCTTGGCAGGTCCGCCGGCCGGCCCGTGCCACATAAACAAAATGAGTCGACTACTTCCTGCTGCACGCTTCCTGGGCCTTGCCGCGCTGGCGGGCGCGGCCTTCTGGCCGGTCACTGCGCCTGCGGCGCAGGAAGACCGCACCCGGGCATTGGGGCTGATCATCGGGTTCAAGGCGCCGGCCCTGGAGGCCGAAGCGGCGGCCGACCGCGGTCCCTGGGCCTCGGGACGCGAGCGCGCGCAGGCGGTCTGGGAGCGCGCCGCGCGCCGCGATCGCGAACGAGTGGCCCGCGTGGCGCGCGATGCCGGCGTGCCGCTGGCCGGCACCGGCGACGCCGGCAGCGCGCAGCGGCTGCGCTTCGAGCGCGTGCTCCAGGGGGCGCCGCTGGAAAATGCGCTGCGCCGCATCCGCCTGCACCCCGATGTGGCCTGGGCCGAGCCCGACGTGCTGGTGCCCCGCCTGCAGGCCGCGCCAACGCCGCCGAACGACCCCTTGTTCGGCCACCAGTGGCACCTGCACGCGCCCGACCTGGCGGCCGCCAACCGCTCGGGCATGAACCTGCCGGCGGCCTGGGCCCAGCTGCCGGGCGGCAGCCCGGCCGTGGTGGCCGTGGTGGACAGCGGCCTGCGCTTCGACCACCCCGACCTCGCCGGCCGGGCTGTGCCCGGCCACGACTTCGTGAGCGAGCTGTCGGTCGCCAACGACGGCGACGGGCGCGATGCCGACGCCAGCGACCCGGGCGACTGGGTGACCACCCAGGACATCCAGAACCCGCTGTTCGCCGGCTGCGAGGTCGCGGACAGCTCCTGGCACGGCACCTTCATCGCCGGCCAGATCGCCGCCGCCACCAACAACGGCGCCGGCGTCGCGGGGCTGAACGGCGCGGCCCGGGTGCTGCCGGTGCGCGTGTCGGGCAAGTGCGGCGCCGTGCTGTCGGACCTGCTCGACGGCCTGCGCTGGGCCGCCGGCCTGCCGGTCGCGGGCGTGCCGGCCAACCCGCACCCGGCGCGGGTGATCAACCTCAGCTTCGGCGGCGACGCACCGTGCACCCCGGCCTACCAGGGCACGATCGACGCCGTCACCGACGCCGGCGCGCTGGTGGTGGTGGCGGCGGGCAACGGCGAGCCGGTCGGCCGGCCGGTGGTGCACCGCCCGGCCGATTGCCAGCGGGTGCTGGCGGTCACGGCGGTGCGCCGCGACGGCGCCAAGGCGATGTACGCGAACTTCAGCCCACAGGTGGCGCTGGCCGCGCCCGGCGGCTCGGACGAAAGCGGCGCCAGCACCTGGCTGCTGTCCACCGACAACCAGGGCGTGCAGGGCCCCGGCGCGCATGGCTACGGCTACAAGCAGGGCACCAGCTTCGCCGCGCCCCAGGCCGCGGGCGTGGCCAGCCTGATGCTCGGCATCAACCCCGCGCTCACGCCGGCCCAGTTGGTCACCCACCTGAAGGCCAGCGCGCGGCCGCATGCCGATGCCGGGCTGGCCGCCTGCAGCCCGTCCAGCGCGGGCGCCTGCAACTGCACCACGGCCACCTGCGGCGCCGGCCTGCTGGACGCCGAACGGGCGCTGCTGCAGGCGCGCGCGCCGGCGGTCGTGATCGCGCCGGTGGGGCCGGTCGAGCCCGGCAGCGTGGTGACGCTCGACGGCAGCGGCAGCGTGGCGAGCCCCGGTTCGGCCATCGCCAGCTACCAATGGCAGCAGCTCTCGGGGCCGCCGGCCGTCGGGTTCGGTGCCGCCCACACCGCCCAGGCCAACGCCACGCTGGCCGCCGAAGCCGCCTACGTGTTCCAGCTCACCGTGACGGACGACCAGAGCCGGGTCGGCGTGGACACGGTCCGGATCGTCGCCGCCATGCCGTCGACGGCGGCCGGTGGCGGCGGCGGTGCCATGGGCTGGCTGTGGGGCCTGGCGTTGTGGGCCTGGCTGGGGGCCCTGTGGTGGTCCCGGCGGCGGCGTTCCTGAGCCTGCGAAGGGCCTTCAGCAGGCTTTCAGCGTTCGGCCGCCCATGGCCTCGCCCAGGCCGTCCACCGCCGCGCGCTGGGCCGCGGTGATCGCGGGCAGGCGCAGCGTGAAGCTGACCGACTCGGCCCGCTCCTGGGCCACCTTGGCGGTGCGCACGCCGCTGCGCTCGGCCTCCTGCAGCGCCTGCTGCGCCGCCGCCTCGCTCGAGAACGTGCCCAGCGCCAGGCCGGGCGCGAGCCCGGTCACCGAGACCTCGCGGAACTCCGTGCCGAGCGCGCGCAGCTCGGCCTTCTTGCGTTCGAGCTGGGTGTCGTTGTCGTAGCGGCCCATGTAGACGATCCAGCGGCCCGGGCTGCGGTTCTCGCCGAGCTGCCACTGGCCGGGCGACAGGCCCAGCAGCGCCAGCTCGGCGCGCAGCAGCTCGGCCTGCGCTTCGGTGAAGCCGCCGGCCTGCCAGCAGGCGCGCGCGCCGCCGCTGTCGGTCGCCGGCGGGGCGGCAGCAGCGGCGGCAGCGCTGTCCACGCCAGCCGGCGCCGATGGTGGTGCCGGTGTGGGGGCTGCCGCCGGTGGCGCGGCGGGTGAAGGGGAGGATGGCGTGGTGGGTGGCGTGGCCGGGCGCGCCGCCGCCGGGCCGCGTTCGGCCTTCGGTCCGTTGAGCAGGCGCAATTGCTCGGGCTTGATCTGCTCGTCCATCCGGTGCGGTTCGCGCTGCTCGGCGGGCGTGCCGCCCAGGTAGCCCTGGGTCCAGGCGAAGTAGCCGGCGTTGGCGGCCAGCAGCAGCCAGAGGGTCCATTTCAGCATGGCCGCACGCTCACTTCCGCGCTCGTGATGCGGCGCAGCTCGCCGGTCTCGGTCCGTACCTGCAGCGCGCCGTCGCCGGCCACGCCGCAGGCGATGCCTCGGCTGCCGTCGGAGAGCTGCACGGCGCGGCCCTGCAGCGCGTCGCGCCGCGCGAAGCCCGGGGCGCAGGCCGCGGCGAAGCCCTGGGCCTCGAAGGCGAGCAGGTCCCGCACCAGAGCAGGCACCACCTGGCCCAGCACCTCGCCGGCGGTGACGCCGACCAGCACTTCGGCCAACCCGGCCGGGGCCACGGCCGGCAGCGGTGGCGGCGCCTGGCCGTCGCCGGCCAGGGCTGCCACGGCCCGCGCGTCGGGGCGGGCCACGTTCAGGCCGACGCCGATCACCACCAGGCGCCGTTGGCCGTGCGCAGCGGTGTCCACGGCAGAGGCGGTCTCGACCAGGATGCCGCCGAGCTTGCGCCCGTGCAGCCAGAGGTCGTTCGGCCATTTCAGGCGGATGTCGGGGTGCAGGCTGTCGGCCAGGCTCACGCCCACCGCAAGCGACAGCCCCGACCAGTCCGCCGGCGCCATGGGCAGTCCGAGCGAAAAGGTGAGCGACTGGCCGGGCCGGCTGTGCCAGGTCTTGCCCACCCGCCCGCGCCCCGCGGTCTGCTCCTCGGCCACCAGCAGCACCGGCTCCATCCAGCCGGTGCGCGCCCGGCGCATGAGTTCGCTGTTGGTGGAGTCGATGCTGGCCAGCACCTCGACCGTGAAGCCAGGCAGCGCGGCGACCACGTCCTGCCAGAGCGCTTCGGCGTGCGCGTGCATGTCAGTCAGCGGCCCAATCTGCCGGAGCGCGGCCCTCACCCCAGCCCTCTCCCAGAGGGAGAGGGAGCAAGACACGGTTGCCGGAGTGAAGAGACCAAAAGCCCAGAGACAGCGAGGGTCCGGCTCTGCCGGCCCAAGCTGTCGTCCCCCCTCCAAGCGCCGCGCAGCGGCGCGCCAGAGAGGGGGGAAGCGGCGAAGCCGCGCAGGGGGGAGTCACTTCTTCTTCCCCAACAGCGTGCCCCGGCAGCGCCGGGCGCCGCACCAGCACGGGTATTCGGCCTTGAGCTTGGCGGTATAGGGCTCGTCGATCACCAGGCCGTAGTCGTAGAACAGCTCTTCGCCGGGCGCGATGTCGCGCAGCGCGCGGATGAACACGCGCCCGTCCTCCACGTCGGCTTCGCAGTTGGGCGCGCAGCTGTGGTTGATCCAGCGCGCCGAGTTGCCGCCCACGTTGGCGTCGATCACGCGGTCATCGTCGATGTGGAAATAGAAGGTGTGGTTGGGGTCGCTGGGGTCGTGCGGATGGCGGCGCAGCGCTTCCTTCCAGGAGATGATCTCGCCCACGTACTCGATCACCGTCTCGCCCTTGGCCAGCGGGACCAGCGCGTACACGCCCTTGCCGTGCACACCGGAGCGCCGCGCCTGGATGCGCCGGTGGGAATGGGAACGGGAGGAGGGGGTGGCGCCGGCGGTTTTCTTCACGACCAGAGAATTTGGTAAGGTTGTTTCATGCAGGTGCGCGCGTGTGTGCGCGTGCCCATGTGCGCGCACACGCGTGCGCGCGGAAAGCCGATTGTAGAGATGAAAACAGCAGGGTCTGCCAACGACGGGGGTTCTTCCAAGACCCTGGTCATCGCCGAGAAGCCGTCCGTGGCGCAGGACATCGTGCGCGCGCTCACGCCGGTCGCGGGCAAGTTCGAGAAGCACGACGACCATTTCGAGAACGACCAGTACGTGGTCACCTCCGCCGTCGGCCACCTGGTGGAGATCGCCGCGCCGGAGCAGTTCGACGTCAAGCGCGGCAAGTGGAGCTTCGCCCACCTGCCGGTGCTGCCGCCCTACTTCGAGCTCAAGCCGATCGACAAGACCAAGTCGCGGCTGAACGCGGTCGTCAAGCTGGCCCGGCGCAAGGACGTGGACCGCCTCGTGAACGCCTGCGACGCGGGGCGCGAGGGCGAGCTGATCTTCCGCCTGATCGAGCAGTACGCCGGCGGGTTGAAGAACGGCCACTACCAGGGCCTGGGCAAGCCGGTGCAGCGCCTGTGGCTGCAGTCCATGACGCCGGCCGCGATCCGCGAGGGCTTCGAGCGCCTGCGCAGCGACGCGCAGATGCGCGGCCTGGCCGACGCCGCGCGCAGCCGCTCCGAGGCCGACTGGCTGGTCGGCATCAACGGCACGCGCGCCATGACCGCGTTCAACTCGCGCGACGGCGGTTTTTTCCTCACCACCGTGGGCCGGGTGCAGACCCCCACGCTGTCGATCGTGGTCGAGCGCGAGGAGAAGATCCGCGCGCACCGGCCGCGCGACTACTGGGAGATCCACGCCAGCTTCCTGGCCGAGGCGGGCGAATACCCCGGCAAGTGGTTCGACCCGAACTTCAAGAAACCCACCGGCGAGGACGCCGACGCCGATCTGCGCGCCGACCGCCTCTGGGACCAGGCGCAGGCCCTGGCGATCGTCGAGGCGGTGCGCGGCAAGGCCGCCAGCGTCAGCGAGGAAAGCAAGCCCACCACCCAGGCCAGCGGGCTGCTGTACGACCTGACCAGCCTGCAGCGCGAGGCCAACGGGCGCTTCGGCTATTCGGCCAAGACCACGCTGCAGCTCGCGCAGAGCCTGTACGAGCGCCACAAGGCGCTGACCTACCCACGGACCGATTCGCGCGCGCTGCCCGAGGACTACCTGGGCACCGTGCGCCAGACCTTCGAGATGCTGGCCGGCAGCGGCATGGCACAGCTCGCGCCGCACGCCCGCACCGCGCTGGACAGCGGCTACATCAAGCCGAGCAAGCGCGTCTTCGACAACGCCAAGGTCTCGGACCACTTCGCCATCATCCCCACGCTGCAGGCGCCCAGCGGCCTGAGCGAGGCCGAGCACAAGCTCTACGACCTGGTGGTGCGCCGCTTCCTCGCGGTGTTCTTCCCGAGCGCCGAGTTCCTGGTCACGACGCGCATTTCGCAAGTGCTCAACCATCACTTCAAGACCGAAGGCAAGGTGCTGGTCAAGCCGGGTTGGATGGCGGTCTACGGCAAGGAAGCGGCGGAGGACGTCGAGGGCGCGAAGGACGGCGACAAGGGCCAGAACCTGGTGCCGGTGCGCGCAGGCGAGACGGTGCGCACCGAATCGGTCGAGGCCAAGGGCCTCAAGACCCGGCCGCCGGCGCGCTACTCCGAAGCCACGCTGCTGGGCGCGATGGAAGGCGCGGGCAAGCTGGTGGACGACGACGAGCTGCGCGAGGCGATGCAGGAAAAAGGCCTGGGCACGCCGGCCACGCGCGCGGCCATCATCGAAGGCCTGCTGAGCGAGAAATACATGCTGCGCGAGGGCCGTGAGCTGATCCCCACCGCCAAGGCGTTCCAGCTCATGACGCTGCTGCGCGGCCTGGAGGTGGAGGAGCTCTCCAAGCCCGAGCTCACCGGCGAGTGGGAACACAAGCTCGCGCAGATGGAGCACGGCAAGCTCTCGCGCGACGCCTTCATGGCCGAGATCGCCGCCATGACCGAGCGGCTGGTGAAGAAGGCCAAGGAATACGACCGCGACACCGTGCCCGGCGACTACGCCACGCTCGCCACGCCCTGCCCCAACTGCGGCGGCGTGGTGAAGGAGAACTACCGTCGCTTCGCCTGCACCGGCGCCGACGGCAACAGCGAGGGCTGCGGCTTCTCGTTCACCAAGTCGCCCGGCGGGCGCACCTTCGAGACTGCCGAGGCCGACGCGTTCCTGCGCGATCGGCATATCGGCCCGCTCGAAGGCTTCCGCTCTAAGGCCGGCTGGCCCTTCGTCGCCGAGCTGGTGCTGCGCCACAGCGAGGAAGACCGGAACTGGAAACTCGAATTCGACTTCGGCGACGACCGCAAGGACGAGGAGACCGGCGAGCTGGTCGACTTCTCCGGCAGCGAATCGCTGGGCGCCTGCCCCAAGTGCGGCGGCGCGGTGCACGAGCATGGCGCCAACTACGTGTGCGAACGCGCCGTGCCGACCGCGCGGCAGCCCACGCCGAGCTGCGACTTCAAGAGCGGCAAGATCATCCTGCAGCAGCCGGTGGCGCGCGAGCAGATGAGCAAGCTGCTGGCGACCGGCAAGACCGACCTGCTCGACAAGTTCGTCTCGATGCGCACCCGGCGGCCGTTCAAGGCCTTCCTGGCCTGGGACCCGGAGGCCGGCAAGGTGAATTTCGCGTTCGAGCCGCGCGCCTCCAAGTTCCCGCCGCGCAAGGCGCCGGCCGCCGCGCCGGCCAAGGCCGCGCCGGCGAAGAAGACGACGCCCGCGGCGAAGAAGACGGCGGCGGCGCCCAAGGCCAAGACGCCGCGCAAGACCACTGCCGCCACCGGCAAGCAGCCCAGCCCCGAACTGGCCGCCGTGATCGGCGAGGGCCCGGTCTCGCGGCCCGAGGTGGTGAAGAAGCTGTGGGACTACATCAAGGCCCATGGCCTGCAGGACCCGAACGACAAGCGCCGCGTCAACGCCGACGACAAGCTGCGCTCGGTGTTCGGCCAGGACTCGGTGACGATGTTCGAGATCGCCGGCATCGTGGGCCGGCACCTCGGGTGAGCCAGATCAGGCTGGCGGCGGCGACGGCGTGAAGCGGATCGAGACGCGCAGCCCGCGCTGGCCGCCGCGCTCGGGGTGGGCGTCCTCCATGTGCACGGTCGCGCCGTGCTGCTGCGCGATCTCCTGCACGATCGTCAGCCCCAGGCCGGAGCCGTCCACGTTGGTGCCCAGCGCGCGGTAGAACGGCTGCAGCACGAACTCGCGTTCGTGCGCCGGGATGCCCGGCCCGTTGTCCTCCACCTGGATCACCTGCACGCCGCTGAAGCGGTCGATCAGCGCGCGCACCGTGACCACGCCGCCGCGCCCGGCGTAGTGGATCGCGTTGTCCACCAGGTTGCGTACCATCTCGTGCAGCAGCGTGGGGTTGCCCTCGACCAGGCCGTTCTCGGGCGGCTGGTCCGGGCCCTCGTAGCCGAGGTCGATGCCCCATTCGAGCGCGCGCGGCACCGACTCCTGCACCACGCCGCGCACCAGGCCCGAGAGATCGACGCGCTCCTTGGGCCGCGCGCGGCCGGTGGTCTCGGCGCGCGCCAGCGCCAGCAACTGGTTGACGGTGTGGTTGGCGCGCGTGCTGGACAGCGCGATCTGCTGCAACGAGCCGCGGATGCCGGCCGGGTCGCTCTCGCGCTGGGCCAGTTCGGCCTGCATGCGCAGGCCCGCCAGCGGCGTCTTGAGCTGGTGCGCGGCGTCGGCCAGGAAACGCTTCTGCGTGGTGAGCGAGGTCTTGAGCCGGGCCAGCAGGTCGTTGATCGAGGACACCAGCGGCGCCACCTCCTGGGGGATGGCCGACTCCTCGATCGGACTCAGGTCGTCCGGCTTGCGCGCCCGGATGCGCTGCTCCAGGTCGTTGAGCGGGCGGATGCCGTGCACCAGCGCGAGCCAGACCAGCAGCACCGCCAGCGGCAGGATCACGAACTGCGGCACCATCACGCCCTTGATGATCTCGGTGGTCAGGGTCGAGCGCTTGCCGGTGGTCTCGGCCAACTGCAGCAGCACCAGGCGCTCGCCCTCGCCGAGCGCGAGCCAGGTGTAGGCCACGCGCACCTCGTCGCCGCGCACCACGTCGTCGCGCAGCAGTACTTGATCGGGCTCCGGCTCCAGGTCCTCGCGCGGCGCGGGCAAGGCGGCTTCCCCGCTGACGAGCCCGGCGCCGGGGTCGACCACCTGGTAGTAGACCAGGTCGCCGGTGTCGGCGCGCAGCAGGTCGCGCGCCTGTTCGTCGAGCCGGAACACCACGCGCCCGTCCTCGCGCGCCACCAGCCGGGTCAGCGCCTGCAGGTTGAACTCCAGCGCGCGGTCGAACGGCTTGCTGGCGATGCCCTGCGCCACGAACCAGGTCAGCGCCAGCGACAGCGGCCACAGCAGCAGCAAGGGGGTGAGCATCCAGTCCAGCAGCTCGCCGAACAGGCTGCGCTGCCCGCGCTGGAACAGGCCGAACGGCTTGGGCCCTTGGCCGCCGACTGCCGGCGGCAGGGAGGCGTCGAGGGCGCGGTGCTCAGGTGCTGATCTTTTCAAGGCAGTAGCCCAGGCCGCGCACGGTGGCGATGCGGATGGGTCCGCGCTCGATCTTCTTGCGCAGGCGGTGGATGTAGACCTCGATGGCGTTGTTGCTCACCTCTTCGCCCCAGGCGCACAGCCGCTCGACCAACTGGTCCTTGCTCACCAGGCGGCCGGCCCGCTGCAGCAGCACTTCGAGCAGGCCGAGTTCGCGCGCCGAGAGCTCGACCATCTTGCCGTCGATGGTGGCCACGCGGCCGGCCTGGTCGTACTCGAGCGGGCCGTGGCGGATGGTGTTGGTGGTGCCGCCCATGCCGCGCCGCGTGAGCGCCCGCACGCGCGCTTCGAGCTCCTGCAGCGAGAACGGTTTGGCCATGTAGTCGTCGGCGCCGTAGTCCAGGCCCTTGACCCGCTCCTCGACGCTGTCGGCCGCGGTGAGGATCAGCACCGGCAGCGTCGAGCCGCGCGAGCGCAGCCGCTTGAGCACGTCCAGCCCGTGCAGCCGGGGCAGGCCCAGGTCGAGGATGAGCAGGTCGAATTCGTTGTTGGCCAGCAGGGCCGCGTCGGCCTCGCTGCCGCTGGCCACGTGGTCCACCGCCGCGCCGGCCGTGCGCAGGCTGCGCAGCAGGCCATCCGCAAGGACCTGGTCGTCTTCGGCTATCAGGATGCGCATGCTTGTCTCCTCCATGCGGTGGCGCCGGCCTGGCGAAGCCGCGGTCCGCTGCTGGCATTTTAGGAGCTCGCCCTGGGGTGGCTGCTAATGGTGCACGCGGGCGAAGGCCGGGAGAATGGCCCCGCACATTTCGCTTGGCTCAGTAAATCAGTCGGATTTGACTTGACCCTTGGCCGGCCCGAGCAGTACGATGCAATCGTTTTAATGAAGAAACATCGTTTTTTATGTGAAACAACAGGAGGTTTCCATGGCTTCTGCCGCCGCTACTGCCGAGTCCGCATCCACCACCTACCAACCGCCCGCCGGCATGACCCTGGCGGAGTGGATGAAAACCCGCGTGGCCACCCGCGCCACGCGCCGCTACGACTGGGACGCGCTCAAGTTCCAGGCCGACCACGATCCCAAGTACCGCCGTGCGCAGATGCGCTACATCGGGACCGGCGCCACCGGCGTGGCCAGCGACGAGAACACCGTGCCGGCCGAGCACTTCACCTTCTCGACCATGATCCTGCCGGCCGGCGCCGAAGGGCCGCTGCACATCCACACCGACGTCGAGGAGGTGTTCTTCGTGATGCGCGGCCGCGTCAAGCTGATCGCAGAATTGAACGGCGAGACTTGGGAGCAGGAAGCCGGCGAGCGTGACCTCGTGTCCTGGCCGGTCGGGGTCTACCGCGGCGTGGTCAACATCGGCGACGAAGAGGCGCTGATGTGCGTCATGGTGGGCAACCCCAAGCCGGTGACGCCGACCTATCCGCCGACCCATCCGCTCTCTAAGATCAAGCGCTGAGCGAGCGCATTCACCTTTACGACAGGATCCGTCCCCATGAGCATCCAGGGCATCGACGAAATCACCTTCGGCGCGCAAGACCTCGAGGCTTGCCGCCGCTTCTTCGAGGACTGGGGGCTGACCCTGGTCTCGCAGGAGCCGCAGCAGCTCGTGTTCGAGTCGCTCAACGGCTGCCGCGTGATCGTCGCCCACAGCGACAAGCCCGGCCTGCCGGCTGGCGTGGAGCCCGATCCCACGCTGCGCGAGGTGGTCTGGGCCGTGGGGTCGGCCGCCGAGTTGGACGCGCTGCGCGCGCGCCTGAAGGGCCAGCCCGGCTACGTGGACGACGGCCAGCGCATCGGCTGCACCGACCCCAATGGCCTCGCGGTCCGCGTGCAGGTCACACGCAAGCGGCCCGTGCAGCTCGAGTCGGCGCTGACCAACACCTGGAGCGAGCGCCGCCGCATCAACCAGCGCGCGCCCGCCTACGACCGGGCCAAGCCGGTCGAGGTCGGCCACGTGGTCTTCTTCGTCGAGGACATTGCCGCCACCACCCGTTTCTACGAAGACCAGCTCGGCTTCGTGGTGTCCGACCGCTATCCGGGACGCGGGGCCTTCATGCGCTGCGCCCCCGAGGGCGGCCACCACGACCTGTTCCTGCTGCAGCCGCCCGAGCCGCGCAAGGGCCTGAACCACGTGGCCTTCACCGTGCGCGACCTGCACGAGGTGATCGGCGGCGGGATGCACATGTCGCGCCAGGGCTGGAAGACGGAGCTCGGCCCGGGCCGGCATCCGATCTCCTCGGCCCTGTTTTGGTACTTCGAGAGCCCGGCCGGCGCCCTGGTCGAGTACTACACCGACGAAGACGAGCTCACCGCCGAATGGGTGCCGCGCGAATTCACGCCCGGCCCCACGGTGTTCGCCGAATGGGCCATCAAAGGCGGCATCGACGGCAACACGCGCCGGCAGGTCAACGCCGAGGCGCCCAGCGGCCGCTTCATGACCGACAAGGTCAAGCCCTGACCGAGCGTCCGTACGGACGACAACCCTTTCAGCCCCACGGAGACACGTTCATGCACCCCCAGAAGCTCTACAACGAAACGCACCAGACCCGCAGCGCCGAGCCGACCACGTACGAAAGCCTGCTCGGCGACTCGATCGAGCGCGCCTATGCCCAGGGCATCCATGACCTGCCGGGCCTGGTCGCCTACCTGAACCAGGCCGGTCCGGCCGGCCCGAACGGCCAGCCCTGGACCGACGAGACCTACCAGAAGGAAATGGCCCGTCTCGGTGCCTGAACGATTCCTCTTTCTCTCTCATCGACCCCACAGGAGAAACGCCATGAATACCGTTGTCGACAATGTGAAGTTCGATCCGCTCGACGCCGTGCTGGAGGTGGGCCTGAAGGATCTCTGGTATCCGGTCTGCCCGTCGAGCTTCGTCAAGGAAAGCCCGATCTCGCTGCGCCGCCTGGGCTACAAGATCGTGCTCTGGCGCGATCCGGCCGGCAAGGTCCACGCGCTGGAAGACCACTGCCCCCACCGGGGCGCGCCGCTCTCGCTCGGCGTGATCCTGGGCGACCGCATCGCCTGCCCCTACCACGGCGTCGAGGTGCGCTGCGACGGCACCGTGATGCGCGTGCCCGGCAGCCCCGGCTGCAAGCTCGAAGGCTCGCGCCCGACGCGCACCTTCCACACCACCGAATCCAACGGCGCGATCTTCCTCTACAACGCCACCGATCCCGCGCTGAACGAGGCGCCGCCGCTGCAACTGCCCGAGCAACTGACCTCGCCCGAGTGGAGCTCCTTCCTGTGCTACACCGAGTGGGGCTGCGACTACCGCTACGTGGTCGACAACGTGATCGACCCGATGCACGGCGCCTACCTGCACAAGCAGTCGCACTCCATGAGCGAGGGCGAGATCTCGGCCGAGTTCCAGATCCGCAACCTGGACAAGGGCTTCGTGTTCGAGAAGAAGGGCCAGCGCGGCATCAACTTCGACTGGACCGAGTGGTTCGACCTGGGCATCCACGTCATGCGCCTGGAGATCCCGTACCCGAAGACCGGCGGCCCCGGCGGCAACTTCACCATCATCGGCAGCTACACGCCCATCACCAACCGCGTGGCCGGCGTGTTCCACTGGCGCTGCCGCAAGGTCGACGGATGGCAGCGCGACACCTGGCGCTTCCTGTACAAGAACCGCCTGGAAGAGCGCCACTGGCACGTGCTGGAGCAGGACCGCGTGGCGGTGGAGAACATGGAGCCCGACGCCAACCAGCGCGAGCACCTGTACCAGCACGACATGGGCGTCGTCCGCCTGCGCCGGCAGCTGCGCAACCTGGCGGCACAGCAGCTCGAAAAACAGGGATAAACTCCCGGTTTCACGCCACGTGCCACCATTCCGATGAGTTCCGCCACCACCCTGCAAGCCTGGGTCCATACCCTGCGGCACGAAGCCGAAGACACCATCAGCGTCGACCTGCGGCCCGCCGAAGGCGTGGTCTTCCCGGCTTTCGAGGCGGGTGCGCACATCGATCTGCACCTGCCCAACGGCATGGTGCGCAGCTACTCGCTGTGCAACGACTCGAGCGAGAGGGGCCGCTACGTGGTCGGCGTGCTCAAGGACCGCGCCAGCCGCGGCGGCTCGCGCTGCGTGCATGAGCAGTTGCGCGTGGGCATGCGCCTGCTCATCAGCGCGCCGCGCAACCACTTCCCGCTGCACGAGGAAGCGAGCCACTCGGTGCTGGTGGCCGGCGGCATCGGCGTCACGCCGGTGCTGTGCATGGCGCGGCGCCTGAAGGCCCAGGGCCGCGACTTCGAGTTCCTGTACTTCGCGCGCTCGCGCAAGAGCGCCGCGTTCGTGGCGGAGATCGAGGCGCTGGGCATACCGGTGACCTGGCACTTCGACGACGAGCGCGGCGGCCCGCCCGACCTCAAGGCGCTGCTGAGCCGGCGCCCCGTGTCGGCCAGCGAGCACTACTACGCCTGCGGCCCGACGCCGATGCTCGACAACTTCGAGAAGACCTGCGCCGAGCTGGGCCATGCCAACGCCCACATCGAGCGCTTCGCCGCCGTCGAGGTGGCGGCGTCGGTCGACGCCAAGGACAGCTACACCGTGGAGCTGCGCCGCAGCGGCAAGACCTTCGAGGTTACGCCCGACAAGACTCTGCACCAGTGCCTGCTCGACATCAACGCCGACGTGCCGTTCAGCTGCGAGGAAGGCATCTGCGGCGCCTGCGAGACCCGCGTGCTCGAAGGCGTGCCCGACCACCGCGACTCGGTGCTCACCGCCGCCGAGCACGCGCGCAACGACGTGATGATGGTCTGCGTCTCCGGCTGCAAGAGTGGCCGGCTGGTGCTGGATATTTAGGACACCCCCCTGCGCCGCTTTGCGGCTTCCCCCCTCTCTTGCGCGCCGCTGCGCGGCGCTTGGAGGGGGGACGACAGCTTGGGCCGGCGGAGCCGGACCCTCGCTGTCTCTGGGTTTGGGACGGCTCGCTTCGCTTGCCGTTTCTCTTCACCGTTTTTTACTACCGCCGTTCAGGTTGGGCTCGTTGAGGCCCATGCTCAGGTGGGTTTTGCCCCTGCTCAATCCGGTGCGTCGCAGCGGCTGCGCAGGCGCTTGAGGATGCTGTAGAGGACACGGCGTTCGTCCGGATTCAGGGTGAGGATCATCTCGGCCTGGCTGCGGCGGGCTTCGGGCATGACCCGTTCGTAGAGCGCCTGCCCGGCCGGCGTGATGTGGCAGCGCATGCCGTGGCGCCGGTGCGGGCCCAGGGTTTCCATGCGGACCAGGTCGCGCTGCGCCAGCAACTGCAGCGTGCGGCTGACCTGGGCCTTGTCCGCCGCCGACTGCACCACCAGTTCGGTGAACGGCAGGCTGCCCGCGTCCGCCAGCACGGACATCACGCGCCATTCGGAGACCGACAGCCCGTGGCGGTCGGTGTAGGGCACCGTGATCTTGCGCCGCAGGCCGTTGCTGGTGTGGCTGAACAGGGTGGTGATGAAGTCATGCACCCTGAGGGTGCGCCCATCGGACTCCAGTTGGCTCCAGGGGCAGGTGTTGGTCGGGGTCTCCGGTGTGGCAGCGGGTTTCGATCGTGGCATCGCCCGATTGTGCGGCATGGCTTGCCGGGCCAATTTCATTGATTTATCAATGAAATTGCAACAATATGTGTCTTTGGGCTTCTTTTATGTTGATTAATCAACAATAAATCCCTACCATGTGGCCACTTCTCAGTGCGATCAAGGTTTCGCATGAGAAATCGGCCTGACAAGCCTACCCCCACGATGTTTGTTCCTTGCAAGGAGTGCTGTGATGAGAAAACCGATTCGTCGGCTGTGGCCGATCGTGCCTCTGGTGGCGGGCATGCTGCTGGCGGGCCATGCCCAGGCCCAGGCGTATCCGTCCAAGCCGATCAGCGTGGTGGTGGGCTACCCACCCGGCGGCGATACCGATGCGATGGCGCGGCTGTTCGCCGAGAAGCTGGCGGAGCGGCTGAAGCAGCCGGTGCTGATCGACAACCGGCCCGGCGCCGGCGGCACGGTGGGCAACGCCTTCGTGGGCAAGGCCCGGCCCGATGGCTACACCCTGCTGTTCACGCCCAATCCGTTCACGACCGCGCCCTTCGTGCTGAAGCTGTCGGCGGGCAACAGCTACGACGTGCTCAACGGCTTCGAGCCGGTGATCAAGATGGCCACGCAGCCGCTGGTGCTGGTGAGCCACCCGTCCACCGGCATCCGGACCGTGGGCGACCTGGTCGGCAAACTCAGGGCCGGCCAAGGCGTGACCTACGGCACCCCGGGCGCGGGCTCGCCCATGCACGTGGTGGCCGAATGGCTCAACCGCGCGGCGGGCGTGAAAGCCGCGCACGTGGCCTACCGCGGCGTCGGGCCGTCGGTGACCGACGTGGTCGGCGGCCACGTGAACACGGTCTGGGCGACGCTGGGTCCGGTGACCCAGTATTTCGCCGAAGGCAAGCTGCTGCCGGTGGCGGTCGCCGACGCGCAGCGCTCGCCGCTGGCCCCGTCGGTGCCGACGCTGGGGGAGCAGGGCTACAAGGACGTGGTGGTGGGTTCATGGAACGGCTTCTTCGCGCCCAAGGGCACGCCCAAAGCGATCGTGAATCTGCTCAACGAACACCTCAACGAGATCGTGAAGATGCCCGACGTGATCGCGAAGATGGCGACTTTCGGGGCATTGCCGGCCGGCGGCGCTCCCGAGGTGCTGGGCAAGACCAATGCCGATGAGTACGCCACCATGGGCAAGCTGATCCAGGAACTCGGCATTCGCGCGGACTGAGCGGCCATGAGCGCCTCGACACTGGGCACGGATGTGCCGCAACTATCGGCGCGTGCCAAGGTCATGGGGCGAGCCGAGTACGCGGGGGACGTGAAGTTCCCCGGCATGCTGCACGGGCGGGTGCTGCGCAGCCCCTATCCGCATGCGCGCATCGTGTCCATCGACACCTCGGCGGCCCGGGCAATGCCCGGAGTCAAGGCGGTGCTGACGGGCGAAGACTCGCCGGCGGTGCTGTGGGGGGTGCACCACAAGGAGCGCCCGACCCTGGCCAAGGATGTGGTCCGCTTCGCCGGCGAGGAAGTGGTGGCGGTGGCCGCGGAGACCGATGAGGTCGCGCGCGACGCGCTCGATCTGGTGCGCGTCGAGTACGAGGAACTGCCGGCCATCCTCACGCCGCAGGAGGCGATGGACGAGGATGCGCCCACCGTGCATCCGGGACGCGAAAACAACGTCGCACACGAAATCCGCTACGAGCGCGGCAGCGTGGACGAAGGCTTCGCCCAGGCGGACCTGATTCACGAGGAAACCTATCGCACCCACGCGCAGTACCCCGGCTACCTGGAGCCGATGGCGACGGTGGCGCGGCTGGACCCGTTCGGGCGGCTTGAAGTCATCACCTCGACGCAGTCGGTGTTCCTGGCGCGAGCGCGCCTGGCGGCGGCGCTGGAACTGCCGGTCTCGCGGGTGCGTGTGATCCAGGCCACGGTGGGCGGCGGCTTCGGCGGCAAGATGATCGAGGATGCCAACAACCTAGTGGCGGGCCTGCTGGCGCTCAAGACCGGCAAGCCGGTGCGCCTGGTCAATACGCGCCTGGAGGACTTCCTGGCCGCGCCCACCAGCGTGCCGGAGCAGATCATGCTGCGCCTGGGCATGACCCGGGAGGGCCTGATCGTGGCCAAGGACGTGCGCATCATCGCCGACTGCGGCGCCTACGCCGGCCTCGCGCCCGAGGTGATGCACGTGACGGCGATGCGCAGCGACAACATGCACCGCAACCCGAACGTGCGCTCGCACGCCACCATGGTGTACACGAACACGCCGCCGCACGGGGCGTTCCGGGGCTTCGGCGGCGCGCAGATGCAGTTCGCGCTCAACAGCCACATCGACACCATGGCGCGCCGGCTGGGGCTGGACCCGGTGGCGGTGCACAAGCGCAACGCGATCGGCCGGGGCGAGGTGTCGATCCACGGGTGGGAGATCGGCAGCACCGGGCTCAAGGAGTGCGTGGACCAGTGCACCGAGGCGATCGGCTGGGCGGCCAAGCGCCGGCGCAACGACGCCGAGAAAGGCGGCACGCGCCGGCGCGGGGTGGGCATGGCGGCGGCGATGCACGTGAGCGGCAACCGCACCATCGGCAACTGGGACGGCTCGACGGTGGTGGTCAAGGTCAACGAGGACGGTCGCGTGGTATTGCACAACAGCGAGGCCGACATGGGGCAGGGCGCGATGACCGCGCTGGCGCAGATCGTGGCGCATGAACTGGATATCCCGGTCGCGCACGTACACGTGGCGGCGCCCGATACCGAGCACGCGCCGTTCTGCATCGGCTCGCTGGCCTCGCGCGTGACCATCGTGGCGGGCAATGCGGCCATCGTCGCGGCGCGGGCGGCGCGCGACAAGCTGCTGGCGCAGGGCGCACAGATGCTGGACGCCGAAGCCGATGCGCTGGAGCTGGCCGGCGGCCACGTGCGGCGCAAGGACGATCCGGCGCAGCGCAAGACGCTGGCCGAGGTCGCGCGTGCGCACATCTGGCGCCATGGCGGAGAGGGGATCCAGGTCAGCGGAACCTGGGATGCCAGGACGCAGATGTTCGACGACCGGGTGTACGGCAACATCGCGCCGGCCTACTCGTTCGCGGCCCAGGCGATCGAGGTGGAGGTGGACACCACGACCGGCAGGGTCAAGGTGGTCGAGAGCTTCGTGAGCGACGACTGCGGCAAGGCGCTGAACCCGATGGCCGTGCACGGCCAAAGCAACGGTGCGGTGGCGCAGGCGATCGGCTGGACGCTGTACGAGCACCTGCAACTGGAGGGCGGGCGCATCGCCAACGGCAATTTCGCCGACTACACCATGCCGACCTCGGACTCGATTCCGGTGCTGCAAAGCGGCATCGTCGAGTCGAACGAGCCCAACGGGCCCCACGGTGCGAAAGGCGCGAGCGAGTGCGCGATCCTGTCGGTGGCGCCGGCGATCGCCAACGCGGTCCACGATGCGGTCGGTGTACGCATCACGGAGCTGCCGATCACGCCAGAGAAAGTGCTGGCGGCGCTCAAGGCCCAGGCTCTCCGGCAGGAGAGCGCCCATGCATGATTTCGACTTTCTCGAACCGGCGAGCGTGGCCGAGGCCAGCCGCCTGGCGGGCGAACTGGGCGACGACTGTCGCGTGATCGCCGGCGGCACGGCGCTGGTGCTGGTGATGCGCCAGCGCATGATCGCGCCCACGCACCTGGTATCGCTGGGCCGGCTAGACCTCTTGCGCGCGATCGCCGCCGACCGCTCGGGCTGGCTGCGCATCGGCGCGCTGTGCACGCACGCCGAGGTCGCGACCTCGCCGCTGGTTCGCCAGCAATGGCCGATGCTCGCCTCGATGGCCGAGCGCGTGGCCAACCCGCAGGTGCGCCACCAGGGCACCATCGGCGGCAACCTGTGCTACGGCGATCCCTCGACCGATCCGCCCGGTTGCCTGCTGGCGCTGGATGCGCAGGTGGTGGTGGAAAGCGTGCGCGGCGAGCGGGTCATTCCAATGGCCGACTTTCTGGTCGACTACTACACCACGGCGCTGGCACCCGACGAGATCCTGACCGAGATCCGCGTGCCGCCGCAGGCGCCCGGCTCGGACGGGGTCTACACGCGCTACCTGCGCACGGCTGCCGACCACCGGCCGCTGCTGAGCGTGGCCGTGCACGCGCGCCGCCAGGGCGCGGCGTGCGAGGACATCCGTCTGGCCATCGGCGCATCGACGCCGATCCCCACCCGCGTGCCGCGCGCGGAAGCGCTGCTGCGTGGCCAGGTGGTGACGCTCGAGCTGGCGGCGCAGGCCGGCGAGATCGTGGCGGCCGACATCGAGGCGGTCTCGGACGCGCGGGGCGAGGCGGGCTACCGGCGCGAGGTCGCGCGCGCCGTGGCCGCGCGCAGCATCGCGCAACTGTTTGGACTGGCGCAGGAGTGAACCCATGAGCCAACACACCATCACGCTGACCCTCAACGGCGAAACGATCGAAAGAACCGTGCCCGCCCGGCGCCTGCTGTCCGACTTCCTGCGCGACGACCTCGCGCTGACGGGCACCAAGCGCGGCTGCGAGACCGGCGTCTGCGGCGCCTGCTCGGTGCATGTCGACGGCAAGGTCGTCAAGTCCTGCCTGAGCCTGGCGGTTCAGGCCAACGGCCGGCATATCACCACCATCGAAGGCCTGGCGCAAGGCGAGGAACTGCACCCGGTGCAGGAGGCCTTCGTGCAGTGCGGCGGCCTGCAGTGCGGCTATTGCACGCCAGGCATGGTGATGGCCGCCTGCGCGCTGCTCAAGGACCAGCCGCGTCCCTCGGTCGACGAGGTGCGCCACGGGCTCAACGGCAACCTGTGCCGCTGCACGGGCTATGCCCAGATCGTGGAGTCGGTGCTCCACGCCTCGGAGAAGATGCATGGACATTGAAAAGACCCTGCTGCTCGACGCGCCGCCGGCGCGCGTGTGGGCGCTGCTGCTGGACCCGGCCGAGATGGGCCGCTGCGTGCCCGGCATGGAGTCGGTGGAGGTGATCAGCGAGGACGAGTACCTCGCGGTGATGAAGGTCAAGATCTCCTTCATCTCGGCGCGCTTCCGGCTCAGGACGCGCATCGTCGAGCGCGATGCGCCGCGCTACCTGCGCGCCGAGGGCACGGGCGAGGACGCCTCGGTGGCCAGCTCGCTCAAGCAGACCAGCGAGATGTGGCTGAGCGAGCGCGAGGGCGGCGGCACCGAGCTGCGCATGAAGGTGGTGGTCGACGTGCTCGGCCGCATCGGCACCTTCGGCCTGGGGGTGATGAAGACCAAGGCGGACCGGCTGTGGGACGAGTTCGGCGTCAACGCGGCGGCGCGCCTGGCGGGCGGTGCGGACGGCGGCGAACCGACCGTCGCACCATCCGTAGCCGAGCCCGCTGCAGCGGTGGCGACCGCGCAGAAGCCGGCCCCGGTGCCGGTACCCGCGCCGGCACCCGTTGCGGCCGCCGCGCCATCGGTGCCGCGGCCCCCCGCACCGATGGCGGTGGCGCTCCCGGCGGCCGCGCCCTCGCCCGGCTTCTGGTCGCGCCTGTTCGGCAGAGGCGGCTCTTCGGACGCCATCCACGTCGAGGTGCAGCACGGCGACACACGCATCACCGTGCGCTGGCCCGCCAGCACCGCACCCGAGTGCGCCGCCTGGCTGCGCACCCTGCTTTGATCAGCCCTCTCCCGCACGCGGAAGGGAAGCAAGACACAGCCTCCGGAGCGAAGGCGCCCAAAACCCAGAGACAGCGAGGGTCCGGCTCCGCCGGCCCGAGATGTCGTCCCCCCTCCAAGCGCCGCGCAGCGGCGCGCCAGAGAGGGGGGAAGCGCCGAAGGCGCGCAGGGGGGAGCTCGCTTAATCCGCTTTGATGTTCAGCTCGCGCGCCAGCGAGCCGTAGCGCTCGTTGTCGGCCTTCATGAAGTCGGCCAGCACCTGCGGCGTCCCGCCCAGCGTCTCGAGGCCGGCGCCGGTGAACTTCTCGCGCACGTCGGGCAGCTTGAGCGCGTCGTTCATTTCCTGGTTGATGCGCGCGATGGCGGCGGCCGGCGTGCCGGCGGGCGCGAACACGCCGTACCAGGCCGCCAGCTCCACGCCAGGGAAACCCTGCTCGGTGGCGGTGGGCAGGTCAGGCAGCATGTGCGAACGCGACTTCTCGGTCAGCGCCAGCGGCACCAGCTTGCCGGACCTGATGTGCTGCAGCGCGCCGCCCAGGGCCACGTAGAGCAGCTTGACCTCGCCGCTCAGCGCGGCCGTGACCGAGGGGGCGACACCGCGGTAGGGCACGTGCAGCAGGTCCACCTTGGCGGATTTCTTCAGCATCTCGCCGGCGAAGTGCATGGGCGAGCCGTTGCCGGCGCTGCCGTAGGGGATGCCGGGCGACTTCTTGGCCGCCTCGACCAGTTCCTTGAGGTTCTTCACGCCCAGCGACGGATTGGCCAGCAGCGCCAGCGGCGTGGTGGCGGGCGCGATCACCGGCACCAGGTCCTTGTGCACGTCCACGCCGCTGCCGGCGCCCGGGCTCAGCACGTGGGGCGAGATCACCATGGTGTTGGGCGTGAACAGCAGCGTGTGGCCGTCGGCGGGGGCCCGGGCCACGAAACTCGCGCCCAGCAGCGCGCCGGCGCCGGGCTTGTTTTCCACCACCACGGGCTGGCCCAGCTTCGGCGCCAGCTTGTCGGCCAGCACGCGCGCGGCCACGTCGGGGCCGCCGCCGGCGGGGAACGGCACCACCAGGGTCACCACTTTGCTGGGGAAGGCCTGGGCGGCGGCGGGGCCGGCCAGGGCCGCGAGGGCGGCGCCGGCCAGCAGGCCCAGGGTGAGTCGGCGTGAGCGTGTCGTCGTCATGTTCAATTTCTCCTGCGTTGAAAAGTCGTCAGAGGTCGAGCGGTGCGCTCCAGGCGTCGTAGCCGTAGACCCAGTCGGCGTTGCCCTGCGTCTTCATCCACTGGTTGCCGCGTGATCCGATCTGGATCTTGGCGGTTCGTTCCTTGCGCGCGTTCTCGTAGGCCAGCAGCGCCTTCTCGGCGCCGGCCCGGGTGGTCACGCCGGCCATCGCGCGGCCCAGCACCACCGCGTCCTCGATCGCCATGCCCGCGCCCTGCGCCATGAAGGGCAGCATGGGATGGCAGGCGTCGCCCAGCAGCGTCACGGTGCCGACCGACCACTTCGGCAGCGGGTCGCGCTCGTACAGCGCGCTCTTGAGCGTGCTGTCGCAGGCCTCGAGCAGGGCGCGCGCGTCGGCGTGGAAGTCCTTGTAGAAGCCGCGCAATTCGTTGACGTCGCCCTCGCTGGTCCACGACTCCTCGGTCCAGCTCTCCTGGCCGGTGGTGGCGAAGATGAAGGTGTCCTTGCCCTGGTTGAGCGGGAAGGTCACGATCTGGCTCTGCGGGTTCGGGCCCCACCACTTGGTGAAGGCCTCGATCTCGGGCACGTTCTTCACGCGCTCGGTCGGCACCACGGAGCGGAACGACACCACGCCGGTGAAGCGCGGGTACTCCTCGCCGAACAGCGCGGTGCGCACGCGCGAGTGGATGCCGTCGGCGCCGATCACCACGTCGAAGGTGGCGGTGCTGCCGTCGTCGAACTGCAGCGTCACGCCTTGTTCGTTCTGGCTCAGCGTCTGGATGCGCTTGCCGAACTGGATGCTGGCCATCGAGAACTGCTCGGCCAGCGCGTCGATGATGTCGGAGCGGTGGATCGTGACCTGGGGCGCGCCGTACTGTTCCTCGGCCACGTTGCTCATGCCCAGGCGCGAGGTTTCCTTGCCGGTGTCCCAGTCACGGCTGATGCGGAAGGTCGGGCGCGCGCCGCGCTCGCGGATCGCGGCCCCGGCGCCCAGGCCATCGATGGCGCGCACCACGTTGGGCGTGAGGTTGATGTCGGCCCCCACCTTCGAGAAACCCTTGGCCTGCTCGAACACGGTGACGTCGTGGCCCTGTTTGCGCAGGGCGATGGCGGCCGCCAGGCCCCCCACGCCGCCACCGGCGATGCCGATGCGAAGTCCAGTCGTCATGATGTCTTGTCCTTTCCTTTTCCGTTCGGGTGTGTGTGAAAGCAATGAACAGGCCAGCCGATCTCAGTCGGCCATGATCCCGGTCTCGCGGATCACCTTGCCGTAGCGCTGGTTATGGTCCGCGTTGATCCTGGCCAGCGCCGAGGGCTCGCCGCCGACCGGCACCAGCGCCAGCGTGTTCATGCGGGCCAGCACGTCGGGCATCTTCAGGATCTCGTTGAAGTGGCCGTTGAGCGTGCGCACGAGCTCGGCCGACATGCCCTTGGGCCCCATGAAGCCTTGCCAGGCGTTCACTTCGGCGCCCGGCACGCCGGCTTCGGCGAAGGTCGGCACGTTGGGCTGCAGCGGCGAGCGCTTGGGATCGGCCACGCCGATGTTGACCAGCCGGCCGTTGGCCAGGTACTGGGCCACCGGGCCCAGCGTGTTGTACATCGCGGGCACCTGGCCGCCGACCAGGTCGTTGATCGCCGGGGCGCTGCCGCGGTAGGGCACTTGGGTCAGCTTGGTGCCGGCCGCGCGGTTGAACATCTCGCCCAGGATGTGCATGGGCGAGCCGCTGCCGGGGCTGGCGTAGGTGGTCACCTTGCCGGCCTTGGCGGCGGCCACGAAGTCCTTGAGGTTGGTGATGCCGGTCGAGGCGTTGACCAGCAGGAACAGCGACTGCGTGCCGGCCAGCAGGATGGGCGTGAAATCGGTCAGCGGGTCGTAGACCGCGCCGGTGCCGGGCTTGAGCACCAGCGGCGCGGTGGCGAACGTGTTGGGCGTGAACAACAGGGTGTAGCCGTCGGGCGCGGCCTTGGCGACGAAGGCGTTGCCGATCGTGCCGCTGGCGCCGGTCTTGTTCTCGACCACCACCGGCTGGCCCACGCGCGCCGACAGCTTTTCGGCGAACACGCGCGCCAGCGCGTCGGTGTCGCCCCCGGCCGGGAAGGACACCACGATCGTGATGGGCCGGCTCGGGTAGGCCTGGGCGAGCGCGCTGCCGGCGGGCAGCGCGAGGGAGGCGGCGGCCGCTGCGGCGGCGATCAGCAATTGGCGTCGTGGTGCGCGCATGGGGTGTCTCCTGGTTCTGATGGGTGGGGAAAACGAAAACGGCGGCGGTGGCCCCGGGGCGGCTCAGAACACCCCGGTGAAGGAGCCGCCGTCGAGCAGCACGTTCTGGCCGTTGAGGTAGCCGGCGTGCACGCTGCACAGGTAGGCGCAGGTGTGGCCCAGTTCGCTCGGCTGGCCGAAGCGGTGCGCCGGGTGCTTGGCCAGGCGCGCCTCGCGCACCTGCTCCACGTTCTTGCCTTCGCGCTGCGCCTGCGCGGTGAGGTTGCTCGCCAGGCGCGCGGTGTCGAAGGTACCGGGCAGCAGGTTGTTGATGGTCACGCCGCGGCCCACGGTGCTGCGCGCCAGGCCCGCGACGAAGCCGGTCAGGCCGCTGCGCGCGCCGGTCGACAGGCCCAGGCCGTCCACGGGCGACTTCACCGCGCTGGAGGTGATGTTGACGATGCGGCCCCAGCCGCGCGCCATCATGCCGTCCACCGTGGCCTTGATCAGCTCGATCGGCGCGAGCATGTTGGCGTCGATCGCCTTGTGCCAGGTGGCCTGGTCCCATTGGCGGAAATCGCCCGGCGGCGGGCCGCCCGCGTTGGTGACCACGATGTCGAAGTCGGGGTGCGCGGCGAAGATGCGCGCGCGGCCTTCGCTGGTGGTGACGTCGGCCGCGATCGCCTCCACCGGGCCGCTGCCGGGAATGGCGCGCAGCCGCTCGGCCGCCGCCTGCAGCGGGCCTTCGGTGCGCGCCACGATCACCAGGTGCACGCCTTCGGCGGCCAGCGCCTCGGCGCAGGCGTAGCCCAGGCCCGCGCTCGCGCCGCAGACCAGCGCTTTTTTGTCCTTGATGCCTAAGTCCATTCAGGTCTCGCTGCTGATGTGGTCGGCTTCGCGCAGGTCCACGTCCAGGCGGGCCCAGGCGTCGATCTCGACCTTGAGTTCGGGGAAGACGAGGGCGCTCACCGCCACCAGCGTCGAGCACGGGTAGCAGCCTTCGAAGAAGTCCTTGCGCGCGCGCCCGACCTCGTCCTTGTCGGCGATGTCGGTCACGTAGACCACGGTCTTGACGATGTTGTGCTTGTGGCCGCCGGCGGCCTGCACCAGGGCTTCGAGCTTGCGCAGCACCACCAGGGTCTGCTCGTAGGCGCCCAGGGGCGCGCCTTGGTCGGCCGCCTGCTTCGTGGCCGGGTGGCCGGTCATGCCGGACACCACCACTTCCTGGCCGATGCGCCAGCCGTTGGTCCAGCTCGCGGTCGGCAGGTCGGGCACCTGCGGGCTCGCGATCTTCTCGGGCAGAGGAGCGGCGCCGCCCATCACTGGCCTCCGGCGGCCACGCGGGCCTTGATGCGCTCGCGCACCGGGACGAAGTCGTAGGTCGGGTAGACCTCGGTCTTGAATACGCCCCAGGCCGAGCGCTCCAGCTCCAGGTTCACCAGGCCCAACAGGTGCGGCGGCACTTCGAGCGTGACGATCTGGCCGAAGCCCATGGCCACGGTCCACGACACCACGCGCGTGCCTTCGACGGGAAAACGGTCCCACCATTCGCTGGCCTTCAGGCGCGATTGCACGTCGTCGAGCGTGAGGCCCGGGTGGTGCTTGAGCACCAGGGTCAGCAGCACGTTGGGGTTCGGCGTCGTCGCGCTCATCAGGCCAGCGCCCAGGGGTTGGGCTGCTCGTTGGTGCCGAAGTAGAAGCTTTTCTGGCTGGTGTACTCGAGGATGCCCAGGCGGCCCTTCTCGGTGCCGTAGCCGCTCATCTTCACGCCCGAGAAGGGCGTGCTGATGGAGAAGATCTTGTAGGTGTTGACCCACACGGTGCCGGTCTGCAGCGCACGTCCGATGCGCCAGGCATTCTTGAAGTCGCGCGTCCAGATGCCCGAGGCCAGCCCGAACACGTTGTCGTTGCACTGCGCGATCAGGTCGGCCTCGTCCTTCCACGGCAGCAGCGCCAGCACCGGCCCGAAGATCTCCTCCTGGCACATGCGCGCGCTGTTGGGCAGCCCCTCGAAGATGGTGGGCAGGTAGTAGCTGCCCGCGTCGTAGTAGCCGCCCGTGGGGCGCTGGCCCCCGATCAGCAGCTTGCCGCCCTCGTCCAGCCCCATCTGCACGTACTTCTCGATCGTGGCGCGGTGGCCCATGCTGACCAGCGGGCCCATCTGCGTGTCCTCGTGCGAGGGGTCGGCCACGCGCAGCTTCTTCGTGCCTTCGAGCAGCCGGGCCTTGAACGCGTCGTACACGCTCTCGTGCACGAAGGCGCGCGAGCCGGCGATGCACGACTCGCCCGAGGAGCTGAAGATGCCGTACAGCACCCCGGCCACGGCGTGGTCCAGGTCGGCGTCGGGCATCACGATGGTGGGCGACTTGCCGCCCAGCTCCAGCGAGGTCGGCATGAGCTTCTCGGCGGCCAGGCGCTGGATGCCCATGCCCACCGTGGTGCCGCCGGTGAAGGCGATGCGCTTGACCAGCGGGTGCTTGACCAGCGCGTCGCCCACCACCGAGCCCTTGCCCGGCAGCACGCTGACGATGCCGTCGGGCACGCCGGCCTGCTGGCAGATCTTGGCCAGCTCGATGGCCATGCGCGGCGTGATCTCGGCCGGCTTGAACACCACCGCGCAGCCGGCGGCCAGGGCCGGAGCGAGCTTTTGCGCCTCGCTGGCGATCGGGCTGTTCCAGGGCGTGATCGCGCCCACCACGCCCAGCGGCTCGTGCACGCTCATGCTCACATAGTCGCCGCGCGAGGGGGTGATGGTGTCTTCCCAGGTCTCGGCGGCGGCGCCGAAGAACTGGAAGGTGCCGGCGGCGCTGGCCACCAGGGCGCGGCACTCCTTGATCGGCTTGCCGTTGTCCAGGCGCTGCAGTTGGGCCAGCTCCTCGGCGCGCTCGCGGATGCCCTGGGCCACGCGGTAGAGCATGCCCGCGCGCTCGTGGTGCTTCAGGCCGGCCCAGGCGGGTTGCTGGCGCGCCTTCTCGGCCGCCTGCACGGCCTCGTCCACGTCGGCCGCGCTGGCTGCGTTCAGCTTGGCCACCGTGCTGCCGTCGTGCGGGTATTCGGTGCTGTACTCGGGGCCGGACGCGTCGCGCCAGTGCCCGGCGATGAAACTCTTCAGGTGGTCGGTCATGGAAGCGGCTTTCCTGGAAAAAAGGGATGGGGCGCGGGGGACCTCATATGGTCACGGCGGCGGTGCGGTTGCGCAGGAAGCGCAGCGCCGACAGCACGGTCAGCGCCGAGGTCTTGGGGTTGTCGGCCAGCGGCTTGCCGCGCATGGTCACGCGCATCTCGCCGAAGGCGCCCCGGACCTCGATCTCGTGGATGTTCTCGGTCACGGTCGGGTCGGCGATCAGGCGCACGCGCGTGGCGTCCAGCCCGAGGCCGGCGAGCGAGACGGTGGCCGCGACGTTGGCGTTCTTGGGGTACAGGCGCGCCGCTTCGCGCGCGGTGTCCTCGAGGATCACGGTCGGCTCGGTGATCCGGTCGAGGTCGGCCACGGCCTCGGCCGGCGTGCCGCGCCAGCCGGTGGGCGGCTTGCGCCCGATGTAGGTGACGTCGTCGATGCCGGCGCTGCGCGCGGCCGCGATCGCGTCCACGCCGCCGATGGCGCCCGAGAGCAGGTGCACCTGGGTGCCGCCCTGGGCTGCCGCGTCCGCGAGCTGCTCGGGCAGGCCGGGCTCGGACAGGGCGCCGATCGACAGCACCGCGCACTCGGTGCCGCGCCGCAGCGCGGGCAGCACGTGTTCGGTCAGCGCCTGGTGGCCGGCGCACTCGACCACCAGGTCGGTGTCGGCCGGCACCGCCGTGACGATCTGCGCGTCGGCCTTGATCGCTGCGGCCTGGGCGCGCGCGTCGGCGACGAAGGCTTCGGGTACCACCACGTGGGTGATGCGCAGGCCGTCCTGGCCGGCCGAGCGCTGGTAGAGCGAGCGGCCGATGGCGCCGAAGCCGATCAGGGTTACGCGTTGCATGGGCGGCCTCCTGCCGGGCTCACGAGGGGGGGATGGATGGTGTGGGGTTGCATGGAGGTTCAGTCCTTCTTCGGCGGTCCGGCGAACTTGGCGGAGAAGGGCCCCCATGCGGCCATGTCCACTTCCACCACCACCGGGCCGCGCATGTCGCGCGCCTTGGCCAGCGTCGCTTCCGCCTGGGCCGCATCGCTCAGCCGCAGGTGCGGCACCTGCAGGCTCGCGCACAACTGCGCGAAGTCCGGCGTGTGCAGCTCCACGTACGCGTGCCGGCTGCCGTAGATGTCGTCCTGGATGTTCTTGATCACCCCGTAGCGCTGGTCGTTCATCACCACGAACCGCACGTCGGCCTTCTCCTGCGCCGCGCACGCCAGCTCGCCCACGTTGAGCATGAACCCGCCGTCGCCGCACAGCGACCAGGTCTGGCGCCCCAGCCCGTACTCGGCATCCGCGATCGCCGCGCCCACGCCCATCGCCAGGCCCTGGCCGATGCCCCCGCCGAGCGCGTGCACACCCGCGCGCGGGTGGTCCAGCGCCGGCTCCCGGTTGCCCCACATGCTGTTGGACAGCGTGATGTCGCGCACCCACCAGATCGCCTTGCCCGCCACCTGCCCCAGCGCGTCCTTGAGCTTGACGTAGGGGCCCAGCGCCTTGTCGATCAGCGCGCTGGACTCGGCGCGCGCGCGCTGCACGTCCTGGGCCAGTTGCGGGTCGATCTTCATGCGGCCGGCCGCGATGGCCTGTTCAAGCCGGTCGGCCAGCGCCTCCAGCGTGAGCTGAGCGTCGCCGCGCACGAAGTATTCGCTGCTGTAGCCCCGGCCGTCGGCCAGCGCGTTGGCGTCGATGCGGTAGCGCGTGGCCGGCAGCTTGAGGTGGTAGTTCAGCGTCTCGTTGCTGCGCAGCCGCGTGCCCACCGCCAGCATCGCGTCCACGCTCTCGTAGAACTTCTCGCTGGGCTTTTGCAGGTTGTACGAGCCCAGGCTGAGCGGATGGTCCTCGGGCACGATGCCGCGCCCCTGCACCGAGGACACGATGGCAAAGCCCATCTTGGCGAAGCGCTGCGCGGCAGCAGCAGCGCCGCGCGCGCCGCCGCCGAGCCACAGCAGCGGGCGCCGGGCCCGGGCCAGGCGCTCGGCCAGCGCGTCCAGCGCGCCCAGGTCGGGCTGCACGGGCGGCACGGCCAGCGGCGACAGGTCGGCCGGCAGGTCCATCAGCATCTTCTGCACGTCGATCGGGATCTCGATGCTCACCGGCCCGCATGGCGGCGTGAACGCGATGCGCACCGCCTCGCGCAGCGTGGCCAGCGCGGTCTCGGGGTTGCGGATGCGGAACGCCTCCTTGCCCACCGCCTTGAGCATGGCCAGTTGCGCCGGGTGCTCGTGGATGTAGCCCAGGTCGCGGTCCAGGAAGGGCGACTCGATCTGCCCCGTCAGGTGCAGCAGCGGCGTGCCCGCCGTGATCGCCTCGACCATCGCGCCGGCCGCGTTGCCGCAGCCCGTGCCGGTGCTGGTCACGAACACGCCCAGCGTGCCGCTCACGCGCGCGCCGGCATCGGCCATGTTGCACGCCCCGGCCTCCCCGCGCGCCGAGATGAAGCGGATCTTCTGGCGCCGGTGGAACGCGTCCAGGATCGGCATGTTGTGGATCGAGATCACCCCAAAGGCAGTCTTCACGCCACACGCTTCCAAAAAGCGCGCGGCCAGCTCGCCCACGGTGATGCGTTCGGTGGTGCTCATGCAATGGCTCTTTCTATGGTGTTTTTTCGTTGGATCGGGGGTTTGCTTGGCCAGCCGCTTTCGCGTTGCGGCATGTGGCTGATGCGCTCGGTGAGCTGGGCCGCGGCCTGGCGCACCTGCTGCACCAGCACGGTCAGCTCGCTCTCGGGGACCTGCTGCTTCGGCACGGTGACGCTGACGGCGGCGGCGACCTTGTGGTGGTCGTTGAAGACCGGCGCGGCGATGGTCGAGATACCCGACTCGTAGCCACCCTGGCTCACGCCGTAGCCGCGCGCCTTGTCCTCGTCGATCAGGGCCTTGAGCTGGGCCAGCGTGGTCGGCGTCTTGGGCGTGTGGGCGGGCAGTGGGGTTTCGGGGTAGAGCTGCGAGAGCGCGGCCATGTCGAGGTCGGCCAGCAGCAGGCGGCCCAGCACGGTGGCGTGCGCGGGCAGGCGGGCGCCGACCTGGATCGAGTGGAACAGCGCGCTGTGGCCGGCCACCTTGGCGACGAAGACCACCTCCTGCGCGTCGCGCACCACCACGTGGGCCGAGTAGCCGCAGCGGTCTCTCAGTTCCTCGATCACCGGGCGGCCGTGTTCGGTGAGCTCCATCGAGGCCAGGAACTCGAAGCCCAGGCGCAGCACCGCGAGCCCGAGCTTGTAGCTGCCGCCGTCGCCCACGCGCTCGACGAAGCCGCCCTGCTCCAGCGTGTACAGCATGCGGAACACCGAGGCGCGCGGCAGGTCGAGCCGGCGCGAGAGCTCGGCGCCGGTCAGTTCGCGGTCCTCCCGGTTGAACTGCATCAGCAGCTGCAGGCCGCGCTGCAGCGCCGGCACGGTGTAGCGGTCGTCGACCGAGGGGGTGCTTTTCTCACTCATAAGGCGTTCCCTTCATGCCCTGGACTGGTGTTGGACAAGGGGGCGATCGTATGGCTTTCTTTCATTCACGACAGACCGATGAGCGCGTTGACCTTGCCGGCCGCCTCGAGCGGACAGGCATGGCCCACCGGCCCCAGGTCCTGCCACGCCTGGCCCACCTGGCGCGCGACGGCCTGGCAGGCGGCCGGCGGCGTGATGGTGTCGGCGTGGCCGCTCGCCACCTGCACCGGGCAGGCCGCCAGCGCCAGGTCGGCGCCGAGGTCGGACTGGGCCAGCAAGCGCGAGGCCTGCGTGTAGCCGCCCACCTGCACGCGCGCCATGGTCTCGCGCACCGCGTCCACCAGTTCCGGAGCGGCCTGGGCCGAGAGCATGGCCGCGCCACGCTCGCGCGCCATGCCGGCCGGCCCCAGGCGCTCCAGCATCGACAGCCGGCCCTGGAGCTTTTGCTCGCGCTCGGCCGGCGACGCGTCGCCGTAGCCGCGCGCCGGCGACAGCAGCACCAGGCGGGCCACCCGGTCGGGCCGCAGCAGGGCCGCGCGGGCGGCCATGATGCAGCCCAGCGAATGACCGACCAGCGTGACCGGCGCCTCCACGCCCAGCGCGTCCAGCCAGCGCCAGACGCGCGCCGCGTAGGCGCTCGCGTCGGGCGCCGCTTCCTCCAGCGGCGTGCTCTCGCCATAGCCCGGCGCATCCCAGGCCAGCGCGCGGCGGTCCGCTCCCTGCGCGGCGGCCTGCAACTGGAACGCCCAACTGCCCGACGCCGACCCGATGCCATGCAGCAGCACGTGCGTCACCGCACCGGACGGGCCCGACTCCCGGTAGCCGACACGCACCCCATCGCCCAGCTCGGCCAGACGGATCGGGTGCTGCTCAAGGATGGCGGAAGGTGTCATGAAGAGACTGTTCGAATGAGGGGGAGCTGTCCAGAGACATCAAGGGTCCGGCTCCGCCGGCCCGAGATGTCGTCCCCCCTCCAAGCGCCGAAGGCGCGCCAGAGAGAGGGGAAGCCGCGCAGCGGCGCAGGGGGGAGTTCACTGTTTGCGCAGGGGGGAGCTCACCGCTTAATTTTGGACAGGGGCGAGTCGGGCGGATAGGTCGGGGTGATCGGCTTGGGAGAACCCAGCATCACGCACATCAGCGCGTCCTCGTCGCCGATGTTGTGCTCCTCGCGGTACACGCCCGGCGGCACGGAGATCAGGTCGCGCTCGCCGATGACGGCTTCCCACTTCTGGCCATCCTTCTCGCAGACGACCTTCATCTGGCCGCGCATCACGAAGAACACCTCTTCCACGTCGTAGTGGATGTGGGAGGGGCCGATGTTGCCGGCCGGGATCACCATGGTCGAGAACGTGAAGTGGGCCGAGGGCACGGTGTTGCCGTCCTTGTCCACGCCGGTGCCGCCGGTGCCCACGTAGCGCATCTGGGCGCGGCGGTAGCGGGGGTCGTAGTCGGCC
This sequence comes from uncultured Hydrogenophaga sp., assembly GCA_964487025.1. GTDB lineage: Bacteria > Pseudomonadota > Gammaproteobacteria > Burkholderiales > Burkholderiaceae_C > Hydrogenophaga. Next base: position 31,677 of record CAZAPJ010000041.1, read on the forward strand.
TGGAACTTCAGCGCGTTCCAGTCGTAGCTGCGGCTGGCCTTGCGCGCCACGCGCGAATCCATCCACTCGGCGAAGCTCTGGCCGGGCTTTTGCATCATGCTGGCCTGGGTCTCGGCTTCGGGAGGAATGCGCGCGTCCATCAGGCCGCGCTCGTTGTAGACAGGCTCGTTGGCCGCGAGGGCCTGGGTGGGGATCGGAGCGTTCATGGGAGGTTTCCTTTCACTTTCACATTCAGGGGGCGCGAAAACGGGGAGGGTGCGCAGGAGTCGGATGGGGGCCTGTGCAGTTAGTAGTGGTTCAGTTCATCACGAAACCGCCGTTGACCGGCAGCAGTTGGCCCGTGACGAAACCGGCGCCGCGCGTGAGCAGGAACAGCGCGGCGGCGTTCACGTCGTCGGGAATCTGGGCTCGCGTGATGGCGCGGCCCTGCATGTAGTAGTCGTGGCGGGCCTGCGGCACGTACTCCGTGGCTTCCACCAGCGTCAGGCCGGGCGCGATCGCGTTGACGGTGGTGCCGTCGGCGCCCATCTCGCGCGCCAGCGAGCGCGTCATGGCGATCACCGCGCCCTTGCTCGCCGCGTAGGCCAGCAGCCTGGGCGCGCCCCAGAGCGCGGTATCGGACGCGATGTTGACCACTCGGCCGCCGCCGCTGGCCGCCAGGTGGGGGCGCGCCGCGGCCGTGACCAGCCAGGTGCCGCGCACGTTCACGTCCATCACGCGGTCCCAGGTCTCCATGGACAGCTCGTCCATCGCCTTGCCGCCGGAATTGGTGATTGCCGCGTTGTTGATCAGCCCGTCGAGTCCGCCCAGCGCCCGGGCCGCGGCATCGACGCCGGTGCGGATGCCATCGGCGTCCAGCAGGTCGAGCGGGACGTAGCACGCGGCTTCGCCCAGCTCGGCGGCGAGCGCCGCGCCGCGTTCGTGCAGCACGTCGCTGATCGCCACGCGGGCGCCGGCGGCGACCAGGGCGCGCGCGAAGCTCTCGCCCAGGCCCCGGGCGGCGCCTGTGACCAGCACGCGCCGGCCGTCGAGACGGATTTCGGTGTTCGACATCGCGTGCGCCTTCAGGTGGTGCCGCGCTGCGCGCTCGGCAGGTAGTGCAGCACGCGCTCCTCGACCAGCACCACCGCGTAGTAGGCGATGATGCCGATCACGGTCAGCGCGCCGATCACCACGAACACCGCGGCCGTGTTGCCCTGCCCTTCGAAGAAGACCAGCAGGTAGCCCAGCCCCATGTTGCCGCCCACCAGTTCGCCCACCACGACGCCGATCACCGCCAGCGTGCTGGCGATGCGCAGGCCGGAGAACAGCGGCGGCAGCGTGGTCGGGAACTCGACCATGCGGAACACCTGGAAGCGCGTGGCCGAGAACGAGCGGGCCAGGTTGGTCAGGTCGCCGTCCATGGCGCGCATGGCCGACAGCACGTTGATCAGCACCGGGAAGAACACGATCAGGATCGCCACCAGGATCTTGGGGTAGATCGTGTAGCCCAGCCACATCACGAACAGCGGCGCGAACGCCACCTTGGGCGCGATCTGCAGCGCCAGCAGGTAGGGCGAGAGCACGGCTTCCACGCGCGGCGAGACGCCCAGCACATAGCCGATCGCGGCGCCCATCAGCGAGCCGAGCAGGAAGCCGATCACGACCTCCAGGGCGGTGATGCCAGAATGCCAGAGCAGGCGTTCGCTCTGCCAGATGCGCACCGCTTCCTCGCAGACCCGCGAGAACGAAGGCAGCACGAATTCGGGCATGCCCACGAGGCCGGGCCCGTATTCCCACAGCAGCAGGAACACCACGAGCACCGCCAGGCTCCAGGCGGCCGTGACCAGTTTTTCTTTTGGCATGTCAGGTCTCCATGATCGGCGGGCCGGCGGCGGCGCGCGCGGGGCTTACTTCCCGACGAACTGGTTGGTGTAGAGGTCCTTGAGCGGCGTGGCCTTGGGGACCACGCCGTTGGCGACGTAGAACTTCTCCAGCTCGGCCAGGCGGGCCTCGTCCATCGCACCCGGCACCTTCTGGTTGGCGTAGACGTACTTGTTCTGGAGCTCGAACGCCTTCTGGACGCTGGCTTCCTTGCCCTTGTGCACGGTCACGTGCTGGGCATAGACCTGCGCGGCCGCCTTGGGGTCGGCCATGATGTCCTTCATGCCCCTGAGCGTGGCGCGGACCAGCTTCTGGATCAGCTGCGGGTCCTTCTGGATCACCTCGTCGGAGGCCAGGATCGCCTGCGCCATGCTCTTGAAGTAGACGTCGGACGGCAGGATGTCCACCTGCGCGCCGGCCTCCATCGCGCTGACGGTCCAGTCGGCCGTGCCGGCCATGGCCGAGGCCTTCTTGGCGGCGAACTGCTGCCACACGCCGGCCGGGCCCGCGGCCTGGATGTTCACGTCGTTCTTGGTCAGGCCGACCTTGCTGAGCATGCCCAGCAGCGAGTAGTACGTGGTGTCGGTGTAGGCCAGCACGGTCACCGTCTTGCCCTTGAGTTCGCGCGGGCTCTCGATCCGCTCGTCCTTGTGGCTGACCAGCTGCATCAGCGAACCGGCGCCCAGCACGGCCACCGCCTTCACCGGGATGCCCTGGGAGCGGGCGATGATGGGCGTGTCGCCGATGGCGCCGCCGATCACGGCATTGCCGGCGCCGACCTGCTTGGCCACGTCCACGCCGCCGCGCGCCGTCACGAAGTTGACCTTCAGGCCTTCCTGTTGGTAGTAGCCCTTGGCCTGCGCCAGCATCCAGGGGCCGAAGGCGGGCAGCGTGCCCGGCGCGGGCAGCAGGTAGGTCACTTCCCGCAAGGGCTGCTGGGCCTGGGCGGCGAGGGGCGCGGCCAGGGCGGTGGCGGCCAGCAGGGCCAGGCAGGTGCGGCGGGCGCCGCGGAAGGTGCGCGAGAGCTTCATGGTCGGGACTCCAGGAAAAGGAGGGAGGGGGAGGAAAAGGCGGGGGAGGAAAAGGCGGGGGAGGAAAAGGCGGGGGAGGAAGGGAACTCAGTGCACGTCGGCGTTGGCGTCGAGCTTGAGCAGGTCCATCAGCCGGGCCACGTAGTCGCCCACGGCGGGGTGCTTGCGGCGCTGCATGGGGTTGTCGCGTTCGGGGATGTCGACCACGATCTCCTCGACCATGGTGCCGGGACGCTCGCTCATCACCAGGATGCGGTCCGACAGCGCCACGCCCTCGACCAGGTCGTGCGTGATGAACAGGACGGTCTTGCCATGCTCCTTGACGGTGCGGGCCAGGTCCTGCTGCAGGATCATCTTGGTTTGCGCGTCCAGGGCCGAGAACGGCTCGTCCATCAGCAGCACCAGCGGGTCGACCGCCAGCGTGCGGGCCATGGCCGCGCGCTGGCGCATGCCGCCCGAGAGCTGGTTCGGGTAGTGGTCCTCGAAGCCCTTGAGGTGGCATTGCGAGAGCAGGCGGGTCGAGATCTCGCGGCGCTCGGCCGCTCTGACGCCGCGCAGCTCCAGGCCGAACTCCACGTTCTGCGCGATCGTGCGCCAGGGCATGAGCAGGTCCTTCTGCAGCATGAAGGCCACGTGCTTGTTCGGGCCGGTCACCACCTCGCCGCCCACCTTGACCGTGCCCTTGGACGGCTTGGACAGGCCGGCGCCCATGTTCAGCAGCGTGCTCTTGCCGCAGCCGGACGGGCCGATGATGGAGACCACCTCGCCCTCCTTGATCGACAGGTTCACGTCGCGGGCGGCCAGCACGTCCGGGTTGCCGTTGCGTCCGGGAAAGCGTTTGTCGACGCCAATGAACTCGATCGCAGGTGCACGGGAAGCGGCGGGGGTGGATGGAGCGTTCATGGCGGGTTGATTGGTTTGCTAATGAAACGTTGATTCATTACGGAATCAATCGTAGTCCTCGCGGCCCCTCGTGTGGGCAAATACCTATCAAATGACTGGGGTATTGTGGGCGCTCCCCGTCAGGCTGCATAGGCCTCCAGACCTAGGGCTATCACTGTGGCGATCTCTGTGCCGACCTGGGCGCGGAACTCGGCTTCCGCGCGCGCGACCGCTTGTCGGAAAGCCGCCAGCCAGAGCAGGCCGGTCTCGGTGAACACGATGCGGCGCGCGCGCGCGTCCAGCGGATCGGGCTCCCGCCGCACCAGGCCCCAGGCCTCGCACTGGTCGACCAGGCTGCCCATGGCCTGCTTGCTCATGCCGGCGCGCTCGGCCAGCTCGGTCAGGCGCGAACCCTGCAGCGAGAGGTGGCGCGTGATGTGTACATGGGCGGCGCCGATCTGGTGGCGCGCCGCCAGGTTCGACAACGCCAGCGGCACGTCGGGGTCGTGCGCCATCAGGTGCAGCACCCGCTCGTCGAAGCGCCGCAGCGCTTCGCCCATGAGCCACCCCAGGTGGCTGGCCCGCCAGCGGTCGTCGGGAGGAGAAGAGGGGGTGTGATCGGCCATGGAAAGATGCGGCGGATAGTAAGCTAAACTGACCAAATATTTCGCTTGAGCCAAGATATTCGCCGATACACTCCTGTGCAAACATCCAGTTCGAAGAAAACGCAGATCTGGATGCGAGCACACACTTTTCACCCAAGGAGCATGTCATGGACGTCGCAGTGAAGAACAACCCCATCCAGAGCGAAAAAGCCAAGGCCCTGCAGGCCGCGCTGGCGCAGATCGAGAAGCAGTTCGGCAAGGGCACCATCATGCGGCTGGGCGAAGGCGAGGCGATCGAGGACATCCAGGTGGTGTCCACCGGCTCGCTGGGGCTGGACATCGCGCTGGGCGTGGGGGGGCTGCCGCGCGGCCGCGTGATCGAGATCTACGGCCCGGAGTCTTCGGGCAAGACCACGCTGACCCTGCAGGCCATCGCCGAGATGCAGCGCCTGGGCGGCACCTGCGCCTTCGTCGACGCCGAGCACGCGCTGGACGTGCAGTACGCCAGCAAGCTCGGCGTGGAGCTGTCGGACCTGCTCATCAGCCAGCCCGACACCGGGGAGCAGGCGCTGGAGATCGTCGACAGCCTGGTGCGCTCCGGCGCGGTCGACCTGATCGTGGTCGACTCGGTGGCTGCGCTCACGCCCAAGGCCGAACTCGAAGGCGAGATGGGCGACTCGCTGCCCGGCCTGCAGGCACGCCTGATGAGCCAGGCCCTGCGCAAGCTCACCGCGCACATCAAGAAGACCAACTGCATGGTCATCTTCATCAACCAGATCCGCATGAAGATCGGCGTGATGTTCGGCAGCCCCGAAACCACCACCGGCGGCAACGCGCTCAAGTTCTACGCCTCCGTGCGCCTGGACATCCGCCGCACCGGCACCATCAAGAAGGGTGAGGACTCGATCGGCAACGAGACCCGGGTCAAGGTGGTGAAGAACAAGGTCTCGCCGCCCTTCAAGACGGCCGAGTTCGACATCCTGTTCGGCGAAGGCATCAGCCGCGAGGGCGAGATCCTCGACCTGGGCGTGACGCACCGGGTGATCGACAAGTCGGGCGCCTGGTACGCCTACAACGGCGAAAAGATCGGCCAGGGCCGCGACAACGCGCGCGAATTCCTGCGCGAGAACCCGGAGCTGCGGGTCGAGATCGAGAACAAGGTCCGCACCGCGCTGGGCGTGCCGCTGCTGCCGGTCGACGAGGCCCCCGCGCCCGCGGCGGCCAAGGCCGGCAAGGGGAGCAAGGCGGCGGCCGACAGCAGCGCTGCCGCTGTCTGAGCTTTCTCCCGAGGCGCTTGCCCGCATGGGCTTTGATCAACCTTCCCTGAAGGGTCGCGCCCTGCGCCTGCTGGCCGGGCGCGAGCACTCGCGCGCCGAGTTGCAGCGCAAGCTGGCTGAGCACGAAGTCGAACCCGGCGAACTGGTCCGGGTGCTGGACGAACTCCAGGCCAAAGGCTTCATCGACGAGCGGCGCGTGATCGACTCCGTGCTGCACCGGCGCGCCACGCGGCTGGGCGCCGCGCGGGTGCGCCAGGAACTGCAGGCCAAGGGCCTGGACCCGCAGGCCGTGGCCGAGGCGGTCGCCGGCCTGCAGGAGACCGAGTTCGCGCGCGCGCAAGAAGTCTGGCGCAAGAAGTTCGGCCAGGCGCCGCAAGACGCGGCCGAACGCGCCCGGCAGCTGCGCTTCCTGCTGGCCCGGGGCTTCGGGGCCGAGACGGTGCGGCGGGTGATAAAGGGTAACTCCCCCCTGCGCCGCTGACGCGGCTTCCCCCCTCTCTGGCGCGCCGCTGCGCGGCGCTTGGAGGGGGGACGACAGCTTGGGCCGGCGGAGCCGGACCCTCGCTGTCTCTGGGTTTTGCGTCGGCTCGCTTCGCTCGCCTCGGAGATCGTACTTTCGTTCCCTCTCCCTCTGGGAGGGTTGGGGTGAGGGTGCGGCGACGGGCCCTGGCTATAGCCCCAGCATCAGCTTGAGGTTCTGCACCGCTGCGCCGCTGGCGCCTTTGCCCAGGTTGTCCAGCCGGGCGACGACGACGGCATGGCGGGCTTCCGGGTTGCCGAACACGCGGATTTCCAGGCGGTTGGTGTCGTTGAGTGCCAGCGCGTCGAGCTTGCCGTCGCTGGTGGCGGGCTCGGCGCTGACCCATTCGCTGCCCGCGTAGTGCCGGGCGTAGACGGCGTGCAGCTCGGCCGGCGCGGGCTGGCCGGGCAGCGTGTCCAAGTGCAGCGGCAGTTGCACCAGCATGCCCTGGGCGAAGTTGCCCACCGAGGGCACGAAGACCGGCCGGCGCTTGAGGCGGCTGTAGGCGAGGATTTCGGGGATGTGCTTGTGCTGCAGCCCCAGCGCGTACAGCTCGTAGGCCGGCGCCGCCTGTTTTTCGTAGGACTCGATCATGGTGCGGCCGCCGCCGGAATAACCGCTTACCGAGGGCAGGCAGACCGGGTGGTCGGGCGGCAGCACGCCGGCATCGACCAGCGGGCGCAGCATGGCGATGGCGCCGGTGGCGTAGCAACCCGGGTTGGCGACCCGGCGCGCGTTGACCACGGCATCGCGCTGGCCGGGCGCGAGTTCGGGGAAGCCGAACACCCAGTCCGGCGCCGTGCGGTGGGCGGTCGAGGCGTCGATGATCCGGGGCTGCCGTGGGCCGGGCAGCGCGTCGATCATGGCCACGGATTCGCGCGCCGCGTCGTCGTGCAGGCACAGGATCACCAGGTCCGCCTGCGCCATCAACTCGCGCTTGGCGTCCGGGTCCTTGCGCCGCTCGGGCGCGATGCCCAGCACCTCGATCCCGGGCATGCCGTTCAGGCGCTCGCGAATCTGCAGCCCGGTGGTACCCGCTTCGCCATCGATGAAAACCTTGGCCATCTCCGTCACCGCCTCTTCAGTTCGTATGGATGGGGTTGAATGTGCCACCGGCGCACCGTTCGTGGGTGCGCCGATATGGTGCGTTGCACCATGATACATTCACGGATTGCTGTTTTTCAGTGCCGACTCCCCGGCCCGCTGCCACGGCCGGCGACACCCATTGACCCATCCTCATTCCTGAGAGACCCCTCATGAAGATCCACGAATACCAAGGCAAGGAAATCCTGCGCCAGTTTGGTGTCCCGGTGCCGCGCGGCATCGCGGCGTTCACGGTGCAGGAGGCGGTAGAAGCCGCCCAGAAACTCGGGGGCCCGGTCTGGGTCGTCAAGGCGCAGATCCACGCGGGCGGCCGCGGCAAGGGCGGCGGCGTGAAGGTCGCCAAGACCATCGACGAGGTCAAGGCCCGCGCCGGCGACATCCTGGGCATGCAGCTCGTTACGCACCAGACTGGCCCCGAAGGCCAGAAGGTGCGGCGCCTGTACATCGAGGACGGCGCCGACATCCAGAAGGAGTACTACCTCTCCGTCGTGACCGACCGCGCCACGCAGAAGGTGGCCTTCATCGCGTCGAGCGAGGGTGGCATGGACATCGAGGAAGTGGCGCACGCCACGCCCGAGAAGATCGTCAAGGTATACGTCGACCCGCTGGCCGGCTTCACCGCCGCGCAAGGCGAAGAGCTCGCCAAGGGCGTGGGCATGCCCGCCGACTCCGTGGCCCAGTTCGTCGACGTGTGCCAGAAGCTCTACAAGTGCTACATGGACACCGACGCCTCGCTGGTCGAGATCAACCCGCTCAACCGCGACAGCAAGGGCAACATCATCGCGCTGGACGCCAAGTTCAACTTCGATTCCAACGCCCTGTTCCGCCACCCCGAGATCGTGGCTTTCCGCGACCTGGACGAGGAAGACCCGGCCGAGATCGAGGCCAGCAAGTTCGACCTGGCCTACATCAGCCTGGACGGCAACATCGGCTGCCTGGTCAACGGCGCCGGCCTGGCGATGGCGACCATGGACACCATCAAGCTGTTCGGCGCCGAGCCGGCCAACTTCCTCGACGTGGGCGGCGGCGCCACGCCCGAGAAGGTGACCGAGGCGTTCAAGATCATGCTCAAGAACCCCAAGGTCAAGGCCATCCTGGTCAACATCTTCGGCGGCATCATGCGCTGCGACACCATCGCCACCGGCGTCATCACCGCCTGCAAGGCCGTGAACCTCTCCGTGCCGCTGGTGGTGCGCATGAAGGGCACCAACGAGGAGCTGGGCAAGAAGATGCTGGCCGATTCGGGTCTGCCCATCATCTCCGCCGACACCATGGCCGAGGCCGCCCAGAAGGTGGCTGCCGCCGTGCAATGACCCTCCCCCGAAGCGCCTGCGGCGCCTCCCCCTCGAGGGGGCGCCACCTGCGGCCCGGCAAAGCCGGTTCCGCGGTGGCCCTGGCCTAGGCCGAGGCAAGCGCAAGCTTCAGCGTCTTGACAAGGATTCATCATGAGCATCTACATCAACAAAGACACCAAGGTCATCACCCAGGGCATCACCGGCAAGACCGGCCAGTTCCACACCGAGAAGTGCCAGGAATACGCCAACGGCAAGC
>CAZAPJ010000042.1:0-39115 GCA_964487025.1 uncultured Hydrogenophaga sp.
GGATCAGCCCCCTCGGGGGGCAGCGACCCGCGCAGCGGTGGAGCGTGGGGGCTCAATCCCTCGTGTGGCGAGGCGAGGCGAGGTCGGGGCCGGCGGCGACGCGGCGCCCGAACCGCGCGCGAAGGTGACCACGTGGTCCACCTCCGCGCGGATGCCGATCCACTCGCCCACCGCGTGGTTGTGGTGCGAGGGCACGTGCGTCATCAGCGTTTCGCCGCTGGGCAGGCGCAGCGTGTAGAGGAACTCCGAGCCCCGGAACGCCTTGCGCACGATCTGCGCCTTCACGGGCGCGTCGTCGTCGTGCACGATGTCGTCGGCGCGCAGCAGCACGTCGCACAGCCCGGCGTCGTAGGCCGAGGGCAGCGGGCATTCCTCCACGTCGTGCAGCAGGCCCAGCGGGGTCTGCACCGCCACGTCGCGGTCGCTGTTCATCACGATCTGCGCCGGTGCGAACACGCCGTGGCCGATGAACTCGGCCACGAAGCGCGTAGCCGGGCGGTGGTAGAGCGCGTAGGCGTCGTCCCACTGGTGCAGGTGCCCTTCGTGCATCACGCCGATGCGGTCGCCGATGGCGAAGGCCTCGAGCTGGTCGTGCGTGACGAACAGCGCCGTGGCCTTGGCGGCCTTGAGGATGCCGCGCACCTCGTGCGCGAGACGTTCGCGCAGGTCCACGTCGAGGTTCGAGAACGGCTCGTCCAACAGTAGCAGGCGCGGGCGCGGCGCCAGCGCGCGCGCCAGCGCCACGCGCTGCTGCTGCCCACCCGAGAGCTCGTGCGGGAAGCGCGGCTGCAGGCCGTCCAGCCCCACCAGCGCGAGCACCTCGGCCACGCGCGCCTCGCGCTCGGCGCGCGGCAGGCGGTGGATGCCGAAGGCGACGTTGCGGCCCACGTCGAGGTGCGGGAACAGGGCGTAGTCCTGGAACACCATGCCGATGCGGCGCTGCTCGGCCGGCACGTGGCGGCTGCCCTCGCTGACCACCTCGCCATCGAGCGTGATGCGCCCCTCGCTGGCGCGCTCCAGGCCGGCCACGGCGCGCAGCAGCGTCGTCTTGCCGCAGCCCGAGGGGCCGATCAGCACGCCGATGTCGCCCGCCGGCAGCCCGAGCGACACGCCGTCCACCGCCGGCTGGGGCTGGCCCGCGTAGCGCACGCTGAGCTGGGAAACGTCGAGGAACATGGTGGGCCGCGCCTGAGGGAAAGCGGCCCATTGTAAATAAATACAATTCTCATCTGTCTCTCCCTCGATGCTGCGGGCCCCGGCCCTCCACCCCCGAACCCTGCCCATGCCGCGTTGGTTGGCCCCGGCCCTGCTGATCCTGCTCGCCCTGCTGCTCACGCTGCCGGTGCTGTCGCTCGGGGTTTCGTGGTTCCAGTTCGACGCGGCGGCGCGCGACGTGCTCGGCCAGATGGCGCAGACGGTGCTGCCCGAATACGTGCTCACCACGTTCGGGCTCTGCGCGGCCGTGGCGCTCGGGGTCGCCGTGGTGGGCGTGGCCACCGCCAGCGCCGTCACCCTGTTCGACTTTCCCGGCCGGCGCGTCTTCGAATGGGCGCTGCTGCTGCCGCTGGCCATGCCGGCCTACGTGGTGGCCTACGCCTATACGGACTTCCTGCAGTTCAGCGGCCCGCTGCAGACCGGGCTGCGCGAGGCCTTCGGCTGGAGCGGGCGCGTGTTCCCCGAGGTGCGCAACGTGCGCGGCGCGGTCTGGATCTTCACGTTCGCGCTGTATCCGTACGTGTACCTGCTGGCGCGCACCGCGCTCGCCGAGCGCGCGGCCCAGCTCATGGAGGCCGCGCGCCTGCTCGGCGCGCCGCTGGCGCGGCGCATCCGCGAAGTGGCGCTGCCGCTGGCGCGCCCGGCCGTGGCCGCGGGCGTGGCGCTCGCGCTCATGGAGACGCTGGCCGACTTCGGCGTCTCGAGCTACTTCGGCATCCAGACCTTCACCGCCGGCATCTACAAGGCCTGGCTCGCGATGGACAACCGCATCGCCGCGGCGCAACTGGCCACCGTGCTGCTGGCCACCGTGACCCTGCTGCTCTGGCTGGAACTGCGCGCGCAGCGCCGCATGCGCTTCGCCACCCTGCGCGGCCTGCGCGCCGGCAGCGCCGAAGCCCAGCCGGCGCGCCTGCGCGGCGCACGGGCGGCCGCGGCGATCGCGGTGTGCGCGCTGCCGATTGCGTTCGGCTTCGTGCTGCCGGTGCTCTTCATGCTGCGCCCGCTCATCGGCGGCTGGGACGAACTGCCCTGGACGTCGTTCGTGCAATGGACCCGCAACAGCCTGCGGCTGGCCGGCCTGGCGGCCGTGCTGGCCACCAGCATCGCCCTGGCGCTCGGATTCGCGCTGCGCGCGCGGCCCGGGCCGGTCACGCGCGGCGTGACGCAGCTCGTCAGCCTGGGCTACGCCGTGCCCGGCGCGGTCATCGTCGTCGGCCTCCTGCTGCCGGTGGGCTGGGTGCAGGCCGCATGGCCCGGGTCCAGCGTGGGCTACTGGGTCACGGCCACCGCGCTCGGCATCGTCTGGGCGTACCTGGTGCGCTTCACCGCAGTCGCGCTGCAGTCGGTGCAGAGCGGCTACGCCCGCATGCCCGCCAGCCTGGACGACTCCGCCCGCACGCTCGGCACCACCGGCCTGGGCCTGGCCACGCGCGTGCACTGGCCGCTGCTCAAGCGCTCCACCGCCGCGGCCGCGCTGCTGGTGTTCGTGGACGTGATGAAGGAACTGCCCGCCACCCTGGTGCTGCGCCCCTTCAACAGCGACACCCTGGCCGTGGTCGCCGACCAGCTCGCACGCGACGAGCGCCTGGGCGAAGCCGCGCTGCCGGCGCTCACGCTGGTGCTGGCAGGCCTGGTGCCGGTGATCCTGCTGAGCCGCACCCTGCGGTCACGCTGAGGGCGCCCCAAACCCAGAGACAGCAAGGGTCCGGCTCCGCCGGCCCAAGCTGTCGTCCCCCCTCCAAGCGCCGCGCAGCGGCGCGCCAGAGAGGGGGGAAGCCGCGAAGCGGCGCAGGGGGGTGTTCACACATTCACTTGGAACGACCAAGACAAGTCCGACACGCCGTCCCGGATGCAGCGCTGCAGCGTCGCCACCAGCAGGTGAACGGCGAAATCGGTGGCCGTGTCCTGGGCCAGTTGGCCTTTTTCGTCCTCGTCGTACGCGCCCATCGGCGAGCCGAAATAGGCGAAGGGCGCGCTGCCGTGGATGAACTTCGAACGGATCTCGTAGAGCTTGCCCACGAGGTTTTTGGTGACGGGCGGCGGGCCCAGCCAGATCGCGGTCTTGTCGGAGAGTTGCTTGCGCAGGTCTCCGATGCCGTCGCAGTAGAACGCTTCCAGGCCCTGCATGGCGCGAAACAGCGTTTCTCCGTCCCGGTGCTGCGTCAGGCCGACGACGTGCGTGTACGCGGCCAGGGTGCGCTCGACGCGGTTCGTCGGCAGGGCGCGCGTGAGGTAGGCGGTCTTGGTCGCGAGCCACTGGACCACCTGGCGCAGCGGCAGGTCGGCGATGGCCGGCCACCCGATCCCATGGGGCGTGACGAACCGCAGGCTGTGGATGCTGGACTTGGGCTCCAGGCGCTGGACGCCGCGCGCGCCGTACCGAACGATGCCCGGGTCGGCGTCGAACAGGCTGGGGAAGGCCAGCTCCGTGCACATCAGCAGTTGCTCGATCGCTTCCGCGACCAGCAGCGCCGCCACCTGGGGCCGGTGCGCTTTCCGCTCGGCCTGGGTCATGTCCTCGGAGACGGGCATGTCCGCAGGCGCCTGCGCGTCGATGCGAAGGTGGTCGGTCCCCGTCCGGTAGAGGGCGGGCCGCAGGCTGGCCAGCACGTTCTCCACGCTGGGCGGCGGCCGCGCGATGCGGGCCGAGAGGAAGCCGATGCCCGGCTGCAGCAGGCGCAGCGAATCGACGGCCTGTTCCACCAGTGGCGGCAGGGCGTCGCGGTACAGGTCGCCCCGCTTCTGCTCGCCGTCGAGTTGGAAGTTTGCGTGCCGTGCCAGGGGAATCCAGGCGGTGAGAGGAATCGGTTTCATGGTCGGAGGGAGTGCCTTTCGTGTAAACGCGTTCTAATGCATGTTCCCATTCTTCTTCATGCTTGATTGACCGCCTGGCCTGCCGCCATCCACGCCGCGGGCGCGGGCGAGGAGCCCCCGGATGAACCCTCCTTGCGACCCCATCGATGCCGCTCAGCAGCGGCAGCAGCGCCGCCGCCTGCTGGCGCTGGGCGCCGCGACCGGCGCTGCCGCGCTGGCGGCCGGCTGTTCCATGATCCCCCTGCCCGCGCCCCGCCCGAGCCCGGCCGGCGTGGCAGCCTACCGGCGCGCGGCCGCCAGCCACCTCTACCGCCGGTACCCGGAGCGCATCTACAAAGGCATGCTGCCTCCCATGCTCTATGCGATCGGCGTGCTGGAGGTGGGCGTGGACGGCGGCGGGCGGATCGCCTCGACGCGCTGGCTGCGCGCGCCCAGCCATGCCCCCGAGGTCATGGCCGAGATCGAACGCCTGGTGCGGCTGGCCGCGCCGTTCCCCGCGCCGGCGGGCCTGGGGCGGGCGACCTATGTCGATACCTGGCTGTGGGACCAGAGCGGCCGCTTCCAGCTCGACACGCTGACCGAAGGGCAGATGTAGGACTCCCCCCTGCGCCGCTTTGCGGCTTCCCCCCTCTCTGGCGCGCCGCTGCGCGGCGCTTGGAGGGGGGACGACATCTCGGGCCGGCGGAGCCGGACCCTCGCTGTCCCTGGGTTTTGCGTCGGCTCGCTTCGCCTCGCCTTGTTTGCCTGTTCCTTCCTCTCGCTCGGGCTGAGTTTGTCCAAGTCCTCACCCAGGTGTTGGCGTGACCTGGGACCCGGGTAGCATTGCCGCTGCTGTGTCTGATCCGCTTCCCGCAGTGTCCTCGGAGCCCCCTGCTTGACCACCCGTCCCGCCGCCCTCGCCACGTTCCGCGACCTTGCGCTGGCGCATGCCGTGCGCACGCTCGAAGCCGGTGGTGCGCTGGACGATGCGGGCGAGATGGCGCTGGCCCATGCCCGGCAGCGCACCGAGCAGGGCCGGCTGCTGGAGCGCGCCCGCCTGCTGGCGCAGCGGCTCGGGCTGGTGGACGAATGGGCGCGCCTGCGCACCGGCCTCTGGGTGGCGGGTGCCCTGCTGGCCGGGCTGGCGTTCCTGATGGCGGGCGGTCTGCTCACGAAGGCGCTGGGCAGCGGGCAGACGGTGAATGCCGCGCTGGCCTTCGTCGCCATGCTCGGCGTGCCGACGGCGGCCCTGCTGGTGTGGCTGCTGTGGTCGCTGGCCTCGGTCGGCTCGCGTTCGGGCGAGGCGCCGTGGTCGCTCGGGCAGTTGACGCTGGCGCTGGCCGCGCGCTTGCCGGGGCTGCGCGGGCCGCACGCGCTGACCCTGCTGCGCGGCGTGCACGCGGTGCTGCGCGAGCGGCGGCTGGGCCTGTGGGTATTCGGCGCGCTCAGCCACCTGCTGTGGGCGCTGGCCTTCGCGCTGGTGCTGGTCGCGCTGCTGCTGCTGTTCGCCTTCCAGGCCTACCAGCTCACCTGGGAAACCACTATCCTCGATCCCGCGTTCTTCGAAGGCTTCCTGCGCATCACCGGCTGGCTGCCCCGGGCGCTGGGTTTTCCGGTGCCGGACGCCGTGGCCGTGAACGCGCCGCCGAGCGCGGCCGGCGCCCGCGGCATCGCCTGGTGGCTGCTCGCCAGCGCGCTGCTCTACGGTCTGCTGCCGCGTGTGGTGGCGCTCGCGGTCTGCCTGTTCATGTGGCGCCGCGGCGCGGCCAGCCTGGCGCTTGACACGAGCGACCCGTACTTCCGCCAGCTCGCCACGCGCTTCGCGGCCATGGACCCGGTGTCCACCGTGGTCGATGCCGAACACGCGGTGGCCGCGCCGCAAGGCCCTGCCGCGCACCGCCGGCGGGCGCCGGGCGAGGCGGCGGCGCGCGCGCTGATCGGCTTCGAGCTGCCCGACGGACCCGCCGCCCCGGCCTGGCCGCCGCCCGCGCTGGCGGCGCGGGCCGATGCGGTGCACACCCTGGCCGGCAGCATGGCCGAGCGGCTCGACCTGCTGACCCGCCTGGCCGGCGCGCCGCCGGCGGACGCGGTCTTCGCCTGTGCCGCCGCCGCCAGCCCGGACCGCGGCGCCGAACGTTTCCTGCGCCAGCTCGCCGCGCAGACGCAGCGCTGCACGCTCTGGCCCATGGGCAGCGGCCCGGGCGGCGAGCCCGCCGGGGCCGACAAGCCCCAGCGCTGGGCCGAGTGGCTGCGAACCAGCGGACTGGCACCGCTGGTGGACTTCTGCGCCACGCCGGCCGAGGCGCTGCGCTGGCTGGAGCGGGAGCTGGGATGAGCAGTGGTCGCCCGCCATCCCCGCACGGCGACGCCCAGCGCCCGGTCGACATCGCCGTCGTCGGCCACACCAACGCGGGCAAGACCTCGCTGCTGCGCACGCTCACGCGCCAGGCGCGCTTCGGTGAGGTGTCCGACCGCCCCGGCACCACGCGCCACGTGGAGGCCATCGGCCTCGCGGTGGACGGCGTCACGCGGGTGCGCTACTTCGACACGCCCGGCCTCGAAGACTCGGTGGCCCTGCAGCACCACCTGCGGCAGTTGCCGGGCGACGACCTCACGCCGCCGCAGCGCGTGCGGGCCCTGTTGGAGGGGCCGGAGGCGCACGGCGTGTTCGAGCAGGAAGCCAAGGTGCTGCGGCAGATGTTGCAGGTGGATGCCGCCATCGTCGTGATCGACTGCCGCGAACCCGTGCTGCCCAAGTACCGCAGCGAGATCGAGGTGCTCGCGGGCTGCGCCAAGCCCATCATGCCGGTGCTCAACTTCGTGCGCGATCCGCACGGCCGCGAAGCCGAGTGGCGTGACCTGCTCGCCGCCTATGGCCTGCACACCGCGGTGCGCTTCGACGCCGTGGCGCCCTTCGTCGGCGCCGAGCACCAGCTCTACGAAGACCTCGGCGTGCTGCTGCGCGCCCGGCGCGACACCCTGCAGGCCGTGCTGCGCGATCTGGAGCGCCAGGCCCGCGAGCGCCGCGCCGCCAGTGCCCGCCGCGCGGCCGACGCGCTGGTGAGTGCCACCGCCATGCGCCGCGAGATGACTGCCGCCGCCCTGGCCGACGCGGCCGCGCGAGAAGCCTTCGTGGCCGCGTTCCGGGCCGAGCTGGTGCAGTCGGTGCAGGGCTGCATGAACGACCTGCTCGCGCTGCACGGCTTCGCGCGCGACGACGCCCGACTCGACGTGATGCACTGGACCAGCGGGCGCTGGGCCACCGACCTGTTCAATCCCGAAACCCTGGCCACCGTCGGGCGCCTGCTGGGCAAGGGCGCAGCCGCCGGCGCTGCCGCAGGCCTGACGCTGGACCTCGCGTTGGGCGGACTGTCGCTGGGAGCTGCCACCGCGCTCGGCGCGGCCATCGGCGGCGCGCTCGGGCAGGGCTGGGGCCAGTTGCCGCGCAAGCTGCGCAACCGCGCGCTGGGCATCGAGGAACTCACGCTCGGTGGCGACGTGCTCACCGTGCTGGCCGACGGCCTGCTGCAGCTTTGCCGCGAGCTCGAGGCGCGCGGCCACGCGGCGCAGGAATCCCTGGCGGTGCGGCTGGCGCCGCGCGAGGGCTACCGCGCCGAGCTGACGGCGCTGCTGGCCGAACTCGACCCCGCGCGCAGCCACCCCGAATGGGAGCGGCTTCCTGGGCGTGCCGCCATAGTCGACGCGGAGGACGCGCGCCGCGCCGCGCTGTGCCGGTCGGTGGCGCGATCGTTCGAGCGCCTGCTCGGCGAGGACGGCCGTGAGTCCGCTTAATTACCTCCTGCCCCACTTCCTGCCATGGCGCTGAACGGGGTCTGGATCGGCTTCTTCCTGATCGCGTTCGCCACGGCGCTGGGGCGCTGGCTGATGGGCGAGGACGCGATCTTCCAGGCCTTGCTCAAGGCCCTGTTCGACAGCGCCCGCTCGGGCTTCGAGATCTCACTCGGGCTGGCCGGCATCATGGCTCTGTGGCTCGGGCTGATGCGCGTGGGCGAGCGCGCCGGCATGATCGAGCTGCTCTCGCGCCTGGCCGGCCCACTGCTGCGGCGCCTGTTCCCCGGCGTGCCGCAGGGCCACCCGGCACAGGGCGCGATGACCATGAACATCTCGGCCAACCTGCTCGGGCTGGACAACGCGGCCACGCCGCTGGGCCTGAAGGCGATGCAGGAGCTGCAAACCCTCAACACCGAGCCGCCCGGCACCGCGAGCCACGCGCAGATCATGTTCGTGGTGATGAACACGGCCGGCCTCACGCTGATCCCGACCTCGGTGATCGCGATCCGCCAGAGCATCGCGGTGCAGCAGGGGCTGGGTGCCGGGTTCAACGCGGCCGACATCTTCCTGCCCACGCTGCTGGTGACCTTCACCGCGCTGCTGGCCGGCGTGCTGGCCGTGGCCGCGATGCAGCGCCTGCCGCTGTGGCGCGCGCGCCTGCTGCTGCCGGTGCTGGCCATCGGCGGCCTGCTGGCTGGCGCCGTGGCCGCGCTCAGCCGCCTGCCGGCCGAGCAGGCTGCGCGCATCGCCGGCACCACCGGCGCGATGGCGATCCTGGGCGTGGTGATGCTGTTCCTGCTGGCCGCCGCCTGGCGCCGCATCAACGCCTATGACGCCTTCATCGACGGCGCCAAGGAAGGCTTCGGCGTGGCGATCCAGATCGTGCCCTACCTGATCGCGATCCTGATCGCGATCGGCCTGTTCCGCGCCGCCGGCTGCATGGACTACCTGCTCGCGCTCATCGGCGCCGGCGTCGCAGCGCTGGGACTGGACACCGATTTCCTGCCGGCGCTGCCGGTCGGCCTGATGAAGATCCTCTCCGGCGCCGGCGCGCGCGGGCTGATGATCGACGTGATGCAGGCGCACGGCGTGGACTCGTTCGCCGGGCGCCTCGCGGCCATCGTGCAGGGCTCGACCGAGACCACGTTCTACGTGCTCGCGGTGTACTTCGGCAGCGTGGGCGTGAAGCACACGCGCCACGCGCTGGCCTGCGCGCTGTTCGCCGACGTGGTGGGCCTGGCGGCGGCGATCGGGGTGGGCTACGCGATGCTGCGCTGACGCTGTGCGTGACTCAGGGTGAGCCGTCGATAGAACACCCACATTCGCAACGGCATCTGCCAGGGAGGCAACTGCATGGCGCGCTGGGGCGTGACCGGCCGATCGCAAATGCCGTTCTTTTTATGATTGTCTGCTGACCAAGATTCAATGGACTGGATTCGCTGCATTTTTTGCCAACGTCCGATCTTCAGGGACGGCAAATGGTTTGCCTGGTTCCTGGTGTGCTCTCTTTTCGGGGGTTTCATCATCCTGACGTCCGAGGTCGGCGAGGCCTTGGCTGGAGAGAGGGAACTGATCGGGATCATCGATCAGGAGGTGCTGGCTTTCATTGTCGAGCACCGCGTTTCGTCCATGACCGAAATCGCCGTTGACCTCACGGCATTGGGCTCAGAAGCCGGTCTTTCGATCCTGACGCTGTTCCTGTGCGCCTTCTTCTTTTTGACCGGAAGGCGGCGCGTGGCTGCGCATTCGCTGCTGGCGGCGGCTGGCGCAGCGGGTTTGACGGTAGCGCTCAAGTCCTACTTCGAAAGATCCCGGCCCGATATCGCGCTGAGACTGGTGGAAGTGGAAGGGTTTTCCTATCCCAGCGGCCATTCCCTGGCGTCGGCGGCCATTTACTTCACCTGCGCGATCCTGGTCGACAAGCGGCTTTCGGGCTTCTTGCCCCGATGCCTCATGTGGACGTTCTTCCTGGCCCTCATTGGTGTCATCGGCTTCACGCGCATTTATCTGGGGGTCCATTTCTTCAGCGATGTCGTCGCCGGAATCCTGCTGGGCATTGCCTGGGCGTCGCTTCTCGAGATCGGCATGGGCCATTTTGGCGAAAGGCTCCAATGGAAAGCAAGAACCTGAGCCTTGGCTATCGCCTGGCGTTTGTGCTTGGTTTTTCTCTTTATGTTTGGAGCGCCTTCTTCTGATGTCCAGCGTGGACGCGCCACATGCGTATTGCGGAAAAGAAGGCGCCGCAGTATAAGCGGCGACATAGCTGTCCATTTCGTACCGATGACGCGCTTCTCGACCTGAATGGGTCTACACCCGATCCCGGCACAAGGTGCACTTTCGCTCCGGGATCCGCCACGGCGCCAGCCACGCCGGCATTCGAACATCGCCTTCCTCGCGGCCCGCTGCCGGGCCGCATCCACCCGCTGGAGGTATCGAATGGCTTGCACTCCCTTGAACATCGATCCGGGGCTCTTCCTGACGGCCAATCCGTGGGAATCGACGCCTTCGAGGAGCTTCGACGGCAAGACGGTCACGCACACGCCCGGCGGCCCCAATCCGGGCATCGTCGTGACGAAGGGCCCGCAGAGCGTCTTCCACCAGCAGCTCAACAACCACGCGCTCTTCTATGGCGTGCTGGGCAACAAGTTCCTCGTGATCCTCGACATCGAAAGCGGCAACGGGCCGAGCACGCGCCACGTGTCGCTGGTCAATTTCGACACCATGACCGAAGTGCCCGTGCTCACCGTGCTCGCGAGCTCGAACGCGGTGCCGCATCCGGTCGTCAATGCGAGCCAGGGCAGCGGATCCGTCTTCCTCGCCTACAGACAGGACGGCACGCAGCAGACCAGCGTGGCGATCTATCGCAGCGACAACGCGAACGTGCTGTGCTCGCTCGGCGCCCCGATCGTCCCGACCGGCGAAACCCGGGGCGAGGCCACCGCGTCGCAGGTGATCATCCACTACTCGACGGGCAACGTCAGCAAGACGCAGGCGGCCCCCCGCCCGCTGGGCAAGTGCACGATCACGCCGTCTTCCCAGACCTTCCCGGACGTGGCGATCGGTGGCTGCCTGGTCACGCCGCCGACGAAGAATTTCACGATCAAGAACACCGGCACCGACTGCCTGACCGTCAACCCGATCGCCGGCGCCGCGCCCTTCAGCATTCAATCGACGTCGAAGGCGCTTCCGGCATCGTTGTCGCCGAACGAGGTCGTCAACGTCACCGTCGCCTTCAATCCCACGGCGACCGGCAACTGGAATCCGCAGAACATCCCGGTCTCGACCAGCCCCGCCGAAGGGGACAACAAGCTGGTCTGCAAGGGCAAGGCGGTCGCGGCCGAGTTCAAGATCGGCTTCAGCGCGACGACCATCGGCTTCGGGAAGATTCCGGTCGGGTCGACACAGAACAAGACGCTGACGATCACGAACACGGGCACCAAGCCGATGTCGGTGAGCTCGTCCGGCGTCACCGCCGACGGCTATACCGTCGCGCCATTCAGCGCCAGCCTGACGTGCGGACAGGCGCTCCCGATCCCGATCGCCTTCAACCCCGCGTCCGAAGGTTCGCACACGG
The DNA here is from genome assembly GCA_964487025.1 of uncultured Hydrogenophaga sp. Lineage (GTDB taxonomy): Bacteria > Pseudomonadota > Gammaproteobacteria > Burkholderiales > Burkholderiaceae_C > Hydrogenophaga. The sequence continues at coordinate 11,375 of CAZAPJ010000042.1, forward strand.
CGACGTTCTCGGTTGCACACAGCGCGCCCGGGAATCCGACCACCATCACCCTGGTCGGCGAAGGGTGCACCGCCAACGCCGAGATCGCCGTGCCGGCGACCGCGCCGATCGACTTCGGCGAGATCCAGCAAGGATTCCGCACGGTGCGCTTCTTCACCGTCGGCAATCCGGGGGACGGTCCGCTGAACTTCCAGGCCTCGATCGGAGGGCCAGACGCCGCGCTGTTCGGACTGCCCGACCCGAACGGATCGGTGATCGATCCGCCGTCGGCGCGCATGTACACGGTCAACCCGGTGAACCCGTGCGGCAACCTCACGGTGGGGTCGGGCGAAACCATCGTCGCGGTCTCGTTCTTCGCGGGCGTGGCGCCGAAGGTCGCCAGCGCGACGCTCACGCTGAGCAACCACAACGCGGCCAACTTCCCGGCGGCGCAGACCTGGGTGTTTCCGTTGAGCGCGGAGATCACGCCCCCGGTCGCGCTCGATGTCGCGCTCGTCGTCGACCGCTCGGGCAGCATGACCGATACGCTTGGTTCGCGCGTGAAGATCGACGCCGCCATTTCGGCGGCCGAACTGTTCGTCGAACTGCTGCGGCCCGACCTCGACGACCGGGTCGCGATCGCCCGCTTCAACGACCAGGGCAACGTCGTGGTTCCGATGAGCGCGGTCTCGACCACGGCCAGCCCCACGCAGAACCAAATCCGGCAGAAGGTCGGCACCGACATCAAGCCGGCCGAAGGGCTCACCGCGATCGCCGGCGGCACGATGCTCGGCATCCACGAAATCGAGAAGCCGCATCCGGGCAACCCCTCGCCGCTCAACCAGGCGGTCATCGTGCTGACCGACGGCATCGAGAACACCGGCTTCGAAGAACCGGCCGGCCAGTGGCACAGCATCCTCGGCGGCACGATGTACAAGCCCGATGCCATCTTCCAGAGCGACACGGTCGAAACGACCGCCGTGACCTGGCCGGGCGGCATCGAGCGCTACGTGATCGGGGTCGGCAGGCCGGGCGACGTCAGCCCGGCGCAGTTGAATGCGCTGACCGGCGACCCGCAGAAGGTCATGTACGTCGACCAGGACCTGACCGGCAAGCTGTACTTCCAACTCGAGAAGTACTACACGCAGATCTTCATGAACATCGTCGGCACGCAGCCGGTCCTCGACCCGATGTACTGGATCGCGCCGGGCGAGAAGCACGAGATCCAGTTCGAGGTGCTGCGCGGCGACGTCGACGCGATGGTCGTCGTCTACGACTACCAGGGCCAGCGGCTGCCGTTCTTCTGCGTGTCGCCGGCAGGCGAGGTCATCGACCCGGTGATGGTCCCTGCTGGCTACCAGCTGCGGTCGTCGTTCACGAACCAGGCGCGCCTGGTGCAGTTCAAGATGCCGCTGAAGGAGCCGGAACGGTACGCCGGCACGTGGAAGGTCGTCGTCGTGCACGAAGGCAAGGTCTGCATGGGGCCGCCGGACCTGCACACCAAGGAACCCGGCTTCGTGCCGCACGACTGCCGAACGGGCGTGAAGACCCCGCTGCTCTACGGCATCGCGATCGGCGTGGGCAGCGACTTCCGCATGTTCCCGTTCCTGACCCCCGCACCGGTCTACACGGGTGATCCGATCCTGCTGACCGCGCTGGTCTCGGAAGCGGGGCTGCCGGTCACCGGCTGCACGCTGACCGTGGACGCCACGGCGCCGGACGGATCGACGACACAGGTCAAGCTGTTCGACGATGGGACGCATGCCGACGGCGCGGCCAACGACGGCGAGTACGCGAAGCCGTTCACGCAGACCTTCGCGCCGGGCATCTACCACTTCAAGTTCCGCGCCGTGGGCCTTAACCGCGAGGGCCAGCAGGTCGTGCGCGAAGCCCTGCGCGACAAGCCGGTGCTCGAACGCGGCCGCGAGGATCCGGGCAACCCGGGTAATGGTCGTCCGGGCCGCGACGGCAAACCCACCGATGGCGGCGGCCGGCCTGCGCGGCAGGGGTGCTGCGACAAACTGGTCCTCCTGCTGCGCGAGCAGAACGCGCTGCTTCGAAAACTGGTGGGCGAGCCGCCGAAGTAGCGCATCCCACCACCGTGGGCATTTGACTGGGCCTGGCACCGACAGGGAATGTTCCCCACGTTTTGGGGGTCGCTTCCTGCTGCTTGTCGCTCCGGTGTTGTTCTCTGCCCTCACTTTTTGACAATACAAAAAGTCATTGTCCAATGGATTAAATGCCAATACAATAAATCCCATGGTCATCGAATACGACGAAGCGAGAAGGGCGAAGACGCTACAAGAGCGCGGCCTTGATTTCGCTGATGCCGGTGTGGTGTTCGATGCCCCTGCATTCACCACGACGGATGATCGCCAGGCGTACGGTGAAGCGCGCTTCGTGACCTATGGTGTGCTGGATGCGAGCCTGGTCGTGATCGTCTGGACCCCGCGCGGCGCGGCTCGCCGCATCATTTCAATGAGGTACGCCAATGAACGCGAACGCAACAGGTTCCAAGGCCGCTTGGGTTGACCCGGACGATGCCCCGGAGCTGACCGACGAACAGTTCAAGCGCGGCACCTTCACGATTGGGGGTAAGACCGTCAGCAAGGAAGAAGGCATGGCTGCCATCCGAAAGCGCATGGGACGCCCCCCCGTGGAAGTGAAACGGCCCACGCTGAATATGCGTGTGGACCCGGACGTGCTGGAAGCGCTCAAGGCATCGGGGAAGGGCTGGCAGACCCGCGTAAACGCGATCCTGCGCAGAGAAGTGCTGGGCAAAAGAGCGTGACGCTTGTCGCCCGTTACAGAGCAGAGGCCAGAGGCAAAGAAGCCTGCTTGGGAAGGCTGCTGGACCGACAGGAATCGCAAAAATCAATAGAACCCGCGTAGATGCTAGGTTTCAGCCGTTCGGTTTTTCTTTGTTCCCCTGAATGTTCCCCACGTTTTGGGAATCGCTTCCTGCTGCCTAAATTTTGGGCAACTGGAGCACGCTGTGCTCGGATGCCAGTCCGCTCAGGGCATGACGTGAAAGCCCGCTTGGCTGCGGTCAAAAGTCAACGGTGGTGCGGGTTTTGGGCAATCCGTGCGCGTAACGTGTGTGCACTGTAAGTTTGCGCAAGACGGCTATGAATCGCGCTTGGACAAGTAGCCTGGGAAATATGCCTCCCATGCGTTCATGTCGCCGACCAAGAGCCCAAAGCCTTTTGCTGGCGTGGGCTTGGACGTGGGGCTTGCGCCAAATGCCTTGGCAAGTTGGGCGGCTCCGGGTGTAAACCACCACGTCACCACGTTGCGGCGCAAGTCATAGGCGGAAAAGACAGCTGCGTTTTTGGTCGATCCGCCTCCTATAGCGAGCGTTTCGTAGGCATCAAATAACTGTCCGCTAGGGCCAAATGCCTCCACCCCGTCGCCCACATCTTTCGAATGCCATTGACTCATTTTTAATGCCTTTGTAACGTTGAAGGGCGCTCAAATTTTAGACCTTCGGTGCTGACCGTGCACCGAAGGCCGCCTCGCATGTATGACCAATCTCTCCGGTTTTCTCAGCCCCGAAGACCTGCGCCGCATGACGGGCCGCGTCCGAGCCAACGGTCAAGAGGAATGGCTGAAAGTCGAAGGCATTCCGCACAAGAGACAGGGCTCTGACATGCTCGTCATGTGGGTCCACGTTCAGGCGTGGATCGAAGGCCGATTCACTCCTCCGAAGCCTGAACCCCAGCTCCGGCTCACCGGTGGCGGAGATGGCAGAACGCGCGAGGCTCGTGCTGCCAAGAGGCAACGTGAAGAGGCGGAGGTCGACAGGATTCTTGCTACAACCATCCGTACGGGTCGTAGTCCAGCGGATTGACCTCGGGCTCGCGCATCTCCACGCATCGGGTCTCCCAGGCTGGGGGCTTCTCGACCTTGGCCAGCGCCGCGTCGGCCCGGGGTGTACCGGCCAGGGCGAACCAACGGCCTTGCGTGCCCTCGGGGATATCCAGCACGTCGCCCGCGCACACCAGATGGGCGTCGTGGAACGCAGGCTGGACCGCGACCACGCGCATCAGTGCTGACCGTTCATGATTTCCACGAAGGTCCGTTCATGTCGCCGGGGCACGTGCATGGGCTTGGGGTTGACCAGTGCCGGGTCGGTGAAGTCCACCGACTCGCCACGCTCCAGGCGCGCCCAGATGCGCTCGGACATCGTCCCCTCGGCCGCCATCTTCAGCACGGCCTGACCCTGCTCGGAATCGACGGGGACGAACCATCGTGACGTGCTGCCCTCGGGCACCTCGATGACTTCGCCGAAGGCCACCGGGGCCTCGTTGTGGCGGCAATGGAATGCGATGACGACTGCTTTCATGATGGGTTCCTTCGTGTGATTACTTGCTCGGGCCGAACTGCTCGAGGAACGACTTGTTGGGCTGCTTGCCCATCTCGCTCAGGGTCGCGGGCGTGGGCGCCGGGGCTTTTGCAGCCGCTGGGCTCTCGCACCCCAGCGGCGCAAACCAGTCGGCGGCCGACCCGTCGGGCACGTCGAAGGTCTGGCCTTGGCGGAAGCGCTGGCCATTGTGAAAACCAGTTTCGAGCGCAATGACTTTCATGGGATGGTCCTTTCCGGTTGGGTGGTTCATTCGCGCACCTGGCGCCCTGAGATCAGGCCGCGCAGGGAAATCTCGCCTTCTTCGCGGCGGTCGTCGGCCAGGTAGCCCAGGGGGCGCACCAGGGGGCCGGTGGGTAGGCCCGTGAGCACGCCCACCGCGGTCAGGCCGTCGCGCACCGCGTTGCGCGGGTTGGTGTCATCGTTGGCCGCGCGGTAGATGCTGAAGGGCGCGCGCACGGTGGCCTCGATGGCGCTGTAGGCAGGGCTTGCGCCAATGCGGTCGTCGAAGCGTTCGGGGGTGAGCTGGCCCAACGCCACGTTGCCGGCCTGGCCCACGACCGGCAGCATGGCCAGGGCGTAGCGCGCCTGTGAGCTGAAGAACGTGGCGAGCACCTGGCCGGCCAGTCCGTCTTCGTCGTCATCGCCATCCAGCTCGCCGCGCGCGCCCTGGGCGATCAGCTCGGCCGTGAACGCCGGCAACGCGAAGGTGAACAGGTAGACCAGTGCCATCCGCGCGGGGTCGCCCTTCGCGTTCTGCATCTCGGTGGCAGCGAAGTTGCTCTGTCCGGAGAAGAATGAGAAGAACTGCAGGAACATCCGCGTGAAGGCGCTGGCGTGCTCGACCTTGGCCGAATCCTCGGGGGCGAAGCTCGACTGCGTCATGCGCACCAAGGCATCCGCCTGGCGCACCGCATCGGCATTCGCCACGCCCTTGGCCGAGGCTTGCCGGTAGGCCCCCAGCCACGCCACGCGGTCGAGGAAGTTCTGTGCGACCTGCTGCAGCGCGTAGCCATACCGCTCGCTGGCCAGCTCGCCCTTCCTGAGCAGCCCCGGGTTGAGCAGCATGTCATTGATCGCGCGGTCGATGTCGCGGCTACCTTCGTCGGTGCGCTGCTGCATCCAGGGCGACAGCTCATTGATGGCGCGCCCGGTGGCGGTGGGGCTGCGTATCAGCTCCAACAGCCCGCCGGCCAGGTGCCTCGGCCCCACCCGTCGCATGGCAGGGAAAACCCCCGTGATCTGCTGGGCCACGTTGATGAAATTGGCGGACATCAACAGTAGCCCGGTGCGGTTGCGCACCGCGGTGGCGAGCTTGGCCACCGCCCGGTCGGCCTGCGTCTCGGGTGCTTTGGTCAGGGTCTGCACGGCGGTGCGCTTGAGCCAGGGCACCAGCATGGACTCGATGGCCTGCGGGTCCACCGCGTTCATGGCCTGCGTGAAGGTGCGATTGCGCGAGATGAGGCGCGCTGTGTCGCGCAGCACCGGGCCCAGCGTCGCGAAGCGCGCCACCTTGTCGATGTGCGCCGGCATGAGCCGCAGGTCCAGCGCCAGCGGGCGGGTGTAGTTCTCCACGCGCGCCTTGGTGAAGCCACGGCCCACCGCCGGGAACATGGGCGAATTCTGGCTGGCCAGCATGTCGTCCATGGCGCCATGGCCGCGTGCCTCGGGCACGTGCAGCGAATCGGTGAGCGCGGGCACGTAGCCGCCGCGGAACTCGCCGAAGGGCGTCTGCACCGGCGCGGCCGTGATCTCGTCGAAGTAGTGCCCGAACATGCGCTTGTGCGCGGACTGGGCCGAGGGTTTCATTTCCTCCAGCAAGTCCCAAACGCCCTGGGCAAACTCCCAATCGGCACGTGTGATGTGCTTCTCATCGTGCATGCGCTTCAGGAACGCATCCCATCGGCTGGTGTCGACCGTGCCGTCTTCGCGCTGGGTCGCCCACTTGTAGCCGATCAGCAGCTTCTTCTTGTTCGACTCGTTGCCGGTGTGCAGCAGCGCGTGCAGCAGGGCCGAGCGGTCGGCGAAGGTGATGCCCTTGCCCAGCTCGGGCGCAGCGATCTTGCCGGGTTTCAGCGTGGGCTCGATGGTCTTGAGCAGGTCCAGGAACTTCGACACGTGGCGGGCCTTCTCGCCGCGGTAGCGGGTGACGGCCTCGCTCACCGGCTGCCAGATGAACTTGCGAAAAGGCCCGGCCGCATCGCCACCGTCGCGCGCGTCGGCCCAGAACTCGACCCGGCGCAGCGCGGCGCGCATGCCGGCCAGGCGGATGCGAAGATCCAACTTCTCGTTGCGGCCCACGATGGTCTCGAGCTTGGCGCGCGGGGCGTCGCCCAGGCGGTCGGCGAGCTGCTGAGCGGCCGTGTCGATGTCCACCTTCTGGCCGTCGACCTCGATCTCGCGCGTGCTGCGCGCCAAGCTCCAGACCGCTTCCACCCGGTCGCGGACCACACGGAAGTCGCCCACGGTCAGCGTGCGGTGGTCGCCCACCGGTGCGGGCAGTCCATCCATGAGCGCGAGCAGGTCGGCGTGCAGCTCAGGGTCGTAGCGCTCGACCTTGGCCAGGTAGTCGGCAGCGGTCTTCTCCACCGGCGCCAGTCCGTACTGCGCCAGGATCGCGCGCGCCGTGTCGGCCAGGTTGCCGTCGCGGCTACTGTCCTCGCGCCGGCTCACCATGCGGGCGAAGCGGCGTTCGGCCCGCTCGATCTCGGCGGTGGCGGTTGCGGCCTCGGTTTGCAGGGACGACTGCAGTGCCTGCTGGCGCTTGTGGCGGGCTGCGGCGGTCGTGTCGCCCTTGCGGAAGGCTTCGGCAGCAGCACGACCAGCGCGGGCTGCGGCGGCGCGGAACTGCGCGGGACGGATGTTGCGCAGGTCGCGCCGGCTGATGGAAGCCTGGGCGTAGGCCCGGGCCTGCTGCGCGAGCAGCGTCTGGCTGCCCACGGCGCGCGAGAGCGCGGCGGCCTCGGTGGCAATGAAGCGCTCGCGCGCCCGGTCCGCGACGCGTGCTTCGGCCTCACGCCGCTGGGTAATCTCGTCGATCAGGTCGGGGTAGCGCTCCAGCATGCGCTGGTCGGTGCGGCCGTCGATGGCTGCTGCCTCGGGCTCGGCGGCCTTGATGGCGGCCTGCATCTCGTCTCCGCTGGCGTAGCCGAAGCGCTCGGCTACCGCGTCGAGCGGCAGGGCCTTGCCCTCGTCCGTGGCCAGAAAGCGCTGTGCGCGGTAGACGGGCATCTGCTCGACCTCGGCGCGGGTCTCGGCTTCCAGGTTGGTGCGTGCGGCCTTTGCCTCGCGCTTCACGGCGCGCAGGGCCTTGTCGGTGCTGTTCGCGAGCCAGGCCATATCGCGCAGCGTGCGCTGCTCGCGGTACTGCACCGCGGCGTGTTCTGCCTCGCTGGCGGCTTGCTGGTAGTCGGCCCAGGCCTCGGCGTCCATGCCCAGCGCCTGCGCGCCCTCGGGCGTCTGCACCAGCGCATCACCCTCCATGGGGGTAGTGCGCTGCAGCTCGCTCATGATCTCGGCCGGGCCGTCGAAGGCCTGAGCCTCGGTCACGGTCATCGCCTCGGGTTCGGCCCGCAGGTGGGGTAGCAGCTTCTCCCCGGGCAGGTAGGCCAGCAGATCGGCCAGGGGGATGCGCACGTCGCCGCCGGTGGCCAGCGCCTCGCCGCGCTGCGCCGCGATCTCGGGTAGAGCCGAGAGGTCCACGCCGTCGAGGGCTTCGGGTGCGATGAACACCGCGCCTTCGGGCTGCACGCTCTGCACGAACTCGGCAAAGGCCTGCGGGTCGCGCGCCTTGAGTGCCGAGGCGTCCGCGGCCTGCACCATCTCGCCGAGCTGCGCGGCGTTGTCGGTGGCGGCCTGTGCTGCCTGCGCACGTGCTGCGGTGACGCTCTCGCCGATGCGGGCCAGGGTGATGCCACCCAGCTCGGGGGCGGCGCTGACGGCCTCGCCCAGGATTTCCAGAGCGATCTCGACGGGGTCGGCTTCCTCGCCCACCGACCACGCAGATTGGGCTGCGCCGAGGCCGCCGCCTGCGCCCTGGGTGACGGACTGCCCGACGATGTTGGTGAAGGCGTTGGGCCCCATGCGCAGGCCCATCACCGCGCCCGCCACGGCGTTGGCCGGCACTTCGGCCAAGGTCTTGGTCCAGGCGCGCGCGGCGGCCTGCTCGGTGGGCAAGCCCTTCTGCAGGCCTTCGGCGTAGTTGGCGCCCATCGCGCCCACCACCACCGCGGTGCTGTTGCCGGCGGCACCTGCGATGCCGGTGTTCACGCCGCGTACCACCAGCTCGCTGGCCACGCGCTGCGCGATCTGGGCCCGCACCGGGGCGGTGGCGGCCGCGCCAATGCCGAAGCCTGTCACGGAGGCGGGAAGCTGCTCGACCATGAAGCGGCCGATCACGCCCAAGGCGTCGCCGCTGTCCGCCACCTCGCCGGGCAAGTGCAGCAGCGTGCCGTACCAGGTGCCGCCGCCTGCGGTCTTGGCCCGCTCACCTGCGGCGATGAGCGCGGGGTCGCTGCCCTGGGCTTGGTAGTAGCCCGCCGTCTCGCGCAGCGCCTTCTGCGTGGTGGTGCGGTCGGCGCCGAAGGCCCGGGCCATCTGGTCGGCCAGGAAGTCCCACGTGAGCTTCATGCTCGCCACGCCCTTGTTGAGCGCGCTGCCGGCAGTGTAGCGGCCGGCCTGCGCTTCCAGGCGGGCCAGGTTGGCGCTGTCGTCGGCCGCCATGCCGGCGAACGTCGGATCGGCGTAGCGCTCGCGCAGCACCGGCGCGCCGGCCGTGTCGCGGTCGACGCGATCAGTCAGGGCATCGCGCTGAACCTGCGCCAGGTTGCGCTGCACCACGTCGGCGGGCAGGCCGCGCTCACGCGCCAGGCGTGCTGCACTGGCTGCTTGCTCGGGCGTCACGGTTGTGCCCACGCGCACGCCAGAGCGCAGCGGGGGTTGAGGTGCTGCAGGCTCAAAGGACGCCCAGGGGTCAGCTGGTGGCGCAGCTGCAGGCGCGGCGGCGGTGGGGGCTGCAGGCTCGAACTCGGCCCAGGGATCTCGGGTATTCATGCGGTGCCTCGGTCAGCGAGCGATGAGGATGCGGCCGTCTGGGGTCTGGAAGCGCGTGCCCGGCGGCAGGGCGCGTGCCTCCGCGGGGGTATTCACGAGCACAGGCGGCGTCGGTGGCGGTGCTGCTGGTGCAGGCGTCGGCGTGCCTTTGGTGGCCGCGGACTTGCGCTGCTGAAACACCGTCTCGAACGTGCGATCCTGGAACCATCCGGGCGGCCTCAGCAGCGCGCCGTCCATGATGGCCATGACCTCGGCGTCCGAGGGCTGGCGGTCGTTGTGCGCAGCCCTGTATTCGCGGATGCGGTCATGCACGTAGGACTTGAACTGTCCGACCTTGACCGAGTTCATGCCTAGGCCGGCCGCAAAGTCGGACACCTGGGCGGATACCGTCTGCTCGCTGCGCCGCTTCGGATCGTTCTCAGGTTTTTTAAGGTTGGTCTGGATGTCCAGCAGCTGCTCGAACTGCCCGGGGCCGATGCGGTCCAGGTACTGGCGCAGGTCGGTCTTGGCGAACGCCTGCGGGTTGGTGTCGGCCTGTTCGCGCAGGTTGGCGTAGACGTTCCAGTCGGTCTTTATGGGCCGATCCCGTGCGGCCGCCTCGCGGGCCTTGGCCTCGGCCTGCATGCGGTTGAGCACCGCGGCCTTGTGCTTGTCGTCCAGCAGGGCAAAGGTGGTCGGCTTGACCCGCCCTCGCTGCTCGACTTCCAGCAGCGCGGTGCCGTAGGCGCGCTCCAACACCTGGCGCTTCGCCATGTCAACGTCGGCGTAGCGCTGGCGCAGTTCGGCCTTGGCCACGCGCTCGGCCTCGCCGCTCAGGCTCTCGGCCTCCTTGAGTGCCTGGTCGAGCGTCAGGCCGCGCTGCATCGCGCCATCGGCCAGTTGCTGGGCCTTGGTGAGCACGCCAGCCTGCTCGACCGCTCGCTCGAACCCGGCGCGCGAGCGTGCATCCAGCTCGCCACCCACGGCCAGCAGGTGAGCCCTTGCGGCTTCGGGGTTGGTGTCGAGCAGCCGCGTGATGTACAGGCCGTGGAGCTGCGTCAGTGCCTTTGTTGTCTCGGCCTGCACCTGCTCCGTGGTCCAGCCCTTGCGCGCCGCGAAGGAGCGCACCCGGGAGCGCACTTCCTGGTCCGCACTGGCCACGGTGCCGGTGGCCAGACCGAACTCGATGGTGGCGTTCACGTCTGCCGCATAGGCCTCGGTGGCGTGGCGCTCACGTTCCGAAGACACGAAGGCCGTGGCCGCGCCCAAGGCTTGCAGCCTGCGCTGGCTCAGGCTCTTGCCGATCGTCTGCTTCACGCGAGGATCGAGGCCGGTGTGGGTCTCGAGCGCGGCCTTCTTCCACCAGTCCTCGACGGCGGCGGTGTAGCCCTCGGCGTTCGCGCCACGGTACCGCTGGCGATTCTCCGCGTCCCACTTCAACCACTTCTCGGTGACATGGGCGTCCAGCTCAAAGGCCTGGGTCTGGGCCTTCTGCGCGGCGATGCGGTCGAAGTCCGCCGCGGCCTTCTGCATCGAGCCGCCCAAGGCTTCGACTTGACGCGCCTGCACGCCACCGAAGGCAGCGTCGCTGCCGGCTGCTTGCTGCGGGACGAACTGCAGGGGCGCGGTGCGTACCTGTGGGCCGCGAGAAATCGGAACGGTGGCCATGTCAGTGCACCAGCTTGTTGACCGCGGACTTCAGCGTCTTGGCGACCGTCGCCTTCTTGGTGCCCAGGTCGAAGAAATCAACTGGCGGCGCATCGATGTCCGAGAAGAATCCGCCCAGGTCAATATCGACGCCGCACTCAGCCAGCACCTGCAGATGGCCGCGTGCGGCTTTGCGCATGCTTTCCTCCATCTGTTCGGGGGTGGTGCGTTCGGAGAACTTGGCCCCCCACGGCTGGCGAATCTCGACGGTGGGCGCGAGCACGCCGTCATCCGCGATCCGAGAGAAGATGAACGCGCCGCCCACGCCGTGTGCCAAGGCCCTCGGAAACGTGTGGAGGCGGCTGGCGGAGAACCGCTCCGGGGCTTTCGCATGCCCGGACAGCCGGACCATCTCTGCTGCCGCGCGCTCGGCATCGCGGGCAGCGGTGTAGGCTGTCTGCCAACGGGGGCCCAGCTCAGCGAGCCAGTCGACCAGTTCCCGGGCGCGTGTGATCGCCATCTTGCAGGCTTCGGCGTGGTCGGCGCGCGCAGCGGTCAGTTGTGCAGCTCGCGCTTCGCGCGTGTTCTCGGCAGCGCGCCGTGCGGCGGCCTCGCGTGCGGCTTCGAGCGAGCGGATCGAGCGCTCCAGGGCCTCGCGCTCGGCTGTGAGGGATGCCACGCGTTCATGCGCCGCGGTGTTGTCAGGCGACTCCATGCTGTTGAGCGTGGCCTCACCGAGTTCGGACTCGACGGTCGCGATCTGGCCGCGCAGCGCGTCGATGCGGGCAGTGAAGTCATCCTGCATCGCGCGGTTGCGCAGGTGCATTAGCACGTCTTCCGCGTGCTCAAGCTCGCGCCGAGCGGCCGTGAGTTCACGCCGCATTTTGTCGTTGCCGGGGTTGGCCTTTGAGGCCTGGGCGAGGCGGCGCACCTCGCGCGTCAGGTCGTCGAATTGCTGCTGGGCTGCGTCGAGTTGGGGATTTGCCATGGATGCTCCTGGTGGTCGATGTCAGGAGTGAGCCACCGATCGGGCGCGGTGTGCTCAAAAGTCACGCAGAAATCACTTTTTGCCGGTGATGAACGTGGGCGCATTGATCGGGAGACGCAGCAACAGCATGCCCCGTCGGGTGGTGCACCAGGCGGTGGCGTCACACAGGTCACGCATGCCCCAGCGCGCGAACTCGTCGCAGGCCTCGCCCCTGATGGCCTGGTACACGGTTGTGGCGGGCTTGCGCGCGCCGGGTCTAGCGATTTCGACAGGGTCAAGCGGCTCGCGAGAGTCGAGCAAACGCCACATAGCAAAGATGCCGCGCTTGAGCGAGGTGACGGTGCGCACATCGTCACCGCGACCGATCTCATAGACAGCGGCACCGGTGTCGTCGCCGTCGAGCATGCGGAACACGACGGGCTCGCCGGCCATGGCCTCCAGTTGCCGCAGCTTGGCCTCGAGCGCCGGGACATCGCGCAAGCCGGGGGTGTTCGGCAGGCTCAGGCGCAGCAGTCGCCAGTTGATTGCTTCGTCACGCGGGGTCATGCGGCCCTTCGGGTCGCGCGCGCGAGCGATGGCGACAGAAATTCAGCATAGGTCGGCCCCCCCGGCTTTGCGCTGTGCGGCGAGCGCGAGTAGGGCTTCGATGCGCATTGCGCGCTCGTTCTCGTTGGCCGGGAGCAGGGGCGCACCGTCGGCGCCGGTCTGCTCGATGCGCGTCGAGTACACGGACTTACGCCGGCCACGCAGCAGCAGTTCAAGCAGGCGGTCGCTGTACCGGCGGATGGTCAGGGGGGTGCCATCGGGGCCGACAGCGAGCTGGCCCTTGTGGATGACGGGCTCATCGACGCCGATCACGGCGCGGCGCCAGGCTTCGGCCTCGGCTTTGTCCACGCCATCTTCCAAGGCCTTGGCCCAGGCGTCGGCGAACTCGCTGTCGGTTTCACGTGCCCGGTACGCGGTGCGGGTTGCCACGCCCGCGGTTTCGCATGCGTGGGTCACGACCGGCCACTCGGCCAGGGCGGCAAGAAACAGGGGCTTCCAGTCGGCGATGTGGTTTGCGGCCATGTCAGTCCTTTCTGCAAAAAAAAAAAACAAACTTGGTTTTCTCGCGCGCACGCGTTGGTGCGCGGCAGCGTGTGCTTGGGTGGTCTGTGAATCGGCCAGGGGGTCGGCAGGATCAGGGAAATTTTTGCGGCTAGAGATTGGCGAGGCATCCCCGTTTGCCCGAAATTGCCCGCCTTCTAAAGAGCGGCGGGCATTTCGGGAAAACGGGCAGGGGTTGCCCGGTGCCCGAAAACTGCCCGAAAACGGGCAAAACGGGTTTTCGGGCAAATCGGGCATCCGTGCCCGTTGTTTTCTGCGGGAAAGCCGGAGGGTCATGTCAGCCGCCCAAGGGTGTAGCGCTCGCCGACAAGTTCGAGAGTTCCTTTCTCGGTCAGGGTTGTGAGAGCCGCCCGCACCCGTTCGGGCCGCCGGTCGCGGTCACCTTCGGGAGGGATAACCCCGCTCACAGCGTCAATCAGTTCACTCTCGGTCAAGCCGATCCCTATGTCGCCGCAGGCGGCAACGGCGTCGTAGATCGCACCCTGCCATGCGCCTCTCGGCCTGGCTTTCCGCTGTACCCCCTGGTCGATCTGCGAGATCACCGGCGCCGCGACTTCGCGCACCACGCATGAGGTAATGGCGTCGCCGTCCTCGTCCACGTCGATCTGCACCACGTCCAGCGCGAACCAGAACTGTTGCCCGTCCTCGCCGTCCTTCTGCTTGGACACCCTGAGCACGCGCCCAGCGGCAGACCGGGTGATCTCGATCTCAGCGTCCGCGGCGCCTTTCAGACCGGACCAGCCCCGCGCGCCCTTGCTCTTGTCTTTGCCGGTGTGGTGGATGAGAACGACCAGGGCCTTGGTCGTGTGTGCGATCGTCTTGCAATGTTCGATGACCCGGCCCATGTCCTTGGCCGAGTTCTCATCGGCGCCCGGAGTGGTGGCCGCGGCGGTATCTACCACGATCAACGCGAGAGGCCCAAGGCTTTTGGCGATGCGGACCACCTCCAGCGCATCCTCGTGCAGCAGCAGGTTGGGTGCAGCGTCCATGATCGTAAATGGCATGTCGGTGACGCCCCTCGATTTGCAGTAGGCGTCATAGCGATTTCGGAAGCCGCCGGAGCCCTCGGCCGCGATGTACAGGACCGCACCTTGAGCGGACTTGTGCCCCAGAAACGGCGCTCCCCTGGCGATTGCTGCAGCGAGTTCAAGTGCCATGAAGCTCTTGCCTGCACCGGGCTCGCCGATCACCATGGCAATTTCCGCTTGCGGGATCAGCCCCTTGACGATCCACCCCGGAGGTTTGCGTGCGAGGAACTCTGCGTGGCTGTACACCTTGAACCTGGGCGGCTTCACCGCCGCAGCCGGGCCCACCACGTCAAAATCATCCGCGCTTTCCAGGTGGGCGATGTCGATGCGCGAGCCGGCCTGGTTCGCAGCTCGCACTAGGGCGTGCACCGTGGTGGGCGACTGGCTGCCTCTGCCAAAGCTGTCCCACTTTGCTTCCAACTGGTCGCGGCCCGGGTACTTGCTCCCCTTGCTCGACCATTCGTCCCAGATGTCGAATCCCTCGCCGCTGGTTTCGTGATGCACTGCCATGCCGAAGCGCAGCCACTGGTCGTAGCCCATGTCTGGGTCCAGGGGCGCCAGCATGTCGCGCAGCTGCTGCGCTGGTACACCCAGGGGCTGCACCTCGATGGCGGCCGGCTCGCTGCCGCCCTGGGCGCGACCGAAGCGGGCCTCGCACAAGGCGATTACATCAGGCGTGACATTGGCGATTGTGTTCACCGCGTCGGTCATCTCGACAACGGGCAGCACATCACCGGTCACGGTCACGTATCCCTTCGTGCTGAAGACCTCGAAGCCGAAGGGCTCGCCATGGTTCTTGCGGTCGCCTAGGTTGCCTCGGAGAAAGGCCCGCACGCCACGCCCGGAAGGCGATCGCTCGGCATAGGTGCCCGCCACGATGCGCTCAACATCGGGGTGAAGGTTGCCCGCGTCGTCAATGCAGCCATCGAAGTCGAGAGCCGCGATGCCCAGGCCAGAGAGGGGGCAGAAGCCCACGCCGTCGTGCCCGCCGGCGATCGCCGCGGTTCGTGCCTCGGTGAACTTGACCAAGCGCGCGCGGTCGGCGTCGGTGCCCTGCACGCCGTGGCGCCGGCCACCGCTGGCATAGAAGGGCACCTTGCGGCCGCCTTCCCGGCGCCAGCACACCCATGCCTTCAGATCGCGCAGCACATCGGGGCACTGCAGCGTGGTGAGATGGGGGAGGGCGGCGGTCACTGGGGCAGCTCCAGCACAGCGATGCGCTGACCAGTGCGCTCGCTGAGGCCCTCGAGGAAGGTGTCGCGCGCAACGCGGTACCTCTTCACCATCTTGAGCATTTCGCGGGCTCGGGGCTTGTGGGGGCGCCACTCGCATTCGAGACGATCACCCCGCAGGGTGAACTGGGCCTTGAATTTCGGGGACAAGATGTGCCAGTCGCTGGCCAATGGCTTGTCAAGCGGAGTGAAGGTGTTCACAATTGAAGCTCCTGGGTTGGTTGCTTGGGTTGCATTTCGAGAAGGCCTCGCCTGCCAGCGGGGCCTTTTCTTTTGGGCGATGGGGTCATGCTGAAACCCGACCTTGCTCGCCCCGTGCTCGCAACCAGTCGGACACTTGACCAGCCACCCAGCGGGTGCATCGAGTGCCGTCCTTCACAGGGGCGGGGAACTGTCCTCCGGCCACCTTGCGCCGGATGGTCGACTCGGACAGGCCGGTTACGGCGATGACCGTCTGCACTTTGAGCAGGGCCTCAGGCACATGCAGCACGTGGACCGGCTGCAGAGACTGGCGTGAGGTGAGGATCGCGTCAGTTCGCATGACGGTCTCCGCTTTGCTCCAGGGTGCTGACCAGCTTCGCCTCGGCGGCGTGGTCTTCGGCGATGGTGATCACGCCGCCTCCGCGACACGCTCCGCTGCCCGCTCGCGGCCAGCACGGACGACATAGGCATCGAACGCCTGTTTATCGATCATGTGGCGCTTTACGACCAACACGAGCGCGCCGTTCTCGACCAGTCCGGCCTTGTGGTTGCGGATGTACCACTTCAGCGACTGCAGTGCAGGAAAGACGTGCTTTCGTTCCGCTTGGTACGAGTCAGGGGAAACAAGACCACAAAGGGCGCCATCTTCCATTTCAATCTCCTGTGTAGAACCGATGTGTTGACGGACCTGTCAGAGCCCGGAGCGACGCAGTTGCCTGTCGCTGGTCATATCCTCAACCGCGCTGAGTGAGATAAGGGCACGATTCAGGATTTGTGCGTCGCATGGAGATACTGCGGTGCGATACAGGAGATAAGTGCACGAATAAAGATCTTTGATTTAAAAGGACTTTTTCCGCTATAACTTGATCGAGTTTTCTGTTATTCCATCTGGACGTTCTCGAGCAGGATGCGACGTCGATCTCGTAGAAGGGCGCAAAAAAGCCGCCTCATGGGCGGCTATGGCGATGGGCAAGCGGCCCGGTGGTCAATGCCTTTGCGACAGCTCCGTCGGAGAGATGTTGCCGTATCGGGTGGGCCGGTAGACCGTCTCCACGATCCCGACCACGCGCCAGCCGGTTGCGCTCATGTCGGGCACGGTCACCCAATCGCCCTGGCCGTCCCGGTCAATGGCGATGCCATCCGGTACCCTGGTCATCCTCCGGCAACCTCGCCAACTGCTTGCAGCCTGCAGCAGGTAAAGGCCCCCGCCCGTGTGAACATGGCGACGGTCGAAGTTCGCGAGGACCAGGTCATCCGCCCGGATGTCGTCGCCGCATAGGCATTGCCCACCATCAAGCATTGCCCGGCCAGTCGCTTCATGGCGGGGGCCGGACAGGGTGAGTTCGGTAGTGCTCAGCTCAGCCATGCTTCACCTCCACGGGCTCTATGCCCTTATTCGCGGCTTTGCGGATCGCTTCTTTACGAGGCTTGGTTTCCTCCAGATAGAAGTCCAAAGATTCCCTTCCACGCTTGTCGAGGCGCTCGTAAACCGGATGCTGGCGCAGCACGCTGGCTGTTACGGTGACTTGGCGGCCGGTTTCATCTTGGACGGTGTACTCGTCTTCCTCGGACACCATGAAGGTTCCAACATGGAATACTTCGCCAATCATCGTGTCAAGCAAAGCCGGATCGCTCTGATGGGTGGATGTGGACAGTACATGCACGCGAGCCACGAAGGCATCGGGAAATTTCGGCCTCAACCGGTCCAAAGCGGCGGCAGCATCTTCCCAGGATTCGTGCCGGAACGCGAGCCGGGAACCACGACCCGTCCAGACTTCAAAGCGTTGCCGGGAGCCATTGCCCGCAGCAATGTGCAGCCAGTCCCTCAATAGCTCCCGAAGCTGGGAAAACTCGGTCTCACTTGCGTCATGGCGACCCTGGTCTTTGAGTCGGTTCACAGCCCACTGAGGCAGGGGCTCCACGGGCTCAGGATGGATGCGGTCATGAAACTGGTGCGTCTCAAGCATGGCGTCAATGATCGACCACCAATGGACGCCGATTTCTCCAATCCGATGCAGCACATCGAACCCATCAATGGACGATGCATGCGTCCCAGTCGCTCCGGTCTCAGCTTCGCCGTGGTTTTCAACTAAAGTCGAATCAGCCATTTCAAAGGCCCTTTCTTTGACTTGGTCAGCCGGACAAGGTGTCGCTACCACCTTGGCCGGCGCCTTTTTGCCCTGCTCTTCAATCCGACGCAGGGCTTGCCGGTATCTCAGGCGCGCAGCGGGATCACATCCGCACCGGCGCGCAGCTTGTCCAGGTAGTCCGCCCACTTGACCATCATGTCCCTGCGCTGCTGCATGTATTGCGCACGGTCGTAGGCGGCGCCCAGCGGGCCACTCTTGACGTGGGCCAGTTGCGCCTCGATCACGCCCGGGTCGATATCCAGGTGCTCCACCATGATGGTTCGGGCCATTGCCCGGAAGCCATGGGAGGTCATGGTCTCGTTGTCGTAGCCCATGCGGCGCAAGGCCGTGTTCACGGTGTTCTCGCTCATGCAGCGGCCTTCGCCCAGGAGGGAGGGGAACACGTACCGGTGGTGCCCGGTCATCGGCTTGAGCCGGTTCAGCGCCTCGATGGCTTGCGGTGCCAATGGCACAAGGTGCGGGCGGCCGTTGAGCTTGGCCATCTTCGTGCGCTTCATCTTGGCGGCCGGGATCGTCCAGAGCGCCGCATCGAAGTCGATTTCCGTCCACTCCATTTGCCGGATCTCGCCGGGCCGCTGGAACAGGAGGGCAGATAGCACCAGCGCCTCGCGCGTCACAGGGTGGCCCTTGTACGCATCGATGTCCCGAAGGAGTTGCCCGGCCTCCTTGGGGGCCAGCACAGCAGCCATGTGCCGCACAAGCACGGCTTTCAGGGCGCCCTTGAGCGGGGCGGTGGGGTCGTTGGTGGCCCGTCCGGTGGCGATGGCGTAGCGGAAAGTCTGGCCGGCGTACTGGCGCAGCGAGTGGGCGGTTTCATGCTTGCCCTGCTTTTCAACCCGGCGGATCGTATCCAGCATCAGAGGCGGGGGAATGTCGGCAATCGGAAGCGGCCCCAGGTGGGGGAACAGGTTCAGCTCCTGCATCCGCAGCCACCTGTCCGCATAGGCCTGGCTCCACTCGCGCCCCTTGTGCTGGTGGTACTCGCGCGCCACGGCCTCGTAGGTGTTCGCGCTGTTGAGCCGGGCGGCGGCTTTGTCCATCTTGCGCTGCTGGACAGGGTCCAGGCCCTGCTGGTGCAGCTTGCGGGCATCGTCGCGGGCGACGCGGGCCGCTTTAAGGGTGACTTCGGGGTAGCTGCCCAGCGCCAGGCGCTTTTCTCTGTTGTCGCGCCGGAACTTCCAGAACCAGCGCTTGCTGCCGGCCCGGGATACCTCAAGATATAAGCCGCCCGAATCGGCGAAGCGGGCGCGAGGCTGGTCAGGAGGGCAGGACGCCCGTTGGATCTCGACGTTGGTCAGCATGGTGGGGGAACAGTTTCAGGTTTTTTCACCTGAAAGGGGGTCTGTTCCCCATGTTGTACCCCCATTCCCCATGCCTTGCAATGGCGCAACATGACGCTTTATGGAGGGAAATTCAGCCTAACTCATTGATATTTAAGGGAGTTTTGACTGAACATGATGGAACATGAATTGTTCCAATGGCACCACCGACAGGAATCGAACCTGTATCTAGCGCTTAGGAGGCGCTCGTTCTATCCATTGAACTACGGCGGCGAAAAAGAGCCCGCATTGTACGGGGCCGGTCGCCCGCCCCGGGCCGCCGCCTCGTGCTGGATCTTGCTGCACACAGGCATGTATTCGCCCAGGAAATCGAGAAAGCTGCGCACGGCGGGCGAGAGGCCCCGGCGCGAGGGAAACACCGCATGCACCACGCCGATCGGCGTGGTCCAGTCGGGCAGTAGCCGCACCAGGCGGCCGTCGCGCAATTCCGCTTCGCACATGTAGTCGGGCAGCCAGCACATGCCGCTGCCGCCGAGCACGGCCATCTTGAGGGTGAGCAGGTCGTCGGCGATGTAGCGCGGCCTGTATTCGAGCACCGCCTCGCGGCCCTGCGGGCTGGTCAGGCGCATGCGGGCCACGCCGTCGGTGGCGGACATGGCGACGCTGTCGAGTCGGCTCGCCTCTTCCAGCGTGCCGGGCGTGCCCTGCCGGGCGAGCTGTGCCGGGCTGGCCACCAGCACCGAGTGCGCGTCGTCGAGGCGCTTGACCACCAGGCTGCCGCTTTCTTCGAGCGTGAGGCGCACGCGCAGCGCCACGTCCACGCCGTCTTTCACGAGATCGACCACGCGGTTGTTCACCTCCATCTCCACCCGCACGTGGGGGTGCCTCGCGAGGTAGATCGGCATCACGGCACCCAGCACCGTCTGCGCCAGCGTGACCGGGCAGGTCACGCGGATGGTGCCGCGCGGTTCCGTCTGGGCGCTGGCCACGGCGTCGGCGGCGGCCTGCGCGGATTCGCGCAGGGCCTGGCAGTGGCGCAGGTAGGTCTCGCCCACGTCGGTCAGTGAAAGCTTGCGGGTGGTGCGCTGCAGCAGGCGTACGCCGAGCTGGGCTTCCAGCCCGGCGACGCGCCGCGACAGGCGCGACTTCGGCAGGTTCAGCGCGCGGCCGGCCGCCGCAAAGCCGCCGCGCTCGACGACCTCGGCGAACAGCAGCATGTCGTTCAGGTCCTGCATGGGGCTTCCTGGGCTGGGTGATGATTGTCCTGATTATGGAACGATATATCGCAGATTTGCCGTCTTATCAGGCATTGGATGCGAAATCACAATCTATCCATGGCCACATCGCGTGGCTTCACTTTCTGGAGATGTCCATGCAACTGCTTCACATCGATTCCGCGATCACCGGCGACCAGTCGGTTTCCCGTCAACTGACCGCCCGGACCGTGGCCGCCTGGGTGGCGGCCCATCCCGGCACGCAGGTGCAGTACCTCGACCTGGCGCAGGACGCGCCGCCGCACCTGAGCGCCGAATCGCTGGGTTTCCGCACCGGCCAGGCGGCCGCGACCGAAGCGGAGCGCCGCGAGAACGCGCTGTCCGAGGCGCTGGTGAGCCAGTTCCTCGCGGCCGACGTGGTCGTGATCGGGGCGCCGCTCTACAACTTCACCATTCCGACCCAGCTCAAGGCCTGGATCGACCGCCTGGCCCAGGCCGGCCGCACCTTCAAGTACACCGAGCAGGGGCCGGTGGGCCTGGCCGGCGGCAAGACGGTGATCGTGGCGCTCAGCCGGGGCGGCGTGTACTCCACCAGCGATGCCGGCCGCGCGATGGAGCACCAGGAAAGCTACCTGCAGACGGTGCTGGGCTTCTTCGGCATCACCGACGTGCGCTTCGTGCGGGCAGAGGGCGTGGCGATGGGCCCGGAGCCCAGGGCGCAGGCTTTGGCGGGCGCCGACAGCGAGATTCGCGCGCTTGCTGCCGAGGCTGCCAACCAGGCATCGCTGGCCGAAGTGGCCTGAAGAGTTCTTGCCGGAGTGCGAGGAGCCTTCCAGAAACACCGCGGAACGGGCTCCACCGGGCCGCTGGTGTTGTCCCCTGAAAGGGGGTAACGCGCCGCAGGCGCGGCGCGGGGGGTCAGTCAAACGTCGTGGTGAAGATCAGGTCGATCGCGTTCTCTTCTCCCGCCCGGGCCCGCACCGTGACCCGGCGCGAGAGGTCGTAGAACATCGAGACGGTGCCCATCGCGCCGGCCAGGCTGCTTTCGTAGGTGAGGTAGAGCCGGCTGGAGAGGCGCTTGCCGAGCGTGAGCGCGGCGGCGGACGTGCTGCCGTCGGCGTTGGTGGCGCTGCCGGTGAACGACAGTTCGTCCAGGCCGAGCGCGCCGGCCAGGCCGCCGTCGAAGCCGCCGCCGCTGCCGGCGATGAGCGCGAGCGCGGCCTGCTGCAGGATCGCGGCTTCGGCACCGGCGCCGCTGGCGGGCCGGCCCAGCACCAGCCAGGCGAGCTTCTCGCTGTCGGGCAGCTCGGGGTCGGAGAACAGGCGCACGCGCGGCGCCTGGGCGGTGCCGCTGATCAGCACGCCCACGCGCTGGGTGGTGTTGGGCCGCACCGCGGTGATGTCGAGCGTGGGGTTGTCGTAGGGGCCGGTGAAGCGCAGCACGCCGGTCTCGATGGTGAGCTGCTGGCCGTAGGCGCGGTAGCCGCCGCGCGCGGTGCGCACCTCGCCCAGCACGCGCGGTGTGGGCAGGGCGGGCGTGCTGCGCACGCTGATCTGCCCGGTCAGGTGCGTCTGCAGGCCGTGGCCCCGCACCTGGAAGTTGTTGCCCAGGTCGAGGTCGACCTGCACGTCGGGCTGCACGCGGAACGCATCCGGGTCTTCCATCGGGATTTCGGTGCCGCGCACCACCACGTCCGAGCCCAGGGTGGGGGTGGACTCGTCGGGCAGCACGAACAGGGCCTCGTCGGCGGTGAGCTGGCCGCGCAGCTGCAGCGCCGGGCCGACGAGCTCGGCCTGCAGCCGGCCCGAGAGCGCGAGCTGGCGGTCGGCGCGGGTGGACACGCGCAGCTTGCTGGCCGTGGCCTGCAGGCTGACGATGGGCTGGCGGCGCGTGCGCCCGTTCTCCGTGACGCTGCGCCATTCGGTGCTGCCGGTGGCCAGCAGCGTGCCGCCGTTCTCGGCCCCGCCGCGGCCTTGCAGGTAGAAGCGTTCGATGGTGATGCGCTCGCCCGCGAGCGTGGCGCGCAACTGTCCGCGCGAGAACGAAATGCCGTTGACCAGCGAGCGCAGCGCGAGGTCGTCGGCCGCCAGCGTGCCGTTGAGCAGCGGCGCGGTGCGCGTGCCGGCGACGGTGAGGTCGGCGGCGAGCGCGCCGCGCACGCGCCAGCCGGGCGGCGCCAGTGCCGACCAGACGCCCATCTGCGGCAGGCGCGCCGTGAGGCGGCCGCGCAGGGGCGCCTGCTCGGGCCAGTGCCAACTGTCCTGCGCCGCGCCGGGCGGGCTGAGCGTGGTGCTCAGGTCGGCGCTGGCCGTGCCCAGGCGTTCGCTGTCCCAGCGCAGGCGCGCGTTCACCGTGGTGCCCTCGGTGGCGATGTCCAGCCGCGCTTCGCGGATGCCGGTCTGCACGCGCTGGGCGCGGGGGTTGTCCGCGTCGAAGGCGGCGCCGTCGGTCTGGACCGAGAGGTCGCCGCTGCGGCGCTGCAGGTGGGCCGACAGGCGCGGCGGCGTGCCGGCCTGCGCGGGCAGATGCAGGTCCCAGGCGCCGTCGAACACCACGTCGCCGCCCAGGCCGGACTGGCCCAGCGGGCCGTGGCGCGCGCCTTCGGCGGTGGCCAGTGCGTCCAGCCACGACATCGGCAGGCCGTTGAGCTGGCCGCGCGTGTCGAGCGCGCCGCCGGCGGTCCAGGCCAGCCGTTCCCAGGACAGGGTCATGGGCGGGCTGTTGGTGGGCGCGGTGGTGGACGGTGCGCGCGGGGTGAAGGTGGTGCGCAGGCGCAACTGCCCCGGGTCGGCCTGCACCTGCAGCGGCCCGTTGCTGCCGCCGCCCGGCGTGTTCTGCGCCGCGCCCTGCCACTGTACGCCGAGCGCGGCGCTGGCGCTCTCCAGCAGCCAGGTCACGCTGCGGTCGGTGCGCGCGCTGTCGGTGGCCTGCAGTTGCAGGCGGGACAGGCTGAGGCGGCCGGTGTCGACGCCGAGGGGCGTGCGTGCGCTGCCGCTGCCGAGCTGCAGCACGCCCTGGGTGTCGAGCGCGGCGCGCCAGGGGCCTTGCTCGGCTTCGCCGGCCAGGTTCAGGTCCAGGCGCTCGGGCGGGCCGCTGGCCCGCAGCCGGAGCGCGCGCAGCTCGGTGGTCTGCGCGGTGGCGGGCTGGGCCGGCTGCTTCGCGGCGGCGTCGCGCGTGAGGCGCAGGCGCGGCACGTCCAGGCCGACCTGCAGCCGCGGCGCGGGTACCGCGGCCGCCGCGCCGCGGCCGGCCGGCGCGGGGTAGCCGAAGGCGCCCAGGCCGCCTTGCCAGCGCGCGTCGAGCCGCGCGCTGCCTTCGAGCGCGAGGCCGGGCAGGCCCTCGAGCGCGGCGGCGACCGCCGGGCCGGCGACCGGCAGCGCGGCCAGGCTGCGCACCCAGTCCAGCACCCGGCGGGCGTCGTCCACCTGCAGGGCCAGGTCGCCCTGGCCCTGCGCGTGCGCGGCCTCGCCCTGCCAGCGCGCCTGGGCGCCGGGCAGCTGCAGCGCGACGTGGCCGTCGAAGCGGCGCGCCAGGGTGTCGAACGCGCCCTGGCCGTCGAGGCGGGCATCGGCCGCGTCCAGGCGCGCCGAGCGCAGTTCCAGCACGCCTTGCGCGGCGTCGCCGGCGCTCGCGCGCCAGCGGCCGTCGAGCGCGAGTTCGCGCAGGCGCACGCCGTCGAGCGCGCTGCCGCGCGGCTGGCTGCCCGAGGGCTGCACCTGGAGGCGGATGTCGATCGCCTCGCGCGCGGTGCCGGCGTCCACCGTGCGGGCCCGCGCCGTGCCGTCGAGCGCGGCCGGGGCGATGCCGCTCCAGAGCAGGGCGGGGTTGATGCGGCTGGCCTTGAAGTCGCCTTCCCAGGCGCCGATCGAGGTCGCCGTGGCCGCCGGCGCCGCGCCGCCGGCGGGTGGTTCGAACCAGCCCTGGCCCTGCAGGCGCCCGCCGCCGAGCTGCGCGTCCAGCCGCGAAAGCGTCCAGCGCGCGCCGCGCTGTTCGAGCGCGGCGTCGATCTGTTCGATCGGCAGCCGCTGCCGGTCGGCCGGCCCGCTGCGGGCATTGGACAGCCGCAGCTCGGCCAGCCAGGCCTCGCCGTCCGGGCGCGCGTGCAGCGTGCCGCTGAGCAGCGTGGAAGGGGCCTGCGGCCAGAGGGCGGCGAGGTCCAGCTGGTGGGTGGTCGCCTCGGCCGTTTCCACCGGTTGCGGCCGCCAGGGGCGCAGCCGGGCCTTGGCGTCCAGCATCGGTGGGGTATCGGCGGCGGCGTCGCGCGCGCGCACGCTGGCGGTGGCGTCGAGTGCGGCGTCGGCACTGGCCAGCGTGCCGGCGAGTTGGGCGGCGGCCTGCAGCGCCACGCGCTCGCCCCCGCCGGGCACGCTGGCCTGCAGGTCGCCCTGGAGCTCCACCCGCAGCGGCATCGGAGCCTGGGCGCCGAGCACCGCCTGCGCCTGGTAGCGGCCGTCGGCGAACTGCAGGCTGTCCAGTTCGAGCTGGTGGGCGTCGGCCACGCCGAGGTTCCAGGCCGGGTCGGCGGGGCGGTAGCGGTAGCGGCCGGCGAGCTCGCGCAGGGTGAGCGTTTGCGAACCCGAGAGCGAGAGTTCGCCGATCGACCAGGGCAGCGTGACCGGCAGCGGCAGCACGATCGGCTGCAAGGGCTCCGGCGGGGTAGGGGGTGACGGGGGGCGCTGGTCGTCGATGCGCAGCTGGCCGATGTCGAGTTGCGAGAGGCGCACGCCGCGCCAGAGCAGCAGGTCCATCCAGAACAGCTTGCTCAGGCCGACGCGCACGTCGGCGGCCTGCACGGTGAGGCCGTCGCGCTGCCACTGCAGCCGTTCGATCCGGCCGCCGGCGAACAGGCTGCCCTGCACCCCGTCCGCCTGCAGCGTGCCCACCTCGGGGCCCTGCCGCGCCAGCAGCGCCTGGCCCCAGCCGAGCGCCTGGGCCAGCGAGCCAGGCCACGCGGCCCACAGGACCAGGGCGAGCACAGCCACCAGCACGAGCGCGGCGAGCCCGCCGAACACCCGGCGCACCACGCGGCCGATGCGCGAGGGTGGCGGGGGGCGGGTGTCCGGGGTCGTGGCCATATCAGAACGTGAAGCCCACGTTCAGGTGCAGGCGCAGGCGCCGGGTCTCGAGGCCGTAGGCCAGGTCGACCTGCAGCGGCCCGACCGGGCTGTTGTAGCGGATGCCGGTGCCCACGCCCCAGACCGGCTTGAGGTCGCCGGCCTTGTTCGCGATCGCGCCGCCGTCGATGAACAGCACGTGCTCCCAGTTGGAGCGCTGGCTGCGGTTCCAGATCGGGCGCTGCCATTCCAGGCTGGCCACCGCCTTGTAGCGGCCCGGGCCCACGGTGCCGTCGGGGCGGCGCACGCCGATGTCGCGCAGGCCGTAGCCGCGCACCGTGTTGTCGCCGCCGGTGATGAAGAGCTGGGTCTCGGGGATCGGGGCGTCGTCGCGCGCGGCGATGGCGCCGCCTTCGAGCCGCAGCGCGAGCCGGCCGAGCTGGGTGCGGCCGGTGGCCGAGACGTCGCGCGCCTGGCCGGGCACGGGGTCGGCCGCCGACGCGGCGGCGCCCAGCGGCCAGTAGACCAGCCAGCGCGCCTGGGTGCGGCCGAACGGCAGGCGCGGGCCGCCCAGCGTGTAGCCCACGCCCAGCTCCACCGCCAGGCCGTGTCCCCGGTTGGGAAAGACCGGGTCGTCGAAGCGCCGCCGCGTCCACGCGTAGTTGGCGGTGATCGACGAATCGGCGCTTTCCGCCGCGGCATTGCGCAGCGCGCTGTTGACCACGCGCGCACGGTCGTACTGCAGGTAGAAGCTGCGGTCGTATTCCACGCCGGTCTGCGTGCGGCCGATGCGCACGCGCTGGCTGGTGGTGGTGGTGAAGTCGTCGAGCTGCTTGGCCAATTGCGCGCCGACCACCTTGCGCCAGCCGTCGTCGTCGGGCGGGGAGCTCCAGTCGGTGCTGGCGAGCTGGTCGTTGCGCTCGAGCTGGAGCTTGCTCAGGGCGCGCCAGCCCAGGCCGGGCACGCGGTTGTGGGTGTGTTCCAGCGACAGCCGCGCGCCGTTGTCGGTGCTGGCGCCGACGCCGATCACCACCTTCTGCCGCTGGCTCTCGCGCAGTTGCACCATCACCGGCAGGGTGTCGCTGTCGGGCGAGGGATCGACGTAGACGAAGACCGAGTCGTAATAGCCGCTCTCGGCGATGCGCCGCTGGGCGTCCTGCAGCTTGGCCAGGTCGTAGTCGCTGCCGGGCGTGAGGCCCGAGAGCCGCACCAGCCGCTCGGCGGTGATCGCGTCGTAGCGCTCGGCGCCCTGCACCCGCACTGCGCCCATGCGCATGGCCTGGCCGGAATCGAGCTCGATGTACAGGCGCGCCTCGCGGGCCTGGGCGTCGATGTCGGCCAGGCTGTTCTGCACCCGGCCGAGCGGGTAGCGCTGCGCGATCAGGCGGCGCAGCGCGGCGGTCTTGGTGGCGTCCCAGTCGGCCTGCGAGAACGGCAGCCCTTCGATCAGGCGGGCCTCGCGCTGGATCTCGGCGCGCTGCTGCGCGGCGGCGTCCGCGCCGGCGATGGCGCCGACGAAGGACACGTCGACCGAGACGATCTGCGTGACCGGGCCCGGCTCGACCCGGATCGTGACCGTGCCCAGCGAGCGCGGGGCGCCGGCCTGCGCGCCGCTGTCTTCCGGCGCGTCCTCGCCCACCTCGGGCGGCGCGACCACCTCCACCTGGGGCGAGAAATGGCCGAGCGTGGCCAGCAGCTCGCGCACGTTGGCTGGCGTCTGAGCGAGCAGCCGGCCCAGTTCGTTGGCGTCGAGGCTGCGCAGTTCGCGGTAGCGCTGCAGCTCCAGGTGGCGCAGCAGGAAGGCCTGGATGGCCTCGTCCGGGGCCTGCAGGTCGATCTCGAAGCGCGGACCGCTGGGTGGGCGTTGCGCGCGCCGCCGCTCCGCGCGCGGGCCATCGTCGTCCGGGTCGGTGTCGGGCGCCTCGGCGGCATCCGTTGCCTGGGCCGGGACGCTGGCCGCAGGTTCCGCCGTCGCCTGCGGCCAGGCGGCGAGCGGGTGAGACAGCAGCCAGAGCATGGCGCCGCCGCAAATCAAGGCCCGGACCCGGGCGGCCCAGGCCGGGAGGTCGGTGGTCATCAAGGGCGTTCTTACTTCGACAGCAACCGCATGGCGTCTTCCAGCCCCTTCAGGGTCAGCGGGTACATGCGCTGGCTCATGAGCTGCTGGATGATGCCGATGCTCTGTCGATACTGCCACACGCCCTGGGGTTCCGGGTTGATCCACGCGAACCGGGGGAAGGCGTGGGTGAGGCGCTGCAGCCATTCCGCTCCGGTTTCCTCGTTGTTGTATTCCACGCTGCCGCCGGGCTGCAGGATCTCGTAGGGACTCATGGTGGCGTCGCCGACGAAGACCAGCTTGTAGTCCTTGTTGTACTTGCGGATGATGTCCCAGGTCGGGAACTTCTCGGCGTAGCGGCGCTTGTTGTTCTTCCACATGAAGTCGTAGACGCAGTTGTGGAAGTAGTA
>CAZAPJ010000043.1:0-38235 GCA_964487025.1 uncultured Hydrogenophaga sp.
CTTGGAGGGGGGACGACAGCTTGGGCCGGCGGAGCCGGACCCTCGCTGTCTCTGGTGTGGGCTGCTTCTTTCGATGCCGGTCCTTTGCATAATGTCCTTTCCACAGACCATGGGCCGGCACGCGGCCTGGAGATGAAGAACCCGATGGAGCACCTGCCCGAATCCGGCTCCCGCCTTGCCGTTGCGCGCGCGCGGCGGGGCGCGCCGGTCTTGCCCGACGTCACGATCTCGGAGGACGGCGAGGTGCGGTTCCTGCACCTGGGCACCGAATGGATCCAGGGCTCGATGCTGCTCGACGCGCCGTTCGACATCGAGCTCGACTACGTCCAGCGCATGATGGCCTGGCTGCTGTTCGTCGAGCCCGGGTCGGTCGGCAAGCGGCGCGCGCTGCAGCTCGGCCTGGGCTCGGGCGCGCTCACCAAGTTCTGCTTCAAGAAGCTGCGCATGGACACCACCGCGATCGAGATCAATCCCCAGGTGCTCGCGGTGTGCCGCCAGTGGTTCAAGCTGCCGCCCGAGGGGCCGCGCCTGCGCGTGCTGCTGGCCGACGCGGGCGATGAGATCCGCCGCGCCGCGCACGTCGGCGCCTACGACACCCTGCAGGTCGACCTGTACGACCACGAGGCCGCGGCGCCGGTGCTGGACAGCCCGGACTTTTATGCCGATTGCCGCGCCGCGCTCAGCGACGACGGCTGCCTGAGCGTCAACCTGTTCGGGCGCGACGCGAGCTACGCGCGTTCGCTGGAAAGCCTGTGCGCGGCCTTCGGCGCCGACGTGGTCTGGGCGTTCAAGCCGACGCGGGAGGGCAACACCGTGGTGCTGGCCCAGCGCACGCCCGAGCGCCCGACCCGCATGGAGCTGCTCGCGCGCGCCGAAGCGGTGCAGGCGCGCTGGGGCCTGCCCGCCGTGAAGTGGCTCAGGCTGTTCAAGCCGGTATCCTGATCACCGCATGAAACCTCCGCAAAAGCCCTCCGCCCCGCCAATCCCCACGGCCGACGGCCCGCTCGACTGGCGCCGCCTGGTCGACTGGCTGAACGAGGACGGCGTGATCTCGTCCGAGGAGGCCGAGCGCACCGCCGCCCGCTGCGCGTCGGCGCACAGCGCGCAACACCCGCTGCAGCGCCTGGCGGTGGTGGGCGTGGCGCGCCAGGCCGATGGCCAGCCGCTCGATGTCGAGATGCTCACCCAGTGGCTGGCTGCGCGCAACGGCATGGAGTACATGCGGATCGACCCGCTCAAGGTCGACGTGGGCAAGGTGGCCGACGTGATGAGCGCCGCCTACGCCGAGCGCCACAAGGTGCTGCCGGTGCAGGTGGGGCCTGCCGAGGTGGTGGTGGCCACGGCCGAGCCCTTCGTGCGCGACTGGGTGTCCGAGGTGGAGCGCCAGACGCGCCGCACCGTGCGCCTGGTGCTGGCCAGCCCGCAGGAGATCAAGCGCTTCACCGGCGAGTTCTTCGCGCTCGCCAAGTCGGTGCGCGCGGCCAGCAAGAGCGGCGGCCAGGGCGGCTTCAGCAGTTTCGAACAACTGGTGGAGCTCGGCAAGGCCAACAAGCAGCTCGATGCCAACGACCAGGGCGTGGTGCAGGTGGTGGACTGGCTCTGGCAGTACGCGTTCGACCAGCGCGCCAGCGACATCCACCTGGAGCCCCGGCGCGAGCAGGGCGTGATCCGGTTCCGCATCGACGGCGTGCTGCACCCGGTCTACCAGATGCCGATCGGCGTGATGAACGCGATGATCGCGCGCATCAAGCTGCTCGGCCGCATGGACGTGGTCGAGCGCCGCCGGCCGCAGGACGGGCGCATCAAGACGCTGCGGCCCGATCGGGCCGGCGGCGCGGGCGGCCCCGGCGGCGCCGTGCGCGGTGACGAGGTGGAAATGCGCCTCTCGACCCTGCCCACCGCGTTTGGCGAGAAGCTGGTCATGCGCATCTTCGACCCCGACTCGACCATCAAGGACCTGGCCGCGCTCGGCTTCGCCGCGCACGACGCGCAGCGCTGGGAGGCGCTCACGCGCCAGCCGCACGGCATCATCCTGGTGACCGGCCCGACCGGTTCGGGCAAGACCACCACGCTCTACGCCACGCTCAAGCGCCTGGCCACCGAGGAAGTGAACGTGAGCACGGTGGAGGACCCGATCGAGATGATCGAGCCCGCCTTCAACCAGACCCAGGTGCAGCCGCACCTGGACCTGGACTTCGCCCAGGGCCTGCGCGCGCTGATGCGGCAGGACCCGGACATCATCATGGTCGGCGAGGTGCGCGACCTCGCCACCGCCGAGATGGCGGTGCAGGCCGCGCTCACCGGGCACCTGGTGTTCACCACCCTGCACACCAACGACGCGCCCTCGGCCATCATGCGGCTGATGGAGCTGGGCATCCCGCCCTACCTGATCAACGCCACCGTGCTCGGCGTGCTGGCGCAGCGCCTGGTGCGCACGCTGTGCCCGGCCTGCCGCGTGAAGCTCGAGCCCACCGAGGCCGGCGCGTCGCGCGAGGCGCTGGCCGAACTCGCCAAGCCCTGGCAGATCAGCGGCGGCTACCGGCCGTACCAGCCGGTGGGCTGCGTGGACTGCCGCATGACCGGTTTCCGCGGCCGCATGGGCCTGTACGAGCTGCTCGTGCTCACCGAGGCGTTCAAGGACAAGATCAACCGCGAGCCGCGCCTGGACACGCTGCGCCGCCAGGCCGCCCAGGACGGCATGCGCCCGCTGCGCCTGGCGGGCGCGGCCCGCGTGGCCGAAGGCCTGACCACGCTGGAGGAGGTGCTGGCCTGCACGCCGCCCATGCAATGACGCGCCCACCCGCGAGCACCCCTTCGTCTCACCACCACCCATGATCAAGAACCTGCAGGATTTTCTGGCCGGCGTGTGTTTCCTGGCGCTGGCCCTGGGCTTCGGCTGGGCCGCCTCGCGCCACCCGCTGGGCGCGGCGGATGCCATGGGCCCCGGCTACTTTCCCCTGCTCGCCAGCCTGCTGCTGGGCGGGCTCGGCGCGCTGATCCTCTTCAAGGCGCTGGTCTTCGAAGCGCTGGGCAGCGGGCGGGTCGCGCACTGGGGCTTCGGCGCCTTGCTGCGCGTGCTGGGCGGCCTGTTCTGGCTGGCCCTGTGCAGCGGCCCCGGCCAATGGCCGTGGATCGGCGGCGCGTTCGCGAACTGGCCCACGCTGGGCCTGGTGGCTGGCGTGGCCGGCCTGGTGCTGGCGGTGGTCACGGCGGGGGGGCCGCGCCGGCCGGGCGGGGGCGTCTGGCCCTGGTCGCTGCTGCTGGCGGCGCTGCTGCTCGCGCTGTGGGCCGGGCCGCTGGGCCTGGACGTGCCGCTGTGGCCCACCCGGGCCGGCGCCTGAGGGCGCGGTCGCATCATGGATTTCCTGGCCTGGTGGAACCCGCTGGTGCTCGGCGCGGCCGGCCTCTGGGCGTGGCAGCCGCTGGCGCTGGTCGCCCTCGGCGTGCTGGTGGGCAGCGTGTTCGGCGTGCTGCCCGGCCTGGGACCGGTGACCGCCATCGCGCTGCTGCTGCCGGCCACGCTCGGCCTGCCGCCGCTGCCCGCGCTGCTGGTGCTGGCCGGGGTCTACTACGGCGCGCAGTACGGGGGTTCGCTGCCGGCCATCCTGTTCGACCAGCCGGGCGAGGCCTCGTCGGTCATGACCAGCCTGGACGGGCACGCGCTGGCGCGCCAGGGCCGCGCCGGCGCCGCGCTGTCGATGGCGGCGGTGGGCTCGTTCGCGGCCGGGTGCGTCGGCGTGGCGGTGGTGGCCCTGCTCGCGCCGCCGGTCGTGTCGCTCGGCCTGCAGTTCGGCTCGGCCGAGCGCTTCATGCTGCTGGTGGTCGGTCTCGTGGGCGCCACCGTGCTGGCCTCGGGGTCCTTCCTCAAGGCGCTGGCCATGGCGGTGCTCGGCATCCTGCTCGGCCTGATGGGCTGGGACGGGCACGCCGGCGCCGTCCGTTTCGTGCCCGAGGCCCTCGAACCCTGGATGGGGCGCCGCCATGGGCTGGCCGAAGGCGTGGGCTTCATCGCGCTCGCGCTCGGCTTCTTCGTGGTGGCGCCGGTGGCGGCCGAGCTCGCCGGCCTGTCCCGGCTCGTGCCGGCGCCCTCGGGCGACGCGCCGGTCGCCGTGGCGGCGGACGCCGCGACGCCCGCTACCATGCCGGCGCGCGGCGCCTGGCCTGATGACCGGCCCACGCGCGACGAGTGGCGCGCCGCCGCGCCCGCGCTGCTGCGCGGCACCGGCCTGGGCGCGGTGCTGGGCGTGGTGCCCGGGGGCGGCGCGCTGCTGGCCTCGCTGGCCGCGTACCAGTTCGAGAAGGTGGCCTCGCGCCGCCGCCAGCCGGCGCTGGGCGAAGGCAGCCTGCGCGGCGTGGCCGCGCCCGAAGCCGCCAACAACGCCGGCGCCCAGACCGCCTACCTGCCCATGCTGGCGCTCGGCCTGCCGCCCAACGCCGTCATGGCCCTGCTGCTCGGCGCGCTGGGCCTGCACGCGATCGAGCCCGGTCCCGCCGTGATGGGCCAGCAGCCGGCGCTGTTCTGGGGCCTGGTGGTGTCCATGTGGGTGGGCAACGCGCTGCTGGTCCTGCTGAACCTGCCGCTGGCGCGCTGGTGGCAGCCCCTGCTGCTGCGGGTGCTGCGCCTGCCCCGCCGCGCCTTGCTGGCCGGCCTGGTGGTGGCCGTGGGCCTGGGGGCGCTCGCGCTCGGGCCCCATGGCTGGGGCGTGTGGCTCGTGATGGCGCTGGGCCTGCTGGCCTTCGTGCTCCAGCGCCTGGGCTGCGAAGGCGTGGCGCTGCTGCTGGGCTTCGTGCTCGCGCCCGGGCTGGAGGAACACCTGCGCCGCGCGCTGCAGCTTTCGCGCGGCCATTGGCTGGTGTTCCTGGAGCGCCCGCTGTCGGCGGTGCTGGTGATGATCGCCATCGGCCTGCTGCTGGTGGTGGTGGTGCAGCCCAGACGGCAGGCGGGCGGGCGATGAAAGCCGGCCTGCTGCTCGCCCTCGCCGGTTCCACCGCCTTCAGCGGCAAGGCCATCATCGTCAAGCTTGCCTACCGGTACGGGGTCGATCCCATTACGCTCATCATGTACCGCATGCTGTTCGCGCTGCCGCTGTTCCTGGTGCTGGCGTGGTGGACTTCCCGCCGGCCGCGCGAAGCCGGTATGGCGCCGCAACCCCTCACGCGGCGCGACTGGCTGGGCGTGCTCGGGCTGGGCTTCTCGGGGTACTACCTGGCCAGCCTGCTGGATTTCTGGGGGCTGCAGTACGTCAGCGCCGGCCTGGAGCGGCTGATCCTGTACCTCAATCCCACGCTGGTGCTGCTGCTGGGCTGGGTGCTGTACGGGCGGCGCATCACCGGTCTGCAGCTGCTCGCGATGCTGGTGAGCTACGGCGGGGTGCTGCTGGTGTTCGGCCAGGAGGCCAGCTTCCTGGGGCCCAATGTCGCGCTGGGCGCGGCGCTGGTGTTCGCGAGTGCCGCGATCTATGCCGTGTACCTGGTGTACAGCGGCGAGCTGGTGCGGCGGCTGGGTTCGCTGCGCCTGGTGGGCCTGGCCTCCAGCGTGGCGTGCGTGTTGTGCATACTGCACTTCCTGCTGGTGCGGCCACTGAGCGCGGCGCTGGTCGCGCCGGAGGTGATCTGGCTCTCGCTGCTCAACGCGACGGTGTGCACCTTCGCGCCGGTGCTGATGGTGATGATGGCCGTCGAGCGCCTGGGGGCCGGGCTCACCGCGCAGACCGGCATGGTCGGCCCGATGTCGACGATCCTGATGGGCACGCTGATCCTGGACGAGCCGTTCAGCGGCTGGATGGTGATGGGCACGGTGCTGGTGCTCGCCGGCGTGTTCCTGGTGACGCGCTTCGGCGGCGCCGCGCGCGGCAAGTGACGGCGACAGGCCGGATGGATTTCTTTTTTTTGATCGAGGAGACCGACGGATGGATCTGGGCATCAAGGGCAAATGGGCGCTGGTGGGCGGCGCGAGCAAGGGGCTGGGCCTGGGCTGCGCGCAGGCGCTGGCGGCCGAGGGGGTGAACGTGGTCATGGTGGCGCGCGGCGCGCGCGACCTCGAGGCCGCGGTCGAGGGCGTGCGTGCCGCGCTGCCCGCTACCCAGGCCGTGACCGTGCTCGGCGTGGCGGCCGACATCACCTCGCCCGAAGGCCGGGCGGCCGCGCTGTCGGTGGCGGGCGGGCCGGGCGCGGCGTTCGACATCCTGGTCAACAACGCGGGCGGGCCGCCGCCGGGCGACTTCCGCGCCTGGGACCGCGACGTATGGGTCAAGGCGCTGGAGGTGAACATGATCGGCCCGATCGAGCTGATCAAGGCGACGGTGGACGGCATGGCGCAGCGCGGCTTCGGCCGCGTCGTGAACATCACGTCCGGCGCGGTGAAGGCGCCGATCGACATCCTGGGCCTGTCCAATGGCGCGCGCAGCGGCCTGACCGGTTTCGTGGCCGGCCTGGCGCGCAGCCCGCTGGCCGGGCAGGGGGTGACCATCAACAACCTGCTGCCGGGCGCCTTCGACACCGATCGCCTCAAGGTCACGATGGAGGGCGCGGCCCGCAACACCGGCCAATCGGTCGAGGCGACCGCCGAGACGCGCCGCCGCACGATTCCCGCCCGGCGCTTCGGGCACCCGCAGGAGTTCGGCGCCATCTGCGCGTTTCTCTGCAGCGTGCACGCGGCCTACATCACGGGCCAGAATGTGCTCGCCGACGGTGGGGCCTACCCTGGGACGTTTTGAGGACTCCCCCCTGCGCAGGGGACGGCGAGCTCCCCCCTGCGCCGCTGACGCGGCTTCCCCCCTCCCTGGCGCGCCTTCGGCGCTTGGAGGGGGGACGACAGCTTGGGCCGGCGGAGCCGGACCCTCGCTGTCTCTGGGCTGAAGCCACCTCAGCTTTGACTTCCTGAGTTTGACCACAGAGGAGAACCGACATGAGCGAACCCATACACAGCCGCGCGGTGCGCATCCACGCCACCGGTGGGCCGGAGCAACTGGTGGTCGACACCGTGGCCGTGGGGGATCCCGGCCCGGGCGAGGTGCGCATCCGGCACCACGCGGTGGGCCTGAATTTCCTCGACGTCTACCACCGCACCGGGCTGTACCCGCTGCCCCTGCCGCTGACCCTGGGCATGGAGGGCGCGGGCGTGGTCGAGGCGGTCGGCGAGGGCGTGGCGCACCTGAAGCCGGGCGACCGTGCGGCCTACGCGGGCCACCCGCCCGGCAGCTATTGCGACGTGCGCGTGATGCCGGCCATGAACGTGTGCCGGCTGCCCGAGGGCATCGGCTTCGAGACCGCCGCGGCGATGATGCTCAAGGGCCTGACCGTGCAGTACCTGCTGCGGCGCGTGCGGCCGGTCGAGGGCCTGGAGGCGGGCGACTTCGTGCTGTTCCATGCCGCCGCGGGCGGGGTGGGCCTGATCGCCTGCCAGTGGGCCCGGGCCCTGGGCCTGCGTTTGATCGCGACCGCGGGCTCGGACGAGAAGTGCGCGCTGGCCCGTGCGCACGGCGCTGAATTCGCGATCAACTACCGCACCGAAGACTTCGCGGCCCGCGTGCGGGAGATCACTGGCGGCCAGGGCGTGAAGGTGGTCTACGACTCGGTCGGCAAGGACACCTTCGAGCGCTCGCTCGACTGCCTGCGCCCCTTCGGCCTGATGGTGAGCTGCGGCAACGCCTCGGGCCCGGTGCCGCCGTTCGCGCCTGCGGTGCTCGGGGCCAAGGGCTCGATCTACCTCACGCGCCAGAACGTGTTCACGCACACCAGCACCCGCGAGCGCACGCAGGCGATGGCCGACGACCTGTTCGCGGTGGTGGGCAGCGGCCAGGTGCAGATCCGGATCGACCAGCGCTTCGCGCTCACCGAGGTGCAGGCGGCGCACCGGAGCCTGGAAGCGCGAAAGACGACGGGCAGCACCATCCTGCTGCCCTGAACGCCCGGGGCTATCGCCCCGGCGCGACGTCGGCGAGCGCCTGCTCCAGGTGCCGCAGCGTGCCCGGCACGTCGTGCCACTTCTCCAACCCGAACAGGCCGATGCGGAAGGTCTTGAAGTCGGGGCCTTCGTCGCATTGCAGGGGCACGCCCGAGGCGGTCTGCAGGCCGGCGGCGAGGAACTTCTGGCTCGACTGGATGCCGGGGTCGGTGGTGTGGCTCACCACCACGCCCGGCGCCTGGAAGCCCGGGGCCGCCACGCTGGGGAAGCCGTGGCGTTCCAGCAGCGCGCGCACCTGGGTGCCCAGCTCGATCTGTTCCTGGCGCACGCGCTCGAAGCCGTAGGCCTCGGTTTCCCGCATGGTGTCGCGCAGCCGCTGCAGCGCGTCGGTCGGCAGGGTGGCGTGGTAGGCGTGGCCGCCGCCCTCATAGGCCTCCATGATCTGCAGCCACTTCTTGAGGTCCATCGCGAAGGTGGTGCTCTGCGTGGCGTCGATGGCGGCGCGGGCGCGCTCGCCGAGCATGACCATGGCGCAGCACGGCGAACTGCTCCAGCCCTTCTGCGGCGCGCTGATCAGGATGTCCACGCCGGTGGCCTGCATGTCGACCCACATGGCGCCCGAGGCGATGCAGTCCAGCACGAACAGGCCGCCCACGGCGTGCACCGCGTCGGCCACCGCGCGCAGGTAGTCGTCGGGCAGGATCATGCCGGCGGCGGTTTCCACGTGCGGTGCGAACACCAGCGCCGGCTTCTCTCGCGCGATGGCGGCGGCGACCTCGTCGATCGGGGCAGGCGTCCAGGCGGCCTGCGGGCCGTCGCCCGTGCGGCGCGCCTTCATCACGGTGTGGCTGGCGGGGATCTGGCCCATGTCGAAGATCTGCGTCCAGCGGTAGCTGAACCAGCCGTTGCGGATGACCAGCACGTGCTGGCCGTGGGCGAACTGGCGCGCCACCGACTCCATGCCGAAGGTGCCGCTGCCGGGCACGAGCACCGCCGAGCGGGCGCCGTAGACGCGCTTGAGCATGGCCGAGATGTCGGTCATCACGCCCTGGAAGCGCCGGGACATGTGGTTGAGCGCGCGGTCGGTGTAGACCACCGAGAACTCGAGCAGGCCGTCGGGGTCGACGTGGGGCAGCAGTCCTGGCATGGGGTCTCCTTTTTCCTGTGTGCTGGGCAGTCTGCCAGCGTAGCACAGGGGCCTTTTCACCGGCCCGCTCAGGGGTGATGGCCGGGCGGGGCCGCCTCGACGGCGGTGCGCAGCCGGCTCGGCGCGAGCACGCCGGCCGAGTCCAGGATCGGGTAGGCGATCGAGCAGATGTGCGAGTTGATGCGCTTGAGGTCGCTGATCAGGTCCAGGTGCAGCGAGCTGGTCTCGATGCTCTGCGGGCTCATGACCGAAAGCCGGTTCAGGTGGGTGGCGGCGTATTCGCGCTCCATGTCGCGGAAGCGCACCTTCTCTTCCAGCAGGCGCTGCGCGTCGCGCACGTTGCCGCTGAGGAACACGCTCATGCCCAGGCGCAGGTTGTCGAGCAGGCGCGCGTGCAGCTCGGTGATCTCGGCCATGCCGGCTTCCGAGAGCTGGCGCCCCTTGCGGATCTTCTTGTCCTCGATGTCGAGCAGCACGCGCTCGACCGTGTCGCCGATCTGCTCCATGTTGATGGTGAAGCTGATGATGTCGGTCCAGCGCCGGCCTTCCTCCTCGCTGAGCTGCTCGCGCGAGATCTTGGTCAGGTAGTACTTGATCGAGGAGTACAGGCTGTCGACCGTGTCGTCGAGCTTGCGCAGGTCCTGCGACAGCTTGAGGTCGTTGTGCCGGAGCACGTTGACCACGCCGCGCAGCATCGTTTCCACGATGTCGGCCTGGTGCAGGGCCTCGCGCGCGGCGCAGGAGATGGCCAGCGAGGGCGTGGCCAGCGCGGACGGGTCGAGGTGGTTGGGCCGGTCCAGCGGGCCCTGGCCGGCCTTGAGCGGCAGCAGGCGCTGCACCAGGCGCGCCACCGGCTCGGTCAGGCCGATGAACACCGCGCCCACCAGCAGGTTGAAGCTCAGGTGGAACAGCACGGTGAGCGTGGCCGGGTCCTGCACCAGCGGCTGCATCAGCCGCGGCCAGAGCGGGATGAGCCAGGGCGCCGCCACCACGCCGGCCAGCTTGAAGATCAGGTTGCCCAGCGGCACCTGCCGGGTCGGGATGCCGGACTTCGCCGTGGTGATCACGGCCAGCAGCCCGCTGCCCAGGTTGGCCCCGATCACCAGGCCCAGCGCCACCTCCAGCCCCACCACCTGCAGCGCGAGCGCGGCCGCCAGCAGCACCACCGCCAGGCTCGAATAGGACAGCACCGACAGCGCGGCGCCGACCAGGATCTCCAGCAGCAGGTCGCTGCCGAGCGATTCCAGCATGAGCTGGACCGCCGGGTTCTGCGTCAGCACGCTGGTGGACGCCGACACCAGCCGCAGCGCCAGCAGCATCAGGCCCAGGCCGATCAGGACGCGGCCGACGTCGCCCACCTGGGTGCCCTGGCGCGAGATGAAGAGCGCGACGCCGACGAAGATGAACAGCGGCGAGAGCCAGGAAAGGTCGAAATGGAACACCACCGCCATCACGCTGGTGCCGATGTCCGCGCCCAG
This sequence comes from uncultured Hydrogenophaga sp., assembly GCA_964487025.1. Taxonomy (GTDB): domain Bacteria; phylum Pseudomonadota; class Gammaproteobacteria; order Burkholderiales; family Burkholderiaceae_C; genus Hydrogenophaga. The sequence continues at coordinate 10,532 of CAZAPJ010000043.1, forward strand.
CATCACCGCCAGCGCGGCCGGCAGCGCGATCAGCTCGCGGCCGACGAAGGAGCCGGTGATCAGCGCGGTGGCGGTGCTGGACTGCACCAGCGCCGTCACGCCCAGACCCGAGAGCGCGGCGGTGAAGCGGTTGCCGGTGCTGGTGGCCAGGATCTGGCGCAGGTTGCTGCCGAAGACGCGCAGCACGCCGGCCCGCACCAGGTGGGTCCCCCATACCAGCAGGGCGACCGCCGCCAGGAGATCCAGGAGATGCTTCATGAGTCCTGGGACTATACGCGCCGCCGGCGGGCCCTGCGCGCGGTGCGGACTCGCGGGCCCGTCCGGGGGCTCAGCGGCTGCGCCGCAGGCGCAGGAGCTCATCCAGGATCAGCGCGGCGGCGCCGACCGAGATGCCGACGTCCGCGAGGTTGAACGCCGGGAAGTGCCCGCCGGGGAAGAGGCCGGCGAGGAATGGCCAGTGGAAGTCCAGCCAGTCCACCACGTGGCCGTGCAGCAGCCGGTCGATCACGTTGCCCAGGGCGCCGCCCAGGATGCAGGACAGCGCGAAAGCGAACAGCTTCTGGCCCGGGTGGGCGCGCAGCATCCAGACGATGAAGGCCGCCGCGGCGACGCCGATGGCGGTGAAGAACCAGCGCTGCCAGCCGCCCGCGCCGGCCAGGAAGGAGAACGCCGCGCCGGTGTTGTGCACCCGCACGATGTTGAAGAAGCCGGTGACCGGGGTGCTGTCGCCGAGCTGGTAGCTGGCCAGGATGAGCTGCTTGCTGGCCTGGTCGGCCAGCAGGATCAGCGCCGCGAACCCCAGCCAGCGCCAGAGCGGTGTCATGCGACCTGGCGGGCTTCGCCCGCGCCGAAGAGGTTGCTGGTGCAGCGGCCGCACAGCGTGGGATGGGCGGCGTCGCGGCCCACGTCGTCGCGGTAGTGCCAGCAGCGCTCGCACTTGGGCGCGCCGGCCGGCGTAACGTCGACGGCCAGCGCCGGGCCCGCTCGCAGCTCGACGCCCGAGACGATCAGCACGAACCGCAGGTCGTCGCCCAGCGAGGCCAGCAGCGCGTGGTCGTCGGCGGGCGCGGTCAGGCGCACCGTGGCCTGCAGCGACGAGCCGACCTGGCCCGTGGTCCGCACGTTCTCGATCGCCTTGTTGACCAGTTCGCGGATCTCGCAGATGCGCGCCCACTTGGCGAGCAGGGCCTCGTTGGCGCCCGGCAGCTCGGCGAAGGTCTCGAAGAAGATCGAGCCCTGGTTCTTCGCGCCCGCGAGCACCGGCCAGGCTTCCTCGGCGGTGAAGCTCAGGAACGGCGCCATCCAGCGCAGCATGGCGTGGGTGATCTGGTGCAGCGCGGTCTGCGCGCTGCGCCGCGCCAGGCTCGCGGGCGCGGTGGTGTAGAGCCGGTCCTTGAGCACGTCGAGGTAGAACGCGCCCAGGTCTTCCGAGCAGTAGACCTGCAGCTTGGCCACCACGGGGTGGAACTCGTAGACCTCGTAGTGCGCCAGCACCTCGGCCTGGAACTGCGCCGCGCGCGCCAGCGCGTAGCGGTCCACCTCCAGCAACTGGTCGTGCGGGACCGCGTCTTTCTCCGGGTCGAAGTCGCTCACGTTGGCCAGCAGAAAGCGCAGCGTGTTGCGGATGCGGCGGTAGGCGTCGACCACGCGCGCCAGGATCTTGTCGTCGCCCGCGATGTCGCCGGAGTAGTCGCTCGCGGCCACCCAGAGGCGGATGATCTCGGCGCCGAGCTTCTTCGTCACCGCCTGCGGGTCGATGCCGTTGCCGAGCGACTTGCTCATCTTGCGGCCCTGGCTGTCCACGGTGAAGCCGTGGGTCAGCAGGCCGCGGTAGGGCGCGCGGTCGTACAGCGCGCAGCCCAGCAGCAGCGAGGAGTGGAACCAGCCGCGGTGCTGGTCGTGGCCTTCGAGGTAGAGGTCGGCCTCCGGGCCATGCTGGTGGAACGCACCGTTGGCGTAGGCCTGGGCATGGCTGCCGCGCAGCACGTGCTGGAAGGTCGAGCCGGAGTCGAACCAGACCTCCAGGATGTCCTGGCTCTTGGCGTAGTGGGGCGCGTCCTGCGGGCCGAGGATGTCCTCGGCCGTGACGCGGCTCCAGGCCTCGATGCCGCCTTTCTCCACGATGTCGGCGGCCTGGTCGAGGATCTCCATGGTGCGCGGGTGCAGCTCGCCGGTGTCCTTGTGCAGGAAGAACGGGATCGGCACGCCCCAGCTGCGCTGGCGCGAGATGCACCAGTCGGGCCGGTTGGCGATCATGTCGTGCAAGCGCGCCTTGCCGTTCTCCGGGAAGAAGTGGGTGTGGCCTATGGCTTCCAGCGCGGTCTGGCGCAGGGTCCGCGGCGCCTTGTCCTTGGTGAAGACGCCTTCGCCCTCGTCCATGCGGATGAACCACTGCGCGGCGGCGCGGTAGATCACCGGCGTCTTGTGGCGCCAGCAGTGCGGGTAGCTGTGGGTGATGGGCTGGGTGGCGAGCAGGCGGCCGGCGGCCTTGAGCGCGGCCAGGATCGCCGGCACGGCCTTCCAGATGTGCTGGCCGCCGAACAGCGGGAAATCGGCCGCGTAGGCGCCGTTGCCCTGCACCGGGTTGAGGATGTCCTCGTACTTCAGGCCGTGCGCGACGCAGGAGTTGAAGTCGTCCAGGCCGTAGGCCGGCGCGGAGTGCACGATGCCGGTGCCGTCGCTGTCGCTCACGTAGTCGGCCAGGTACAGCGGCGAGAGGCGGCGGTAGCCGGCGTCGGCGTCGTACAGCGGGTGGCGGAAGCTCAGGCCGCGCAGGGCTTCGCCCTGGGCGGTGGCGAGCACCGCGCCTTCGAGGCCGAAGCGTTGCAGACACGCCTCGACCAGCGACTCGGCCAGCAGCAGCACGCCGCGCGGGGTGTCGACCAGCGCGTACGTGAGTTCGGGGTGGGCGTTGAGCGCCTGGTTGGCCGGGATGGTCCAGGCGGTGGTGGTCCAGATGACGGCGAAGGCGGGCTTGCCCTCGGGCAGCGCGGCCAGGCCGAAGGCGCGGGCCAGCGCGCCGGCATCGTCTGCTTCGAACGCCACGTCCAGCGTGTCGCTCTTCTTGTCCGCGTACTCGATCTCGAACTCGGCCAGCGAGGAGCCGCAGTCGAAGCACCAGTACACCGGCTTGAGGCCCCGGTAGACGAAGCCGCGCTCGATCACGCGCTTGAAGGCGCGGATCTCGCCCGCCTCGTTGGCGAAGTCCATGGTGCGGTAGGGCCGCTCCCAGTCGCCGAGCGCGCCCAGGCGCTTGAAGTCGGCGCGCTGCTGGTCGATCTGTTCGGTCGCGTAGGCGCGGCTCTTGGCCTGCATGTCGTCGCGGCTGAGGTGGCGGCCGTGCTGCTTCTCGATCGCGTTCTCGATCGGCAGGCCGTGGCAGTCCCAGCCGGGGATGTACTGGGCGTCGAAGCCGGCGAGCTGGCGGCTCTTGACGATCATGTCCTTGAGCACCTTGTTGACCGCGTGGCCCATGTGGATCTGGCCGTTGGCGTAGGGCGGGCCGTCGTGCAGCACGAACAGCGGCGCGCCGGCCCGCGCCGCGCGCAGGCGCCGGTACAGCCCCTCGTCGTTCCAGGCCTTGACCCAGCCCGGCTCGCGCTTGGGCAGGTCGCCGCGCATGGGGAATGGGGTGTCGGGCAGGTTGAGGGTGCGGCGGTAATCGGTCGTGGTGGTGGTGTCTTCGGACATGGCGGGCTTTCCGAGGTGCCTTCGACAAGCTCGGCCCGGAGCGGGCAACGGGGAAGAGAGGGGGTGGAGCCGTTCGCCCGAGCCTGTCGAAGGGCGGCGACCGGTGGCGCGCGAGGTCTAAATTCGGTCGCGCGTGGTCTGCCGGTGCGTCTGGGTGTGCAGCGAGGCGAAGTAGGCGCGCGCGTCGTCGCAGTCCTTGGCGATGCCTTGGGTCAGGGCTTCGAGGCTGTCGTACTTGAGCTCGTCGTGCAGTTTGTGCAGCAGTTCCACGCGCACGATTTTACCGTAGGCCTCCCCGCCGGGCAGGCTGGCGGCCAGCGCGGGCGGCCATTCGAGGCAGTGGGTCTCGAGCAGCACCCGCCCGCCGTTCACGTCGTCGGGGTCGAGCGACGGGCGCACGCCCAGGTTGGCCACGCCGGGCAGGGGGGGCGAGTCGGGCGCCGGCCCGAGGCCGTGCACGTGCACCGCGAAGATGCCGCTGGCGGCCGGTTTCCAGTGGGCGAAGCGCAGGTTGAGGGTGCGGAAGCCGTCGCCCCGGCCCGGCCCGCTTTCGGCCAGTTGGCGGCCGAGCTTGCGCCCGTGCACCACGTGGCCGCTGATGCTGTAGGGCCGGCCGAGCAGGGCGGCGACGTCGTCCATGCGGCCCTCGCCCAGGGCCTCGCGCACCGCCGAGCTCGACACGCGCAGGCCGTGCACCTCGTAGCTCTGCATGCGGGCGACGTCGAAGCCCAGGCGGGTGCCGGCCGCGTCGAGCATGGCGTAGTCGCCCGCGCGCCGGGCGCCGAAGCGGAAGTCGTCGCCGACCAGCACGTAGCGCGCCCGCAGCACGCGCTGCAGGGTGTCTTCGATGAAGGTCTGCGCCGGCTGGCTGGCCAGGGCGGCGTTGAACGGCATCACCACGCATTCGTCGACGCCGCAGCGGTCCAGCTCCTGCAGCTTGTCGCGCAGGGTGGCGATGCGCGCCGGCGCCAGCTCGGGCTTGTGGTGCAGGGCCGCGAAGTAGTCGCGCGGATGGGGCTCGAAGGTCATGACGCAACTGGGCACGCCGCGGTGGCGGGCTTCGTTCCTCAGCAGCGCCAGCATGGCCTGGTGGCCGCGGTGCACGCCGTCGAAGTTGCCGATGGTCAGCGCGCGCCCCTGCGAATCGGGTGGGCAGGAGTGCAAGCCGCGAAAGATTTTCATGCTGTGAAGGGATGGAGTCCGGTCCTGCCGGCCGCCTGGCACGGACCTGACTCGAAGTCTTGCTATATTGGCACACGATCATATGCGCCTGCAGGCTTGGCTTCGCCGGCGCCGGACGGCCCCGCTGGGCCGCCCTTCCTGTTGAATTCGTTCGCCAGAAGGAGCCCGTCTTGAAGGTCCTGAAACTCTCCGCGCAAGGCTTGCCGCAGTCGTGGATCAGCCTCGAGGAAGCCGTGCTGCACTACGCGGCGGACGAGGTGCGCTGGGAGATGGGGGCCGAGATCGCGGTGTTCCATGGCGGGCACAACGCGGTCACCGGACGGCAGTCCATCATCGCGGTCAACTCCATCATCGGTACCCAGGGCGTGCCGCGCATCAACCCGTTCGACCTGCGCCCCACGCTCACCAACGGCAAGCTGTTCGCCCGCGACCGCAACGTGTGCGCCTATTGCGGCGGCCACTTCCACGAGGACGTGCTCACGCGCGAGCACATCGTGCCGCTGGGCCAGAACGGGCGGGACCTGTGGATGAACGTGGTGACGGCCTGCCGCTCGTGCAACCACCGCAAGGGCAACCGCACGCCTGAGCAGGCCGGCATGGCGCTGCTGTACGCGCCCTACGTGCCCAGCCTGTGGGAAGACTTCATCCTGCGCAACCGCCGCATCCTGGCGGACCAGATGGAGTTCCTGATGTCGCACCTGCCGAAGACGTCCAGGCTGCACGGCTAGGCGCCGCCCCGCATGATGAACGCGGCTCATCCGGCGGTGCAAACAATTCATTTGTTCGCGCGCCGGCCCCGGTGCTGTAATGCGGCCGACCTTCAACAGGAGACCTGCCGATGCACCGAGTCTGGCGCCTTGCCCAAGCCCTCGCGCTCAGCGCGCTCGCCCTTGCCGCGCCGGCGCAGGCGGCCTATCCCGAGCGGCCGGTCAGGCTGATCGTGCCGTTCCCGGCCGGCGGCACGGTGGATCTGGTGGCCCGGCATTTCTCCGGCCAGATGGCCCGCCTGCTGGGCGGCAGCGTCGTGGTGGAGAACGTGCCCGGCGCGGGCGGCACCATCGCCACCGCGCGCGTGGCCAAAGCCGCGCCCGATGGCTACACCGTGCTGTTCACCACGCCCAACCACACCATCAACCCGGCGCTGATTCCCAACCTGCCGTTCGACACCACCAGGGACCTGGTGCCGGTGTCGCTGGTGGCGCAGATCCCGGAACTGCTGGTGGCGCACAGCGCCCAGCCCTACGACGACTTCGCGGGCTTCGTGCGCCATGCACGCGCCAATCCCGGCAAGCTGAACTACAGCTCGGCCGGCAACGGCACGCTGCCGCACATCACCATGGAACTGCTGCTGCAGCGCATGGACATCCAGGTCACGCACGTGCCGTACAAGGGCGCCGCGCCGGCGCTGAACGACCTGATCGCGGGGCAGGTCGCCCTGAAGATGGACACCATCGCCACGGCCACGCCGCACATCCGCTCGGGCCGCATCAAGCCGCTGGCCTATGCCGCCCTCAAGCGCTCGCCGCTGATGCCCGACGTGCCCACCGTGGCCGAACTGGGCGCGCCGGGCTACCAGGGCATCCTCTGGATGGGTATCCTGGTGCCCGCGGGCACCGACCCGGCCATCGTCGCGCAGCTCCACCGCGCCGCCGTGCGCGCCGTGCAGGAGCCCGGCCTGCAGAAGCAGTTCGCCGAGATGGGCGTCGAGGGCCTGGGCACCGACCCCGCCGCCTTCAACCAGCTGATCCAGACCGAAATCCCGCAGTGGGCGGATGTGGTCAAGCGCTCCGGCATCAAGGCGGAATGACGGGGCCGCGTACGTCCATGCCGGGGACCCCGCCGCTGACCCAGCCGCCCGACCCCCATCCGCGCCGTCCCGCCACGCCCTGCCCGCCCGGGGCGATCGATTGCCACATCCACCTGTTCGGCCCCGCGTCGCGCTACCCGTTCCACCCGGACAGCAAGTACACCTCGCTCGATGCGCTGCCGGAGACCCACATCGCGCTGCAGGACACGCTGGGCCTCGCGGGCGCGGTGGTGGTCAGCGGCGGGGGCTATGGCATGGACACCACGCACCTTACCGAGGTGTTGTCCCGGTACCCGGGCCGTTTCAAGGGCGTCGCCCTGCTGCCCGAGGCCGTGACGCGCGCCGAACTCGCGCGGCTGGATGCCCTGGGCGTGCGCGGCGCGCGCTTCGTGAGCCCGGGGCACAGGGGCGCGCTGCCGCGTCTGTCGCCCGCCATCGCGGCGCGGATCGCCGAATTCGGCTGGCACGTGCAGTTCTACCCCGCGGGCGAAGACCTGCTCGACTTCGCCGACGACCTGCTGCGTCTGCCCACGCCCGTGGTGCTGGACCACTTCGCCGCCATCCCCGCCGCGCTTGGCACCGGGCAGCCGGCCTTCCGGCGCCTGCTGTCCATGCTGGAAACCGGGTGCGTGTGGGTCAAGCTCTCCGGGCCGATGCGCTGCTGCGAAGGCGATTACCCCTATGCCGCGGTCACGCCGCTGGCGCGCGCGCTGGTGGCTGCGGCCCCCGAGCGCCTGGTCTGGGGGACCGACTGGCCCCATGTCAACATGAACGGGCGCGGCATGCCCAACGACGGCGATCTGTTCGACCTGCTGGCCGAGTGGGTGCCCGACGAGGCGCTGCGCCGGCGCATCCTGGTGGACAACCCGAGGGCGCTGTACGGGGCCATGGGCTAGGCCAGTCGTCCCAGCAGGTCCTTCACGAGCTGCACGCCACGGGGCAGGCGGCGATCGGCCATCCAGATCAGGCCGATGTCCACGAACACGCCGGGCAGCGGAAGCGGCAGGAGGCTCAGGATGCCCTGCGCGGCGAAGGGGCGCGCCAGGCTGAGCTGGAAGAAGCCCACCGAGTCGGTGCGCTGCAGCACCCCCAGGTTGGTCAGCGTCGACACCGACTCCAGGTGGCGGCGGGGCGTCTGGACACGCTGCTGGAGCATGAAGTTGTCGATCGCGCCGCGCACCAGGGAGCCCTTGGGGGGCAGGATCATCGGGTGGTCCGACAGGTCTTCCCAGCCCAGCGACGCCCGGCCCGACAGTGGGTGGCCGGCCCGGACCACCACGACGGTGGGATCGTCGTACAGGCGCTCGCACGCGTAATCGGCACCCAGCGGCTTGGCCGGCACGATGCCGACCACCATGTCCAGTTCGCCCGCGCGCAGGGCGGGGAGCAGGGCCTCGGTAGTGCCTTCGCGCACCGAGACCGCGACGCCGTCGGCGGTGTCCTCGAGCGCGGCGATCAAGCGCGGGATCAATTCGAACGCGGTGGACGGAAGCACGCCCAGCGCGACCCGCGCCAGCCGGCCCTGGCCGATGTCCTGCAGCTCCGCATGCGCGTTGCCGAGGCGGTCGAGGATGTCGCGCGCGTGGCGCACGAGGCAGGCGCCGTATTCGGTCGGCTCGATGCCCCGCCCGGTGCGCTCGAACAGCGCCGCGCCGACGCCGTCTTCGATCGCGGCCAGCATCTTGGAGACGGCGGGTTGGGTCACGTGCAGGTGGGCGGCGACCCGGCTCGCGCTGCGCAGGTCGTCGAGCGCCACCAGCAGTTGGAGGTGGCGCAGCTTGAGTTTGGCCCGGATGTACCAGTCGAGTGTTGCCATGGCGGGTGCTTGGCCAATCCATTACTTATTGGTAATGATTGGCTCCCATATTTTCAGTGGACGTCATGGTAAAGCGGGATCAAGATGCGGACGATCCGCCCCGACACAGGAACGCCGCCATGAGCCCGCCCCCCGAACTGCAGACCATGAAAACCCTGGAGGTCCTGCTGCGCGTGCAGGACCTGGACCCCGCGCAATGGATCGATTTCCCGGACTACGGGTTTCGCCAGTACATCCTGTGGCGGAACCCGGAGACCAGCGCGAGCATCGCCCTGCTGGAATACCGGCCCGGCGGCGGCGTGCCCGTCAGGCATTCGCACGCCTCGAACCAGTTCATGTACTGCCTGGAGGGCGACTACGAGTACACCGATTCGGGCTTGCGGCTCACGCCCGGGTCGTTCTACATGAACCCCAAGGACCATCCCCATGGCCCGACCGTGGCGCACGAGCGCAGCGTGCTGATCGAGATCTACGACGGCCCGCACTACCACGAGAAGCCGGTGTTCCACACCGACCAGACCATCGGCGGCTTTCTGGCCAAGCCCTGACCGCCGGCCATCCCTTTTCTTGCCAGGAGACCCCCATGCCGCTCAGGAAGCAGCGCGTCATTTCCCCCCAGGTCGCGGAGTATCCGCCGGGCCACTGGTCCAACTGCATCCGCGTCGGCGACCAGATCTGGCTGTCCGGCTTCACGGCGCGCGCCAACGACCTCAAGACCATCCTGGGCGTGGGCAGCGCCCATGAGCAGGCCCGGGTGGTCTTCGGCAAGATCCGGGACTGCCTCCAGGCCGCGGGCAGCGATCTGTGCGACGTGGTGACCATGACCATCTACGTCACCGACATGGCGGACAACCAAGCGGTCTGGCGCGCCCGGCAGGAATTCTTCGAAGGGGACTTCCCCTGTTCGACCCTGGTCCAGGTGGCGGGCCTCGCCCACCCGGAGATCAGGCTCGAGATCACCGCCCAGGCCGTGGCGGGCAGCGGCGGCGCGTCCTGAGCCGCTTGCTTCAGGCCAGGACGCTGGCGGTGTCCTGCATGCGCGCCGACACCTCGCCCAGGTGGTGCAGCGTGTCGCCGAAGCCCATCTCCATCTGGGTGAGGCGCTTGAAGTAGTGGCTCACGATGTACTCGTCGGTCACGCCGATGCCGCCGTGCAGCTGGACCGCCTGCTGGCCCACGAAGCGCATCGCCTGGCCCAGCTGCACCTTGGCCCGGGCCAAGGCCGCGCGGCGCTCGGGCGCCGGGGCGTCGAGCTTGAGGCTGGCGTAGTAGCTCATGGAGCGCGCCAGTTCCAGTTGCATCTTCATGTCGGCCACGCGGTGGCGCAGCGCCTGGAAGGTGGCGATGGCCACGCCGAACTGCTTGCGCGTGTTCATGTACTCCACCGTGATCGCCAGCGTCCGCTCCATGGCGCCCACGGCCTCGGCGCAGGTCGCGGCGATGCCGGTGTCCACGCCCTGTTCGAGCGCGGCCTGGCCGTCCCGGGTGATCAGGTGGGCGGGCGCGTCCGTGAGCACCAGGTCGCCGGCGCGCGCGCCGTCCTGCGTCGCGTAGCCGCGCGTGGTCACGCCCCGGGCGCCGCGCTCCACCAGGAACAAGGCGAGTTGGCCGTTCGCCATCGCGGGCGTGACGAAGGCGTCGGCCTGGTCGGCCACCGGCACGATGTGCTTGGCGCCCGACACGGTCCAGCCGCCATCGGCCTGCTGCTGCGCCGTGGCGGCGCAGGCGTCGAGCCGGTAGCGCGCGCGGCGCTCCTGGTGCGCGAGCACCGCCAGGGCCTGGCCCGAGGCCAGGCGCGGGAGCCAGCCGGCTTGCAGTTCCGCGGGAGCGCAGGCGCCCAGCAGGCGGGAAGTGAGCAGCGTCTGGGCCAGGGGCTCGAGCACGATGCCGCGCCCAAGCTCCTCCAGCACGACCATGCCTTCCACCGGGCCCATGCCCATGCCGCCGTGGCTTTCGCTCACGTACAGGCCGGCCAGGCCCAGGTCCGCCAGCTCACCGTAGGCGGCCCGGTCGAAGCCGCCCGCCGCCACGATGGCGCGGCGGCGCTCGAAGCCGTAGCTTTTCTCCACCCATTTGCCCACCGCGTCGCGCAGCGCGACCTGGTCGTCGGAAAAGTCGAAGTTCATGTCCGTGCTCCTTAGCCGAGGACCGTCTGGGCGACGATGTTGCGCTGCACCTCGTTGCTGCCGCCGTAGATGGTGGTCTTGCGCATGTTGAAGTAGGTCGAGGCCAGCGGGGCGTTGGCGGGTGCGCCGCCGGGGAAGTCGCCCTGCCAGCCGGCCTCCATCGCTTCCTCGATGAAGGGCAGGCTGTAGGGGCCGGCCGCGAGCATCATGAGTTCGGCGTAGCGCTGCTGGATCTCGCTGCCCCGGATCTTGAGCAGGCCGGCGATGTCGAGCGGGTTCTTGCCGGACTTCTCGGCTGAGAGCACGCGCAGCACCAGCATTTCCAGCGCGATCACGTCCACTTCGAGCAGCGCGATCTGGTCGCGGAACCGCAGGTCGTCCCACACGCCTTCGGCCTTGGCGATGCGCTTGAGGCGCTCGAGTTCGCGCTTGGCGCGGTTCACGTCGGCGATGTTGGTGCGCTCGTGGCTGAGCAGGTGCTTGGCGTAGGTCCAGCCCTGGTTCTCCTCGCCGATCCGGTTCTCCACCGGCACCGCCACGTTGTCGAACCAGACCTCGTTCACCTCGCATTCGCCGTCGAGCAGCTTGATGGGGCGCACCGTGACGCCGGGCGACTGCATGTCGATCAGTAGGAAGGAGATGCCGGCCTGCGGTTTGCCCTCGCTGCTGGTGCGCACCAGGCAGAAGATCCACTCGCCGTATTGGCCGAGCGTGGTCCAGGTCTTCTGGCCGTTGACGATGTACTGGTCGCCGCGGCGCTCCGCGCGGGTCTTGAGCGAGGCCAGGTCCGAGCCCGCGCCGGGCTCGCTGTAGCCCTGGCTCCACCAGATCTCGCCGCTGGCGATGCCGGGCAGGAAACGCTCCTGCTGCTCGCGGTTGCCGAAAGCCATGATCACCGGCGCCACCATCACCGGGCCGAACGGCGGCACGCGCGGCGCGCCCGCCAGCGCGCACTCCTCTTCGAACAGGTGCTTTTGTATCGCGTTCCAGCCCGGGCCGCCGAACGCCTTGGGCCACCCCCAGCCCAGCCAGCCGCGCTTGCCCAGGATCTTGGCCCAGCCCTGCATGTCCTCGCGCGTCAGGCGCAGGGCGTTGTGGACCTTGTGGGCCGTCGCCGGGGGCAGGTTGTCCTTGACCCAGGCGCGGACCTCTTCGCGAAACGCCTGTTCTTCAGGGGTGAATGCCAAATCCATCAAATGTCTCCTGGATCGCCGGCCCGTGACGGGCCGTCATCGATGGCCGCCAGTGTCGCACGGCCGTTGATTTCAGCTCTGTCCGGGCTGCGACAAGCCGAGCTGCTCGTGCAGGTTCCGCAACTGGTCCTGCAACTGGGCAACGGTGTCTTCCAGCGTGGCGACGCGGCGGGCGAGGGCGATCAGCTCGTCTTCGGTGGCGGTGCTGGCACTGGCACCCTGTGCCACCGGCGTCGTGTCCACCGGGCCGCCGAGCAGGTGCGCCCAGCGCTGCTCGCGCGCGCCTGGTGCGCGCGGCAGCTTGGCCACCAGCGGGCCGCCCTTGTCGTCGCTGCGCGCCGACAGCTCTTCCAGGAAGCCGTCGACCGAAGCGATGTCGAGGAACCGGTACCAGCGCTCGGTGTTCAGGCGCAGCTCGCCGGCGGTCTGCGGGCCGCGCAGCATCAGCATGCCCAGCAGCACGGCCGACTGCTCGGGCACGCCCACGGCGCGCAGGAAGTTGTGCTCGTAGCGCGCAACGCGTCCGCCGCTGCTTTCATGCACCAGGTGCAGGGTGCGCAGGCTGTCCAGGGCCTGGAGCACGTCGGCATCGCCCAGGCTCATCACCGGTTCGCGGCTGGACTTCTGGTTGCAGCCGGTGACCAGCGCGTTGAGCGTGAGCGGGTAGCTGTCGGGCACGGTGCGCGCCTTCTCCATCAAGGTGCCCAGCACGCGGGCTTCGGTGGCGGACAGCGGGCGCTGGCCGAAGTCGTGGCCGCGCGGGCGGGGTGCGAGGGTGGTTTGCGGATCTGACGAATTCATTAATTACACTCCCCGGCCATGTCTGGCGTGAACAAAAACCTCGTGATTCTGATCTCCGGCGGCGGCTCCAACATGGCGGCGATCGTCGAGGCCGCCCGCGCCCGGCGCTGGCAGGCCCGTTTCGGTGCCCGCGTGGCGGCCGTGATCAGCAACCGGACGAGCGCGCCGGGTCTGGCCTGGGCGCGCGGGCAGGGCATGGCCACCGCTGCATTGGACCACGCCGCCTACGGCAGCCGGGAGGCCTTCGACGCCGCGCTGATGGCCGAGATCGACCGCCACGACCCCGCGTTCGTGGTGCTGGCCGGTTTCATGCGCATCCTCACGCCGGGATTCGTGCAGCACTACGAAGGCCGCATCGTCAACATCCATCCCAGCCTGCTGCCGGCCTTCCCCGGCCTGAAGACCCACCAGCGCGCGCTCGACGCCGGGTGCCGATTTGCCGGTGCCACGGTGCACCGCGTGACGTCCGAGTTGGACCATGGCGAATTCCTGGAGCAGGCCGTGGTGCCCATCCTGCCCGGCGACAGTGCCGAGACGCTGGCCGCGCGGGTGCTGACGCAGGAGCACCTGATCTACCCGCGCGCGCTCGAGCGCCTGCTCGCCGCCGGCGGCTGATCAGACGCCCTTGGCGAACACCAGCCCCGCGTGCTCGCGCATGGCGTGGAACCGGATCTTCGGCCAGTTCGCCTCCACCGCGCGCAGCGTGGCCGCGTGGTCCACCAGCAGGGTCGGCGCGTCCACCGCGTCGAGCGCCACGCGGTGGCTGTTGGCGTCGATGAAGCGCTTGAGCTCGGTTTCGCCGCCGTCCTCGGGCGCGCAGGTCACCCAGCGCGCTACCTGGTACGGGCTGTTCAGGATGCGGGCCTTCACGCCGTACTCGTGTTCCAGCCGGTGCGCCACCACCTCGAACTGGAGTTGGCCGATCGCGCCGAGCAGCAGCACCGAGCCGGCCACCGGCCGGAACACCTGGATCGCGCCTTCCTCGCCGAGCTGGGTCAGGCCCGCGCGCAGTTGCTTGCTGCGCAGCGGATCGGCTACCTCCACGCTGCGGATGATCTCCGGCGCGAAGAAGGGCAGACCGGTGAACTGCAGGCTCTCGCCCTCGGTGAGCGTGTCGCCCAGTTGCAGCACGCCGTGGTTCGGGATGCCGATGATGTCGCCGGCATAGGCCTCGTCCAGCAGCTCGCGGCGCTGCGAGAGAAAGCTCACCACGGAATTGGGGCGCAGGTCCTTGCCCGAGCGCACCACCCGCAGCTTCATGCCGCGCTCGAAATGGCCGCTGGCCACGCGCACGAAGGCGATGCGGTCGCGGTGCGCCGGGTCCATGTTGGCCTGGATCTTGAACACCACGCCGCTGAACTTGGGCTCTTCGGGCTTGACCACGCGCTGCAGCGCGGGCCGCTCGCCCGGCGGCGGCGCCAGGTCCACCAGCGCGTCCAGTACCTCCCGCACGCCAAAGTTGTTGACCGCGGAGCCGAACAGCATGGGGGTCTGCTGGCCGGCCAGGAACTGCGCCTCGTCGAACGAAGGAGAGGCGCCCGCCACCAGCTCCAGTTCCTCGCGCGCCTGCGCGAATTCGGAGCCGAAGCGCCGCTGGCTCTCGGGGTTGTCCAGCCCGGCGAGCACCTCTTCATCGCCGCCGCGGCGGTCCTCGCCGGCGGCGAACACGCGCATCTGGTCGCTGCGGCGGTCGAACACGCCGCGGAAGGTCTTGCCCATGCCCACCGGCCAGGTGAAAGGCACCACGGTCATGCCGAGCTCGCGCTCGATCTCGTCCATCAGGTCCAGCGGTTGCTGCACCTCGCGGTCCAGCTTGTTGACGAAGGTCAGGATCGGCGTGTTGCGCGCGCGGCAGACCTGCAGCAGGCGCCGCGTCTGCGGCTCCACGCCGTTGCCGGCGTCGATCACCATCAGCGCCGCGTCCACCGCCGTCAGCACGCGGTAGGTGTCTTCGGAAAAGTCCTGGTGGCCCGGCGTGTCCAGCAGGTTGATCACGCAGTCGCGGTACTCCATCTGCATCACCGAGGATGCCACCGAGATGCCGCGCTGCTTCTCGATCTCCATCCAGTCGCTGGTGGCATGGCGCGCGGCCTTGCGCGCCTTCACGCTGCCGGCGATGTTGATGGCGCCGGAGAACAGCAGCAGCTTCTCGGTCAGCGTGGTCTTGCCCGCGTCGGGGTGGGAGATGATGGCAAACGTGCGGCGGCGGCGCACCTGTTCGGAAATTTCAGACATAACCCATGATTATCCCGCGCCAACCTCTCAGGGAGTAGGCGTGAAGACAGAGCCTCCGGAGCGACGCAGCTCAAAGCCCAGGGACAGCAAGGGTCCGGCTTTGCCGGCCCGAGCTGTCGTCCCCCCTCCAAGCGCCGCGCAGCGGCGCGCCAGAGAGGGGGAAGCGGCGAAGCCGCGCAGTGGGGAGACGACAATACCCCCATGCATCCCAAAGCCCTTCTGGACGAAAGCGCCCGCCTGATCGAGCAAGTGTTCAAGTTCGAGCACCCGGCCGACGCCGTGGTGGCCCGCCATTTTCGGGCCAACCGTTCTCTGGGGCCGCGCGAGCGTGCGACCTTGTCCGACGCCGTCTATACCGCGCTGCGCGAGCGCCTGCGGCTCGAATGGCTGGCGCGCTCCGGCAGCGGCCCCCTCTGGCGCCGGCTGGCGATCCTGGCCTTTCCGGGCGACCGCGATTTCCTCAAGAGCGCCTTGAACGAGGCCGAAAAAGCCTGGCTCGACCGCTGCGGCGCGGTGGCCGATGTGGACCTGCTGGCCCCGCACCGCCACAACCTGCCGGACTGGTTGGCCTCGGCGCTCAGGGCGCAGGCCGGCGATGGCTTCGATGCGCTGGCGGCCAGCCTGAACCAGCCCGCGCCGCTGGACCTGCGGGTCAACACGCTCAAGGCCAACAGGCGTGAGGCGGTGCTCGCCGCGCTGTGGGAGGCCGGCCTGGCGGGCTCCGCCACGCCGTACTCGCCGCTCGGCATCCGCTTGCAGGGCAAGCCCTCGCTGGCCCGGGTGCCCGCGTTTATCCAGGGGGAGGTCGAGGTGCAGGACGAAGGGTCGCAGTTGCTGTCGCTGCTGCTCGATGCCAAGCGCGGCGAGATGGTGGTGGATTTCTGCGCCGGTGCCGGCGGCAAGACGCTGGCCATCGGCGCAGCCATGCGCAACAGCGGGCGGCTTTACGCCTTCGACACCTCCAGCCACCGGCTCGATGCGCTCAAGCCGCGCCTGGCCAGGAGCGGCCTGTCCAACGTGCATCCGGTGGCGATCGCGCACGAGCGCGACGAGCGCATCAAGCGGTTGGCCGGCAAGATCGACCGCGTGCTGGTCGACGCACCGTGCTCGGGCCTTGGGACGCTGCGCCGCCACCCGGACCTGAAATGGCGCCAGACGCCCCAGACGGTGGCGGCGCAGGCCGCCTTGCAGCAAGCCATCCTGGTCAGCGCGGCCCGCCTGCTCAAGCCGGGTGGCCGGCTGGTGTACGCGACCTGCAGCCTGTTGCGCGAGGAGAACGAGGCGGTGGCCGAGGCCTTTTCAACCGATCACCCCGCGTTCGAACCGCTGCCGGTGGTTGAACTTCTACAGGGTTTGCGTGTCAACGATGCGAGCGAGCTTTGTGCGGGAACATCGGGCCAATGGTTGCGTTTGTGGCCTCATCGGCACGCAACAGACGGTTTTTTCGCTGCCGTTTGGCGGAAAAAGGCTTGAAAAACCGGCCCACTGCCCGACTTTGATCCGTAATTCCCACATCCAGGGCGGTTCGGCTTGGTGATTGGCACCGCCCCCTTTAAAATTGTCACTATCTGTGCAGGTCCCAGGCCCGATGGCCGGCACGGTTCTTTCTGGAATGCTCTGGGCGGCCCCTAGGAACTCAATGGAATCTTCTCCCGATTACGCCGTTTTTGCCTCCTTCTGGGATGGCTTGGTTCACTTGTTGAGCCAGGGCCTGACTGGTGCCTCCTGGTGGCAGATCGTGCTGGTCACCTTGCTGCTGACCCACGTCACGATCGTCAGCGTCACCGTCTACCTCCACCGCAACCAGGCGCACCGCTCGCTCGACCTGCACCCCGTGGCCGCGCATTTCTTCCGTTTCTGGCTCTGGCTGACCACCGGCATGGTCACCAAGGAATGGACCGCGATCCACCGCAAGCACCACGCGAAGTGCGAGCAGGCCGAGGATCCGCACAGCCCGCAGATCCATGGCATCAAGAAGGTGTTCTGGGAAGGCGCCGAGCTGTACCGCGCCGAAGCGAAGAACACCGAGACCATGGCCCGCTACGGCCACGGCACGCCCGACGACTGGATCGAGCGCCACCTTTATTCCCGTTACTCCGCGCTCGGCGTCGGCCTGATGGTGGTCATCGACGTGTTGCTGTTCGGCGCGCTGGGCCTGGCGGTCTGGGCGGTCCAGATGGCCTGGATTCCCCTGTGGGCTGCCGGCGTGGTCAACGGCGTCGGCCACTATTGGGGCTACCGCAACTTCGAGGCTGCCGACGCCAGCACCAACCTGACGCCTTGGGGCATCATCATCGGCGGCGAGGAACTGCACAACAACCACCACACCTATCCCACGTCCGCGAAGTTCTCGGTCAAGCCCTATGAGTTCGACGTGGGCTGGCTGTATATCCGCGCCCTGCGTGCGCTCGGCCTGGCGACGGTGAAGAAGGTGCCGCCCAAGATGGCGTACGGCGCCGTGCGGCCCGTGGCCGACGAGAAGACGCTGGAGGCCATCATCACCAACCGCTACGAGGTGATGGCTGGCTATGCGCGCGAACTGCGCGCGGCCTGCAAGCGGGAAATCGACAACCTGCAGAGCCGCCGTGGCGACGCCACTGTGCTGCAGGCGGCCCGCCGCTGGCTGCACCGCGACGACGACAAGGTGCCCGCGAGCGTCAAGCCGCAACTGGCCCAGGTGCGTGCCGAGCACCCGGTGCTCGACAAGATGGTCACCATGCGCGAAGAACTGCGGGCCCTGTGGTCCAGCACCAGCGCCACCCGCGAGCAACTGGCAAGCGACTTGCAGGCCTGGTGCCGCCGGGCCGAAGAAAGCGGCATCGCCGCCCTGCGCGATTTCTCGATCCGCCTGCGCTCGGCGCACGCTTGATGGCCGGCGGCCGCGCCGCGTCTGCGGCGCGTTGCCCCTCCCAATAATGCCCTGGGGCGGCCGGCCTGGCGGCAAAAAAAGAAACCCGCTGTGCAAACACAGCGGGTTTTGCTTTGGGTGACGCCCGAAGGGCTTACTTCAGCTTGATTTCTTTGTAGTCCACGTGCTTGCGGGCCACCGGATCGAATTTCTTGATCAGCAGCTTGTCCGGCGTGGTCTTCTTGTTCTTGGTGGTGGTGTAGAAGTGGCCGGTTCCAGCGGTGGATTCCAGCTTGATCTTTTCGCGCGTGCCTTTGGTTGCCATGTCGTGACTCCTTACGCTTGGCCGCGCGCGCGCAGGTCGGCGAGCACGGCGTCGATGCCATTCTTGTCGATCAGGCGCAGGGCTGCACCCGAGACGCGCAGGCGCACCCAGCGGTTCTCGCTTTCGACCCAGAAACGGCGGTATTGCAGGTTCGGCAGGAACCGGCGCTTGGTTTTGTTGTTGGCGTGGGAAACGTTGTTCCCGACCTGGGGCTTCTTGCCCGTGACGTCGCAGACGCGTGCCATAAGGACACTCCGATCGATTGCTTCAAAACGGCCGCCACCCGAGCGGTGGGGGCCTCACCTCGCCAGATGGGTGGCGGTAACCCTTGCTTGGAATTGCCGAACCAGGCAGCAAACCCGATCCAGCAAAGCCCACCATTATAGACAAACTCCATAAAAAGCCGAAAACCGCCGATCGGCAGCAACAGCACGACGGAACCAGGGGGCGAGCGAAGCGAGTCGACCCCAAACCCAGAGACAGCAAGGGTCCGGCTCCGCCGGCCCGAGATGTCGTCCCCCCTCCAAGCGCCGCGTAGCGGCGCGCCAGAGAGGGGGGAAGCCGCAAAGCGGCGCAGGGGGGAGTCTCTATTTCTCCAGGAAGCGCTGCGCATCGAGCGCCGCCATGCAGCCGGTGCCGGCGCTGGTGATCGCCTGGCGGTAGACGTGGTCCTGCACGTCGCCGGCCGCGAACACCCCGGGCACGCTGGTCATGGTGGCCATGCCGTTCAGGCCGGATCTCGTGACGATGTAGCCATCCTTCATCTCCAGTTGGCCCTGGAAGATCTCGGTGTTGGGCTGGTGGCCGATGGCGATGAAGCAGCCCTGCAGGGCCAGGTCCTCGGTGGCGCCGGTCTGCGTGTCCTTCAGGCGGATGCCGGTCACGCCGCTCTGGTCGCCCAGCACCTCGTCGAGCGTCTTGAACAGCTTGAGCTCGATCTTGCCCTCCCGGACCTTTTCCATCACCTTGTCCACCAGGATCGGCTCGGCGCGGAACTTGTCGCGGCGGTGCACGAGGTAGACCTTGCTGGCGATGTTGGAGAGGTAGAGCGCTTCCTCGACCGCGGTGTTGCCGCCGCCGACGACGCAGGTCGTCTGGCCGCGGTAGAAGAAGCCGTCGCAGGTCGCGCAGGCGCTCACGCCCTTGCCCATGAAGGCCTCCTCGGAGGGCAGGCCCAGGTACTTGGCCGATGCGCCGGTGGCGATGATCAGGGCGTCGCCGCTGTATTCGCCGCTGTCGCCCTTGAGCACGAAGGGGCGCTTGGAAAAGTCGACCGTGTTGATGTGGTCGAACACGATCTCGGTCTTGAACCGTTCGGCATGCTGCTGGAAGCGCTGCATCAGCTCAGGGCCCTGCACGCCATCGACGTCGGCGGGCCAGTTGTCCACGTCGGTGGTGGTCATGAGCTGGCCGCCCTGCGCGATGCCGGTGATCAGCACGGGATTGAGGTTGGCGCGCGCGGCATAGATGGCAGCGGTGTAGCCGGCCGGGCCCGAGCCCAGGATGAGTACTTTCGCGTGTTTCATGGTGCAGCCCCAGGCGGCTGGGGGTCGAGAAGTGGTTTAGAGTAGAAGATGTTCCATGGGCCCGGGCGGGTGCGAGACAGGCCCCGAGGCTGGCCCGATGTGTGCGAGTCATTGTATGAAAGAGCGCTCCGCGCGCTGACTGAACCAAGGAATACACGCATGTCGCTTTTGTCCAACCTCGACCTGATTCGCCGGGTTCCGTTGTTTTCCACCCTGACGCATGCCCAGGCGGAGTCGGTCGCCGACGCCGTCGTCAAGCGGCGCTTCAAGCGCGGCGAGTGCATCGTCGAGCAAGGCAAGAAGTCCAACTGCCTGGCCATCGTGCTGACCGGGCGGGCGCGGGTGGTGACCACGGACTCCCGCGGCCGCGAGGTGATCCTGGCCACGATGAACCCCGGCGACTACGTGGGCGAGATGAGCCTGATCGACAACCAGCCCCATTCCGCCACGGTGAAGGCCGAGGTGCAGACGGACGTGCTCATCCTGGGGCGCACCGAGTTCGCCCGCTGCCTGCCCGAGCACAGCTCGATGGCCTATGCCGTGATGAAGGGCCTGGTGCAGCGCCTGCGGCACGCCGATCGCAAGATCGAGTCGCTGGCGCTCATGGACGTGTATGGCCGCGTGGCGCGTGCCCTGCTGGAGTTCGCGCGCCCGGACAAGGACGGCCAACTGGTCATCAAGGACCGCGTCTCGCGCCAGGATGTCGCCAAGATGATCGGCGCTTCGCGGGAAATGGTCAGCCGGGTCATGAAAGACCTGGAAGACCGAGGCTTCATCGAGCTGACCGAGAACGGCAGCACGGTCATCAAGGAACGCCTGACCTCGCTGGGCTGATGACCTATTCGCTGAATACCCTGAACGCCGACCACCGCGCGGCGCCTGCGGCGGGGGTGTCCCGCTTCGCCCAGGAAATCGTCCTGGTGCTGGGCGCGGCGGCACTGATCTTCTGGCTGCTGGCCATGCTGAGCCATTCACTGGCCGATCCCGCCTGGAGCACCACCGGCACCTCCGACGAGGTGGTCAACTGGGGCGGGCGGCTGGGCGCGCTGCTGTCTGACGCCAGTTACTACCTGCTCGGCTTTTCGGTCTGGTGGTGCTTTTTCGCCGGCGTGCGCGCCTGGCTCTCGGCCCTGGCGCGCTGGATCCGAGGGACGCCGGGCCCGACCGCGCAAGAAATCGAAGGCTTGCGGCCCTGGCAGCGGCCCTGGGCCCGGCGCGGACTGCATGTGCTGTGCTTCTTCCTGCTGCTGGCGGCGAGCACGGTGCTGGAGTGGAGCCACCTGTACCGCCTGGAGCCGCGGCTGCCGGACCACGCCGGGGGCGTGCTGGGACAGGCGCTGGGGCCGTTCTCGATCCGCTGGCTGGGCTTCAACGGCACCGCGCTGGCGATGCTGGCGCTGCTGCTGGCCTGCCTGCCCGTGGTGTTCCGTTTCTCCTGGGGGCACTGGGCCGAAACGGTCGGGCAGACGCTGGACGGCTGGTTCGAGGCGCGCCGCGAGAAGCGCGAGGTGGTCGAGGACCAGCGCATCGGCGAGCGCGCCGCGCGCGAGCGCGAGGAAGTCGTCAAGGTCGAGCGCGTGGAGAGCGAGGAACTGCACCCGACGCCGGTGGTGATCGAACCGACGCTGGTGGAGGTGCCCAAGAGCGAGCGCGTCGCCAAGGAGCGCCAGAAGCCCTTGTTCAGCGAACTGCCCGACAGCAAGCTGCCGCAGGTCGATCTGCTCGACAGCGCGCCGGCGCACCAGGCCGGCGTGGACAGCCAGACGCTCGAGATGACCAGCCGGCTGATCGAGAAGAAGCTCAAGGACTTCGGCGTCGAGGTGCGGGTGGTCGCGGCGGCGCCGGGGCCGGTGATCACGCGCTACGAGATCGAGCCCGCCACCGGCGTGAAGGGGTCGCAGATCGTCAACCTGAGCCGCGACCTGGCGCGCTCGCTGTCGCTGGTCTCGATCCGCGTGATCGAGACCATCCCGGGCAAGAACCTCATGGCGCTGGAGCTGCCCAACGCCAAGCGCCAGACCATCCGCCTCAGCGAGATCCTGGGCTCGCAGGTCTACAACGATGCCAAGTCCCTGCTGACCATGGGCCTGGGCAAGGACATCGGCGGGCAGCCGGTGGTGGCCGACCTGGCCAAGATGCCGCACTGCCTGGTGGCGGGCACCACCGGTTCGGGCAAGTCGGTGGGCATCAACGCGATGATCCTGTCGCTGCTGTACAAGGCCGACGCGCGCGACGTGCGCCTGCTGCTGATCGACCCGAAGATGCTCGAGATGAGCGTCTACGAGGGCATCCCGCACCTGCTGGCGCCCGTGGTCACCGACATGAAGCACGCGGCCAACGGCCTGAACTGGTGCGTGGCCGAGATGGAGAAGCGCTACAAGCTGATGAGCAAGCTCGGCGTGCGCAACCTGGCGGGCTTCAACGCCAAGATCGACGAGGCCACTGCGCGCGGCGAGATCATCGGCAACCCGTTCAGCCTCACGCCCGAGCAGCCCGAGCCGCTGGAGCGCCTGCCCTACATCGTGGTGGTGATCGACGAACTGGCCGACCTCATGATGGTGGTGGGCAAGAAGATCGAGGAGCTGATCGCCCGGCTGGCACAGAAGGCGCGCGCGGCCGGTATCCACCTGATCCTGGCCACCCAGCGGCCCAGCGTGGACGTGATCACCGGCCTGATCAAGGCCAACATCCCGACCCGACTGTCGTTCCAGGTCAGCAGCAAGATCGACAGCCGGACCATCCTCGACCAGATGGGCGCGGAGACGCTGCTCGGCATGGGCGACATGCTCTACCTGCCCTCGGGCACCGGGTTTCCCACCCGGGTGCACGGGGCCTTCGTGAGCGACGACGAGGTGCACCGCGTGGTGGCCTACCTGAAGGCCGAAGGCGGCGAGCCGAACTACATCGACGGCGTGCTCGAGGGCGGCAGTGGTGACGGCGAGGGTGGCGACGTGTTCGGTGATGGCGGCGAGGGTGGCGGTGAGAAGGATTCGCTCTACGACCAGGCGGTGGAGATCGTGCTCAAGGACCGCAAGGCCAGCATCTCGTACGTCCAGCGCAAGCTCAAGATCGGCTACAACCGGGCCGCCCGCCTGCTGGAGGACATGGAGAACGCCGGCCTGGTGAGCGCCCTGACGTCCAGTGGCCAGCGCGATATCCTGGTGCCTTCGCGTGGCGGCGGTGATTGAACCTCGCGGGAAACCCTTTGGGCGCGATCGGGTCGGATACGGCATGAACATGATGAAACCCTGGCTGGCGGGCCTGGCCCTGCTGGCGTGCGCCGCCGGTGTGCGGGCCGATGGTCTGCAGGATCTCGAGCGCTTCCTGCGCGAGGTCAACAGCGCCAAGGCCGGCTTCACGCAGGTGGTGACCTCGCCCGTGCGCAGCGGCGAAACCACCGCGCGCAGCAAGACCTCCAGCGGCCGTTTCGAATTCCTGCGGCCCAACCAGTTCCGCTTCGAGTACACCAAGCCGTTCGAGCAGACCATCGTGGCCGACGGCCAGACGCTGTGGCTGTACGACGTGGACCTCAACCAGGTGACGTCGCGCCCGCAGCAGGCGGCACTGGGCAGCACGCCGGCCGCGCTGATCGCCGCGGGCTCGGATGTGAAGGGCCTGTCCGGGGCGTTCGAGCTCACGGCCGCGCCGGCCCGCGACGGCATGGAATGGCTGGACGCGCGCCCCAAGGACCGCGACGGCCAGTTGCAGCGGGTGCGCGTGGGCTTCAAGGCCGGTCGGCCGGCGGTGCTCGACATCGAGGACAGCCTCGGCCAGCGGTCGGTGCTGACCTTCGGCGACTGGCAGGACAACGCGCCCTTGAAGCCGGCGGACTTCCGTTTCCAGCCGCCGGCCGGCGCTTCCGTGGTGCGCCCCTGAGGGGCCCGGCGGCATCCGGTTGCTTTCGCGTCGCCCCATGCCTGCCGCCGCCGCAAGCCCCCATGCCCCGCTGGCCGAGCGGCTGCGCCCACGCACGCTCGGCGAAGTCGTCGGCCAGCAGCACATGCTGGGCGAAGGCATGGCCTTGCGGCTGGCGTTCGAATCCGGGCAGCCGCATAGCTGCATCCTCTGGGGGCCGCCGGGGGTGGGCAAGACCACGATCGCGCGGCTCATGGCCGATGCCTTCGACGCCCAGTTCATCACCATCAGCGCGGTGCTCGGCGGGGTCAAGGACATCCGCGACGCGGTCGAGCGCGCCGAGGCGGCCCGCAGCGGGCTGGCGCCGCAGCGCACCATCCTGTTCGTGGACGAGGTGCACCGCTTCAACAAGAGCCAGCAGGACGCGTTCCTGCCGCACGTCGAAAGCGGGCTGTTCACGTTCATTGGCGCGACGACCGAGAACCCCTCGTTCGAGGTCAATTCCGCCCTGCTGTCGCGTGCCGCGGTGTACGTGCTGCAGCCGCTGACCGAGGCCGACCTGCGGCAGATCGTCGACAAGGCGCGCGCCATCGAGGCGGTGCCGGCGCTGGAGGCCGCGGCGATCGACCGCCTGATCGCCTACGCCGACGGCGATGCCCGCCGGCTGCTCAACACGCTGGAGACGCTGGCGGTGGCCGCGGCCCGGGAGGAGCTCGATGAAGTGACCGACGACTGGCTGCTCAAGGTGCTGGGCGAGCGCATGCGCCGCTACGACAAGGGCGGGGAACAGTTCTACGACACCATCAGCGCACTGCACAAAAGCGTGCGCGGCTCGGACCCGGACGCGGCGCTCTACTGGCTGGTCCGCATGCTTGATGGCGGTGCCGACCCGCGCTACCTGGCGCGGCGCCTGATCCGCATGGCATCCGAAGACATCGGCCTGGCCGATCCCCGCGCCCTGCGCCTGACGCTGGATGCCGCGGAGGTCTACGAACGGCTGGGCAGCCCGGAAGGGGAGCTGGCACTCGCCGAGTGCACGGTCTATCTGGCGGTGGCGCCCAAGTCCAACGCGGTCTACAAGGCGTTCAACGCGGCCAGGGCCTTCGTGAAGAAGGATGGCACCCGGCCGGTGCCGATGCACCTGCGCAATGCGCCGACCCAGCTCATGAAGTCGCTCGATTACGGCAAGGGGTATCGATACGCCCATGACGAGGCGCATGGCTTTGCCGCGGGCGAGCGCTACCTGCCCGACGGCATGCCCGATCCGGGTTTCTACGTGCCCGTGGAGCGGGGCCTCGAGATCCGGATCGCCGATAAGTTGCGGGAACTCCGGGCCCTCAATGATCAAGATAAGTAATGGAATCCCAAACCTGCTGATGCAGGGCCGCGATCCCCTGGAAATCACAGGGTAAACCCTCGGTCGCTAGGGCATACACGCATGGGGCGCCCGTAGACGCGTCGCTACAATCCGCCGACCAACCCGCAGCCGGCCTCCCTACAAGGCCGGTTCTGGCGGGTTTTTTGCTAGGTTGAAGCAGGCCAGCGCCACAAGCGCGTACGGCCATTCGCACTCACGGAGAACCTCTATGGAAGTCTTGCTACAGCAGATCATCAATGGTCTGGTGCTGGGCAGCATGTATGCGCTGGTGGCCCTTGGGTACACCATGGTCTACGGCATCATCGGCCTGATCAACTTCGCCCACGGCGACGTGTTGATGGTGGGCGCATTGACCAGCTGGCAGGTCATCCGCTGGATGATGGGTGCCTGGGACGGCCTGCCGCTCTGGCTGCTGCTGCTGATCGCCACGCTGATTGCGATGGTGGTATGCGCCGCGCTGAACTTCACGATCGAGAAGCTGGCCTACCGGCCGCTGCGCAATTCGAACCGCCTCGCTCCCCTGATCACGGCGATCGGCATGTCGCTGTTGCTGCAGACGCTGGCCATGATCATCTGGAAGCCGAATCCGAAGTCGTATCCGTCCATGCTCTCGCGCGAGCCGATCGAGTTCGCGGGTGCGGTGATGTCGGTCACGCAGGTCACCATCCTCGCGACCACCGCGGTCACCCTGGCGTTCCTGATGTGGCTGGTCAACCGCACCAACCTGGGCCGCGCCATGCGCGCCACCGCGGAGAACCCGCGCGTGGCCGCGCTGATGGGCATCAAGCCCGACGTGGTCATCTCCGCGACCTTCATCATCGGCGCCATGCTCGCCGCCATCGCCGGCGTCATGTGGGCATCCAACTACGGCACGGTCCAGCATGCCATGGGCTTCATGCCGGGCCTCAAGGCCTTCGTGGCGGCGGTCATGGGCGGCATCGGCAACCTGGCCGGCGCCGTGGTGGGCGGCATCGCCCTGGGGCTGATCGAATCGCTCGGCGCCGGCTACCTGGGCCAGCTCACCGGGGGCTTCCTGGGCAGCCAGTACACCGACATCTTCGCCTTCATCGTGCTGGCCATCGTGCTCACGCTGCGCCCGTCGGGCCTGCTGGGTGAACGCGTCGCCGACCGCGCCTGACCGAGGAGCTTTCCATGCTGAAGAACATCAAAGCGGGCAAGCTGGCTCTGTATCTGCTGGGCGTGGTGGCGGTGCTGCTGCTGCCGATCGTGCTGCAGGCGACCGGGAGCAACTCCTGGGTGCGCATCGTCGACCTGGCGCTGCTGTACGTGCTCCTGGCGCTGGGCCTGAACATCGTGGTGGGCTACGCGGGCCTGCTGGACCTGGGCTACATCGCCTTCTATGCCGTGGGCGCCTACCTGTTCGCCCTGCTGGGCTCGCCCCACCTGATCAACACCTTCCCCGCCATTCAGGCCCTGTTTCCGGAGGGGCTGCACTACAGCATCTGGTGGGTGATGATCCTCGCGGCGGTACTGGCGGGCATCGTGGGCATGGTGCTCGGCGCACCCACGCTCAAGCTGCGCGGCGACTACCTGGCCATCGTCACCCTGGGCTTCGGCGAGATCATCCGGATTTTCCTGCTCAACATGGACCGGCCGGTGAACATCACCAATGGCCCCAAGGGCATCAGCCAGATCGACACCATCTCGGTGTTCGGCCTGGACCTGGGCAAACGGCTGACCATCGGCGACTTCACGTTCCAGCCGGTCACGCTGTACTACTACCTGTTCCTGTTCTTCGTCGCGCTCTCGATCCTGATCTCGTACCGCCTGCAGGACTCGCGCATCGGACGCGCCTGGATGGCGATCCGCGAAGACGAGATCGCCGCCAAGGCCATGGGCCTGAACACCCGCAACCTCAAGCTGCTGGCATTCGGCATGGGGGCTTCCTTCGGCGGCGTTTCGGGCGTGCTGTTCGCCTCCTTCCAGCGCTTCGTCTCGCCCGAGTCGTTCTCGCTGATGGAGTCGGTGATGGTGGTGGCCATGGTGGTGCTGGGCGGCATCGGCCACATCCCCGGCGTGGTGCTCGGGGCCCTGCTGCTCGCGGGACTGCCCGAGCTGCTGCGCCACGTGGCGCACCCCCTGACCGCGATGACCGACGGCCGGCTCGCGCCCGAGGTGCTGCGCCAACTGCTCATCGCGCTCGCGATGGTGATCGTCATGTTGCTTCGACCCAGGGGCTTGTGGCCTGCGCCCGAGCATGGCAAGTCCCTGAGCAAGTGAGGAGAAGCATTCCATGAGCGAGAACACCATCCTCAAGGTGGCGAACGTATCCAAGCGCTTCGGCGGCCTGCAGGCGCTGAGCGACGTGGGCATCGAGATCCAGCGCGGCCAGGTCTACGGGCTGATCGGCCCCAACGGCGCCGGCAAGACCACGTTCTTCAACGTCCTGACCGGCCTGTACACGCCCGACAGCGGCTCGTTCGAGTTGGCGGGCAAGCCCTATACGCCCTCGGCGGTGCACGAGGTGGCCAAGGCCGGCATCGCGCGCACGTTCCAGAACATCCGCCTGTTTGCCGATATGACCGCGCTGGAGAACGTGATGGTCGGGCGCCACGTGCGCACGCATTCCGGCCTGCTGGGCGCGATCCTGCGCACGCCGGGCTTCAAGCGCGAGGAGGCGGCCATCGCGGCGCGCGCCCGCGAGCTGCTGGCCTACGTGGGCATCGAGCGCTTCGCCGACTACAAGTCGCGCACCCTGAGCTACGGCGACCAGCGCCGCCTGGAGATCGCCCGCGCCCTGGCGACCGACCCGCAGTTGATCGCCTTGGACGAGCCCGCGGCCGGCATGAACGCGACCGAGAAGGTGCAACTGCGCGAACTGATCGACCGCATCCGGCAGGACAACCGCACCATCCTGCTGATCGA
This sequence comes from uncultured Hydrogenophaga sp., assembly GCA_964487025.1. GTDB lineage: Bacteria > Pseudomonadota > Gammaproteobacteria > Burkholderiales > Burkholderiaceae_C > Hydrogenophaga. The sequence goes on from CAZAPJ010000043.1 coordinate 38,200, forward strand.
GCACGACGTGAAGCTGGTGATGGGCCTGTGCGACCG
>CAZAPJ010000044.1:0-38181 GCA_964487025.1 uncultured Hydrogenophaga sp.
CCGACGCCTACGTGGAAAAGTCCGCCGGCGCGGCCCAGATCGCCAAGGTGCTGCGCGAATTCCTGGCCGACGACGGGGAGGACGAGAACGCCCCCACCATCCCCGACAAGCTGTCCAAGCGCCAGAAGCAGTTGCTCGTGATGCTCGACCGCGGCCTCAGCAACCGGGACATCGCCGAGCAGCTCCAGATCAGCGAGCACACCGTCAAGGTGCACCTGTGGCGGCTGTTCCGCCGCCTCAACGTCAAGAGCCGCTCGCAGGCCAGCCACCTCGCCCGCACCGCCGGCCTGCTGGATTTCTAGACCTCCCCGGCCCCGAGCCGCTCCTGCTGCTGCGGCGGCGGCGCCTCACCGACCAGAAGCGTGCCCGCTGGCTCCGATGCCTGCTGGGTGAACGCGGGCAGCATCACCCGGAACACGCTGCCCCGGTTGGCCACCGAGTTGAGCGCGAGCTGATACCCCATGAGCGAGGTCAGCTTGGACACGATGGTCAGTCCCAGGCCGAGGCTGTCCTCGGTGCCCTGGTGCTGCGAGACGCGGAAGAATTCCTGGAAGATCGCCTGCTGGTGCTCGCGCGCGATGCCCACGCCGGTGTCCCACACCTCGAACACCAGCATGCCCTCGCGCTGGCGGAAGCTGAGCAGCACCCCGCCCTGGTGCGTGTGGCGCAAGGCGTTGGACAGCAGATTGCCCAGGATGCGTCGCAGCACCACCGGGTCGGACCAGATCGTGCGCGGCGCGGCGCGCGTTCTCAGCCGCAGCGACTTGCCCACCGCGACCGGCTCGAACTGCAGCAACAGGTCCGCGAACAGCTTGCGCACGTCCACGTGCTGCAGGCGCACCTTGTAGTTGCCCGCGTCGATGCGCGTGAGGTCGAACAGCGAGTCGAACAGTTCGTTGATCGCGCGCGTCGACTGCAGGATGCGCGGCGCGATGTCGCGCGCCATCTCGGGCTCCGTGGCCAGCCAGTCGGCGTACAGGCTGAGTGCATGCACCGGCTGCCGCAGGTCGTGCGCGGCCGACGCCAGGAACCGGTTCTTGGTCGCCACCGCGCGCAGCGAGGCCCGCGTCTGGTGCGTCAGCGAGTCGATCAGCTCCTGGTTGGAGAACTGCAGCTCGAAGCTGGACCGGTGCACTTCGTGCAGCCGGCGGCCCGCGATGACCAGCATGCCCCAGAACACCAGCAGCAGCGCCAGCAGCACCAGGCCGACCTCCAGGATGTCCGGCCGGTCGATCAGCCGGGCGGTGTGGAACACCAGCCCCGCCGCCACCGAGAGCACCAGCATGAACGCGTAGTGGCGGAACACCGGCAGGTACGGGCTCATGGACGTCAGCGTCAACAAGGCATGAACCAGCACCACCAGGCCGCAGATGAACTGCGTCGTCAGCGGCGCGACCTGGTACGACAGCATGATCGGCCCGCCCCACAGCAGGGCCGAGGCGGTCCAGGTCCAGCGGTACCGGTCGACGAAGCTGCGGCGCTGCGGCCCTTCCTGGCTGTCGTAGCGCAGGCGGTAGACCCCGATGAGCCGGTAGCGGTAGAACAGCACCGCCAGCGTCAGCACCGCCCACACGGCCAGCCCCCACCCGGACACCTCGCCGGCCATCAGGTACACCAGCACCGGTACCGAGATCGAAGTCGCCAGCAGCGAAGAGCCCATGCTGTCCATGAGCACCCCGATGAGACGGGAAACGACCCAATGGTCACGCACCTCCGGCGAGGCGGGTACGTGCTGGTAGGTGGCCGGTTGGGTGTCGACGAGCATGGAGAAGCGGGGTCCGTGCGGCAGGGTGCGCGCATTGTCGCACCGGGAACCCGGCAGGGCATCCCTCGCCCCCCGTCCCTGGCTATCGGCCTGCTAGAATCGTGAGCTTCGACACGGAGAGATGGCAGAGTGGTCGAATGCGCGGGACTCGAAATCCCGTATACGGTCTTCCGTATCGAGGGTTCGAATCCCTCTCTCTCCGCCAATCGGCCAATTGATAAGCCAAGCTATTGTTTAGCTTGGCTTTTCTTTTTGCGTATTCGCTATTGACGATTTGTCAGGCAGCTTTGTTCTTGATCGCACCAATGACCGCCGTCAGGATCGCGCCGCCAGCGCCACCCGCAACCAATTGGCCGATGATTCCCCCAATACTCAGATTCCCAGTCTGGGCGGCCGCCGTGACAGCCGGGATCAGCAAGGTCACGAGCTGTCCCAGGACACCTCCTCCGACCGCGCCGGCAATCGTATTGCCGATCGCGCCGAGATTGAGCTTCGGCGACGCCTTTCCGGCGGCATTGCCCCCGATGGCTCCTGCGATCAGATTGATCAAAATCTGTTCCATAGACGCTCCTCTCTTCGTTGAAGTGACGCGGCACATCATACGGCCTGTCTCGCCGGGTTGCATCGGCCCGATGCAGTACGAACGATGGGCCCGCTGCCCAGGAAACACGAGCCGCATGGCGACCTCGACTGTGGAATATCGGGGGGCAGGGACAAGCTCAGCCTAGGGCTTACCCGTAGAACCGCGCAGGTATCGGATGGCAGGCCAGCGCACTACGATTTTTTCCCAATATGCATGCATATATAGGAGAAGTACGGATGCATTTTTCCTAATCCTCCCAAATACTCCACAACGTGCATGCAAAAAGCACCACCTCAGAAAAGGAGACACCGCCATGACATTGCTGCTGCCCCATCCCTTCAAGGTCTGCGCCCGGTGGTTGGCCGCCCTGGCGGCGGCCGCCTGCGCCCTGGGCGCGTCCGCCCAGACGATGACGACCACCACGCTCGCGCTGCCGGCGACCGCGATCATCTTCGCGCCGATCTACATCGCCGCCGACGCGGACCTGTGGAAGAAACGCGGGCTCGACGTCAAGCTGCCGCTGATCGCCGGCCCGGGCGCCACCAACGCCATGGTCGCGGGCAGCGCCGACTTCGCCAGCACCGCCGTGACCTCGGTGCTGCGCGCCTCGGCGCGGGGCCAGGCGCTGCAGGTCATCGCCACCACGCACGAGGAGTTCCTGATGGAGGTGGTGGTCAGCCCCAAGGCGATCGAGCAGCGCAAGATCAAGCTCGACGGCGACCTCGCCACGCGCGTGGGCTCCCTCAAGGGCCTCACGCTGGCGATCGACACGCCGCTGGGCATGCCGCACGCGTTCATCAAGTCGATCGCCAAGAAGGTGGGCATGGACGCCGACCGCGACTTCGTCCTCACGCCGATGCAGCCGCCGAACATGGTGTCCTCGCTCAAGTCGGGCGCGATCGACGGCTTCATCTTCGGCGAGCCCTTCGTGTCCATGGCCCTGCAGGACGGCGCGCGCGTGGCGATCCGCAACCCGCGCGAGGACCAGCCCGAACTCAACCCCTATGCGTCCAACATCATCGCCACGCGCGCGGATTTCTGCGCCAAGTCCGGCGACGTGTGCGCCCGGCTGGTCGGCGGCCTGAACGAAGCCCTCAAGATGATGAAGGACGACCCGCAGCGCGCCAAGGACATCATCAAGGGCCGCTTCCCGCAGCTCTCGCCGCAGGCGCTGGACAAGTCGTTCGAGCTGATCCGCTCCACCTCGCCGGCCAATACCCTCACGCGCGAAGAGGCGCTGGTCAACACGCAGCGCTTCGCGCTGGTGTCCGGCGTGCTCAAGCCCGAAGAGCGGCGCGACAACCTGAGCGGCCTGTTCACCAACCAGTATGCGCAGTGAAGGCTGGTGAGGACATCGACGTGAGTTCCAACGCCCCTGCCCCGGCCGATGCCCCGGTGACGGCCGACCTGGCGCCGCCGCGCCTGAGCGAGGTCGTGCTGCGCACCGCCCGCTACGACGAGATGAAAGCCTGGTACCAGCAGGTGCTGGGCGTGAAGCCCTACTTCGAGCACACGCCGCCCGACTGGGCCACGCGGCGCGAGCAGTTGGCCGGCAGCGAGAAGCTGCCGACGGACCTGCGCCTGTGCTTCATGCGGATCGCCAGCGGCTACCCGTTCGGCCAGATCGTCGCGCTGTTCGACTACCCGCGCCAGGCGCCGTCGGACCAGGCCAGCGGGCTGCACCACATGCAACTGCGCCACGGCCGCATCGAGGAGCTGTTCACGCGCTACGAGCGCCTGGCCTCGGTCGGCATCCTGCCCTACCGATGCTTCAACCATGGCCCGTCGACCTCGTTCTACTACCTGGACGTCGACCAGAACATGGTCGAGCTGTCGGCCGCGAACTTCCCCGAGGAGGAAGGCTACCTGGCGTTCCTGAAGTCGGCGGCCTACGCGGCCAACCCGGTCGGCCACGCGGTCGACCCGGTGGCGCTGGTGGCGCGCTGGCGCGGCGGCGAATCGGCGTGGGACATCGTGCAGCAGACGGACAAGGCAACATGAGTGACAACACAGGCCGGCCAGCGCTGCAGGCGGGCAAGGAGACGCGCGTTCCCGTGGTGGTGGTGGGCGCCGGCCCGGTGGGCCTGGCGATGGGCAGCGAGCTGGGCTGGCGCGGCATCGGCTGCCTGCTGATCGAGCGCGCCACCAACGTGCCCGACTTTCCCACCTGCGAATCCATCAATGCGCGGACCATGGAGCACATGCGCCGCTGGGGCTTTGCCGAGCAGATCCGCACGTCGGGCTTTCCGCACGGCATCCCGCGCCACGTGCGCTTCGTGACCCGGGTGCTGGGGCACGAGCTGCTGTGCTTCGAACGCCCTTCCAACGAAGGCTTCCAGGCCGAGCTCTCGGCCATCACGCCGGAAAGCGGCGTCTGGTGCCCACGCATGAAGTTCGAGCCGGTGATGCGCGGGCACCTGGACGCGTACCCGCACGTCGGCGTGTCGGCCGGCTGGCAGGTCACCGGCTTCACGCAGGACGGCGACGGCGTGAGCGTGCAGGCCGAGCACGCGCAGACCGGGCAGACCGCGCGGGTGCGCGCCGACTACCTGGTCGCCTGCGACGGCGCGGCCAGCGCCACGCGCAAGGCGCTGGGCATTCCCATGGAGGGCGCCTTCGCCGAAGGCCACAACGTCACGGTCTACTTCCGCTCGGCCGAACTGCGCGACCTGCTGGCCTCGCGGCCCGGCGTGATGATGGACATCGTCAACGCCGACGGGCGCGCCAACCTGTCGTGGGTCGACGGCAACGACCACTGGCGGCTGATGAACTACGCGCAGCCCGACGAGCCGCTCGATCCCGACCGCCGCATCCGCGCCGCGCTGGGCCGCGACGGCGTGGCCTATGAGCTGATCGGCGCCAAGCCCTGGGCCGGGCACCGGGTGGTGGCCGAGCGCTTCCGCGACCGCCGCGTCTTTCTCGCGGGCGACGCCGCGCACCTGCTGTGGCCGCGCGGCGGCTTCGGCATGAACACCGGCATCGGCGACGTGGTCGACCTCGGCTGGAAGCTGGAGGCCGCGCTGGCCGGCTGGGCCGGCGACGCGCTGCTCGACAGCTACGAGACCGAGCGCCGCCCGGTGGCCACGCGCAACGTCAACGAGGCCGCGAGCAACCGCGCCGAAGACGCCGGCCTGCCGGTGCCGCCGGACATCGAGGCCGACACGCCCGAGGGCGAGGCGGCCCGGCAGCGGCTGGCGGCGGTCATCCGCGAGCGGCGCGCCAAGGAGTGGAACTCCATGGGCATCCAGCTCGGCTACGTCTACGACGACTCGCCGCTGGTGGCGGCCGAACACCCGCCGTCCGGTCCGGCCAGCACCACCGACTACCAGCCCTCGAGCCTGCCGGGCGCGCGCGCGCCGCACGTCTGGCTCGCGCCCGGCCACTCGATCCTGGACCGCTTCGGGCGCGGCTTCGTGCTGCTCACGTTCGGCCCGCGCGCGGCCGGCAGCGGCGCGCTGCTGGCCGCGGCGCGCGCCCAGGGCGTGCCGATGCAGGAGGTCTGCATCGACGACCACCCCGAGGCGGCCCGCCTCTACGAACGGCGCCACGTGCTGGTGCGGCCCGACGGCCACGTGGCCTGGCGCGGCGATGCGATGCCCGCCGACCCGGCCGCGCTGGTCGCGCGCGTGCGCGGCGCGGCCGCTGCCACCGCGCAGCCCGCGCTGGCGTGAACAGGCCCTAGACGAAGCCCGGCCCGGGAATCGCGGCGAACCGGGCCATCGCTTGCTCGTCCACCTCGATGCCCAGCCCCGGCCGGTCGCTGCAGGTGACCGTGCCGTCCGCCGCTACCTGCGCCGTGGGCGTGCAGATGACGTCCCGGAACGGGTTGTCGACCGCGGCGTCGGCCTCGTACAGCCCCGGGTTGTCGATGGCGCTGAGCAGGTGCAAGGTCGCGGCCTGGTTGAGCCCCGACGCCGACGTGTGGGGGTGCAGCGCCAGGCGCCAGGCCGATGCGAGGTGGGCGATCCTGAGCACCTCGGTGATGCCGCCGCACTTGGAGAGGTCGGGCTGCAGCACCTGGATCGCACCGTCCTCGATCACCCGCGCGAACTCGGCCCGGCCATAGTGGTTCTCGCCGGCGGCCAGGGGCACCGACGTCAGCTCCTTCAGGCGGCGGTAGCTCCGGTGGTCGCTCGCCGTGACCGGCTCTTCGAGCCACTCGACCTGCGCTGCCTCGAGCGCGGGGATGGCCTTCCGCGCATCGTCGAACGTGTAGTTGGAATTGCAGTCGACCAGGATGCGCAGGTCCGGGAAGGCGTCCCGCACGGCGGCGAGTCTCTCGAGGTCCGCCTTCAGCCCTTCGCCGAACCGCATCTTGATGACCTTGAAATGCCTGGCGACCAGGCCGGCCACCTCTTCCTTCAACGACTCGACCGGCTGGAACCCCAGGGACACCCCGCCCGCGTAGGCGAGCAGCGGCTTGCAGCCGCCGCCCAGCAGGTGGGCCACCGGCTGGCCCAGGTACTTGCCCTTGGCGTCCCAGAGCGCCTGGTCGACCCCGCTCAGCGCGATGTAGGCCGCGGCACCGGTGCCGTGGCTCGCCATCTGCTTGTCGAACACGCTGCGCCAGACGTCCACGATGTCCATGGCGGACTGTCCCACGACCAGGTGCCTCAGCGTGGTGTTGACGAGCTCGGCGATCGCGGTGGGCGAACGCGCGTGGTGCGATTCGCCATACCCCACGACGCCGCATTCGGTTTCTACCTTCACGATCACGGTGTCGCGCTTGACCGCGGCGCCGATCCCGTGGCGCACGACGCGCGTCTTGGGCAGCGCGTACGAGAGGGGCGTGGCGGTGAGGCTGCGGATCTTCAGGTCGTTCGAACCGGGGCTGCGCTGCATCGGTGCGGTCTCCTTTTCCTGTGGGTGATGGCTACCAGTTGGTGGCGATGTACTTGGGTTCGGTGAACTCGAGGATGCCGTGGTGGGCGCCTTCGCGGCCCAGCCCGCTTTGCTTGACGCCGCCGAACGGTGCGGCGGGGTCGGACACCAGGCCCCGGTTGAGCGCGACCATGCCGCTCTCGATCGCCTCGCTCACCCGCAGGCCGCGTGCCAGATCGCCGGTGAAGACGTAGGACACCAGGCCGAATTCGGTGTCGTTGGCCAGGCGGATCGCCTCTTCCTCGGTATCGAAGGCCACCAGCGGCGCGACCGGGCCGAAGATTTCTTCGCCCAGGATCGCCGAGCCGCCCGGCACCTCGCCCAGCACGGTTGGCGGGTAGTAATAGCCGGTGCCGGCCAGCGCCTTGCCGCCGGCCAGCACACGGGCGCCGCGCCCGACCGCATCGTCAACCAGCGACTGGACCTTTGCGACGGCCGCGCGGTTGATCAGCGGGCCGCAGCCCGTTGCCGGGTCGCTGCCGGGGCCCACGCGAACCTTGCCCATCTCCTGCGCGAGGCGCCGGGCGAACGGTTCGTAGATGCCGCGCTGGACGTAGAACCGGTTCGCGGCGGTGCAGGCTTCGCCGCCGTTGCGCATCTTGGCGACCATGGCACCGGCCACGGCGGCCTCCAGGTCCGCGTCGTCGAACACCACGAACGGCGCGTTCCCGCCCAGTTCCATCGAGCACGAGATCACCTGCTCGGCCGCCGCGCGAAGCAGGACCCGCCCCACCTCGGTCGACCCGGTGAACGACAGCTTGCGCACGCGCGGATCCTGGAGCATGGCGCCAACGACCTTGCCGGACGACGAGGTGGTGATCACGTTCACGACGCCCGGGGGCACCCCCGCTTCGGCCAGCAGCGCGGCCATCGCATAGGCAGTCAGCGGCGTTTCGGTGGCCGGTTTCAGGATGCAGGTGCACCCGGCGGCCAGCGCGGGTGCGATCTTGCGCGTCGCCATCGCTGCGGGGAAGTTCCAGGGCGTCACCAGCAGGGCGACGCCGATCGGCTGGTACTCGACCAGGATGCGGTTCGCCCCGCTGGGCGAGACGCTGAGCTGGCCATTGAGGCGCACGGCCTCCTCGGCGAACCACCGGAAGAACTCGGCCGCGTACACGACTTCACCCTGCGCGTCCGCCAGGCTCTTGCCGTTCTCCAGGGAGATCAGCCGGGCCAGCGCGTCCTTGTCCCGCACCATGAGTTCGTAGGCCTTGCGCAGCAGCTCGCCCCGCTGCCGCGCCGGCATCCTGGCAAACGATTTGCCGGCCTCGTGGGCAGCGTCGACCGCGCGCAGGCCATCCTCCACGGAAGCATCGGCCACCTGGGCGATCTCGCCTTCGGTCGAAGGGTCGATCACCGGAATGCGCTCCGCGTTGCTGGCGTCGCGCCATTCGCCGTTGATGAAAAGCTGGCTGAAGTGTTCTGGAATGTTCATGGAATGTGTCGATAGGGGATGTCGCGCGCGCCGCTTTCGGACGGCTCGCGCGGGTTGGTTGTTCGAGGCCGGCGGATCAGCAGCGTCGACCGGCCCGCGGTCCAGTCTACGTCGTCGCGCCAAAGGCGGTCTCAGCGCCTGTTCAAAACCCGGCCGGTTTCACGGCGCGCAGGCGGCGCTCGCGTGGCGGCGCAGACGGCTCGGCTGGCGTACGGCCCGGCCCGACGTCGCTGATGCGCTGCCAGGGACCGGCATCGTCGGCCGCGGCGGTGCCGCCCGACTGCAACTGGGTGAGGATCCCCAGGATGCGCTCGCGCCCCTGGTACACGTGCTCCTGCATCAGGTTGTGCGCCCGCGCGGGTTGGCGCTTGCGGATCGCGTCGAACACCAGGGCGTGCATGCCCACCGCGTCGCGCACGTAGGCCATGATGGGCTCGAGGTTGTCCGTGGTGGTCGGGATGATGCCGGCCGAGGCCATGGGGATGGTGCGCATCTGCGCGATCAGCGACAGCACCAGGCCGTTGCCCGAGCCTTCCAGCAGCCGGCGGTGGAAGTCCTCGTTGAGCTGGGCCCAGCGGTCCACGTCGAGCGTGGTGTGGACGGGCCGGGCGACCAGTTCGCGCGTCTCGGCCAGGTTCTGCTCGACCGCCGTTTCGAGCGCCTCGGTCACGCCGCGCGCGGCCAGCAGCTCGCAGGCGAAAGCCTCCAGCCGGCCCCGCACGTCGATCGCGTCGATCACCTCCTGCCGGGTGAACGACCGGACCTGGAAACCCCGGTGCGGGTTGTAGACCAGTAGCCCTTCCTGGGCGAGCGACTGCATCGCCAGGCGCACCGGCGTGCGCGACACGCCCATCTGCTCGGCCAGGTGCTTCTCCTCCAGCCGGGCGCCGGGCGCGAAGCGCCCGCCCATGATGGATTCGCGCAATTGCGCCAGCACGTTCTCCAGTTGCGTGGGAGCGGGGGATCTCGGATGGCTCATGGTGCTCAGAGTATCTCAGCCGCGCCCCGCTGCCACCGCAAAGCGCGCCGCTGCAGCCCGCCGACCAGCGCGTCGGCCGCCATCACCAGCACCATCACCAGGAAGATGCCGGTGAACACGCCCACCGGGTCGGCGGTCTGGCGCGCCTGCTCGATGGTGTAGCCCAGGCCCTTGTCGGCCACCAGGAACTCGCCCACGATGGCGGCCGAGATCGCCCGCGGCACCGCGATCTTCAGCCCCGCGAAGAGGTGCGGCACCATGGCGTGGAACGACACCTTGGCGGTGAGCTGCCAGCGCGTCGCGCCCATCACGCGGCCCATGTCGAGCCAGCGCCGGTCCACGCCGCGCAGCCCCGCGAAGGTGGTGATGAAGACGATGAAAAACACCATGAACACCACGATCACCACCTTGGGCGTGATGCCGATGCCGAACCACAGGATCAGCAGCGGGATGAGCGCGAACAGCGGGATCCCCATCGCGAACAGGATGTAGGGTTCGATCGCCGCGCTGGCGCGCGGAGCCAGGCTCAGCACCACCGCCAGCGCGAAGCCCGCCAGCCAGCCGAGTGCGAAACCCAGTGCGGAGGCCAGCAGCGTGGCGCCCAGGTGCGGCCAGACCGCGCCGCTGGCCAGCAGCGCCGCCAGCCGCTCGGCCACCTGCGCCGGCCCGGCGATGTAGGTCGTCCCCAGCGCCCGGTGCCCGGCCTCCCAGAGCGCGAACAGCGACAGCAGCAGCGCCAGTCGGGCCAGCGCCAGCCAGGCGGCGCGCGGCAGCAGGGGCGGGGAGGCGTTCACCGGACTTCCCCGCGGATGGTGTCGTACAGGCGCACGAAATCCGGCTGGCTCAGCAGGTCGTCCACCACGCGCGGGCGCTCCAGCGCCACCGCGTGCTCGGCCACCAGGCGCGCCGGCGCGCGCTCGAGCACCAGCACGCGGTCGCCCAGCGCAATCGCCTCGGCGATGTCGTGCGTCACGAAGACGATGGTCTTGCGCTTGAGCGCCCACAGGGCCTGCAGGTCGGACTGCAATTGCCGGCGCGTCTGGGCGTCCAGCGCGCCGAAAGGCTCGTCCATCAGGATGATGGGCGGGTCGTACACCAGCGTGCGGATCAGCGCGGCGCGCTTGCGCATGCCGCCGGACAGTTGGTGCGGGTAATGGTCCGCGTAGTCCGCCAGGCCGACCGCCTGCATCATCTCGCGCGCCCTCGCCCGCCCGGCGCCGTCGACCTGGCCCTCGATCTCCAGCCCGAACAGCACGTTGTCCTGCAGCGTGCGCCAGGGCAGCAGGTTGTCGTCCTGCGTGACGTAGCCGATGCGCCGGCCCAGCCCGGGGCGCAGCGGCGCGGGCGAGGCGGCGTCGAACACCGTCTCGCCGCGCAGCAGGATGCGCCCTTCGCTGGGCGCATCCACCTGGGCGATCAGGTTGAGGATGGTCGACTTGCCCGCGCCCGACGGGCCGAGCATGGTGACGAACTCGCCCTCGCGCAGCGCGAACGACAGGTCCCGCACCACCCACGGGCCGGCCTGGGGCCCCTGAGCCGGGAACCGCTTGCCCAGGCCCTGGACTTCCAGCAGCGGCGTCATGGCGCCACCTCGCCCGAATGGAGCCCGGTGGCCGCATCGGGCCGCCAGCGCAGCAGGCGGCGCTCGAGCCGTCCGACCAGCCAGGTCGCCAGCCCGATCACCGCGGTGATCGCGGCCACGGTGGCGAAGATGTCCGGCGTGCTGTAGCTCATGGCCCCGTACTGCACCAGGTAGCCCAGCCCGCGGTTGGAGGACACCAGCTCCGAGATGATCACGCCGCCGATCGCGTAGGGCGTGGCGATCCGGAAACCGGCGAACACGTACGGCACCACGGCCGGCCACACCACCCGGCGCGACACCTGGGACTCGCGCGCGCCGAGCACGCGCGCCATGCGCACCAGGCGCTGGTCGGCCTGGCGCACGCCGGCCTGGGTGCTGAAGAACACGATGAAGAACACCACCGAGGCCACCAGCACCACCTTGGATGCCATGCCGATGCCGAACCAGAGGATGAACAGCGGCGCCAGCGCGAGCTTGGGCAGGCCATAGCCCGCGGTCAGGAACGGGTCGAGCACCGCCTGCAGGAACGGGTGCTTGCGCAAGGCCATCGGCAGCAGCACGCCCGGCAGCCCGCCGAGCAGGAAGCCCAGGCCGGCGGCCGCCAGCGTGTAGCCGGTGTGCATCAGCAGGCCGCCGTGCGCCACCATCTCCCACAGCCGCTTCAAGGTCTCGGGCGGCGAGCTGATCCAGTAGCTGCCGGCAATGGCGGCGGCCAGCCACCACAAGGCCAGCAGCAACAGCCCGGCGATCACCCGGTCGATCATCCGGTTGCGGTGAAATGCATGCATCTAATGGATATCCTTGCCACAATTTTGGTTCGATACGGGTTTTAATGTCTTACGTGCATGCAAACAATGAGGACTATCCATGAGCCACGATGCCCTTGACGGGTTGCCCCCGGTCCCCGAGCCCGACCGGCGCGCGTGCGAAGCGCTGGTGCAGGCGTTCTGCCATTTCATCGACCACGGCGAAGCGCCCAAGGTGGCCGGCCTCTTCACCGAGGACGGCGTGTTCGACCGCAAGGGCGAGGCGCTGCGCGGGCGCGCCGCGCTGGCCGAAGCCCTGGGCCGGCGGCCGGCGCACATCGTGACGCGCCACGTCTGCCCCCACACCGTCCTCGTGCCCGAGTCGGCCGACCGCATCGCCGGCACCACGGCCTTCCTGTTCTTCCGCCGCGACGCCTCCGCGCCCGGCGCCGACACCCGCCCGGCCGCCTGCCTGGAGGCGGTGGGAGAGTACCAGGACGTGTTCGAGCGCACGCCCGCGGGCTGGCGCATCGCCCACCGCAAGGCCGTGCCGGTGTTCCCGCAGGGGCCGGCCTGACGCCCCGCCCCCGGACCGGCCGCCACGCCCATCACCACCACGGAGACGCGAACCCATGAAGATGATCCGCTATGCCCATGCCGGCCAGCCAGGCTGGGGCCTGCTCGAGGACGGCGGCCGCATCCGGCCGCTGTCCGGCCTACCCGCCGGCGCCGGCTTCGCCGAGGTGCTCGCAGCCGCCCGGGCGGCTGCGCCCGCGGGGTCCGGCGGCGCGCCGGACCTCGCGCTGTCCGCGGTCGCGCCCTGCGTGCCGCTCACCCCGGGCGCGACGGTGTACTGCATCGGCATCAACTACCGCGCCCACGCCAGCGAGGCCGGCCGCGAACCGTCGGGCCAGCCCTCGCTGTTCATCCGCCGCCCGGCCAGCCTGGTCGCGGATGGAGCGGCGATCGAACACCCCGGGCCGCTGTCCGGCCAGCTCGATTTCGAAGGCGAGCTCGCGCTGGTGATCGGCCTGCCCGGCCGCCACATCGCCCCCAACGCCGCGCTGCGGCACGTGGCGGCCTACACCTGCCTGAACGACGGCAGCGTGCGCGACTTCCAGAAGCATTCGGTCACCGCCGGCAAGAACTTCGAGCGCAGCGGCGCCTGCGGCCCCTGGCTGGTGAGCGCCGACGAGGTGGGCGACGCCGGCGACCTGACGCTGGTGACGCGGCTCAATGGCCAGGAGATGCAGCGCGCCAGCACCTCGCAGCTCATCCACCCGATTCCCGATCTGGTGAGCTACGTCTCGCGCTTCGCCGAGCTGCGGCCCGGCGACGTGATCTCCACCGGCACCCCGGAAGGCGTGGGCGCGGCGCGCACGCCGCCGGTGTGGCTTCGGCCCGGAGACCGGATCGAGGTCGAGATCTCGCGCATCGGCACGCTCGGCAACCCCGTGCGCGCCGCCTAGGTCCCCTACCACTGGGCGCAGATGCCCACCAGCCCCGCGCCCACCAGCACCAGGCCCAGCGCCTCGGTGCGCGAAAGGCTTTCGCGGAACATGCGGCGCGAGACGAGGTAGCTGAACAGCACCTCCACCAGCCCCAGCGTGCGCACGTCCGCCGCCGGCCGCATGGCGAAGGCGGTGAACCAGGCGATCGAGGCCAGCGCGCCCATCGAGCCCGCCACCATCGACAGCCGCCACGCGCGCGCGACGGCCCGCGCCACGCCCGGCTGGCGCGCCAGCAACCAGCCGCCCAGCACCACGCTTTGCAGCAGTTGCGCCCAGAACACGCCCCAGGCGCCCGCCACCCAGGGCGGCACGCCCTCGCCCAGCGCGAGCGATGCGCCGCGAAAGCCCACGTTCGCGAGCGCGAAACAGGCGCCCGATGCGAGGCCGTAGGTCACCAGCCGCCCGTTGCCCTGCCCCGCCCGCAGCGCGCGCCAGCCGCCCGCCGGCCGCGAGAGCAGCACCACGCCCAGCGTGGCCACGAGCATGGCCGCCACCGCGAGCAGGCCGGGCAGTTCGTGCAGCAGCACGGCCGAGAACAGCGCCACCTGCAGCACCTCGGTCTTGGAATAGGCCACGGCCAGCACGAAGTTGCGCTCGGCCATGGCCAGCAGCAGGAACGCCATCGCCCCCACCTGGGTGAACGCGCCGAGCGCGATCCAGGCCGCGTACGGCGTGCCGAACGCCGGCACCTCGGCGCCGCCCCACAGCGTCAGCCCCGCCACCCAGGCCGCCGCGAGCGGCAGGCCATAGAGGAAACGCACCAGCGTGGCGGCCAGCGTGCCCAGCTCGGTGGTCAGGGAGCGCTGCGCGGCGTTGCGCGCGGTCTGCGCGAGGGCGGCCCAGACCGTGAGAGGAATCCAGGCCCAGGCGATCCAGGAGAGCGTCATGCCGGGGTTATACCGGCCCCGCCACGCCCGGGCCTGCGCATCTGGGCAAGCGGGGCCTGCGCGTTCGCGATGGCTGGGCGCTCAGGAAAGCCGCTCCAGCCCGCCCAGGTAGGGCCTGAGCGCCGCGGGCACGGTGACGCTGCCGTCGGCGTTCTGGTGGTTCTCGAGCACCGCCACCAGCGCGCGGCCCACGGCCAGGCCCGAGCCGTTGAGCGTGTGCACGAGCTCGTTCTTGCCCTGCGCGTTCTTGAAGCGCGCCTGCATGCGCCGCGCCTGGAAGCCCTCGCAGTTCGAACAGCTCGAGATCTCCCGGTAGGTGTTCTGCGCCGGCACCCAGACCTCGAGGTCGTAGGTCTTGGCGGCGCCGAAGCCCATGTCGCCGGTGCACAGCGTGATCACTCGGTAGGGCAGCTCGAGCTTTTGCAGGATGGCCTCGGCGTGGCCCACCATCTGCTCCAGCGCCTCGTAGCTGCGGTCGGGATGCGTGACCTGCACCATCTCGACCTTGTCGAACTGGTGCTGGCGGATCATGCCGCGCGTGTCGCGCCCGGCGCTGCCGGCTTCGGAGCGAAAACACGGGCTGTGCGCGGTGAGCCTGATCGGCAGCGCGCTTTCGGCGAGCACCTGCTCGCGCACGCTGTTGGTCAGCGAGATCTCGCTGGTGGAGATCAGGTACTGCTCGCGTTGGGATTCATCCCCTCCACGGCTGACCCAGAACATGTCTTCCTTGAACTTGGGCAGCTGCCCGGTGCCCTCGAGGATCTCGCGGTTGACGATGTAGGGCGTGTAGCACTCGGTGTAGCCGTGCTCCTGGGTCTGCACGTCCAGCATGAACTGCGCCAGCGCGCGGTGCAGCCGGGCGATCGGGCCGCGCATGAAGGTGAAGCGCGAGCCCGAGAGCCGCGCGCCGGTCTCGAAGTCCAGGCCCAGCGGCGCGCCGATGTCGACGTGGTCACGCACCGGGAAATCGAACGCGCGCGGCGCGCCCCAGCGCCGCACCTCGACGTTGGCCGACTCGTCCCCGCCCACCGGCACGCTCGCGTGGGGCAGGTTGGGCACCGCCAGCAGCAGGCCGTGCAGCTCGGACTGGATCACGTCCAGCCGCGCGGCCGAGGCCTCGAGCTCGGCCTTGAACGCGGCGACCTGCGCCATCACCGCATCGGCGTTCTCGCCCCTGGCCTTGAGCTGGCCGATCTGCTTGGACAGCGTGTTGCGCTGGCTCTGCAGTTCCTCGGTGCGGGTCTGCAACGCCTTGCGCTCGGCCTCGAGCGCGCGGAAGGCCGCGACGTCCAGGAACGGCTGCGGCCGCTTGCGGGTTTCCAGGCGGGCCACGACCGTGTCGAGGTCCTTTCTCAGTTGGGCGATGTCTAGCATGCGGGCGATTGTAGTTTTGGGGCCATGCCGGCCCGGCCTCAGCGGAGATGCGTCAGCGGCGGCTGCGATTCGCCCTCGGCCGCCTTGAGGCCCTTGGGCAGCGGGAACTTGGTGCTCTCGACCAGGCCGTCCATGGTGCGCACGGAGATCGCCCCCATGGCCTTGATGCGGTCGATCACCTGGCGCACCAGGATGTCCGGCGCCGACGCGCCCGCGGTCAGCCCCACGCGGCGCTTGCCCTCGAACCATTCGGCCTTGAGCTCGTCGGCGTTGTCCACCATGTGGCTGGCCGTGCCCAGCTTGAGCGCCACCTCGCGCAGCCGGTTGCTGTTGGAGCTGGTCGGGCTGCCCACCACGATCACCACGTCCACCTGCGGGCTGAGCAGCTTGACCGCGTCCTGCCGGTTCTGCGTGGCGTAGCAGATGTCCTGCTGCTTGGGCTCGCGCACCTGCGGAAAGCGGGCCTTGACGGCCGCGAGGATCTGCGCGGCGTCGTCCACCGACAGCGTGGTCTGCGTGACGACCGCGAGCTTGTCCGCCTGCGCCGGCGCCAGGCGCGCCACGTCGTCCACGTCCTCGACCAGGTGGATGCCGCCGTCGAGCTGACCCATGGTGCCTTCCACCTCGGGGTGGCCCTTGTGGCCGATCATGATGAACTCGTAGCCCTCGCGGTGCAGCTTGGCCACCTCCACGTGCACCTTGGTCACCAGCGGGCAGGTGGCATCGAATATCTGGAAGCCGCGCTGCCGCGCCTCTTCCTGCACCGCCTTGCTCACGCCATGGGCCGAGAACACCAGCGTGGCGCCCGGCGGCACCTCGGCCAGGTCCTCGATGAAGACCGCGCCCTTGGACTTCAGCTCGTTGACCACGTAGGTGTTGTGCACGATCTCGTGGCGCACGTAGATCGGCCGGCCGAACTTGACCAGCGCGCGCTCCACGATCTCGATCGCGCGGTCCACCCCGGCGCAGAAACCGCGCGGTTCGGCGAGGACGATTTCCTGCGCGCCGCCCATCAGAGCACCCCGATCAGTTGGACTTCGAAACGCACCGGCTGGCCGGCCAGCGGGTGGTTGAAGTCGAACAGCACCGCGCCGTCCTCGCGCACCTGCAGCGCGGCGCCCGCGTAACTGCCCTGGCCATCGGGCGTGGGGAACTGCACCACGTCGCCCGCGGCATAGCGCTCGTCCGGGTCGCCGAGCTGGTCGAGCAGCTTGCGCGCGACCCACTGCACCATCTCGGCCTGGCGCTCGCCGAACGCCTCGCCCGCGGCCAGCTCGATCACCGCGTGCGCCCCCTCCTCCAGCCCCATGAGCCGCTGCTCGATCGCCGGCGAGAGCTCGCCCGCGCCCAGGCTCAGCGTGGCCGGCTGGCCGCCGAAGGTGTCGATGATCACCTGCCCCTGCGGACCGGACATGCGGTAGTGCAGGGTCAGGAAGGAGCCTTCTTGGACGTGGGGCATGGAGCGGGGCGTAATGGGAAGAATGCCTATTGTAGAAAGCGGGCACGGGCCGGGAGGGCTGCCGCACCCAGCCCCGTGTCCTGTTTCAGTCGCCCATCTCGGCAGCCACCTCGCGGATCAGCGAGCGCAGCCAGCCGATCGCCGGGTCACGGTCCTTGTACTTGTGCCATTGCAGCAGTTCCACGAAGTGCGGGATCGGCACCGGGCAGGGCAGCACGCGCACCGGGAAGCGGCCGGCGATCAGCTTCGTGAGGCGCGTGGGCAGCGTCGCGATGCGCGGCGTGCCCACGAGGAACTCCGGCACGAGCATGAAATTGGGGGCGATCACATCCTGGTGCCGCTCGCGCAGCTCGGCGCTCATGATGCGGGCGTCCAGCGTCAGCCGCCTCCCGCCGCCCCACTCCACCCCCACGTGGCCCGACTCGAAATAGGCCTCCCGCGACAGGCCCTTCTTCCATGCGGGGTGATGGCGGCACACGATGCACGAAAAGGAATCCTCGAAAAGCGGCTCGCTGGGGTGGTCCGCGATCTTCACGAAATCGGGCGCGACCAGCAGCTCGCATTCGCCGCTCTCGAGGTGCTGCGGCGTCTGCGGGCTGAGGGAGCGCACGTCGAACTGCATCAGGGGAGCCAGGCTGGCCGCGCGGCGGATCACCTCCGACAGCAGCACCGCGATCACGTAGTCCGAAGACTCGATCGTGAAACGCCGCCGGGTCGCGCGCGGGTCGAAGCTGGGCCGCGTGCGCGAGATCGTCTGCACCTGCACCAGCACTTCGCGCACCGGCGCGGCCAGTTCCTCCGCCAGCGGCGTGGGCACCATGGCCTTGCCGACAGGAACCAGCAGATCGTCCTTGAAGTAGTCGCGCAGGCGCCCCAGCGCCAGGCTGGTGGCGGGCTGGCTCAGGAACAGCCGCTCCGCGGCCTTGCCCACGCTGCGGGTGGCCAGCAGCGCGTCCAGCACCACCAGCAGGTTCATGTCCAGCTTGTTGAAGCGCATGGACCTCTCCTATTTATTCCGCAAATGATATTCCTTTAAATGTTTGATTTGGCAAAAGCCACGTGCGCCACGACCATTCGCGCCGCAAGCCTTGAGGAGACAACGGATGGAATACGACGTGATCGTCGCGGGCGCAGGCCCTTCGGGCCTGATGCTCGCCGCCGAGCTGGCCGGCCATGGGGCGCGCACCCTGGTGCTGGAGCGCCGCACCGAGGGCGTGCAGTCGCGGGCGGGCACGATCCTGCCGCGCGTGCTGGAACTGCTCGACGCCCGCGGCATCGCGGACCGCTTCGTGGCCAAGACGCGCGAGATCTCGCCGTTCCCGCTGCGCCCGTCGCACATCTGGGCCGGGTTCCACCCGATCCGCTGGGAACACCTAGAGACCCGCTTCGGCTTCACGCTCGGGCTGCCGCAGAACATGACCGAGGAGCTGCTGTGGCAGTGGGCGCAGGAGTGCGGCGCCCACTTCCTGCGCGGCACGAGTCTGGAGGGCTTCGACCAGACCGCTGACATGGTCGAGGTCCGGACAGTCGATGCGCAAGGCCGCACAGGTACGCTGCGCGCGCGCTACCTGGTCGGCGCCGACGGCGCGCGCAGCGCGGTCCGCACCCAGGCGGGCATCCCTTTCGAAGGCCGCGCGCCGAGCTTTCGCGGCATCGTCGTGGACGCCGAACTGGAAGCCCCCTGGCCGGAAGGCCGGTTCAACGGCGACAACGACATGGGCTGGGCACGGGGCTACCGCTTCGGCCACGGCATCACGCGCTTCAACATCGTGCACCGCGAGCGCCGGCACGCGCCCAAGGACGACCCCGTCACGCTGCCGGAGGTGCTGCAGTGCCTGCGCGACGTGCACGGCACCGACTACGGCATCCGCGCCTTCCGCTGGGCCTCGCGCTTCGACGACCAGATGCGCGCCGTGCCGCGGCTGCGCCAGGGGCGGGTGTTCCTGGTCGGGGAGTCGGCACGCATCCACTACCCGGCCAGCGGTGTCGGCATGAACTTCTGCCTGCAGGACGCCTTCAACCTGGGCTGGAAGCTCGCGCAGGTGGTGCAGGGGCGCGGCGGCGAGGCCACGCTGGATTCCTACGAGGCGGAGCGGCTGCCCGTGATGCGCGCGCTGCTGCGCAGCGTCGAGACGCAGTGCGCGCTGCAGTTCAATTTCGAGCCCGAAGGCGTGGCCCTCAAGCGCTACATGGCCAGCGCGATCGTTCCGCTGCCCGACGTGCAGCGCCGCCTGGTGCTGGAGCTGTGCGGCCTGGAGCAGCCCTATCCCGCGGCGCCCGGCAGCCACCGCCTGGCCGGCGGGCGCGTGCCGGACCTGGACCTGGTGACCGTGGAGGGCCGTGCCACCACCGTCACCGAGCTGCTGCGCGACCGCCGCTTCCTGCTGCTGGACCTCGAGGCCGACCGGGCCTCGGGCGCCACGCTGGAAACCGGGCGCCTGCCCGTCACCGCGGTGAAGGCCCGCGCCGGCCGGGTGCCCGCGAGCCTGCAGGGCGTGAAGCGCCTGCTGGTGCGCCCGGACGCCTACGTGGCGTGGGCCGATGACGGTGCCGACACTGCGCCGCAGCAACTGGCCGGCTGGCTCGGGGAGCTCACATGACGCCACCGCGCATCCTGCTGCGCGGCGGCTGGATCGTCAGCATGGACGCCGCGGTCGGCGACCTGCCGCAGGGCGACCTGCTGATCGAGGGCGAGCGCATCGCGGCGGTCGCGCCGCGCATCGACGCGGCCGATGCCGAGATCGTCGATGCCAGCGACACGATCGTCCTGCCCGGCTTCGTGGACACCCACAGGCACACCTGGCAGACCTGCGTGCGGCACCGCTATGCCGACATCGATCCGCAGATCTACTTCGCGGAGATGCTCGGACGCAAGGGCGCGGCCTACCGGCCGGAAGACGTCTACATCGGCACCCTGCTGGGCGCGGTGTCCGCGCTGGACGGCGGCATCACGACCATGCTCGACTGGGCCCACGTGCAGAACAGCCCGGAGCACACCGACGCCGCCATCCAGGCGCTGCGCGACGCGGGCATCCGCGGCGTGTTCGCGCACGGGTGGCCGCTGGTCGACGGCGCGTCCTGGATGTTCGACAGCGCCCGCGGCCACCCGGAGGACATCCGGCGGCTGCGCCGCGACCACTTCGCCAGCGACGACCAGCTGCTGACGCTGGCCATGGCCGGCCGCGGCCCGGAGATGGCGCAGCGCGAGGTCTGGCTGGCCGACCTGCGGCTGGCGCGCGAACTCGGCATCCGCTCGACCATCCACATGGGCGCCTATGCGCGCAATGCCCCGGTGCGCGGCATCGCGCAGATGCACGCCGCGGGCGTGCTCGGCGAGGACCTGACCTTCGTGCACTGCTGCCACAGCGGCTGCGACGAGATCGCGATGATGGCCGATGCGGGGGTCACCGCCTCCCTGGGCGTGCACTGCGAGCTGAACGCGCAAGGCATCGGCGACCTGCCCCTGGACCGCATGCTCGCCGTCGGGATCCGCCCCAGCCTCAGCGGCGACACCGAGACCAAGTGCTCGGGCGACATGTTCACGCAGATGCGGCACGCCTTCGCCTACTACCGCTCCTGGATGGGCGGCGGGCATTCCACCGTGAAGAACGCGCCGGCGTCGCTCACCCTGCGCGACGTGCTGGCCTTCGCCACCCTGTCCGGCGCGCAGGCCACCGGCCTGGCGCACAAGGTCGGGGCGCTCGCGCCCGGCAAGCAGGCCGACCTGATGCTGCTGCGCACCACCGACCTCAATCTGACGCCCGTCTCCGACGCCGTCGGTGCCGTGGTGCTGGCGGCCCACCCGGGCAACGTGGACACGGTCTTCGTCGCGGGCCGCGCGGTGAAGCGCAATGGCCGCATGGTGGGCATCGACCTGGAAGGCCTGCGGCAGCGCGCGCTCGATTCGCAACGCTACGTGCTGGGGTTGCCATGAACACCGCCTGCCAGGCGCCTGCCACCGCCGCACTGGACCCGCAGCTCGCGGCCATCGTCGCGGCGATCCGGGCGCGCGGCGCACCGCCCCCCTTCAGCGGCACCCCCGACGAGGCGCGGGAGCGGATGCGGCGCGCGATCATGGCAGCGCGGGCGGCCCACGCACCGCCCGAGATCGGCCGCTTCGAGGACACGGTGGCCCGCGCCGGCGGGTTGGACGTACCGGTGCGCATCTACTGGCCGCAAGACGCGGAACGCCCCCTGCCGACCGTGCTGTTCTTCCACGGCGGCGGCTTCGTGCTGGGCAGCATCGAGCTGATGGACGACATCGGCCGCAAGCTGTGCCGGGACTTGCGGGCCGTCGTGGTGTCCGTGGAGTACCGGCTCGCGCCGGAGCACCCGTTCCCGGCCGCCCACGACGATGCGCTGGCCGCGACCACCTGGGTGCTGGAGCATGCGCACGCGCTCGGCGGCGATCCGGGCCGGGTCGCGATTGCGGGCGAGAGCGCAGGCGCCAACCTCGCGGCGTCGACCGCCCTGTCGCTGCGGAGCCGCGCGCCGGCCCTGGCGGCGCAACTGCTGGTGGTGCCCGGCGTCGACCTCGGGCGCGACGTGGCGCGGATCGCGGCATCGGGGCGGGACTACCCCATGCTGAGCGCCGGCGACCTGGCCGACATCGCGCGCCTGTACATCGGGAACACCCCGCATCTGGCGCAGGGTCTTCCAGCCTCGCCGCTGCGCGCGGCCAGCCTCGCCGGCGCGCCGCCCGCGGTGATCGCGGTGGCCGGCCACGACCCCCTGCGCGACGAAGGCCTGGCCTATGCGGCCCGGCTCCAGGCGCAAGGCGTGCCGGTTCGGGTGCTCGACTTCCCCGACATGTTCCACCCCTTCTTCGGTTTCTTCGCGGAGTCGGACGCCGCGCGCCGCGCCAGCGACGCGAGCTGCGACGCCTTTGCGGGCCTTCTGCGCCAGCCCGGCGCTTCTCCCTCACCACGCAACCCAGACAAGGAGACACCATGACACCGCTATTGAAGCAATCGCTGCTCCGGGCAGCCGCCGCGCTGCTGCTGGCCGCGTCCTGCGCGGCCCAGGCGCAGAACTATCCCACGCGCCCGATCCAGGTGATCTTTCCGTATCCGCCCGGCTCGCCGCTGGACGCCATCGGGCGCCTGGTGATCGACCGCGCGAGCAAGAGCCTCGGCCAACCCATGGTGTTCGAGAACAAGCCGGGTGCCAACGGGATCCTGGGCCAGACGCTCGCCGCGCGCGCCACGCCGGACGGCCACACCATCCTGCTGAGCTCCACGTCGGGCTTTCTGCTCAACAGCTTCCTGCGCAAGGACCTGCCCTACGACCCCGTGCGCAGCTTCGTGCCGGTGACCGCGGTGGCCGACATCCCCGTGGCGCTGATGGTGAGCACGCGCGTCCCCGTCGGCAACACGCGCGAGTTCGTGCAGTACCTGAAGGCGAACCCCACCAAGGTGAACTACGGCAGCGTCGGCAACGGCTCTTTCAACCACCTGCTGATGGAGCAGTTCAAGACCGCGGCCGGCGTGCAGATGCTGCATGTGCCGTACCAGGGCGCAGCGCAGGTCGCCACCGAGTTGATGGCCGGCCGCCTAGAAGCTTCCGTGCTGTCGCCGCTGGGGCCCTGGACGCCCGAACAGGTGAAGCTCCTGGCCATGATGTCCACGCGGCGCAGCGCCGCGCAGCCCGGCGTGCCCGCCATCACGGAGGAGCTGCCTTCGTTCCGGCCCTTCGGCAACTGGATGGGCTTCTTCGCGCCCGCCGGCACGCTCGAACCCGTGGTGCGCAAGCTGTCGGAAGCCTTCAACGCCGCGCTGCAGCAGCCCGACGTGCGCGCCAGGATCGCGGAGCAGCAGTGGAGCGTGATCGGCGGCTCGCCCGAGGAATTCCGCAAGAGCATCGAATCGGACCTGGAAACGGTCGGCCAGGCCTTCAAGAGCGCCAACATCAAGCCCGAGTGACGAACGGCCATCATCGGCCATGGGCTGCCCGCGCCGCCGCTGCGAATGGGGAGGGGAGTACCGGGCAAAACGCCTGTTGTAAAAAACGGCCTTCACCTTCAACCAGGGAGAAGACCCCATGGAAGGCCTGCTCAGCCCCGGGCTCAAGAGCCTGCCCCAGGACGCGCGGCCGCGCGAGAAGCTGCTGGCGCGCGGCGCCTCGGCGCTCAGCGACGTCGAGCTGCTGGCGCTGCTGCTGCGCACCGGCATCCGCGGCAAGCACGTGGTGCAACTGGCCCAGGAACTGCTCGACCGCTTCGGCGGCATGGGCGGCCTGCTGCACACCGGCGCGGACGCGCTGCGCCAGGTCAAGGGCCTGGGGCCGGCCAAGCGCGCCGAGGTGGTGGCGGTGCTGGAGCTGGCGCGGCGCGCGCTGGCGCACCGCCTGCGCGAGACCTCGGTATTCGACGGCCCGCAAGCGGTGCGCGACTACCTGAAGCTGCAGCTCGGCGCACGGCTGCATGAAGTCTTCGCCGTCATGTTCCTGGACAGCCAGAACCGCCTGATCGCGCTCGAGGAGCTGTTCCGGGGCACGCTCACGCAGACCAGCGTGTACCCGCGCGAAGTGGTGCTGCGGGCGCTGCACCACCACTGCGCCGGGGTGGTGCTGGCCCACAACCACCCCAGCGGTTCGGCCAGCCCGTCGCGTGCGGACGAGAGCCTGACCACCACGCTCAAGGCGGCGCTCGCGCTGGTCGACGTGCGCGTGCTCGACCACTTCATCGTCACGCGCGAGCAGACGGTGTCGATGGCGGAGCTGGGGATGGTCTGAAGACTCCCCCCTGCGCCGCTGCGCGGCTTCCCCCCTCTCTGGCGCGCCGCTGCGCGGCGCTTGGAGGGGGGACGACAGCTTGGGCCGGCGGAGCCGGACCCTCGCTGTCCCTGGGTTTTTCGCGCCTCCGTGAACGGGCGACAATCGCTGGCATGAGCATGAAAGTCCGCTCGCTGGCCGATCTCGGGGTGTTCAAGCGCGCGTTGGCGGAACGGGCCGCTGCCGAGGCTGCGCGGCGCGAGGCCTTGCGGCAGGCGCGGTTGCGCCAGGAGGCCGAGCAGCGACTGTTCGCGCGCGCGGTGGGGCCGGTGCGGCCGATCGCCGACCCGAACCGCGTCGAGCCGCACCATGCGCCGGTCGAGCCCAGGCCGGTGCAGCGCCAGCGCGACGAGGCGGCGGTGATGCGCGAGGCGCTGTCGGACGAGTTCGACGTGGAGACCCTGCTGCACACCGACGAGCGGCTGAGCTTTCGCCGCCCGGGCCTCGGGCCCGACGTGGTGCGCAAGCTGCGCGAAGGCAGTTGGAGCATCCAGCGGCAGATCGACCTGCACGGCCTGCGCACCGACGAGGCCCGGGAGTCGCTGGGCGGGTTCATCCGCGACGCCCACCAGGCCGGCCTGCGCTGCGTGCGGGTGGTGCACGGCAAGGGACTGGGCTCGCCCGGGCGCACGCCGGTGCTCAAGCAGCGGGTGCTGCGCTGGCTGGTGCAGAAAAAGGAGGTGATGGCCTTCGTGCAGGCCCGCCCGGCCGAGGGCGGCGCGGGCGCGCTGGTGGTGCTGCTGCGCCCCGGGGCGCGGTAAGCTTGGCGCCTGCGGGCCTGGAAGAAAGCATGGCCCGTCCTCCTGAGGAGCCTTCATGAGCCTGTCTTCGCTGCGCGTGGTCTGCGTGTTTCCCTCCGACGACCAGGAGTGGATCCGCCGTTCGTCGATCACCGTGCCCGCCTTCTGGCAAGGCCACCCGGTGCCGCCCGCGCGCGGCGACGTGGTGCGCTTCGCCGGCCGCCAGTTCACGGTCCTGGGCCGGCTCTGGGAACACGACGGCGAGGCAGCCGTCCTCAAGCTCTACATGGGCTCCGCGCACGCCCCCAGCGACACGGTGTTCGGCTAGGGCCCGCCCTGGCGGGTCATCCGGGCGCGTTGCGCATCCAGTCCGCGGTCTGGAAGAAGCTGGCCCGCAGCCGCTCGCGCAGCTCCGGGTCCACGTCGGTCTCGCCCATGGCCTGGTCCATGCAGGCCAGCCACTGGTCGCGCTCGGCGATGCCGATCACGAACGGCAGATGGCGCGCGCGCAGGCGCGGATGGCCGAAGCGCTCGGTGTAATGCTGCGGACCGCCGAGCCAGCCGCAGAGAAACCAGAACAGCTTCTGGCGCGCACGGTCCAGCGTGCTGCCGTGCACCGCGCGCAATTCGCGATAAGCGGGCTCGATGTCCATCAGGTCGTAGAAACGCTCCACCAGCGCCAACACCCGCGCCTCGCCGCCGATCCACTCGAACGGTGTTTGGGACGGTTGTGGTGTGCTTCGGGGAGCGTTCATGCGACCCTCAACGAGCGAAGAAGCCCAAACCCAGAGACAGCGAGGGTCCGGCTCCGCCGGCCCGAGATGTCGTCCCCCCTCCAAGCGCCGAAGGCGCGCCAGAGAGGGGGGAAGCCGCAAAGCGGCGCAGGGGGGTGCTCCCTCACACCATAGCTTTGCGCAAAGTCTCCACCACCGGCGTGCGCAGCACGCTGCGCAGCCCCCACCAGCCGGCCAGCAGCGCCAGCACGGCGCCGGTGGCGGCGCCAGCCAGCGGCACCCAGGGCGACGCGGTCCAGCTGAACTCGAACGCGAAACGCGCCAGCGCCCAGCCGACCGCGATCGCGACCACGGACGCCAGGAATCCCGCGAGCAACCCCACGCCGAGCAGCTCGACGCGCTGCACCTGGCGCAGCAGGGCCGAGCCCGCACCCACCGCACGCAGGATCGCGAACTCGCGCTCGCGTTCGCCGCGCGTGGCGGTCACGGCCGACAGCAGCACCACCAGGCCGGCCGCGAGCGTGAACACGAACAGGAACTCCACCGCGCCGATCACCTGGCCCAGCACGCGCTGCACCTGCGCGATGGTCTGGCTCATGTCGACGTTGGTGATGTTGGGAAACTGGCGCACCAGCGCGTTGTCGAACCCGGCCCCCGGCTCGGGCGCGCGGAAGGCGCTGATATAAGTCACCGGCACGTCGGTCATCTGCGCGCGCGGGAACAGCACGAAGAAGTTGACCCGCATCGAGCCCCAGTCCACCTTGCGCAGGCTGGTGATGCGGCCTTCCACGGTCTGCCCCGCGATGTCGAAGCCCAGGCGGTCGCCCAGCTTGAGCCCCAGCTCCTCGGCCAGGCCTTCTTCGACGCTCAGCGCGTCGGCCTCGTCGGCCTGCCAGCGGCCCGCCACCACGGGGTTGTGCTCGGGCAGCGCATCGGTGTGGGACAGGTTGAACTCGCGGTCCACCAGCCGCTGCGCCCGGTCGGAGGCGAAATCCTCGGGATTCACGGCCTGGCCGTTGATGGTGACCAGCCGGCCCCGGATCATGGGGTACCAGTCGTAGCGCGCCACGCCGGCGCCGCGCAGCGCCTGCTGGAAGGCCTCGCCCTGCTCCGGCTGCACGTTGATGACGAAGCGGTTGGGCGCGTCCGGCGGCGTGGCGCTGCGCCAACTGCTGATGAGGTCGGTGCGCAGCAGCACCAGCAGCACCAGCGCCAGCAGGCCGACCGCGAGCGCGCTGATCTGCACCACCGCGAACACCGGCCGCGCCGAGAGCTGGCGCGTGGCCATGACGAGCGCGCGCGGCGCGGTGGCCTCGTTCACGCTGGCCCGCAGCAGCCGCACCGCCGCGAAGCTGGCGGCGGCGAACAGCAGCACCGCGGCCGCGAAGCCGCCCACTGCGATGGCGCCGAGCAGCAGGTCGCGGCTGGCCGCCAGCAGCAGCGCGGCGAAACCCGCCATGCCCAGCGCCAGCACGGCCAGCGTGGCGGGCTTGAGCTGCCCCACGTCGCGCCGGATCACGCGCAGCGGCGGCACCTTGGCCAGTTGCAGCACCGGCGGCAGGCCGAAGGCCATCATGAGCGTGAGCCCCATGCCCAGGCCGAGCAGCACCGGCGCGAGGCCGGGCGCGGGCAGCCGGGTGTCGACCAGGCCGGCCAGCAGCAGCACGAACACGTGGTGCACCGCATAGCCGATCAGCACACCCAGCGCGCTCGCGGCCAGGCCGATCAGCGCGAACTCGAAGGTGTAGGCGCGCGCCATGGTGCCCTGCGACAGGCCCAGCACGCGCAGCATGGCGCAGTCGTCCAGGTGGCGCTGCGCGAAGCCGCGCGCCGCGATCGCCACCGCCACCGCGCACAGCAGCGCCGCCAGCAGGGCCACGAGGTTGAGGAATTTCTCGGCGCGCGCCAGCGTCTGCTGCATCTCGGGCCGGCCGCCTTCGAGCGACTCCAGCCGCAGGCCGCGCACGCCGGGTTTTTCGATCTCCTGCCCGGCCCAGCGGGTGAACTGCGCCACCCGGGCATCGTCGCCGGCCACGGCCAGGCGGTAGTTGATCCGGCTGGCCGGCTGCACCAGTCCGGTGGCCGCGAGGTCGGCGCTGGCGATCATCACGCGCGGCGCGAACGCCATGAACCCGGCGCCCCGGTCGGGCTCGATCGCGATGACCCGCGCGATCCGGAAGCTGGCGTCGCCGAGCAGCAGGGCATCGCCCATCTTCAGGTCGAGCGCCGCCAGCAGCGCCGCATCGACCCAGGCCGTGCCGGGCGCCGGGACATCGCGCGTTTCCACATCGGGCGCACCGGGCGCCTCGGCCACCCGCAGGGCGCCGCGCAGGGGATAGCCTTCTCCCACCGCCTTGAGCGCCACCAGGCGCGCCGCGCCGCCGTCTTCGTCGCGCGCGCGGCCCATGGTGGGGAAGTCCAGCGACAGCGTGCTCGCCAGCCCGAATGCGCGGGCTTGGGCCTCGAAGCCGGGCGGTGGCGCCTGGTCGCTGCGCACCACCGCGTCCCCGCCGATCAGCGCCCGCGCATCGCGCGCCAGCCCGCCCTGCAGCCGGTCGGCAAAGAAACCGACCGCGGTCAGCGCCGCCACCGCGAGCGTGACCGCCAGCAGCAGCAGCCGCAATTCACCGGCCCGCCAGTCACGCCGCAGCGAACGCCAGCCGATGAGCCAGAAGGAGGGAGCTTGAGAACCGTTCATGGCAGCAACCTTATCTCATTCCAAACCCAGAGGGCGAACAAACGAACCAAAGCGTCCGGAGCGAGGCAGCCTAAAACCCAGAGACAGCGAGGGTCCAGCTCCGCCGGCCCGAGCTGTCGTCCCCCCTCCAAGCGCCGCGCAGCGGCGCGCCAGAGAGGGGGGAAGCGCCGAAGGCGCGCAGGGGGGAGTTCCCCTTTCAGCGCAGGGGGGAGTCTCTATGTCTCCGTTGATATCTTGATCGCCGGAAACTTGCTCGAAAAATCCTTGGCCTGGGCCGCGATCTTGACCGCCACCTGGCGCGCCACCTGCTTGTAGAGGGTGGCGATCTCGCCCTCGGGGTCGGCCACCACGGTCGGGCGGCCGCCGTCGGCCTGCACGCGGATGCCCATGTCCAGCGGCAGCGCGCCCAGGTAGTCCATGCCGTACTCGGCCGCCATGCGCTTGCCGCCATCGGCGCCGAAGATGTGCTCCACGTGGCCGCACTGGCTGCACACGTGCGCCGCCATGTTCTCCACGATGCCCAGGATCGGCACGCCCACCTTCTCGAACATCTTGATGCCCTTGCGCGCGTCGAGCAGGGCGATGTCCTGCGGCGTGGTCACGATCACCGCGCCGGTCACCGGCACGCGCTGGCTCAGCGTGAGCTGGATGTCGCCGGTGCCCGGCGGCATGTCGACCACGAGGTAGTCCAGGTCCTTCCAGCGGGTCTGGCGCAGCAGTTGCTCCAGCGCCTGGGTGGCCATGGGCCCGCGCCAGATCATGGCCTGGTCGGCGTCGACCAGGAAGCCGATCGAGTTGCACTGGATGCCGTGGTTCTCCAGCGGCTCCATGGTCTTGCCGTCGTGGCTCTCGGGGCGGCCCTGGATGCCGAGCATCATGGGCTGGCTCGGGCCGTAGATGTCGGCGTCGAGCACGCCCACCTGCGCCCCCTCGGCCGCGAGCGCGAGCGCGAGGTTGGCGGCGGTGGTGCTCTTGCCTACGCCGCCCTTGCCGGAAGCCACGGCGATGATGTTCTTCACGCCCGGCAGCAGTTGCACGCCGCGCTGCACCGCGTGCGCCACGATGTGCGTGGCGACGTTGACCGAGACGTTGCCCACGCCGGGCACCGCGCGGGCCGCGGCGATCAGCGCGCTGCGCAGCGCGGGCACCTGGCTCCTGGCCGGATAGCCGAGCTCCACGTCGAACGACACCTCGCCCCCCTCGCCGGCCTGGAGATTCCTGAGCGCCTTGGTGGACACGAGATCCTTGCCGGTGTTGGGATCGACCACCGCCTGCAGCGCGGCAAGCAGGGTCTGGGTGTCTACGGCCATGGGGGGCGATCTCCTGTGGGGTCTGTAGGGTGGGGAGGGGCTCGCCTGGAGTCTACCGTCGCGCCCCGGCGCGGGCCATACACACAGGCGCCATGAGGGCATCGCCCCGTAAAATCGCGGGCTCCCTCGACAGAAAGCCCCTTTCCCATGAGCCAGCAGCCGCGACGCTTGTTCGTCACCACCGCCCTGCCCTACGCCAACGGCCACTTCCACATCGGCCACATCATGGAGTACATCCAGGCGGACATCTGGGTGCGGTTCCAGCGCATGCAGGGCCACGAGGTGCACTTCGTGGGCGCCGACGACGCGCACGGCGCGCCGATCATGATCGCGGCCGACAAGGCCGGCAAGACGCCGCAGCAGTTCGTGGCCGATATCGCCGCCGGCCGCAAGCCCTACCTGGACGGCTTCCACATCAGCTTCGACAACTGGCACAGCACCGACGGGCCGGAGAACCACGCGCTGGCGCAGGACATCTACCGCTCGCTCAAGGCCAACGGCCTGATCGAGACGCGCACCATCGAGCAGTTCTTCGACCCCGAGAAGAACATGTTCCTGCCGGACCGCTTCATCAAGGGCGAATGCCCGAACTGCCACGCCAAGGACCAGTACGGCGACAACTGCGAGGTGTGCAGCAAGGTCTACAGCCCGACCGACCTGATCAACCCCTATTCCGCGCTCTCGGGCGCCCAGCCGGTCCTGAAGCAGTCGGACCATTTCTTCTTCAGGCTCTCCGACCCGCGATGCCTGGACTTCCTCAAGCAATGGACCACCCACGTCGGCGCGCCGCCGGCGGCGTTTCCGGCCGTGCAGCCCGAAGTGCTCAACAAGATCAGCGAATGGATCCAGCCCGACGAGGCCGGCCAGACCAAGCTGGGCGACTGGGACATCAGCCGCGACGCCCCCTATTTCGGCATCGAGATCCCCGACGCGCCGGGCAAGTACTTCTACGTCTGGCTCGACGCGCCGATCGGCTACCTGGCCTCGCTCAAGAACCTGTTCGGCAAGACCGGGCGCGACTTCGGCGCCTTCCTGGCCGACCCGGCCACCGAGCAGTACCACTTCATCGGCAAGGACATCATCACCTTCCACACCCTGTTCTGGCCGGCGATGCTGCACTTCAGCGGCCGCAAGGTGCCCAACGCGGTGTTCGTGCACGGCTTCCTGACCGTCAACAACGGCGAGAAGATGAGCAAGAGCCGCGGCACCGGCCTGGACCCGCTGAAATACCTGCAGCTCGGCATGAACCCCGAGTGGCTGCGCTACTACCTCGCGGCCAAGCTGTCGGCGCGCAACGAGGACATCGACTTCAACCCCGAGGACTTCATGCTGCGGGTCAACAGCGACCTGGTCGGCAAGTACATCAACATCGCCAGCCGCGCGGCCGGCTTCATCGCCAAGCGCTTCGGCGGCCGGCTCGGCCCCGTCTCGGCCGACGGTGCCGCGCTGCTGCAGGCCCTGCAGGCGCGCGCCGGCGGCATCGGCGCGCTGTTCGACACGCGCGAATACGGCAAGGCGCTGCGCGAGGTGATGGCGCTGGCCGACCAGGTCAACGCCTACGTGGACCAGAACAAGCCCTGGGAGCTCGCGAAGCAGGAAGGCCAGGACGCGCGCCTGCACGACGTGTGCACCACCTGCATCGAGGCCTTCCGCCTGCTCACGCTCTACCTCAAGCCGGTGCTGCCCGCGCTGGCCGCGCAGGTCGAGGCCTTCCTTCGCATCGAGCCGCTGCAGTGGGCCGATGCCCTTCGCCTGCTCGGCGCGGGCCACGCGATCCAGGCCTACCAGCATCTGATGCAGCGCGTGGACGTGAAGCAGCTCGACGCGCTGTTCGAACCGCCCGCCGCGCCGGAAGTCCCTCAGGCCGTGCCGGGCGGTGAGCCCATCGGCGCGACCATCACCATCGACGACTTCGCCAAAATCGACCTGCGCATCGCGCAGATCGTGGCCTGCGAGGCGGTCGAAGGCTCGACCAAGCTGCTGCGGCTCACGCTCGACGTGGGCGAAGGCCGCACGCGCAACGTGTTCAGCGGCATCGCCAGCGCCTACCGCCCCGAGGACCTGGTCGGCAAGCTCACCGTGGTGGTGGCCAACCTGGCGCCGCGCAAGATGAAGTTCGGCGTGAGCGAAGGGATGGTGCTCGCGGCCAGCCACGCCGACGAGAAGGCGCAGCCGGGCATCCACGTGCTCAGCCCCTGGCCCGGCGCGACGCCCGGCATGCGGGTGCGCTGAGGCGAAAGGAGCGTCAAGGGAGGTGTCGGTGCCGCCCGGTCACGGCCGGGGATCGAGGTCGGGATCCTTGACCGATCCGGTGGAGACCACGCGCAGGTCGGCGTCGAACACCACGGTGAAGACCTTCGAATCGTCCGTGTTCGGGCCGTCGAGGTAGCGCCAGTCGTAGTGGGTTTCGCGCTTGAGCGGGTAGGTGGTGACCTTCATCGGCTTGCCCAGCAGGCGCCGCACGGCTTCCATCGGCATGCCGGGCTTGACGTTGGCGAAGTTCTGCGGCGTCAGCACCTGGCGCAGGGCGGCCATCTTGCCGTCCGGCCCGATGGTGATCATGTAGTTGCGGTGGCCGGTGGGCTGGCGGTTGTATTCGTAGATCTGCGCGCCGTCCTCGCCTTCCCAGACCGCCTCCGGGGCGCCGAAACGCTCGCGCACGTCGGCCTCGGTCGACACGCCTTCCTCCAGCTCGCTGATCCGCTGCTGGTCGCATCCGCCCAGCAGCGCCGTCAGGACCGCGCCCAGTATCCCCATCAGCCACCACCGCCTTCCTGCTCCACGCATGCCGAGAAACCCCTTGCAACGATACGGGGCCCAGTGTAAACCTGCCGGCGCACCGGCGCCCTGCATCGCCGACCCCATGAAGAATTGCAAAAGGTAACATCGCCCCATGTTCCCCGGTCTGCCCCCGCTCGCCCCCTTCCGGCCACGCCTGCTCCAGGACCTGCGCGGCTATGACAAAGACAAACTGGCGCGCGACGTGGGCGCCGGCGCCACGGTCGGCATCGTGGCGCTGCCGCTGGCCATGGCGTTCGCGATCGCCAGCGGGCTCAAGCCCGAGGCGGGCCTGTGGACCGCCATCATCGCCGGCTTCCTGATCTCGGCCCTGGGCGGCACCTCGGTGCAGATCGGCGGGCCGGCCGGCGCCTTCATCGTGATCGTCTACGGCATCGTGGAACGCTACGGCGTGGCCAACCTGCTGATCGCGACCGCGAGCGCGGGCGTGCTGCTGTTCCTCATGGGCCTGTTCCGGCTCGGCTCGCTGGTGCGCTACGTGCCGGTCAGCGTGGTGATCGGGTTCACGAACGGCATCGCGGTGCTGATCGCGCTGTCGCAGGTGCGCGACCTGCTGGGGCTGGAGATCGCCCACATGCCGGCGAACTTCTTCGGCCAGATCGGCACCATGGCGCAGCACATCGGCAGCTTCAACCCCTATGCGTTCGGGCTCGGCGCAGTGTGCGTGCTGGGCCTGTTCCTGTGGCCGCGCCTGTGGGCGGTCGATTCCCAGTTCCGCCAGCGGCTGGAAGCCATCGAGACGGTGAGCGCGCTCAAGGCCACCTCGCGCATCCCGGGACCGGTGGTGGCGCTGGCCACGCTCACGCTGCTGGCCTGGGCGTTCAAGCTGCCGGTGGAGACCATCGGCACCCGCTTCGGAGGCATCCCGCAAGGCGTGCCGGCCTTCGAACTGCCGGATTTTTCCTGGGAAACCGTGCGCCTGCTGGTCACGCCCACGCTCACCATCGCCTTGCTGGGGGCCATCGAATCGCTGCTGTGCGCGCGCGTGGCCGACCAGTTGAGCGACACGCCCAAGCACGACCCCAACCAGGAGCTCATGGCCCAGGGCGTGGCCAACACCGTGGTGCCGTTCTTCGGCGGCATGCCCGCCACCGGCACCATCGCGCGCACGGTGACCAACATCCGCTCGGGCGCAGCGACGCCCGTGGCCGGCATCGTGCACGCGCTCACCCTGGCGCTGGTGGTGCTGCTGGCCGCGCCGCTGGCCTACCACATCCCGCTGGCGGTGCTGGCCGGCGTGCTGCTGTTCGTGGCCTGGAACATGGGCGAGTGGCGCGAGTTCGCGCACCTGAGGCAGTTCAGCAACGACTACCGCATCAAGATGCTGGCCACCTTCCTGGTGACCATCGTCTTCGATCTCACCGTCGCGGTGGAGCTGGGGCTGGTGCTGGCGGTGGTGCTGTTCGTGCGCAACCAGGGGGCGATCTTCCGCGCCGAGCCGATGAACCGCACCGAGCAGCAGATCACCTACCGGCTCTACGGCCCGCTGTTCTTCGGCGCGGTCGCCAAGATCGACCCGATCGTGGCCGAGGTCGAGCAGTCGCCGACGCCACTCGACGTGCTGCTCGACGCCAGCCACATGATCTCGCTCGACACCACCGGGCTGGACGCGCTGAAGCAGTTGTGCAAGGCGGTGGACAAGCGAGGCGGCCGCCTGGGCATCGTGGGGCTGCACCCCCAGCCGCGCTCGCTGATCGAGCGCACGGGCTTCGCCGCCAGCCTGCACACCTGCGAATAGAGACGAGACGGGGCAGCCACGGCCGCCCCCGCGGGGCCGGACGGCCCGGTAAAATCGGCGCTTTCCCCCGCGCAGCCGCCCGATCGCCATGTCCTTCTTCGCCCGCCCGCACTACACCTCCGACGCCACGCAGTTCATCGAGCAGCTCAAGGCCGCCAAGCCGCACCTGGAGCAGGAGCAGCGCAAGGGCCGCGCGCTGCTATGGGACAAGCAGATCGACCGCGCCTTCCAGGCCGAAGCCGAGGCCGCCCGCGTGCCGCAGAAGCCCTACGTCTACCAGACCAACCCCGACCACGCCTAGGGCCTGTTCACGATGAGCGGCGAGCCCCACATGCTCGACGAGGCCCCCCAGGGCCTGGACGAGGTGCTGCCGAACGTGGTGGACCACGTGGCGCTGGCGCGGCTCTACGGCGAGCCGCTGTTCGCGCTGCCGCGCGACCTCTACATCCCGCCCGACGCGCTGCAGATCTTCCTGGAGGCGTTCGAGGGCCCGCTGGACCTGCTGCTCTACCTGATCCGCAAGCAGAACTTCAACATCCTCGACATCCCGATGGCGGCGGTCACGCGCCAGTACCTCTCCTATGTCGAGGAGATCCGCGCCAGCAACCTGGAGCTGGCCGCCGAGTACCTGCTGATGGCGGCCATGCTGATCGAGATCAAGTCGCGCATGCTGCTGCCGCCCAAGAAGGTGGCCGAGGGCGAGGAGCCGGAAGACCCGCGCGCCGAGCTGGTGCGCCGCCTGCTGGAGTACGAGCAGATGAAGCTGGCCGCGCAGCGCCTGAACGACTGCCCCCAGTACGGCCGCGATTTCCTGCGCGCCCAGGTCTACGTGGAGCAGGCGCTCACGCCGCGCTTCCCCGACGTGAGCGCGGCCGACCTGCAGGCCGCCTGGCGCGACATCCTGCGCCGCGCCAAGCTGGTGCAGCACCACCGGATCAGCCGCGAGGAGCTGTCGGTGCGGGAACACATGAGCATCGTGCTGCGCCGCCTGCAAGGCCAGAAATTCGTCGAATTCGGCGAGCTGTTCGACCCCTCGCTCGGCACCCCCGTGCTGGTGGTCACCTTCATCGCCATGCTCGAACTGGCCAAGGAAACCCTGATCGAACTCACCCAGGCCGAAGCCTTCGCGCCGATCTACGTGCGCCTGGCCTACACCGCCACGCAATAGGCGCGACGCAACGCACGAGAGGCCGTTCGCCCTGAGCTCACCAAAGGCGGCAAGCGAAGCGAGCCGCCACAAAATCCAGAGACAGCGAGGGTCCGGCTCCGCCGGCCCAAGCTGTCGTCCCCCCTCCAAGCGCCGCACAGCGGCGCGCCAGAGAGGGGGGAAGCGCCGAAGGCGCGCAGGGGGGAGTCCCCTCTACGCAGCGCCGATCTGCGGCACCAGCGCCCCCGGATCGTGGCTCGACTTCTGCGCCGAAGTGAAGGCCAGCATGCGGTCGATCGGCAGCCGCGCGCGCTCGATCAGCGCCGGATCGACGTGGATCTGGTTCAGGCCCTTCTCCAGCACCTCGGCCACGCCCGCCAGGCCGTTCATGGCCATCCACGGGCAGTGCGCGCAGCTCTTGCAGGTGGCGCTGTTGCCGGCCGTGGGCGCCTCGATGAAGACCTTGCCCGGGTTGAGCTGGCGCAGCATGTGCATCATGCCGTTGTCGGTCGCGACGATGAAGGTGGTCGCGTCCATCTCGCGCGCGGCCTTGAGGATGGCCGAGGTCGAGCCCACCGCATCGGCCAGCGCTATCACGTCGGCCGGGCTCTCGGGGTGCACCAGCACCTTGGCGCCGGGGTGCTCCTCGCGCAGCGCCTGGAGCTCGGACGCCTTGAACTCGTCGTGCACGATGCACGAGCCGGTCCACATCACCATGTCCGCCCCGGTTTCGCGCTGGATGTAGGCGCCCAGGTGCTTGTCGGGCGCCCACAGGATCTTGTGCCCCTTGTCCTTGAGCGCGCGCACGATGTCGAGCGCACAGCTCGACGTGACCAGCCAGTCCGCGCGCGCCTTCACCGCCGCGCTGGTGTTGGCGTACACCACCACCGTGCGGTCCGGGTGGGCGTCGCAGAACGCGCTGAACTCGTCGATCGGGCAGCCCAGGTCGAGCGAGCAGTTGGCGTCCAGGTCGGGCATGAGCACCGTCTTCTCCGGGCTCAGGATCTTGGCCGTCTCGCCCATGAAGCGCACGCCCGAGACCACCAGCGTCTGCGCCGGGTGGTCGCGGCCGAAGCGCGCCATCTCCAGCGAATCGCTCACGATGCCGCCGGTCTCCAGCGCGAGGTCCTGCAGGTCGGGATGCACGTAATAGTGCGACACCATTACCGCGTTGCGCGCCTTGAGCAACGCGGTGATGCGCGCCTTGAGCGCGGCGCGCTGCCGAGGCCCCGGCTCCACCGGCACGCGGGCCCAGGCGTGCCGCGTCGGACAGCTCGGCTGCTCGTACTCGACGTCGATCACATCGCTGAAATCCGTGGGGTTCATGTCATCCTGCCTCTGATGAATGCCGGAAAGCCGCGCCTGGGACTCAGAGCGTCTCGAAGCGCATGGAAAAATCGACCGCCGTGACGTCCTTGGTCAGCGACCCGACGGAGATGCGGTCAACCCCGGTTTCTGCAAGACCCCGCACCGTCGTCAGGTTCACGCCGCCCGAGATTTCGAGCACGGCCCGCCCGGCGTTGCGGCGCACCGCTTCCGTGAGATCGGCCGGCGCCATGTTGTCCAGCAGCACCATGCCGGCGCCCTGCTCCAGCGCCTCGTCGAGCTCGGCCAGCGTTTCCACCTCGATCTCGACGAAATGGGCCGCGGGCGCCGTTTCGCGCACGCGCTGCAGCACCTGCGCCACGCCCCCGGCGGCGGCGATGTGGTTCTCCTTGATCAGCACCGCGTCGTACAGGCCGATGCGGTGGTTCACGCCGCCACCGGTCTTGACCGCGTACTTCTGAGCCAATCGCAGCCCGGGCAGGGTCTTGCGCGTGTCCACGATCTGCGCGCGCGTGCCCGCCACCGCCTCCACGAAGGTGGCCGTGCGGGTCGCCACGGCCGAGAGCAGCTGCAGGAAATTGAGCGCGGTGCGCTCGGCGGTGAGCAGGGGCTGCGCGCGCGCCTCGACGGTCAGCACCGTCTGGTCACGGGTGCAGCGCTGGCCCTCGGCGACGTGCCACTGCAGCCGGGCCTGCGGGTCCAGGGCAAGCACCGCCGCCTCGACCCAGGGCGCGCCGCAGAGCACGGCCGGCTCGCGGGCCACGATGCGCGCGCGCGCCGGACGCGAGGCGTCCACCAGCGCGGCCGTGAGGTCGCCCGTGCCGACGTCCTCGGCCAGTGCGCGCGCCACGTCGTCCCGCGCCAGGTCCTGGAGGTCGCTGGAAGTGAATTCGGAGAAATGTTTCATGGGGCGCAAGCATAACGGGATGGTCTATAGTGCGCCCATTCTCACCCACCCCCCGGAACCGACGGGCATTCCGCATGAGCACCCCCACACCCGTTGCGCCTACGGCCACCCCGTACGGCACGCTGCCCACGGCCTCGCCGTTGCCCCAGCGCAAGCCGGTGAGCCTGCCGCGCCTCAACGAATTGCGCGAACGGGGCGAGAAGATCACCATGCTCACCGCCTACGACGCCACGTTCGCCGCCGTCGCCGATGCCGCCGGCGTGGAGTGCATCCTGGTCGGCGACTCGCTCGGCATGGTCTGCCAGGGCCTGGCCAGCACCGCGGGCGTGACGCTGGAAACCATGGCCTACCACGTGGAGAGCGTGGCGCGCGGCCTGCGGCGCGTGCAGGGCACGGCCTGGCTGCTCGGCGACCTGCCGTTCGGCAGCTACCACGAGTCGAAGGAACAGGCCATGCGCAGCGCGGCGCAACTGGTGCACGCGGGCGCGCACATGATCAAGATCGAAGGCGGCGGCTGGACCGCCGAGACCGTGCGCTTCCTGGTCGAGCGCGGCATCCCGGTCTGCGCTCACCTGGGCCTCACGCCGCAGACGGTGCACGCGCTCGGCGGCTACCGCGTGCAGGGCCGCGGCGAATCGGCCGCGCTCACGCTCAAGCGCCAGGCGATCGAGCTGCAGGACGCGGGCGCCGCCATGCTGGTGCTGGAGATGGTACCGGCCGCCCTGTCGGCCGAGATCACGCAGGAGCTCAAGCACTGCCACACCATCGGCATCGGCGCCGGCAAGGGCACCGCCGGGCAGGTGCTCGTG
>CAZAPJ010000045.1:0-37838 GCA_964487025.1 uncultured Hydrogenophaga sp.
CGCCCTGCATCTGGCGCATGAAGTAGACCCACACGCCGATCAGCAGCAGCATCGGGCCCCAGCTCACCAGCAGGGTCATGAGCAGCGAGCCTTCTTCGCGCGGGCGCACGTCGAACTTCACGTTGTTGTTGATCAGGTCGCCCACCAGGCCGCGGTCCAGGTAGGTGGCCGTGGTGCGCACGCGCCGGTCATCGTTGGTGATGGCGACGATCTCGGTGCCCCCCTGGCCTTCCTGGATGGTGGCGCTCTTGATGCGCTGCGCCTTGACCTCGCTGAGGAATTCGGAGTAGCCGATGTAGCCCGCGCCGGCGGCCGAGCGGCTGTCGAACTGCTTGAAGACAGTGAAAAGCACCATGGCGACAACCATCCACACGGCGATTTTCGAGAACCATTGGTTGTTCAAATGCAGCTCCTGGAGACGAAAGGGGTGTCGGTCAAGTCCATATATCACCCATTCTAGGACTTTCAAGCCGGCGGTCCGCCGAATGGCGACATGGCGATGACAATGGCAGGGGCGGCCGACGCACGGCGCGTCACGGACCGGGGCGCAAACCGATGAACGGCGGTCCGCCCCGTTTCTTCAGCCGGTTTTCGCTTTCTTGAGACCCAGCCCGACCAGGAAGGTTTCCGCCGACTTGTCCCGGGACGCCTTGGGCTTGATCGCCTTGACGGTGCGGAAGGTCCGCCGGAACAGGGCCACCATCGGATCGTAGGCCCCGCCATGGAACAGCTTGACCACCAGCGCACCATCCGGTTTGAGGTGGTGGATGGCGAAATCCACCGCCAGTTCCACCAGGGTTTCCACCCGGGCCGCGTCGGCGGCGCCGATCCCCGAGAGGTTGGGCGCCATGTCCGAGACCACCAGGTCCACCTGCTGGATCCCGCGGTCGCGCAGCGCCTGCTCCAGCCGCGCGAGCACCTCGGGCTCGGTGAAGTCGCCCTGGAGGAAGTGCACGCCCTCCACCGGCTCCATCGGCAGCAGGTCCAGCGCCAGGATGTGGCCCTGCAGCGCCCCCGCCGCCGCGCCCTGCGGGCTCAGCCGCCGGCGCAGGTACTGGCTCCAGGCGCCCGGGGCCGAGCCCAGGTCCACGACGCACTGGCCGGGCCGGGCCAGCCCGAGCGTCTCGTCGAGCTCCTTGAGCTTGTAGGCGGCGCGCGCACGATAGCCATCCTTCTGTGCCTGGCGCACATAGGGGTCGTTGACGTGCTGGTTGAGCCAGGCCTTGTTGACCTTCTTGCTCTGGGTCCGGACTTTGATGCCCATGCGGGTGGGTCGCTGCGGTGCTGCTGGTAAACGATAATTCTCCCATGCCCCAGATCACCCTCACACCGGCCCAGCGCAAGGTCCACCGCGCCCAGGCCCACCACCTCGACCCCGTCGTGCACATCGGCGGGGATGGCCTGAGCGACGCGGTCAGGAAGGAAGCCGATCTCGCGCTCAAGGCCCACGGCCTGATCAAGATCCGGGTCTTCAGCGACGACCGTGCGGCGCGCGAGGCGATGCTGCAGACCCTGGCGGACGCGCTCGGCGCCGCGCCCATCCAGCACATCGGCAAGCTGCTGGTGCTCTGGCGCCCGGTCCCGCCCAGGGAGAAACCGGTCAACGAGGACCGCAAGCCCGGCCCGCGCGAGGTCAAGGTGCTCAAGTTCAGCAAGCGCGGCGGCCAGCGGCCCGAGGTCAAGGTGGTCCGCGTGCTGGGCAACCAGCGGCTCACCCCCGGCGGGCAGGTCAAGCGGGCCAAGGTCACGAAGAAAAGCCTCAAGAAAAGCGCCCAGCCATGACCAGGTCCATGGCTTGATTTCCCCGCCCAGCGCCACATCTGAGAACGCATGAACGACCGCACCGCCGCCCTCGCCCAGAACCCCCTGCTCGACTTCTCCGGCCTGCCCCGGTTCGACGCGATCGCGCCCGCGCAGGTGGCGCCGGCGATCGACCAGTTGCTGCAAGACGCCAATGCCGCGCTGGAGCGGGTCACCGCCGAAGATTTCCCGGCCGACTGGCGCGCGCTCTCGCTGGCGCTGGACGTGCCGACCGAGCGCCTGTCCCGGGCCTGGGGCGCGGTCAGCCACCTCAACAGCGTGGCCGACACCCCGGAGCTGCGCGCGGCCTACAACGAGGCCCTGCCCCGGGTCACCGAGTTCTGGACCCGCCTGGGCGCCGACGAACGGCTCTACGCCAAGTACAAGGCCATGGACCCGGCCGGCCTGACCGCCGAACAGACCCAGGCGCGCGAGAACGCCCTGCGCGGCTTCGTGCTGGGCGGCGCCGAGCTGCAGGGCAAGGACCGCGAGCGCTTCGCCTGGCTGCAGGAGCGCCAGGCCGAGCTGGCCCAGAAATTCAGCGAGAACGCGCTCGACGCGACCGACCACTTCGCGCTGTACGCGAGCACCGAGGAGCTGGCCGGCGTGCCCGAGGACGTGCTGCAGGCCACCGCGGCGGCGGCGCGCGCGGAGGACAAAGAGGGACACAAGCTCACGCTGAAGATGCCGTGCTACCTGCCGGTGATGCAGTTCGCGCACA
The DNA here is from genome assembly GCA_964487025.1 of uncultured Hydrogenophaga sp. Lineage (GTDB taxonomy): Bacteria > Pseudomonadota > Gammaproteobacteria > Burkholderiales > Burkholderiaceae_C > Hydrogenophaga. The sequence goes on from CAZAPJ010000045.1 coordinate 2,522, forward strand.
GCAGCCCGCTGCGCGAGCAGCTCTACCGCGCCTACGCCACCCGCGCCAGCGACCAGGCCGAGGGCGAAGCGGCCAAGTACGACAACACGGCCATCATGGGCGAACTGCTCGCCCTGCGCCACGAGGAAGCCCGGCTGCTCGGCCACCGCCACTACGCCGACGTGTCGCTGGTGCCCAAGATGGCCGAGTCGCCCGAACAGGTGGTCGCCTTCCTGCGCGACCTCGCGCAGAAAGCCCGCCCCCACGCCGAGCAGGACCTGGCCGACCTGCGCGCCTTCGCCGCCAGCGAGCTCGGCCTCGCCGACCCGCAGGCCTGGGACTGGCCCTACATCGGCGAGAAGCTCAAGGAAAAGCGCTACGCCTTCAGCGAGCAGGAGGTCAAGCCCTACTTCACCGCGCCCAAGGTGCTGGCCGGGCTGTTCCAGATCGTCGAAACGCTGTTCGAGGTCGCGATCCGGCGCGACCAGGCGCCCGTGTGGCACGCCGGGGTCGAGTTCTACCGCATCGAGCGCGGCGGAAAGCTGGTGGGCCAGTTCTACCTCGATCCGTCGGCGCGCACCGGCAAGCGTGGCGGCGCCTGGATGGACGACGTGCGCGCCCGCTGGCTGCGCCCCGACACTGGCCGGCTGCAGACGCCGGTGGCGCAGCTGGTCTGCAACTTCGCCGAGGGCGTGAACGGCAAGCCCGCGTTGCTGACGCACGACGACGTCATCACCCTGTTCCACGAGTTCGGCCACGGCCTGCACCACCTGCTCACCCAGGTCGACGAGCGCGACGTCTCGGGCATCAGCGGCGTGGAGTGGGACGCGGTGGAACTGCCCAGCCAGTTCATGGAGAACTTCTGCTGGGAATGGGACGTGCTCAAGCACATGACGGCCCACGTGGACACCGGCGAGCCGCTGCCGCGCGCACTGTTCGACAAGATGCTCGCCGCCAAGAACTACCAGAGCGGCCTGCAGACGCTGCGCCAGGTCGAGTTCGCGCTGTTCGACATGCTGTTGCACAGCCTGCCCGAGCCGCCGGCCAGCGGCATGGACATCCTCGCGCTGCAGCAGCGCGTGCGCGACGAGGTCGCGGTGATGAAGCCGCCGCCCTACAGCCGCTCGCCGCACACCTTCAGCCACATCTTCGCCGGCGGCTATTCGGCCGGGTACTACAGCTACAAGTGGGCCGAAGTCCTGTCGGCCGACGCCTACGCGGCCTTCGAGGAAGCGGCGCAGCGCCATGGCCACGGCACGCTGGACGTGGCCACCGGCCGCCGCTACCGCGAGGCGATCCTGGAGGCGGGCGGCAGCCGCCCGGCCATGGCGTCGTTCAAGGCCTTCCGCGGGCGCGAGCCGAGCATCGATGCGCTGCTGCGCCACCAGGGCATGGCCTGAAGAACGATGCGCCGCCCGACTTGATTTCGCCCGCCGCGAGCCGATAAGACGATGCATGAAGGAGGACACATGAACCCGATCCGCCCCGCCCTGTCCGCCGTCCCGCCCATGGCTGCCGCGCTGCTGGCCGCCGGTCTGCTGCTGGCCGGCCCGTCGCAGGCGCAGGGGGTCTACCGCATCGTCGGGCCCGATGGCCGCGTCACCTTCTCCGACCAGCCGCCGCCTTCAGGCACCGCCAGCACCTCCCCCGCGAACCGGGCTGCGGCACCGGGAAGCGCTGCCGGCGGCGCGGGAGCGCAACTGCCCTACGAACTGCGGCAGGTCAGCAACCGCTACCCGGTCACGCTCTACGCCAGCCAGAATTGCGCGCCCTGCGACCGCGGGCGCAGCCTGCTCGACGCGCGCGGCGTTCCCTACACCGAGAAGACCGTCGACACCCCGCAGGACGGCGACGCCTTGCGGCGCCTGAGTGGCGAGATGTCGCTGCCCTTCCTGACCATCGGCGGCCAGCAGATCAAGGGCTATTCGGATACCGAGTGGACCCGCTTCCTGGACGCGGCCGGCTACCCCAAACAATCGGCGCTGCCCCCGGGCTACCGCCGCCCCGCGCCCAGCCCGCTGGTGGCGGTCCAGACCGAAGACGCGGTGGCCGTGCCGCCGGCCAGCGCGGCCCAGCCCCAGCCACAACCCCAGCCGCCCGCCCCGACGCCGGTGGCGCCACCGGCCCAGAACCCCGCCGGCATCCGCTTCTGAGGCAGCAGCAGCCGGCCCCACCCGCGGCTAGAACGTCAGCGTCTTCACACCGTCGGCGGTGCCCAGCAGGCAGACGCTGGCTTTCTGGCGGGCGAACACGCCCACGGTCACCACGCCCGGCCACTGATTCACTTCGGTTTCGAAAGCCAGCGGGTCTTCGATGCGCAGGCCGGTCACGTCCAGGATGTGCTGGCCGTTGTCGGTCACTAGCGGCGCGCCGTCCTTCAGGCGGACCTGCGCGCGCCCGCCGATCGCGGCGAACTGCCGCGCCAGGCGGGCCGTGGCCATGGGGATCGCCTCCACCGGCAGCGGAAAGGCGCCCAGCACCTCGACCCACTTGGAGGCATCGGCGATGCAGACGAAGCGCCGGGCCTGCGCGGCCACGATCTTCTCGCGCGTGAGCGCCGCGCCGCCGCCCTTGATCATGCAGCCCCGGGGGTCGATCTCGTCGGCGCCGTCGATGTACACCGAGAGCTCGCCCACCGCGTTCGCCTCGAAGACCGGAATGCCCAGCGCCTTCAGCCGCGCCGTCGACGCTTCCGAGCTGGACACGGCACCGCGGATCGACCCGCGCATGGACGCCAGTGCCTCGATGAACTGGTTGACCGTGGAGCCGGTGCCCACGCCCACGATCTCGCCCGGCGTCACGTACTGCAGGGCGGCCCGCCCCACCAGGGCTTTGAGTTCGTCTTGGGTCATTTGAGACAATCGGTGAAAACAACAAACAAACACATCACCGACGGATTATCCGATGCCATTGCTGCCCTATGCGCTCGCGCGCCCCCTGCTGTTCAGGATGGACGCCGAAGCGGCCCATGAACTCACCCTCGAAGCCATCGCGCGCCTGCAGCACTCGCCGCTGACCTGCCTGTATGGCGAGCCGCGCGTGCACGACCCCTGCACCGTGGCCGGCCTGCGGTTTCCCAACCGCGTCGGGCTCGCTGCCGGCCTGGACAAGAACGCGCGCTGCATCGACGGCCTGGCCGCCATGGGCTTCGGCTTCGTCGAGGTCGGCACGGTCACGCCCCGGGCGCAGAGCGGCAACCCCAAGCCGCGCCTGTTCCGCCTGCCCGAGGCCAGCGCGCTGATCAACCGGCTGGGCTTCAACAACGACGGGCTCGATGCCTTCCTCGCCAACGTGCAGCGCGCCCACTTCCGGCATCAGGGCGGCGGCGACCCGATGCTGCTGGGTCTGAACATCGGCAAGAACGCCGACACGCCGATCGAGCGGGCCATGGACGACTACCTCGCCGGCCTGGACGGCGTCTACCCGCACGCCGACTACGTCACGGTCAACATCTCCAGCCCCAACACCAAGAACCTGCGCAGCCTGCAAAGCGATGCTGCGCTCGACGCCCTGCTGGGCGCGGTGGCCGAGCGGCGCGAGCGGCTCGCGCAGCGCCACGGCCGCCGCATTCCGGTGTTCGTGAAGATCGCGCCCGACCTCGACGACACCGCGATCGAGGTCATCGCCGCCACCCTGATGCGCTACGGCACCGACAGCACCGGCCAGCCGACCGACGCGCTGGGGGTGATCGCGACCAACACCACCCTCGGCCGCGACGCGGTCGCGGGCCTGCCGCACGCGCAGGAAGCCGGCGGCCTCTCGGGCGCGCCGGTGCTGCAGGCGAGCAACCGCGTCATCCGGCAGTTGCGGGCCTGCCTGGGCAAGGGCTTTCCCGTCGTCGGCGTGGGCGGGGTGCTCAGCGCGCAGGACGCGGTGAGCAAGATCGACGCCGGCGCCCAACTGGTGCAGATCTACACCGGGCTGATCTACAAGGGTCCCGCCCTCGTCCGCGACGCCGCCTTGGCCATCCAGCAGGCCTGCTCAAGCAAGGCCTGAAAGCGAAAAAGTCGACGGAGCGGAAAACCCAGAGACAGCGAGGGTCCGGCTTCGCCGGCCCCAGCTTTCGTCCCCCCCTCCAAGCGCCGCGCAGCGGCGCGCCAGAGAGGGGGCTGAGGGCCGCGGCTCCAAGCCTGTCTGCGCAGGCTTGGACGTGCCCGAAGAGCAGCCGCCTCTGGCGGCTGCACCGAGCCGCAAAGCGCCGCAGGGGGGAGCTACCCCATTTTTGCGACGTGGGCCCCGATCGCCAGGCAACTGGTCAGCCCCGGCGACTCGATGCCGAACAGGTTCACGAGCCCGGGCACGCCGTGCACCGCGGCGTCCTGGATCACGAAGTCGGCCGCCGGCTCGCCGGGGCCGCTGATCTTGGGCCGCATGCCGGAATAGCCGGGCTGCAGGGCGCCGTCGGCCAGTTCCGGCCAGTAGCGGCGCACCTCGGCATAGAAGGTCTCGCCGCGGGCCGGATCCACCTGCAGGTCGTCCGGCGAGTCGACCCACTGCACGTCGGGCCCGAACTTGGCCTGCCCGCCCAGGTCCAGGGTCAGGTGCACGCCGAGCCCGGCGATGTGGCCGCCCGGATCGGGCGCCGGATAGATCAGGCGCGAGAACGGCGCGCGGCCCGCGAGCGTGAAGTAGCTGCCCTTGGCGTACCAGGGCCGGGGCACGTGGCGCGGGTCCAGGCCTTGCGTGCGCCGGCCGAGATCGCAGGCATGGAGGCCGGCGGCGTTCACGACCGTGCGGGCCAGCAGGCGCACGCCATCGGCGGCCTGCACCTCGATCCCCTGCGGCACCGCCGCCATCGCCTCCACGCCGCTGTGGCACGCCACCATGCCGCCCGCGTGCTCCAGGTCGCCCTGCATGGCCAGCATCAGGCCGTGGCTGTCGACGATGCCGGTGGACGGCGACAGCACCGCGCCCAGGCAGGCCAGCGCGGGCTCCAGGCGCTGCGCTTCCTCGCGGCTCAGCAGTTGCAGGTCGTCCACCCCATTGGCCTTCGCCTTGTCCACCAGGGCGGGCAGCGCCGCGAGCTGCGTCGGCGTCTCCGCCACGATCAGCTTGCCGCAGCGCCGGTGCGCCACGCCCCGCTCGGCGCAATAGGCGTACAGGGCATTGCGGCCCTGCACGCACAGCCAGGCCTTGAGCGAGCCGGTGGGGTAATAGATGCCGGCGTGAATCACCTCGCTGTTGCGCGAACTCGTGCCCGAGCCGATGGCGGCCTCGCGCTCGAGCACCATCACCTCGCGGCCCGCCAGGGCCAGCGCACGCGCCACCGCGAGCCCGACCACCCCAGCGCCCACCACCACGGCATCGACCTGTTCCACACCTTGCGTCATGCTGGATTCCCTTCCTTCTTCGAAAGACTGGCCGCGCTTTTGACGGTCTTGCGCAGCAGGTGCCACGCCAGCCGGCCAGGCGGCATTCTCAGCCAGTGGCCACGCCAGTACAGCACGAAACGCGCCGCCGGCGTCCAGGCATCGGAGGCCGAGGCGTGCGCGGGCCGCAGCGCCCGCAGGAACAAAGCGTCCATGCCGCGCAGGCGCCAGGCGCCGGCGCGCGCCGCGGGGCTGGCCCCCAGGACCTCGGTCACCGCCGACGGCACCGGGGTGCCCAGCAGCAGCCCGGTGTAGCGCAGCGCCTGCTGCAGAGGCCGCTCCAGTTGAAGCTGGCGCGCGCGCGCCAGCAGACCGGACCAGAAATCGCCGTCGCCGGCAGCGAAGGCCCGCAGCAGCGCATCCAGGTCCACCAGGCCCCGCAGGCCCATCTCCAGCTCGCCCTCATGGAACAGATGCGCCGCGCTGTGCAGCACCATGTCGGCCTCGTCGAGCACGCGCACGTCGCCCTCGCCCGGCAGTGCGCGGGTGCGCTCGAGCAGCCGCCGGGAGTCGGGCTTGAGCCGCGCCGTCGGCGGCAGGATGGCGTGGTGCACGTCGAGCACGGTCCCGCGGCGCATGTGCTGCAGCGGCGGCAGCTCGTGCATCCAGGTCCGGTAGTAGTGCTGGTCGTAGGCGTCGCGGTTGGTCGAAATCCAGCCCGCCAGCATGAGCGCCGACTCCACCTCGGCCAGCCGCTCGCGGGGCACCAGGATGTCCACGTCCGACACCATGCGCCCCACGGCCGCGTCCAGCCCCGCCATGGCGTAGGCCGCCCCCTTGAGCAGCACCACCGGCACCCCGATCGGCGCCAGCGCGCGCGCCACCTGGGCCACCTCGTGGCGCAGCTCCCGGTGCTGCCGGGCCGCGAGCCGCATCGCCGACGCCAGATGCCGCCGCGGTGCGTCCGGCAGGCCGTCCCAGACACCGCCGGCCTGCGCGCGCGCGCCGATGCGCGCCAGCAGATCGGCCTGGCGGCCCTGCCGGATCAGCAGGTCCCAGCCGGCCGCGCCCAGCGCCGCCAGTGAATCGGGCCGCTGCAGCGCCGCGACCAGCGTGCCGATCGAGGGCAGCGTCATGCCGGCGCCTCCAGGCGATGGAACCAGGCGAGCGCCTCGTCCAGTTGCCCGTACGCCAGATCGTGGCAGCCGCAGCGATCGACCAGCGCGGCCAGGGCTTCGAACCCCGCCCGGCCGTGCACGTGGTGGTTGAAGCTGTTGGAGGCCAGCTCCACCAGCGCGCGGGACTTGGCCCGCTCGGCCACCGTGAGGGCCGCGCCCTGCTGGTAGCGCGGAAACACCACCCAGGCCGGCCGGGCCGGCTCATCGGCGCGGACCAGGCTGTCGGCCGAGATGCGCATGTGGGCCACGGTGCCTTTCTGGGTGTCGTGCGCCGTCGGGCCGAAACCCGCGTCCGGCGCGCGCTGGCGGATCACCTCGATCGAGCGGTTCTTCAGGCTGACCGGGCGGGGCGAGGGCGTCACCAGGCCCGTCGCGGGATCGAGCAGGGCCATTTCGTCGGACAGCAGGCGCCAGCCGCCGAGCATCAGCGCCGCGCACAGGGTGCTCTTGCCCGAGCCCGGCGGCGCGGGCAGCAGCACCACGTGGCCGCCGCGCTCGAGCACGGCCGAATGCAGCGTGATCCAGGTGTGGCAATAGCTGGTCACGCACCAGTTCATGCCCCATTCGAGAAACGCGAAAGCCTCGCCGTAGGCCAGCGGCGTGAACGGCTGCATGCCGTCCATTTCGAACACGCACACGGTCTTGAACGGGCGGCGCTGGGGCTTGACCGCGACGTGGAAGTCGGCGAACAGGTCGTCGCCCTCGAGCAGCTCGTGGTCGCGGTACAGGGTGTGCACCCCCTCGGCCACCACCGAGATCGGGCTCTGGATGCGCATGACGAAGGGCGGCAGCCTCAGGAAGACCCCGCCCGCGGCGAGCCGGGCCGCCAGCTCGCCGCGCGAGAGCGCGGCCACGGTCCTCTCCCGGGCCGCGTGTCTCACGCCGTGCGCCGCAGGCACTCGACCAGCCCCATGGATTCGAACTCCGCCAGCAGGCCGGCGACCTGATCGACCTCTTCCGGCGTGGGATCGCCCTGCACCAGGGCCCGCGCCAAGCCCACCGCGTCGACGCCCTGCGTGCCCTGGCTCAGCACCTGCTCGAAGGCCTCGCCCGCGATCGGGTTGAGCATCTGCCAGCTCGCGCAGGCATCGTCGTAGACCACCACACCGTCCGGCCAGCGCCGGAGCGCGAAATCCGCCGGCCGGGCGCAATGGCAGCGCACGGTCTCCGCGACCGGGGTCATGCCATGGGCCGGCCGGGCTGGGCCGCCAATGAAAGCGAAGAAAGGATAGGCATCGGCGCGGGACGTCTCGGACCGCCCAAGAAACCCCTGGGGGTTCAGGGCGACCGCAGTATAGAGCCTGGTACACCACCGCCTGGCATCGCCCCGTATGCCGGTGTGGCATGGTTCACACCGCTTTCACCCGGGCGGCCATGCCCGAATAATCCGCGCATGGACCTCCGGCAACTCAAGTACTTCGTCACCGTCGCGGAACACGAGAGCTTCACCCGCGCGGCGCAAAAGCTCTATGTGGCCCAATCCGCATTGAGCCGCCGCATGCAGGAGCTCGAGTCGGAACTGGGCGTCAAGCTCCTGGACCGCCACATACGCGGCGCGACCCTCACCAACGAAGGCAGAGAGCTGCTGTCCCGGGCCCGCTATCTGCTCCGCTCGGTCGAGCAATTGCGCAGCGACATTTCGGAACAGCGCAAGAAGCCCGCCGGCCCGGTGAGCGTCGGCATGACACCCAACTTCGCTACCCTGGTGGGGGCCAGGTTCGCCCACCACGTCAGGCAGGCGTATCCCGACGCCCAGTTGCGCATCGTCGAAGCGTTCTCTCCCGAACTGCGGGAAATGCTGGTGGCGGGCACCATCGACATGGCGATCCTCAGCGGCGCCGTTCCCGCGCCCGCCAACAACGTGGCGGTCGAGCCCCTGTTCCAAGACCGCCTCTGCCTGATCGGTCCGCGCGGCGACCCCTTGCTGAGCGGCAACGAACTCGACTTTCGCAAGCTCGAAGCCTGCCCGCTCATCCTCACCGGCATGTCCAGCGCCGGCATACGCAACGAAATCGAGGCCCTGGCGACGCGCAAGCGCGTGCGCCTCGACGTGGTGGTCGAGGTGGCGTCCATCGGGCTTGCGATCCAGATGATCCGCCTCGGCATGGGCTACACCGTCTACATCGCCTCCGGACTGAACGGCATTTCGGACATGACCGCGACACCCATCACCGGCCTGTGGCTGAAGCGGCACCTCGCCTGGCCCAGCGACAGGCCGATGTCGCGGCTGGCCAGCGCCGTTCTCGGCCTGCTCCGCCAGAACCTGATGGAGGTCGCGAAGGCATCCAAGAAAGCTGGCGGCCACTCGAAGCCGGCCGCCTCCAGGCGCGCCAACCCGCCCAAGCAACGCTAGCGCTGGCCCGCACAGCCCTGCGGGTTCGAAGGACGCCTCCATCCATGCCGCCAAGGCATGGCCAGCATCTCAACTTTCTAGTTTTCCTGCTTCGATCTCGACGCTAGGATGGCCCCTCTCACCCGTATTCAACAACTCAGGAGATGGAGTCCCCCATGCCCAAGAGCGCACTGCTGGAAAGAATCGAAGCGACCCGGGTCGCGCGTTTCGACAAACTCAAGGCCTTCAGCCTGGCCTTCGTCGATTCCCTTCTGCCCGAAGGGAAAAAGAAGAACCTGAAGGTGATCGGCAAGGGCGTGGTCGAGAACCCAGAGATGCAACCCCCCATCAACGAGGACCACGGCTTCACGGTGTCGTACATCGTGGTGCCGCCGGGTGGCGGAGCCGGCCTGCACGCCCACAAGACGCCCGAAGTGTTCATCCCCATCAATGGACCGATGCACGTCCTGATCGGCGACGACAAGGAGGAGCTGCTGCTGTCCCCGCTGGACACCTGCTCCGTGCCGACCGGCGTCATGCGGGGCTTTCGCAACCGCAACGACTTCGATCTGACCATCCTGGCCATCGTCGGCGGCCACACCGGCGGCGGCTCGGTGACCTGGCACGACGAGGTGCTCGACCGCGCCGCCAAGGAAACCGGCCTGGGGATCGACGACACCGGCAACCTCCGCAAGCTGCCCAACTTCAAGATGCCGGAGAACATCGAGGGCTCGGCCATCTGACGGCGGCGCACCGAACGGTTCGGGGCGCGCCGAAGGCGCGTCCACGATGAAGCAATGACCAGGGCCTCGAACGAAGAAGGCCCCCCATGGAGACAATGGCAATGACCCACATCACCCGCAGAGGGTTCGCGCTGGCCACGCTGGCCGGCCTGGCATGCGGCGGCGCCACGCAGGCCGCCGCGCAAGCGAGCTACCCGTCCCGCCCCGTGACCATGATCGTGCCGTTCCCGGCCGGCTCGTCGCCGGACATCGTGGCCCGGTTCGTCGGGCAGAAACTCCAGGATCGCACCGGCCAATCCTTCGTGATCGACAACCGGGCCGGCGCCGGCGGCGCCATCGGGGCGGAAGTGGTGGCCCGTGCGCCGGCCGATGGCTACACCCTCTTCTTCATGGTCAATTCCATCGTCACCACCAACCAGTTCATCTACAAGACCCTGAGATACGACCCGGTCAAGGACTTCGCCCCCGTGTCGCTGGTCGCGGCGGTGCCCTACGTCCTGCTCGCGCACAAGGACTTTGCCGCGAAATCCCTGCGCGACCTGATTGCCATGGCCAAGGCCAAGCCGGGATCGATCGACTACGCGTCACACGGCATTGGCGGCGCCGGCCACGTGATCATCGAACTGATGAATTCGCTGGCCGGCATCCGGATGACCCACATCCCCTTTTCCACCGGCGCCATGAACGCCGTGCTGGGCAACCAGGTGCCCCTGATTCTCCAACCGACCACGACGGCGCTGACCCAGATCAAGAGCGGCACGCTGATCGGGCTGGGCAGCACCGGCACCCAGCGCCTGCCCGCCTTGCCCGACATGCCGACCATCGGGGAAATCGTCCCGGGGTTCGAGGCCGACGGCTGGCAAGGCCTGATGGCCCCCGCGGGAACGCCCAGCGCGGCCATCGACCGCATCAACCGGGAGATGGCGGCGATCCTCGCCCAGCCGGACACCGTGGAGCGGTTCACCGCGCTCGGCATCCAGGCCTGGCCCAGCACCCCGCAGAAGATGCAGGAGGTCATCACCGCCGACATCCAGAAGTGGGGCAAGGTCATCCGCGATGCCGGGGTGGTGCCGCAGTAGCGGCAAGCCATCGGGCGCCCAGCCATTCGCCCTCTTCCACCGCCTCGCGCATGCACTGCTTAAGCAGGCGCGTCACGATCTGCGTCACCGGCGTGGCCGTTCTCTGATTCGATACCGCGAGCACGATCTGCCGGGCAATCGGCGGGTCGGACAAGGGCGCGGCCGACAGCACGCCGCGCACGATGTCTTCGCTGACCGCGATGGTGGGCAGCACCGTCAACCCATACCCGGCGATCACCAGGCGGCGCTGCACGCTCATCGCATTCGTTTCCGCCACGACATTCAGTTCGAGCCCCTTGAGCGCGCATGCGTGCTCGAGCAGCGAACGCAGGCCATGCGGCCGGCTGGGGAGAATCAGCCGGCGCTTGACCAAAGTGGACAGCCGCATGGGGCGGGAAGCGCGCAACCCGTCCTCCGGGCGGCCGATCACCCACAAGCGCTCCTCCAGCAGCCGCTGCACGCTGATGGGCGCGGCCCGGGGCGCGTCGTACAGCATCGCGACGTCGACCTCGCCCGCTTCGAGCCACTTCTGCAGCACGCCGGCATAGCCCGAGGAAATGCGCACCCGGATGCCGGGGTGGGCGACGCTCAGCGCCTGCACCAGCCGGGCCGACAGCACGTCGCAGGTGCTCGGCAGCAAGGCCACGTCCACGACGCCCGAAGGAGAGGCGCCCGCGGGCGCCAGCTGGGCCCGGGCCTTCTCCAGCTCGTGCAGCGCGCGGCGCGCAGGGTCGATCAAGGCCTGGCCCTCGGCCGTCAGCGCCATGCCCTGCGCGTGGCGCAGGAACAGCGAAACCCCCAGGTCCTGCTCCAGCAGGGCCACCTGCCGGGAGACCGCCGGCTGGACCAGGTGCAGCCGCTGCGCGGCCCGCGTCATGTTTCCCGTTTCGGCCACCGTCAGGAATGCTCGCAACTGCTTGAGGTCCATGCCATCCTCGAACGTGATGCTCTCAATCATGAAATTCTATTGGCTAAATCGTGTGATCATCAAATAGCATCGAACCTTCATCCAACGTTCCCCTTCACCAACGATCGAGACCCCATGCAATGACCCCGACGACAACGTCTTCGAACACGGATGCCCGGCCCAAGGCATGGCAGCAATCGCTGGTCGAGCTCTTCAAGCAGGAACAGGTGCGGCAGGTGGCGTACGTGCCGGACGCCGGCCACGCGCGGCTGATCCAGGCCGCGCAGCAGGACCCGGACATCCATGACACGGCGCTCACCACCGAGGAAGAAGGCATCGCGCTGGCGGCCGGCGCCTGGCTGGGCGGCCAGCGCTGCGTGCTGCTGATGCAGAGCAGCGGCGTAGGCAACTGCGTGAACATGCTGTCGCTGATGAGCAGTTGCCAGTTTCCGCTGCTGATGCTGGTCACCATGCGCGGCGAATACGCCGAGTTCAATCCCTGGCAGAACCCTATGGGGTCGACCACCCGGCAGGCCCTGGAGCTGATGGGCGTGAAGGTGCACCGGGTCACCGAGGAAGACGACGTGCGCGAAACGGTGGAAGCCGCCTTCATCGAGGCGTTCGAAACCGGTGCGAGGGTCGCCGTGCTGCTCTCGCAGAAGCTCATCGGCCGCAAGAAATGGGAGGGCGCGCAATGACGGAGCAAACCACCTCGCACCGCATCGAGCGGCGCGCCTTCGTCGCGGAGCTGCTCCGCAACGCCCCGCAGGCGCTGGTCGTCAGCGGCCTGGGCTCGCCGTCCTACGACGTCTACGCCGCCGGCGACCGGGACGGGAACTTCTATCTGTGGGGCGCCATGGGCGGCGCGGCCAGCGTCGGCCTGGGGCTCGCCCTGGCGCAGCCGGAGCGCCCCGTGATCGTCGTCACCGGCGACGGCGAAATGCTCATGGGACTGGGCAGCCTGGCCACCATCGGCGTCAAGCAGCCGAGAAACCTCAGCATCGTGGTGCTGGACAACGGGCACTACGGCGAGACCGGCATGCAGCGCAGCCATGCCGGACTGGGCATGGACCTGGTCGCCGTCGCCAAGGGATGCGGCATCCGCAACGCCATGTCCATCGAGCGCGACGCGCAGCGCGCCTCGCTCGAAGCGGGCATCCAGGCGCTCGACGGCCCTTGCTTCGCCCGCGTCGCCATCCGGACCGAGGAAGTGCCGCGCGCCTTGCCGCCCCGGGATGGCGCCTACGTCAAGAACCGGTTCCGCGCCGCGCTTTCCTTGCCGCCCTTCTGACCCCGCTTCAACCCCGTTCCGACCCAGCCATGCAGCCCATTCGATACGAACACCACATCGGCGGCCGCGACGTGCCGCCGCACTCGCGCGCGTGGATCGACAGCGAGAACCCCTACACCGGCGAGATCTGGGCGCAGGTTCCCCGGGGCGATGCCGAGGACGTGAACCTGGCGGTCGAGTCCGCCCACCACGCCATGACCCAGGGCCCCTGGGCCAGCCTGTCGGCGAGCCAGCGCGGCCAGTTGCTGCACCGGCTCGGGGACCTGATCCTGGAGAACGCGCAGGCGCTGGCCGAGACCGAGGTCCGGGACAACGGCAAGCTGCTGGCCGAGATGCTGGGCCAGGTCAACTACATGGCGCAGTGGTACTACTACTACGCCGGCCTGGCGGACAAGCTCGAAGGCAGCGTGCCGCCGATGGACAAGAAGGGCTACTTCTGCTTCACCCGCCCGGAACCGCTGGGCGTGGTGGTCGCGATCACGCCCTGGAACTCCCCGCTCCTGCTGGCGACCTGGAAGATCGCGCCGGCGCTCGCCGCCGGCTGCACCGTGGTCATCAAGCCCTCCGAGTACACCTCGGCGTCCACGCTGGAGTTCGCCCGCCTGTTCGAGAAGGCCGGCTTCCCGCCGGGTGTCTTCAACGTGGTGACCGGCTACGGGCATGAAATCGGAGAAGCCCTGGTGGCCCACCCGAAGGTCAGCAAGATCACCTTCACCGGCTCCGACGCCACCGGCCGCCGGATCAACGAACTGGCGGCACGGCACCTCAAGCACACCGCCATGGAGCTGGGCGGCAAGTCGCCCAACATCGTGTTCGCGGACGCCGATCTCGAGCAGGCGGTATTCGGCGCGATCTCCGGTATCTTCGCCGCGACCGGCCAGACCTGCATTGCGGGCTCGCGCCTCCTGCTGGAAAGCAGCATCCACGACCGCTTCGTCGAAAAGCTGGTCGGCATCGCCGGCACCGCCACCATGGGCGACCCCATGCAGGCAGGCACCCAGGTGGGGCCGGTCACCACGCCCGCCCAGTACCAGAAGGTGCTGGACTACATCCAGATCGCCCGGAACGAGGGCGCCCGGCTCCTGCTGGGCGGCGCGCCGGGCAAGGTGCCGGGCTCGGGCGGCGGGCGGTTCGTCGAGCCCACCATCTTCGGCGACGTGACGCCGGACATGCGCATCGCCCAGGAGGAGGTCTTCGGCCCGGTCCTGGCGATCATGCGGTTCGACGGGGAAGAAGAAGCCCTCGCGATCGCCAACCAGGTCCGCTTCGGCCTCGCGTCTGCCGTCTGGACGAGCGACATCGCACGCGCGCTGCGCATGTCCGAACGCTTGCAGTCGGGCACCGTCTGGATCAACACCTACCGCGCCGTGAGCTACCTGGCCCCATTCGGTGGCTACAAGGACTCCGGCTTCGGCAGAGAAAGCGGCATCGCGGCGATCCAGGAATACCTCCAGACCAAGTCCGTCTGGATCTCCACGGGCGCCGCGGTCGCCAATCCGTTCGTGATGCGCTAGGTCCACACCATGAAGATTGCGCGCCTCGACCTGTGGCTGGACCCGGTCTTCGACGACCGCATGCGCGGCGAAGCGGATGTCCAGTTGGACATCGCCCGCCTCGCCGGCCCCCCCGAAGCCACCTGGGCCATCCTGGAAGCGGCCCATGTCTACCAGATATCGGCCGCGCGCAACGAAGTACCGGCGCAGTGGCAGGCCAACGCAGAGCTGCTTCGGCGCTGCCCCCATCTGCTGGTCGTTTCCTCCGCCGGCGCCGGCTACGACACGGTCGACGTCGAGGCCTGCACCCGCTCGGGCGTGCTGGTGCTCAACCAGGCAGGCGGCAATGCCAACTCCGTCGCCGAAATGGCGCTCGGACTGATGCTCTCGGTCATGCGGCGCATCGTGGAATCCGACACCCTGCTCAAGGCCGCGACCCCGATCGACCGGGAATCGCTCATGGGCACCGAACTGAACGGCAAGACCCTGGGCCTGGTCGGCATCGGGCATTGCGGCACGCGCGTGGCAAAGCTCGCCGGCGCGTTCGGCATGCGCGTGCTCGCCCACGATCCCCTGCTGGAACCCGACGAGATCCGGCGCCGGGGTGCCGAACCGGTGGACCTGGACGGTCTGCTGGCGCAATCGGACGTGGTGTCGCTGCATTGCCCGCTCGACCGGCACACCCGGGGGCTGATGTCGCTGGAGCGCATGCGGCGCATGAAGCGGGGAGCGGTTCTGATCAGCACCGCCCGCGGCGGCATCCACGACGAGACCGCGCTCGCCACCGTGCTGCAGGAAAAACACCTGGCCGGTGCCGGGCTCGACGTCTGGGAGCCGGAGCCGCCCGCGCCCGACCACCCCTTGCTGCGCATGCCCAACGTGGTAGCGACCTACCACACCGCTGGTGTCACCCGGGAAGCCCGCCGCAACGTCGCCCGGATGGCCGCAGAACAGGTTCTCGACGTCATGCGGGGCGGCACGCCGCCACGCCTCGTGAACCCGCAAGCCTGGCCGGCATTCCGCCGCCGCTGGGCGGAGGCCTTCCCCGGCCGGTGAGCGACCGGAAAAAGATGGGCCAAGAAAACAGGCCGGCAAGCGCTGGCCTGTTTTCACGAGGAAAGAAATGAACGGGAAACGCGCGCATAAAACCGCGCGTCCAAGGAAGAAAAGCCGGGTTTCTATGAATACGGTACAACATCAAGCTTGAGTGGTTTACGCCCCCAGACCAGCATCCCTTTGGTGATACAGCAAGACATCGCCCGCCCGGCAGACATGGACACAGATACCCCCGACATGCTGGACATGTCCAGCCCCGAGCTCAAGCGTCAAGGCTACGACTTGCTCAATCGCCAGTGGCAATCCCTGATCGCCAACGAACGTGACCCGCTGGCCAACCTGGCACAGCTGTCCGCGCTGGTCTTCCAAGGCGTACCCGGCCTAAATTGGGCCGGTTTCTACCTACTGCGCGACGAGACGCTGGTGCTCGGCCCTTTCCAGGGCAAGGTCGCGTGCACCCGAATTCCGCTCGGTCGGGGCGTCTGCGGCACGTGTGCGGCCACCCGACAGGTACAGATCGTGCCTGACGTGCATGCCTTTCCCGGCCACATCGCCTGCGACAGCGCGTCCAATGCCGAATTGGTCCTGCCACTGGTGGTCAACGGAGTCCTGCTCGGCGTGTTCGACCTCGACAGCCCCCTGCATGACCGGTTCGACGCCGGAGATGCGCACGGCCTTGGTGCGATGCTTGCGGCGCTGGCTGAAGCGACGGACTGGAGCCTGCTGGCATCGAACCCTACCCGGTGATCACGACAGGCCGAACTCGCGCAAGACGGGCTCGGAGGCCTTGCATGGGCGTGGCGCGGCGGACCTGCCGTCAGCCGGGAGGATATGGTACGGACCCGTTGGTTGATTCAAGGCTCGTCGCTTGCGCAGTTGATGGCGATTCTCTTCGTCATCTTCGGAGCACTGTCGACCGTTGCCTACGCAACGCCTAGTTCTTGGCCAACATGGGCAAGATCAGGCCCCACTGTGTTTTCTGAGGTGGTCCAAACGGTTCGAATCCTAGCTTCTTATAGACGGCTATCGCCCTTGCGTTGTCTGGATGCGGATCGGTCGCGATCACAGGAGCTCCCTCGTCGAAGAGCGCCTGCATTCTCATGGTGATAAAGGCTGACCCATGCCCAACACCGAGCATTTCAGGATCTCCGATGTATTGGTCAATTCCCCTCGAACCCTTGGGAAGATGGGCGAAATGGTGACCTTCCCACCCGTGCACTGTGTAGTCCTGCATGAACGCAAATGGGCGTTCGGCGTTTGAAACAATCCAGCGCGCTACCCGAGGATCCGCCAAGTCCGCTTCATCGTAAGGTTCATCTGAACCCCACCATTCACGGACATGCGGGTTCGATTGCCATCCCATGAGCATATCCAGGTCATCAAGCACCGCCTTGCGGAAACTGTATTGATGGGTTGTCACCATTCAAACAGCTTAGCAGTTCACGTGCCGATGGGTACGGGCTCAAGGCCGCCGTTCGCTACCAGCCTGTTATTGCCTGCTGGCAAAGAAAAACGGGTTAGCCTTTTAAAGCTAACCCGTTGATTTCATCGAGAAAAAATGGTCGGCGTGGCGGGATTCGAACTCGCGACCCCTTGCACCCCATGCAAGTGCGCTACCAGGCTGCGCTACACGCCGACAAGCCTTTGATTATAGCCGGCAAATACCCGGCTCAGACGGCAGGCCGCAGAAGCTCGCGGATTTCGAGCAGTTCGCGGCGCACGTCGTTCAGGAGCGAGGCCGAGGCCGCCGGGAGAAAATGCTCGGCCGCAGGGTCGGACTCGATGAACGGCACCACGGGTTCGCCGTGCACCATCTCGTCGAGCTCGATCACGTCGATCGCAGCCCCGTTTTCCTCGCTGCGCCGCTTGCTGTCCCGCTCGGCCTGGGCGATCTCCTGGAGCCGGTTGCGCGCGCCGCTGATGGTGAAGCCCTGGTCGTACAGGAGTTCGCGGATGCGGCGGATCATCAGCACCTCGTGGTGCTGGTAGTAGCGCCGGTTGCCCCGCCGCTTCATCGGCCGGAGCTGCGTGAATTCCTGTTCCCAGTACCGCAGCACGTGCGGCTTGACGCCGCACAGCTCGCCGACTTCACCGATGGTGAAATAGCGCTTGGCGGGTATCGGGGGGAGTGATTTCTCCATCAAAATCAAGGCCGTACGGGAAAGACCTTGAAATCTACTCTAACTTGGGCCGGCATGGGCGGCGGGGGCATCAATTCCGTGTGAAATGTTGCAAACGGTGCCTCGACTGGTCACAGCCACTTCCCCGCGCACAGACAACTCAATCGCCGATGACCGCGGCCTGGACCTGCTCCTTGAGCTTGGGGCTGGCGTGGAAGGTCACGACCCGGCGGGCCTCGATGGCCACCGGCTCGCCCGTGCGCGGGTTGCGCCCCGGGCGGGGTGCCTTGGTCCGGATCTGGAAATTGCCGAACCCGGAGATCTTCACGTCGTTGCCATTGACGAGGCTGTCGGTGATGAGATCGAAGAACGCGTCGATCATGTCCTTGGATTCGCGCTTGTTCAGACCAATCTGATCGAACAGCATTTCAGCCAGTTGCGCCTTGGTCAGCGCCGGGGTCTCCAGGCTTTCAACAGCGAGTTGCATTCGGGTCCTCCTCCATCCTGTTCAGATCAGTTATCCATGCTGTTGGGCAACACCTGCAACGCGTGAAGCGGTCCAGCCCAGAGACAGCAAGGGTCCGGCTCCGCCGGCCCGAGATGTCGTCCCCCCTCCAAGCGCCGCGCAGCGGCGCGCCAGAGAGGGGGGAAGCGCCGAAGGCGCGCAGGGGGGTGTCCATATCACCCCCGAAGGCGGCCGCCCAGATGCTGCTCCACGGACGCCACGGCCGCTTTCACGGTCGCGTCGATGTCCTCCTCGGTCAGTGTAGCGTCGTCGCGGCCCAGCACCAGCCGCACCGCCAGGCTTTTTTCGTCTTCCGCCAGCACCGCGCCGCCGGCAGCGGCCGGCACCGGCTTCTTCGGCCGGTAGACGTCGAACAGCACGACCTCGCGCAGCCAGGCAGCGCCCTGCGCACGGATCGCCTCGACCACCGCGGCATGAGTGACCGACTCCTTGACCACCAGCGCCAGGTCGCGCTCGACCACCGGGTAGCGGCTCACCGGCTGGCTGACCGGCACCGGGCGCGCCATGACCGCCTCCAGCGCCAGCTCGAACAGCACCGGAGCCTGCTGCGGCAACTCGTACGCCTGCCGCCAGCGCGGATGCAGCTCGCCCACATGGCCGATGCAGCGGCCATCGAGCCAGACGCTGGCGCAGCGGCCCGGGTGCATGGCCGGGTGCTCGGCCGGCTGGAACACGGGTTCACGCGGCGCCAGCAGCGCCTGCACGTCGCCTTTCACGTCGAAGAAATCCACCGCGCGCTCGGCCGCACCCCACTGGAGGCGGTCCACCCCGCCGTGGCACAGGCCGGCCACGCGCATCGGCTGGTCGAAGCCGGCCACGGTGGCGTCGCTGTCGACCACCGACGCATCGCGCAGGAACACGCGGCCCAGTTCGAACAGGCGCACCCGGCCCATGCGGCGGTCGAGGTTGAACTTGAGCGCGGCGATCAGGCTGCCCAGCAGCGAGGAGCGCATCACGCCCATCTGGCTGGCGATCGGGTTGAGCAGGCGGATCGGGTCCGGATTGCCCGCCAGCTCGCGCTCCCAGCGCTCCTCGACAAAGCTGAAGTTGATGGTCTCCTGGTAGCCGAGCTGCGCCAGTTGGCGGCGCACGGCGAACGGGCCGCGCCGGGACTCGGGCCGGATCCGCGCGGTGATGGGCGCCTGCGGCGGCGTGTCCGGCAGGTGCTCGTACCCGATGACCCGCGCCACTTCCTCGATCAGGTCCTCCTCGATCCGCAGGTCGAACCGGTAGGCGGGCGGCGTCACTGCCAGCACGCCATCCCCCTCCTCGACTGGCAGGCCCAGGCGCCGCAGCGCGCCCGCGCACTGCGCCTGCGTCAGCGGCATCCCCGTCACCTTGGCCGCGCGCGCCACCCGCAGGCGCACCGGACGGGCGGGCGGCAGGTTGACCACCTGATCGTCCAGCACCGCCGCCTCGCCGCCGCAGATCTCCAGCACCAGTTGCGTGATGCGCTCGACGTGCTCCGCCGTGGAGGACGGGTCCACGCCGCGCTCGAACCGGTGGCCGGCGTCGGTGGCGAAGTTGTAGCGGCGCGAGCGGCCGGCGATGGCGTCCGGCCACCAGAACGCGGCCTCGATGTAGATGTTGCGGGTGTCGTCCGACACCGCGGTGGCGTCTCCACCCATGATGCCGGCGAGCGATTCGGCGCAGCGGTCGTCGGCGATCACGCCCACCTGTTCGTCCAACTGCACGGTGTTGCCGTTGAGCAGCTTGAGGCTTTCGCCCGCGCGTCCCCAGCGCACCTGGAGCCCGCCGTGGATCTTGTCGAGGTCGAAGATGTGCGAGGGTCGCCCCAGTTCGAACATCACGTAGTTCGAGATGTCGACCAGCGCGGTCACGCTGCGCTGTCCGCAGCGCGCCAGCCGCTCCACCATCCAGGCGGGCGTCCGGGCCCGGGTGTTCACGCCGCGCACGATGCGGCCCGAGAACCGGCCGCACAGGTCCGGCGCCTGCACGCGCACCGGCAGGCGGTCCGGCAGCGGCGCCGCAACGGCCGGGAACGCCGGCGCCTGCAATGGCGCGCCCGTCAGGGCCGACACCTCGCGTGCGATGCCGTACACGCTCAGGCAGTGCGCGAGATTGGGCGTGAGCTTGAGGGTGAACAGCATGTCGTCGAGCGATAGCTGCTCGCGGATGTCGCGCCCCACGGCGGCGTCGGGCGCCAGCTCCAGCAGCCCGCCATGGTCCTCGGACAGCTTGAGCTCGCGCGCCGAGCACAGCATGCCCTGGCTCTCCACGCCGCGCAGCTTGCCCAGCCGGATCTGGAACGGCTTGCCGTCATCGCCCGGCGGCAGCTCGGCCCCCACCAGCGCACATGGCACCTTGATGCCCGGGCGCGCGTTGGGCGCGCCGCACACGATGTTCAGCAGGCTGCCCTGCCCGGCGTCGACCTGGCACACGCGCAGGCGGTCGGCGTTGGGATGCGGTTCGGCCGAGACGATTTCGCCCACCACGACCTTGGAGAACGGCGGCGCGACCGGGCGCAGCTCCTCCACCTCCAGGCCGGCCATGGTCAAGGTGTCGGCCAGTTGCTGGCTCGTCAGGGGTGGGTTGCAAAAAGTGCGCAGCCAGGATTCGGGAAATTGCATGTCGTGGCCTCAACGGAACTGCGAGAGGAAGCGGACGTCGCCGTCGAAGAACAGGCGCAGGTCGCTCACGCCGTAGCGCAGCATGGTCAGCCGGTCCGGCCCCATGCCGAACGCGAAGCCGATGTAGCGCTCCGGGTCCAGCCCCATGTTGCGCACCACGTTCGGGTGCACCTGGCCGGAGCCCGCCACCTCCAGCCAGCGGCCGGCCAGCGGCCCCTGCTGGAACTGGATGTCGATCTCGGCGCTGGGCTCGGTGAACGGGAAGAAGCTCGGGCGGAAGCGCAGCACCAGGTCGTCGGACTCGAAGAAGGTGCGGCAGAAATTCGTGAAAACGTACTTCAGGTCCTTGAAGCTCACGTTCTCGCCGATCCACAGGCCCTCGCACTGATGGAACATCGGCGAGTGCGTCGCATCGCTGTCGACGCGGTAGGTGCGGCCGGGCGCGATCACGCGGATCTCGGGCATGACGCCATCGAACAGTCGGCCGGAACGCGGATCGAACCCATCGCCATGCCGGCGGATGTGGGCGTGGGCGTAGCGCACCTGCATCGGGCTGGTGTGCGGCCGCAGGTTCAGCAGCAGGCCGTCCGTTCCCCGGCCGTCGACGTAGAACGTGTCCTGCATCGAGCGCGCCGGGTGGTTGGGCGGGTTGTTGAGCGAGGTGAAGCTGAACCAGTCGGTCTCGATCTCCGGCCCGTCGGCCACGTCGAACCCCATGGAGCCGAAGATCGCCTCGATGCGCTCCAGCGTCAGGCTCACGGGGTGCAGCCCGCCCTGGCCGCGCTGGCGCCCCGGCAACGTCACGTCCAGCGCCTCGGCCTTGAGCTGCGCCTGCAGCTCGGCATCGGCCAGCGCCTGGCGCCGCTCGGCCAGCGCCGCCTCGATCGCCTGCTTCGCCAGGTTGATGGCGGCTCCGCGCGTCTTCTTCTCCTCCACCGAAAGGGCCGCCATGCCCTTCATCAGCTCGGTGATGCGCCCCGATTTGCCGAGGAACTGGGCCTTCGCGTTCTCGAGGTCGGCGGGCGCCGAAGCCTGCCGGAAAGCGGTGCGGGCGTTGTCGACCAGCGCGTCCAACTCATTCATAGGGTTCTAGATCCGTCGGAAAACAAAAAAGGGACTGAAGCCAGCGAGGAAACCCCTCAAGCTTCAACCCCTTTGAACGACTGGGAAGCACCGCGCCCGCGGGGGACACGGCGCAACCTGTCGTGGATCAAGCGGCCAGCTTGGCTTTGACTTGCTCCACGATGCTGCCAAAGGCAGCCGGATCGTTCACCGCCAGGTCCGCCAGGACCTTGCGATCGATCTCGATCTGCGCCTTCTTCAGGCCATTGGCGAACTGGCTGTACGTCAGTCCGCACGCGCGGGCACCGGCATTGATGCGGGCGATCCACAGCTGGCGGAACACGCGCTTCTTGGTGCGGCGGTCACGGTAGGCGTACTGCCCGGCCTTCATCACCGCCTGCTTGGCGACGCGGAAGACATTGCCGCGGCGGCCGCGGAAACCCTTGGCCAGGGCCAGAACCTTCTTGTGTCGGGCGCGAGCCGTGACACCACGTTTGACGCGAGGCATGCGTTACTCCTTGTTCGTCGCGTTGATCAAATACCCGTGCCGGGCAGCATCTGTGCCATCTGACCGAGGTTGGTCTCGTGCACATTCACCGCACCGCGCAAGTGGCGCTTGTTCTTGGTGGTCTTCTTGGTCAGGATGTGACGCTTGAAGGCTTGACCGCGCTTGACGGTGCCACCGGGACGAACGCGAAACCGCTTCTTCGCGCTGCTCTTGGTCTTCATTTTGGGCATTCGCATGCTCCTTTTCACTTGTGCTCGCGAGGCGCTGCGAACCTTCCGCAGACTTGTTGGCCCCGAGCCACTTCTGTGGGCGGCCTGCCGGCCGCCCGGTTCGGCATCAGGCCCAAGGGCCCGTGCCTCGGATCGCCAGGCGACTCCACCTGGCCATCCAATTCTTCATGCCGTCCTTCGACGCCCCTCCACCTCAGGCCACCGGCTGCCCTTGCGCGGGCGCCGCAGCCGTTTCCGCGGCCTTGGCCGATCCGCCGCCGCCAGCGGCCTTCTTGCGCCCGGGCGCGATCATCATGATCATCTGCCGCCCCTCGAGCTTGGGAAATTGCTCGACCACGATGGCCTCTCCGAGATCGTCACGGATGCGGTTCAGCAGCGCCAGCCCCAACTCCTGGTGGGTGATCTCGCGGCCGCGGAACCGCAGCGTGATCTTGCACTTGTCGCCCTCGTCCAGGAAGCGGCGGATATTGCGCATCTTGATGTTGTAGTCGCCGTCGTCGGTGCCCGGGCGGAACTTGACCTCCTTGATCTCGATGACGGTCTGCTTGGCTTTCGCTTCCGCGGCCTT
This sequence comes from uncultured Hydrogenophaga sp., assembly GCA_964487025.1. Lineage (GTDB taxonomy): Bacteria > Pseudomonadota > Gammaproteobacteria > Burkholderiales > Burkholderiaceae_C > Hydrogenophaga. Next base: position 25,494 of record CAZAPJ010000045.1, read on the forward strand.
CTTCTGCTCCTGGTACTTGAACTTGCCATAGTCCATCAGGCGACACACGGGAGGAACGGCGGTGGCCGCGATCTCGACCAGGTCCACGTCCAGCTCACCGGCCATGCGCAGCGCTTCCTGCAGACTGACGATGCCCAGCGGCTCGTTCTCCGGCCCGTTGAGGCGGACCTCGGGGGCCATGATTTCCCGGTTCAGTCGATGTGCGCGCTCTTCACGCTGGCGGCGGTCGCGAAAGTTGGTAGCTATGGTGAGTTCCTTGATGTGGGCTGATCAAACACGATGGCGGCCCATGGCCGCCGGACTGCCCGCGCGGGGCGCCCATGGCCATGGGGCTTCGATCCGGACGGTTGGTATCAAACCTTGGATGAAACGTCTGCCGCAATCTGTTTGGAAAAGGCTTCCAGCGGCATGACCCCGAGATCCTTGTTGCCTCGGGCCCGCACAGCCACGGCGCCAGCCGCCTTCTCCTTGTCGCCCACGACCAGGATGAAAGGCAGCTTTTGCAACGCGTGCTCCCGTATTTTATACGTAATTTTTTCGTTACGCAGGTCCGTGATCACCCTAAGCCCTTGATTCTGCAACGTTTTCGCGATTTCGCGACAGTAATCCGCCTGCGCATCGGTGATATTGAGCACCGCCACCTGCACCGGCGCGAGCCAGGTCGGCAAGGCGCCCGCGTACTGCTCGATCAGGATGCCGATGAAACGCTCCAGGCTGCCGACGATGGCACGGTGCAGCATGACCGGGTGCCGGCGCTCGCCCGACTCGGCGACGTATTCCGCCCCCAGGCGCTCCGCCATCGAAAAATCGACCTGCATCGTGCCGCACTGCCACTGGCGGCCAAGCGCGTCCTTGAGCGTGTACTCGATCTTCGGGCCGTAGAAGGCGCCGTCGCCCGGTGCGATGACGAACTCGCAATTCGAGCGGCGCAGGCTTTCCATCAGCGCGTGCTCGGCCTTGTCCCAGACCGCGTCCGAGCCAATGCGCTGCTCGGGCCGCGTCGCGACCTTGTACAGGATGTCGGTGAAGCCGAAGTCCTGGTAGACCTTCTGCAGCAGCGCCGTGTAGGCGACGCATTCATCGAGGATCATGTCCTCGGTGCAGAAGACGTGGCCGTCGTCCTGCGTGAAGCCGCGCACGCGCATGATGCCGTGCAGCCCCCCCGTGGGCTCGTTGCGGTGGCAGTTGCCGAACTCGCCGTAGCGCAGCGGCAGGTCGCGGTAGCTCTTGATGCCCTGCTTGAAGATCAGGATGTGGCCCGGGCAGTTCATCGGCTTGAGGGCGTAGTCGCGCTTCTCGCTCTCGGTCGTGAACATGTGGTCGCGGTACTTGTCCCAATGCCCCGTCATCTCCCAGAGCGACTTGTCCAGGATCTGCGGCCCCTTGACCTCGTGGTAGCCGTTGTCCCGGTAGACGCGGCGCATGTACTGCTCCACCTCCTGCCACAGCGCCCAGCCCTTGGGGTGCCAGAACACCGTGCCGGGCGAATGCTCGTCGAGGTGGAACAGGTCGAGTTCGCGGCCGAGCTTGCGGTGGTCGCGCTTTTCCGCCTCCTCAAGCATCGTCAGGTACTGCTGCAATTCCTCTTTCGTGGCCCAGGCCGTGCCGTAGATGCGCTGCAGCATCTCGTTGCGGTGGTCGCCGCGCCAGTAGGCACCGGCCACTTTCATGAGCTTGAAGTGGCGCAGCTTGCCCGTGCTGGGCACGTGCGGGCCGCGGCAGAGGTCCTCGAAGCCGCCTTCGCGGTAGAGCGACACGTCCTGATCGCTCGGGATGCTGGCGATGATTTCGGCCTTGTAGTGCTCGCCCAGGCCCTTGAAATATGCCACCGCCTCGTCGCGCGGCAGCACGCGGCGCACCACCGGCTCGTCCTTGGCCGCCAGTTCGCCCATGCGCTTCTCGATCGCCGCCAGGTCCTCGGGCGTGAAGGGGCGCTTGTACGAGAAATCGTAGTAGAAGCCGTTCTCGATCACCGGGCCGATCGTGACCTGCGCATCGGGAAACAGCTCCTTGACGGCGTAGGCCAGCAGGTGGGCCGTGGAGTGGCGGATCATCTCCAGACCGTCGGCATCCTTGGGCGTGACGATCGCCAGTTTCGCGTCATTCTCGATGCGGTAGCTGGTGTCCACCAGATTGCCGTCCACCTTGCCGCCGAGCGCGGCCTTGGCCAGGCCGGCGCCGATAGAGGCCGCCACCTCGGCCACCGTGACCGGGCCGGGAAATTCGCGTTGGGAACCGTCGGGAAGCGTGATGTGCAACATGGGGCGTCAGAAACAAAAAAAGCGCGGCAGGGGCCGCGCTGGAAAGGACAATGCCGGGCAGGCGCGAACTGCAACCCTCAGGGGGTCGTGGCGAAGCCTTTCAAAGTTCGCGGTGTCATAACCAGACTGCCTTTCTCGCTCTTGTTGATCGATGAAACGGCTATTTTCCCACAATCGACGCCTTCACGCTGGGCGACCTGCCGTGAACTCAGGAAAAGCACGAGGCATCACGCACTGGCTTGGCTTCCACTCTGTGAATGCCCGAGGGCAGCGCTTTCACCAACCAGGCTTGACTGGCAGCCGTACTGGCGATCGCGCGGTCGAGCAGCCAGTTCGAAAGGCTCGCCTCCTCCGCCTCACGGACATGTTTCTGCGTCCGGGTGACGATGTAAAGCGTGCTGGCCAAAACACCCCCCTGAATGCGAAACCCCGACAGCCGCCCTGCTCTGATCTCCTGCGCGATGCTCCCATAAGGAAGCACGCTGACCGCGCGACCTTTGAGCACCATGTCTCGAATTCCTGTGATCGACTGGAGTTCATAACGGACTTTCACCTCCTCCGACGACAGGCCCGCGGCGCGCGCCAGCACCCTTCGCCCGATATCTTGGGCCGTTCCCAGCGCGAGTTGACGCTCGAGAATATAGGCAAGGTCAACCGTCGAGCTTTCAGGCGCCAGGTCAGGACGACAGACGAACAGCATCTCCTCCTCCAGAACCGGGCAAAGTGTCAAGCCCTGGCGCGGAATGACGTCATAGGCAAGCGCCATATCGAGTTCGCCACTTTCGACCGCCGCGACCAGTTTGAAACTGGGCTCTTCCCAGATTCGCAATTGCCAACTGGGCGCCCTCTCACCGAATGCAAGCTGAAGGTCTGTGCCGATCAGCAAAGTGAGGCTGGGCGTCAGCCCTAGGGTAATGGCGCGGGCCACGCCTTTTCCCAACGCCACGACTTCCTGCTGCGTTTGGGTGATCAACTCGAGGATCTCCCGACTCCGCGCGTATAGCACCTCTCCCGCGGCCGTGGCAGTGACACCACGCGAATGCCTATCCAGCAAGGGCACGCCCAGCTCCGCCTCCAGCGCTCGAATGTGCTGCCCCAACGCTGGCTGTGCGACGTGCAGTCGCTCCGCGGCGCGCGTGACGCTGCGGTGCTCGACCGCCGCAACGAAGTATCGAAGTTGCCGAAAATTCATCCCGAGATCAGTTCAGACCCGACAGGCCATGCCGCCGCCGCTCGGGCCATCATAAGCTTAACTGCACGGCTTGAATGGGTCGGCGCAGATCCAGTCTGCGGGGCATCTCGGAGATCTCATGCCATCCGCCCCGAGGGGCACCACTGTGCAGGCAAGCCACCGCCGCTACGAGGCGGGAAGAGACAACAAGTATCTCTCTGCCTCAGACAAACTCACGACGTCTCCGTACTTCGTATCGATGTCGAACAGGCTTTGTTGATGCGAAGCGTGCGACCGGTCACCGACGCCTTCCGCAACGACCATGGGCCGAAAGCCGATCTGCACCGCATCGACAACTGTGGCGCGAACGCATCCGCTCGTGGAGGTTCCCGTGATGATCAGCGTGTCGATACCCTCATTCACCAATCGCGACGTCAAATCAGACCCGAAAAAGCAGGATGCGTACTTTTTATAAAGCACGGCATCCTCCTCCCGGCGAAGCAGCCGCGGATCCAGTTCGTGTCCGTCGCCATCGGCATGCAGGCTCAACTGCCCTCGCATTTTTCGACACCAGAGCCCCGCATCACGAAGGTCTTTCGCTTCGTAGCGCACGGTACTGAAGATGACGGGAACATTTCTCAACCGGGCGGCCTGGATAAGCACATTCGTGGTCGCAATCTGGCTCGACAGATCAGACCCCAACGGCCGGGCCGCATCCGTAAACCCCCTGCTCAGATCGATAACGAGTATGGCGGGACGCAGTCCAAAATCCAGTCGCCCGCCAAACCCTCTCGATTTGAAGAATTCGGTATCGCTCGATGCCAAGCTTTTCGCAATTTCACTCACATCTCTGCCTTAATTAATCACACCGGCGCAGCGAAAAACCACCGTTTCCCTCCGCTCAATCAAGCCATGCTCCAGCCCTATTCCACGCGAAGCTGGGCCTTTTCAATGACACTTTTCCATTGCTGCCCTTCCTTGGCAAAACGCTCCAGCCATGCACCGTGATCAATGAGATCAGGTTCGATACCCTGCAACGCAAGGGCACCACGGACATCGGCCGAGTCCATCACCTTCCGAACCTCGTCAAACCATTTCTTTCTTATCGGCTCGGGAATACCTTTGGGTGCAAGGAGGCTGACCCGAAAAGTCGCCTCGTAGTCCGGAACCCCGGCCTCGGACACCGTTGGCACGTCAGGAAGAGCCTGCGCACGTGCGCTGCCAGTCACGGCGAGCGCCTTGAGTTTTCCGGACTTGATGTGCGGAAGAACGGAACTGATCGGCGAAAACACCGTTGTCACCTGATTTCCCAACAGGCCACCAATTGCGGGTGCGGTGCCCTGGTAGGGCACATGGAACAAAGATACCGCAGCCTTCGACGCAAACAGCTCGGCTGTCAACTGGTGAATGCTGCCCACCCCGGCAGAACCGTAGGAGACCTCGCCTGGACGTTTCGCCGCGTAAGCCACCAACTCCTTGATGTTGGATACCGGCAGGGAAGGATTGACCGTCACAACGATCGGAACTTCCGCAACAGGAGCCAGTTGCATCAACTGTCCATGCGTATCGTATGGCAATCGTTTTCTATACAGGATCGGAGCAACCGTCCACAACTCATTGGGAATAACCAGAATGTTGTAGCCATCGGGCTCGGACCGCGCCACCCAGCCGGTACCGACCTGGCCGGCTGCTCCACCCCGGTTTTCCACAATGATCGAGGCCTTCCAGTTATCCCCGATCCGGCTGGCGAGCTGACGAGCGAGATAATCAGTGCTGCCACCGGCCGGAAAGGCATCGACAATTCGAATGGCGCGGCTGGGATACGATGGCTCCGCTTCTTTTTTAGATTGCGCCAACGCGGTGAACGACACAATGGCCGCGAGTGCGGCCATTGCGCATCGCCCAACAATTCGACCCAAATGCATTGATTTCTCCTTCGTGGTGACAAGACGCCTTTATTTGAACAGCGAGGTTCATCGTCGTCCAAGACAGTTTGCGTCTGGCAGGCATCACGAATCCGTCTACCAGGGTGCTGCATCGGCGTGATTCGAAGCCGCCATGCCAAGCACCCGGGACGCGGGTCACGGAGGCCACCAACAAAAATGCCCACCAAGGGGCGGGCATTTTTGTTGGTGGCCTCCGACCCCCTCCCGGGGTCGCCAGTCAATGAAACTGCTCCTCCTCCGTCGACCCCGTCAGCGCCTTGACCGACGACGAACCGCCCTGGATCACCGTGGTCACGTCGTCGAAGTAGCCCGCACCCACTTCCTGCTGGTGCGACACGAAGGTGTAGCCCTGCTCGCGCGCCTTGAACTCGGGCTCTTGCACCATCTCGGTGTAGTGCTTCATGCCTTCGCCACGCGCGTAGGCGTGGGCGAACTGGAAGGTCTGGAACCAGTTAATGTGGATGCCGGCCAGCGTGATGAACTGGAACTTGTAGCCGAGCGCGGACAGGTCTTCCTGGAAGGACGCGATCTGCTTTTCGTTGAGGTTCTTCTTCCAGTTGAACGAGGGCGAGCAGTTGTAGGACAACAGCTTGCCCGGGCAGGCGGCGTGCACGGCCTGGGCGAATTCGCGCGCGAAGCCGATGTCGGGCACGCCGGTTTCGCACCACACCAGATCGGCGTACGGCGCGTACGCCACGCCGCGGCTGATGGACTGTTCCAGGCCGTTCTTCACGCGGAAGAAGCCTTCCTGGGTGCGCTCGCCGGTGAGGAACGGCTTGTCGTTGGCGTCGTGGTCGCTGGTGACGAGGTTGGCGGCTTCGGCGTCGGTGCGCGCCAGCACGATGGTGGACACGCCCATCACGTCGGCGGCGAAGCGCGCCGCGATCAGCTTCTCGATCGCTTCCTGCGTGGGCACCAGCACCTTGCCGCCCATGTGGCCGCACTTCTTCACGGCGGCCAGTTGGTCTTCGAAGTGCACGCCGGCGGCGCCGGCCGCGATCATGTTCTTCATCAGTTCGAACGCGTTGAGCACGCCGCCGAAGCCGGCCTCCGCGTCGGCCACGATGGGCAGGAAGTAGTCGATGAAGCCTTCGCTGCCGGGTTCGACGCCACGGCTCCACTGGATCTCGTCGGCGCGCTTGAAGGTGTTGTTGATCCGGCGCACCATGGTCGGCACCGAGTCGTAGGCGTACAGCGACTGGTCGGGGTACATGGTCTCGGAGGTGTTGCCGTCCGCGGCGACCTGCCAGCCGGACAGGTACACCGCCTCCAGACCGGCCTTGGCCTGCTGCATCGCCTGGCCGGCGGTGATGGCGCCGAAGGCGTTCACGTAGCCTTTCTTCGCGCCGCCGTTGATCTTGTCCCAGAGCTTTTCGGCGCCGCGCCGGGCCAGCGTGTGCTCGATCTGGACACTGCCGCGCAGGCGCACCACGTCGGCGGCGCTGTAGCCGCGCTTGACACCTTTCCAGCGCGGGTTGGAGGCCCAGTCTTTTTCGAGCGCGTCGATCTGCTGCGAGCGGCTGAGTTGTTCGGTGAAGGATTGGGGCATGGCGAGACTCCGTGAGGTTGATGAAGAAAAACAATCGAGCAAGAAGAGACGGGAACCAGGGTGGGCATCGAAGGCCTGTCCTTGGGGTTCACTTTAAGTCTTATAGAAGACCTTTGGAATATCTTATGTCTTATATAAGATAAAAAATTTCTCCTTGTTTATCAAAGATCTTTCCTCACATTTTCTCCATAAGAAAATTCATCTCTCGCATTGAGAAAAAATCGTGCATCGCAACATTCTTGATTTTCGAATCATGAAAAATGAATTTCTCATGCAGGAATGGCCATGGCCGCATCGGGCATGATCCGGGCCACCCGCGCGTCGCACCGCCCATCACACCCGTGAACCCGAACCTTCCCCGCTGGCAGGCCTATGGCTGCCTGGCCCTGAGCATGGCGCTCGTGGGCAGCTATGTCGCGCTCACCAAGCCCCTGGTGCTGGCCTTCCCGGTCTTCCTGCTGGCCTGGCTGCGCTTCGGCATCGGCGGTCTGGCCATGTGGCGCTGGCTGCGCAAGCCGGCATCGGAGCCGGCCCTGGCGCGACGCACGCGCTGGCTGCTGTTCCTGGAATCGTTCCTGGGCAACTTCCTGTTCTCCATCTGCATGCTGTTCGGCGTCAGCCTGACGACGGCGGTCGCCGCCGGTGTCGTGATGTCCTCGATCCCCGCGGTCGTCGCCCTGCTGAGCTGGGCCTTCCTGCGCGAGCGGATCGGGCGGCGCAGCGCCGCCGGCATCGCCTGCGCGGCGATCGGCATCAGCCTGTTCTCGCTGCACAAGGGCGGCGCGGCCGATGCCGGCGCCCGCCACGGTGCGCTGCTGGGCAATCTGCTGGTGTTCGCCGCCGTCGTCTGCGAAGCGTCCTACGTGGTGATCGGCAAGCGGCTGTCGGACGGCCTGGGACCGCGGCGCATCTCGGCCATCATCAACCTCTGGGGGTTCGCGCTGGTCACGCCGTTCGGCCTGTGGGCCGCGTGGCGGTTCGACTTCGGCGCCGTGGCGGCGCCCACCTGGGCCCTGCTCGTGTTCTACGCGCTGGCCGCCAGCGTCTGGGCGGTCTGGCTCTGGATGGCCGGGCTGCGGTCGGTGCCGGCCTCCCAGGCCGGCGTGTTCACGGTGATGCTGCCGATCAGCGCGGCGGCCATCGGCGTGCTGTTCCTCGGCGAGACGCTCACGCCTTTGCAGGTCGTGGCGTTCGGCGTCGCGCTGCTGGGCCTGGTGCTGGCCACCCTGCCCGGCCGCTCAGGCGCACCATAGGCCGGTCGGATGGGTGAAGCCCATCCAGATCGCCCAGCCGGACGTCAGCGCCAAGGCCAGGCCCGCCAGGCGAATGCCCCAGGCGCCCGAACGGGCGCCGCGCAGGCGCAGCAGCAGCCAGGGCCCCGCGGTCAGCGACGCCGCGGTGCCGAGCGCAAACAGCGCCATGAGGGCCGCACCTTCCAGCGCATGCGCCGACAGCGACGCCATCAGCAGCGCGGAGTACAGCAGGCCGCACGGCATCAGCGCCCACCCGATGCCCAGCACCACGGGCGCGCGCGGCCCCAGCGCCCCCAGCACCGGACGGGCCTTGCGCCAGACCTGCTGCCCCAGGCTCTCGATCCAGGCCGGCTGGCGCGCGCGCCAGAGTAGCGTCGCGCCCAGCAGCAGCGCGGCCACGTGGAACATGGTCCAGACCGGGCGCAGCACCGCCGTGTGGGTGCCCAGCCAGGCCAGACCCTGCACCGACCCCGCGGCGAGCGCACCGAGCAGGGCATAGCCCAGTATCCGGCTGGCCTGGAAGCGCAGCAGCGCCGACGTGCCGCGCCCCCCGGCCGCGTGGCCGATGCCGGCGCACGCGGCGCCGCACATGGCGATGCAATGCGGTCCGCCTACCAGGCCCATGAACAGGGCCGTGATCGCCATCGAGGTCTGCATGAACGCAATCTAACAGCTATCGCCGCGCTTCAGATGATGCGGGAAAAGCGCGCGCGGTCCCGGTCGGCCTGCAGATGCCGGTCGAACACCATGGCGATCGCGCGCACCAGGAACCAGCCGGTCTCGGTCACCTGCACGCTGGCATCGTCCAGCCGCACCAGGCCCTGCGCAGCCATCTCCTGCAGGGCCTCGAGCTCGCGGGCGAAGTAGCTTCTGAAATCGATCAGATGCCCCAGTTCGATCGATTCGAACTGCAGCGCCCCCTGGCACATCAGCGCCATGATGACCGAGCGGCGCAGCAGGTCGTCGCGCGTCAGGGCCAGCCCCCGCACGACCGGCAGACGACCCTGGTCGAGCAGGTCCTGGTACTCGTCGAGAGTCTTGGCGTTCTGGCTGTAGGTGGCGCCGATGCGGCCGATGGCGGACACCCCGAGCCCGATCAGATCGCAGTCGGGCTGGGTGCTGTAGCCCTGGAAGTTGCGGTGCAGGCGCCCCTGGCGCTTGGCCACGGCCAGCGCATCGTTGGGCAGGGCGAAATGGTCCATGCCCACGTAGGCGTAGCCAGCCTCCATCAGGCTGCTCAGGGACGCCGACAGCATGGCGAGCTTTTCGCCCGCGCCAGGCAGTTCGGCCGCGGCGATGCGGCGCTGCGGCTTGAAACGCGAAGGCAGGTGCGCGTACGCATAGAGCGCGATGCGGTCTGGCCGCAGCTCGTTGACCTGCGCCAGCGTGCGAGCGAAGGACTCGGGGGTCTGCAGCGGCAGGCCATAGATCAGGTCGACGTTGACCGACTCGAAGCCGATGCGCCGCGCCGCTTCCACCAGGGCAAAGACCTGGCTGGCCGGCTGCGCGCGGTGCACCGCCTTCTGCACTGCGGGGTCGAAGTCCTGCACGCCGAAACTCAGGCGGTTGAAGCCCAGGCCGGCCAGCACCCGCAGGCGCTCTTCGGAAACGGTGCGGGGGTCGATTTCCACCGAGTACTCGCCGCCCGGGGCCAACGTGAAGTGGCGCCGCAGCATGGACATCAGGTCTTCGAGTTCGGCGTCGGAGAGGAAGGTGGGTGTGCCGCCACCCAGGTGCAACTGCGACACGCCCTGCCCGGCCCCCAGGTGCTGCACCTGCAGTTCCACTTCGCGCGCCAGGTAGCGCAGGTACGGGGCGGCGCGTTCGTGGTGCCGCGTGATCACCTTGTTGCAGGCGCAGTAGTAGCACACCGATTCGCAGAACGGGATATGGACGTAGAGCGACAGCGGCAGCGCCATCGAGCCGGCGCGGCGCTGGCCGAGCGCCTGCACGTAGTCGTGTTCGGTGAACGCTTCCACGAAGCGGTCCGCGGTGGGATATGAGGTGTACCGAGGCCCCGGGACGTCGAATCGACGCAGCAGGTCTTCGGAAATCACGTGGGTCACGAAACGGTCTCCCAATTCAGGTATCCATGGCGCATGAGGGAGCGCAGGAGGTGCTTCCCCCCATGGTTTCACTGTGCTACACCCTCGCCCAGAACCCCTTGATCTTGGTCAAACAGGGTCCTCCACCGCCCGTTTCCAGGGATAGCAAACTCCTTGGGGTATGCTTGCCACTTCAGGAGATCGATCGAATGCCCGTGGACGTCCAAAGCATCAAAGTCGCCTGCTCGAGCTGCAACCTGCGCGAGCTGTGCCTGCCCCTGGGGCTCAACGACGACGAAATGAGCAAGCTCGACCGGATCATCTCCACGCGCCGGCGCATCAAGCGCGGCACAGCGCTGTTCAATGCGGGAGACAAGTTCACCTCGCTCTATGCGGTGCGCTCGGGCTTCTTCAAGACTTGCGTCACCACCGCCGACGGCCGCGACCAAGTCACCGGCTTCCAGATGACGGGCGAGATCATCGGCATGGACGGCATCGTCAGCGACCGGCATTCGTGCGACGCGGTCGCGCTCGAAGACGCCGAGGTCTGCGTCATGCCGTTCGACCAGGTGGAGGAGCTCTCGCGCGAGTTCACCACGCTGCAGCACCACGTGCACCGGATCCTGAGCCGCGAGATCGTGCGCGACCATGGCGTGATGCTGCTGCTGGGCAGCATGCGCGCCGAGGAGCGCCTGGCGGCCTTCCTGCTGAATCTGGTCCAGCGCCTGCACGCCCGCGGGTTCTCGCAGTCCGAGCTCGTGCTGCGCATGACGCGCGAGGAAATCGGCAGCTACCTGGGCATGAAGCTGGAAACGGTCAGCCGCACGTTCTCCAAGTTCGTCGACGACGGCATCATCGAGGTCAAGCAGCGCTACGTCCGCATCAAGGACACCGACGCGCTCAAGCAGATCGTGAACCCGCAGACCTGCCGCTAGCCAGCGGCGTCCGAGGGCGTCACTCGGCCGGCTTCGACAGCAGAATCGTCAGAGCGCTCGACGCCATCGCCGCGACCCAGAACAGGAAGAACGCCACGGTGTAGATGGCCTGGCGGGACCAGGTCACCGGTTCGCCGCCGAGCCAGTGCAGGTCGCCCGGATCGACCATCGCGAACACCACCATCTCCAGCACGGCCGCCACCAGGAAGGCCGGCCAGGCCACCCACATCAATCGGTTGGCCCACATGCTCAGTCTTCCTTGGGCACCACAGGCGATGCCGCGTGGTTGCGCGCCTGGTGCGCCGGCTGCAACTGGATCAGCGCATCCTGCCGGGCCTGCCCGCGCAGCGCTTCGGCGGCCTCGAGGCGCTCGCGCTCGATCTGGGCCTTGTCGATCACCGGATCGGCATGGCGGACCGCGATCCAGGCCGTCACCAGGCTGGCCACCACCACCACGAGCGGCCCGCCCACGACCAGCCACATCTGCGGCACGCGCCACCAGGCCACGGGGGGCGTATCCGCCGGGCGGTGGTTGGGAATCGACGGGTTCATAGGCTGGGCTCCTTCCTGCTGGACAGTTGGCTTCTTCCCGCGCCCGCTCATCGCGGCACGAGGAAGGCGGCCTTCTCGTTCACGTGGTGCGGCCGGTCGCCGATGGACCGGATGTCGAACTGGATCGGGTGCGAACCGCTGCCGGCCGCGCCCGGTGGTATCTGCACGCGCACCGCGGTCGCGCGCACCTCGGTCGGCCGCACCTCGACTTCGGCGTCCGACGCCAGGGCGATGCCCGGCAGGCCCGAGACACTGATGGCGTAGCGCTGCGCGGACTCGGTGGCGTTCATGATCTGCAGGCGGTACACGTTCTCGATGCGCCCATGCTCCACCATCCGCGCGAGCGCGCCGCGGTCCCGGATCACATCGACCTTGAGCGGCGTGCGCAGGTACAGGCTGGCGCCCAGCGCGACCACGATCGCCGTCAGGATGGCGCTGTAGACCAGCACGCGCGGGCGCAGCGCGCGCCGCAGCATCTGGCCGCGGGACCAGCCGTTGGCCACGCCGTTCTGGGTCGAGAAGCGGATCAGGCCGCGCGGGTACCCCACCTTGTCCATCACGTCGTCGCAGACGTCCACGCAGGCGGCGCAGCCGATGCATTCGTACTGCAGGCCCTTGCGGATGTCGATGCCG
>CAZAPJ010000046.1:0-37450 GCA_964487025.1 uncultured Hydrogenophaga sp.
CTGCCACACCATCGGCATCGGCGCCGGCAAGGGCACCGCCGGGCAGGTGCTCGTGATGCACGACATGCTGGGCATCAACCTCGGCAAGAACCCCAAGTTCGTGCGCAACTTCATGGAAGGCGCCAGCAGCGTGCGCGACGCGATGGCCGCCTACGTGGCGGCCGTGAAGAACGGCAGCTTCCCCGACGACCAGTTGCACGCGTGGTGATCCCTTCGCCGCGCCGGAGGTCCCCGATCCGGTCGCGCGCCTGGGCGATCCAGCGCCTGCGGTGGCGGCTGGAGCGGGATGCCTGGCCCCGGGTGCAGATGGCCCTGCTGGTGGCGCTCACGGGCGCGGCCGGCTTCCTCGCCTCGTTCGCGCTGCTGCACGCCGGCCTGGACGCGATGTGGCTGCGCTACCCCCTGGCGGTGGGCATCGCCTACGCGGTGTTCCTGCTGCTGCTGTGGCTCTGGCTGCGAACCCGGGCCGAAGACTATGCCGACCTCCCGCTCCCTTCGGAGGGCAGTGCCGCCGAGCCAGGCGCTGCCAGCGGCGCGCCGGACGTGGCGCTGCGCAGTGGGGGCGGCGGCGATTTCGGCGGCGGGGGCGCCTCGGCCGGCTTCGATGCGCCAGCCTCGCCCGGCCCGCTGGACGACGGACTCTCCTTCGCGGGCGACGCCGCGGACGAATGGGCCGTGCCGCTGGCGCTGCTGCTGCTCGTGCTGGGCCTGGCCCTGTCTTCCCTGTACGTGGTCTACAGCGCCCCGGTGCTGATGGCCGAACTCCTGCTCGACGGCGCGCTGGCCACCACGCTCTACCGCCGGCTGCGGGTCCTGGAGACCCGGCACTGGCTGCAGACCGCGCTGCGCCGCACCGCGCTGCCGTTCGGCCTAACCGCCGCCTTCCTGGGCGCGGCCGGCTGGGCCTTCCACGCCCTGGCCCCGCAGGCCTGTTCGCTGGGCGAGGTCCTGCGGTCGCTGTCGGGCGGGACTTGAGCCGAAGACGAAGATAATGGCGGGCCGCCGCGCACCGGACCGACCGCCCCACGCCGACTGAAATGAAACACCCCCCTGCGCCGCTTTGCGGCTTCCCCCCTCTCTGGCGCGCCGCTGCGCGGCGCTTGGAGGGGAGACGACAGCTTGGGCCGGCAAAGCCGGACCCTCGCTGTCTCTGGGTTCGGCCGTTTCATGCGATGCGGGTGGCGCTCAACGAGCGCCATGGAAAACTGACATGAAACTCGTTCACACCATCGAAGACCTGCGCCAGGCGCTCCGCCCGTTCGATGCCCCGGCCCTGGTGCCCACCATGGGCAACCTGCACGACGGCCACCTGAACCTAGTGCGCGCGGCCAGGCCGCTCGGCGATGTCACCGTGGCCAGCATCTTCGTCAACCGGCTGCAGTTCGCGCCGCACGAAGACTTCGACACCTATCCGCGCACCCTGCAGGCCGACTGCGACAAGCTCGCCGCGGAAGGCTGCGACCTCGTGTTCGCCCCCTCGGAGCAGGAGCTGTACCCCGAACCGCAGGGCTTCAAGGTCCAGCCGCCCGCGGAGCTGGCCGACATCCTGGAGGGCCAGTTCCGGCCCGGCTTCTTCACCGGCGTGTGCACCGTGGTGATGAAGCTGTTCCAGTGCGTGCTGGCCGGCGCCAAAGGGCCCAGCCATGCCGTCTTCGGGCAAAAGGACTACCAGCAGCAGATGGTGATCCGGCGCATGGTGCGGCAATTCGCCATGCCGGTCTCGATCGTGAGCGTGCCCACGCAGCGCGCCCCCGACGGCCTGGCCCTGAGCTCGCGCAACGGCTACCTGAGCGAGGCCGAGCGCGCCGAGGCGGTGCAGCTCTCGCTCGCGCTGCGCGCGCTCGGGCGCGATGCGCTGGCCGCCGCCGACGGCCTGGCCCGGCAGCTGCCGGCGCTCGAGCAGCGCGCGATGCAAGCCCTGGCCGCGCGCGGCTGGCAGCCCGACTACCTCGCCGTGCGCCGCCGCGCCGACCTCCAGCCGCCGCAGGCCGGCGATGCGCTGGTGGTGCTGGGCGCGGCGCGGCTGGGCAAGACGCGCCTGATCGACAACTTCGAGATTTGAGAGCCTGTCAGAGGCCCTCGTCCTTGGGGTCGCGCCCCATGAGGGCCGCCACCGCCTGGGCCGGCTTCAACCGGTCTTCCAGCAAGGCCACCACGGCCTCGCTGATCGGCATGTCCACGCCCAGCAGCCGGGCGCGCTGCACCACGGTGCGGGCGCTGTAGACGCCCTCGGCCACGTGGCCGAGCGATTCCACCGCCTGCTGCAGGCTCATTCCCCGCGCCAGCAACTGGCCCACCTTGCGGTTGCGCGACAGGTCGCCGGTGGCGGTCAGCACCAGGTCGCCCAGGCCGGACAGGCCCATGAACGTGTCGGCCCGGGCCCCCAGCGCCAGTCCCAGGCGCGTCATCTCGGCCAGCCCGCGCGTGACCAGTGCGGCACGGGCGTTGAGACCCAGGTCCAGGCCATCGCACAGCCCGGTGGCGATGGCCAGCACGTTCTTCACCGCCCCACCCACTTCGACGCCCACGATGTCGTCGTTGGCGTACACCCGCAGGCTCGGGCCGTGGAACGCGGCCACCAGCGCGTCGCGCACCTCGGCGCAGCCGCTGGCCGCCACCAGCGCCGTCGGCTGGCCGCGCGCGACCTCCTGCGCGAAGCTGGGCCCGCTGAGCACGCCGGCCTTGAGCGCCGGCGCCACCTGGGCGCAGATCTCGTGGCCCAGCAGGCCCGGCGCCTGCGCGTCTCCCTGCGGCGCCTCGAAGCCCTTGCACAGCCAGGCCACGGGCGAGGCATGGCCGGCCAGACGGCCCAAGAGCGCGCGCAGCCCCGCCATCGGCGTGCCGATGACCACCAGGTCCGCCCGGCCCAGCGCATCGCCCAGGCGCTCCAGCGGCCCATCGATCACGGCCAGGGATGCGGGCAGGGAAACCTGCGGCAGGTAGCGGCGGTTTTCCCGCTCGCGGCGCATGTCGCCGGCCTGGCCCGCATCGCGCGCCCACAGGTCGACCCGGTGGCGGCCCTGGCCGCCGCGCGAGGCCGCGCTGACGGCCAGCGCGGTGCCCCAGGCACCCGCACCGAGCACGACGATGTTCATCGGGCGGCCAGCGGCACGATGGCGCCGTCCTTCGGCTTATTGCGTAATGATGCGCGGCGCGTCCTGCGCCGCCTGGGCCTGCTGCTGCTCGTACATGGCCTGGAAGTTGATTTCCGCCAGGTGCACGGGCGGAAAGCCGGCGCGCTGCACGATATCGGCCACGTTGCCGCGCAGGTAGGGGTAGACGATCTGCGGGCAGGCGATGCCCATGATCGGGCCCATTTGTTCCTGCGGCAGGTTGCGGATCTCGAAGATGCCGGCCTGCTTGGCCTCGACCAGGAACACCGTCTTGTCCTTGATCTTGGTGGTGACCGTGGCGGTCACGCAGACCTCGAACACCCCGTCGGCCACCGGACCGGCTTCCACGCCCAACTGGATGTCCACCGAGGGCTGTTCCTGCTGGAGCAGGATGGCCGGCGAGTTGGGCTGCTCCAGCGAAGCCTCCTTGAGGTAGACGCGCTGAATCTGGAAGACGGGATCCTGGTTTTCTGCCATGTTGGGCCTCGAAATGGGAGGGAAAAACACAAACCCGCCGGAAAGAGTTTCCGCAGCGGGCAACAGGGGGATTATGTCAGCCCGCCGGCGCGAGCCGGCGCCCTTCAGACCTGCTGCAGCAACGGTAAAAGACCACCCTGGCGGTCGAGTGCGTGGAGGTCGTCGCACCCCCCGACGTAGGTGTCGCCGATGAAGATCTGCGGTACGCTGGTGCGCCCGGTCAGTTGCGTCATGTGCGAGCGCACGTCGGGCCGGCCATCCACGCTGATCTCCTCCAGGTCCACGACGCCGCGGCGCTCGAGCAGCGCCCTGGCGCGGTGGCAATACCCGCAGTAGGCGCTGGTGTACATCCTGACCTTGGCCATGGAACCGCGCTCGTCCGGCCGGCCGTCCGGTCAGGCCTTTTCCACCGGCAGGCTGGCCGCGCGCCAGGCCCCCATGCCGCCCGAGAGGGACTGCGCATCGGCATAGCCCAGCTTGCGGGCGATCGCCACCGCGCGGTTGGCGCGCGCGCCCGAGGCGCACACCAGGATGAGCGGCAAGGCCTTGTTCTTGACCGCCGTGGGCAGCCGGGACTCGAGTTCGCCCAGCGGCACGTTCTTCGCCCCGATGATGTGCCCCTTGGCGAATTCGTCCGGCTCGCACACGTCCACGACCACCGCCTTGTCGCGGTTCATGCGCTGCACCGCCTGCGCGGCGTCCAGCGTGCCGCGGCGGCCGCCCGACATCGCGGCCGGCCACAGCAGCAGGCCGCCAGAGACGATGGCCACGGCGATCAGAACCCAGTTTTCGAGGAAGAAACTCACGGAGACACCTTTCGAGTAAGGCCGGGATTTTAGAATGCCTGTTTGCGCCGCGCCGGGAGTCCCGGAATGCTGCCGTTTCCCGACCCGGCTTCACCCGCCTCAACGCCTCCCTTTTCCCATGCACAAGCTCGTTCTGATCCGCCACGGCGAATCCACCTGGAACCTCGAAAACCGCTTCACCGGCTGGACCGACGTCGATCTCACCCCGACCGGCCTGAACCAGGCGATCGCGGCCGGCCGCCTGCTCAAGGCCGAGGGCTACGATTTCGACCTCGCCTACACCAGCGTCCTCAAGCGCGCCACGCGCACGCTGTGGCACGTGCTCGACGAAATGGACCGCACCTGGCTGCCGGTGGTTCACAGCTGGCGCCTGAACGAGCGCCACTATGGCGCGCTGCAAGGCCTGAACAAGGCCGACATGGCCCGCCAGTACGGCGACGAACAGGTGCTGATCTGGCGCCGCAGCTACGACACGCCGCCGCCGCCGCTGGACCTGGGCGACCCGCGCAGTGAACGGGGCGACCGGCGCTACGACCGCCTCAAGCCCGAGGAGTTTCCGCTGACCGAATGCCTCAAGGACACGGTGGCGCGCGTGCTGCCGTTCTGGAACGAGGCCATGGCGCCGGCCATCCAGTCCGGCAAGCGCGTGGTGGTGGCCGCGCACGGCAACAGCATCCGCGCGCTGGTGAAGTACCTGGACGGCATTTCCGACAGCGACATCGTGGGCCTGAACATCCCCAACGGCATCCCGCTGGTGTACGAGCTCGACGCCAGTCTCAAGCCCCTGAAGCACTACTACCTGGGCGACGCCGAGGCCGCCGCCCGGGCCGCGGCGGCGGTGGCCCGGCAGGGCAAGGCCTGACATCCTTCACGCCCGCGCCCGATAACCGGCGCACGGCCGGGGAACCGCGGCGCGCGGGCATTCTCCAAGGTGTATATTGATCCGCCTGGGTCCGGTGGGCCTGCGCGGGCGTCTTCGCTCAGTACTGGGGTATCTCGATGGGAAAACAGGTGAGTCACAAGCTGAAGATCGCAGGCTGGGTGGCCATTGGCGCCGTGGCCGGCGCGCTGACCACGGTGCAACTGCAGGCGGTCGCGCGCGGCACGCTGGCTCCCCTGCCCCTGGAAGAGCTGCAGCAGCTCGCGGCGGTCTTCGGCATGGTCAAGAGCGACTACGTGGAGCCGGTCGACGAGAAGAAGCTGATCTCCGAAGCCATCTCCGGCATGGTCGCGAGCCTGGACCCGCATTCGCAGTACTTCGACAAGAAGTCGTTCAAGGAATTCCGGGAAGGCACCAGCGGCCGCTTCGTGGGCGTAGGCATTGAGATCACGATGGAGGACGGCCTGGTCAAGGTGGTCTCGCCGATCGAGGATTCGCCCGCGTTCCGCGCCGGCCTCAAGACCGGCGACCTGATCACCAAGATCGACGACACCCTGGTCAAGGGCCTGTCGATCAACGACGCGGTCAAGCTCATGCGCGGCGAGCCCGGCACCAAGGTGCTGCTGACCATTTTCCGCAAGGACGAGGACCGCACGTTCCCGGTCACCATCACCCGCGAGGAGATCCGGACCCAGAGCGTGAAGACGCGCGTGGTCGAGCCGGGCTATGCCTGGGTGCGCGTGTCCCAGTTCCAGGAACGCACCATCGACGACTTCGTGCGCAAGGTGGAGGACATCTACAAGGCCGAGCCCCAGCTCAAGGGCCTGGTGCTCGACCTGCGCAACGACCCGGGCGGCCTGCTGGACGCCGCCGTGGCGCTCTCGTCCGCCTTCCTGCCCGAGAACGTGACCGTGGTGTCGACCAACGGCCAGCTCGAGGAAAGCAAGTTCGTCTACAAGGCCATCCCGCAGCACTACCTGCGCCGCGGCGGCACCGACCCGATCAAGCGCCTGACGGAAAACACCAAGGGGATGCTCAAGCGCGTGCCGCTGGTCGTGCTGGTCAACGAAGGCTCGGCCTCGGCCAGCGAGATCGTGGCCGGCGCCCTGCAGGACCACAAGCGCGCCACGATCCTGGGCAGCCAGACCTTCGGCAAGGGCTCGGTGCAGACGGTGCGCCCGCTCGGCCCCGACACCGGCCTGAAGCTCACCACGGCGCGCTACTACACCCCCTCGGGCAACTCGATCCAGGCCAAGGGCATCGTGCCGGACGTAATGGTCGACGAAACCGAGGAAGGCAACGTCTTCGCCGCCCTGCGCATGCGCGAGGCGGATCTGCAGAAGCACCTGGGCAATGGCCAGGAGGCCGCGACCGAAAGCGGGCCGATGACCGACGAGCGCCGCGCCGAGGAGCAGCAGCGCGAGCAAGCCCGCGAAGCCGCGCGCAAGCGGGTCGAGGAAGAGGCGCGCAAGAACCCGGGCCAGCGCCTGGTGCCCGAATTCGGCTCCGACAAGGACTTCCAGCTCCAGCAGGCCCTGAACCAGCTCAAGGGCAAGCCGGTGGTCGTCAGCAAGACGCTGACCGCGCGCACCGAAGAGAAGAAAGAGAAAGACGACTGACCCCGCTCCGCGGACCGGTTTCCACCGTCCGCGGACCACTCCCCGCGCCTTGGACGACACCCAGCTCCTGCGCTACTCGCGCCACATCCTGCTCGACGACATCGGCGTCGAAGGCCAGGAAAAGCTGCTTGCCTCGCACGCACTGGTGATCGGCGCGGGCGGACTGGGCTCGCCGGTCGCGCTCTACCTGGGCAGCGCCGGCGTCGGCCGCATCACCGTGGTGGACCACGACGTGGTCGACCACACCAACCTGCAGCGCCAGATCGCGCACACCCTCGCCCGGGTCGGCCGGCCCAAGGCCGAATCGGTGCGCGAGGCCATCGCGGCCATCAACCCCGACGTCGCGTGCATCCCCGTGGCGCAGCGCGCCGACGACGCGCTGCTCGACGCGCTCGTGCCCACCGCCGACGTGGTGCTCGACTGCACCGACCACTTCGCCATCCGCCACGCCATCAACCGCGCCTGCGTGAAGCACGCCCGCCCGCTGGTCTCGGGCGCCGCCATCCGCATGGACGGCCAGCTCGGCGTCTACGACACCCGCGACCCGGCCCGGCCATGCTACGCCTGCGTGTTCCCCGAGGACGCGGGCCTGGAAGAGGCCCTGTGCGCCACCATGGGCGTGTTCGCGCCGCTGGTCGGCATCCTCGGCAGCATCCAGGCGGCCGAAGCGCTCAAGCTGCTCGCCGGCCTGGGTTCGCGCCTGGCGGGCCAGTTGCTCATGCTCGACGGACGCGACATGGCCTTCCAGCAGATCGCCCTGCCCCGCAACCCGCACTGCGCCGTCTGCTCCGCCAGGCCTTGAACCAGCCGGAGCACAACCCGCGACGAAAGAAGACACCCTAACCCGGAGACAGCGAGGGTCCGGCTCCGCCGGCCCAAGCTGTCTTCCCCCCTCCAAGCGCCGAAGGCGCGCCAGGGAGGGGGAAGCGGCGAAGCCGCGCAGGGGGGAGTCCTATTTACACGGCCCGTGCCGGCGACGGAAGTCGCGCGGCTGCTCGGCCGCCGGGTCGGCGACCACGCCCAACCCGGCCTGGCGCGACGCCTGCTCCTCGCGCGCGTAGGGTCCCAGGCTGCGGCCCCAGCGGTACGACCAGGCCAGGCCGCGCGACACCAGCCAGGCCGCCACGTCGTCGCCCTGGTGCCACAGGCGCGCGATCCCGCGGCCATAGCTGTCGTGCCCGCGCAGGCGCACCTCCACCACCTGCCCCAGCACGCGCGCGGCCAATGCGTCGCGCGCCCGCGTGCCGCCGGGCTGGCAGATCTCGGGCGCATCGATGCCGTCCAGCCGCAGCTTGCGGTAGGGCCCGCCCGCCAGCGGCCGGATCCAGAGGCTGTCGCCGTCGAACACGCGGCTCACGCGAGCGGCGTAGACCGTTTCCTGCGCGGCCTCCCGGGCAGCGACCGGCGCTCCGGCTGCCAGGGCCATGACCGCGGCCACCAGCCAGACCCGTCCGCGAAGGCCCGCGACACGACGCCGCATGCCTCAGGCGGCCAACAGCGCTTCCAGCCGGCGCATGCCCTCGACCGTCCTCAGGCAGGCCTGCGCCGCCTCGGTGCCCTTCACGGCGAAGTGCCGCAGGAAGTACTTGCGGTGCTCGGCATGCTCGTGGAAGTGGTGCGGCGTGAGCACCGCCGAGATCATCGGCACGCCGGTGTCGAGCTGCACGTCCATCAGGGCCTGGACCACGGTCTGCGAGACGAAATCGTGCCGGTAGATGCCGCCGTCGACCACCAGCGCGCTGCCCACCACGGCGGCGTAGCGGCCCGAGCGGGCCAGGCGCTGCGCGTGCAGCGGGATCTCGAACGCGCCCGGCACGTCGAACACGTCGATCGCACCGGGGCCGAAGCCCGCGCGCGCCATCTCGGCGAAGAAGGCGTCGCGCGCCTGGTGCACGATGTCGGCATGCCAGGACGCCTCGACAAAGGCGAACCGCAGCTCGCCCGGGAGTTGAGGCAATGGGGGAAGTGAAGAAGAAGCTTCAGACTGATTCATGGAATCCTCGGATCGGGATGGACCAAAAAATCAGGGCGCACAAGCCCACGGCTGCACGGCAGCGCACCAGCGCCGCCGCGATACGCAGGCTCGCGCTCTCTTTCATCCGGACTTTGGGCCTGCCGTTCGACAAACCGCCTTACCGTCGGTCCCGGGATCTCACCGGGTCTGCTGACCCCATGCCCCAGGCAGGCCGGGGCATGGGCGCTCGCGGCACTCGTGCGGGCGTGTCGCCACGCCGCCATCACCGCCGGTGGGGAATCGCACCCCGCCCTGAGAACGCTGGTGTCCGGTACGACACCGGACCGCTGGATTCTATGCAAATGCGACTCCCCCTGCGCCGCGTTGCGGCTTCCTCCCTCTCTGGTGCGCCGCTGCGCGGCGCTTGGAGGGGGGACGACAGCTTGGACCGGCGAAGCCGGACCTTTGCTGTCTCTGGGTTGAGGCTTCTTCGCTCGTCACGTGTCGCGCTGTTGTGTAGGTCACTGAGATAAACGGGTGGGTTGGTGGCATCATTTGCGCATGAGCATTCTGCGGGTCGCCACCTACAACATCCACAAAGGCGTTCAGGGACTGGGCCCGGCGCGGCGGCTCGAGATCCACAACCTGGCGCATGCGGTCGAGCAGTTCGACGCCGACATCGTCTGCCTGCAGGAGGTGCGCCGGCACCACCGCAAGCTGGAGAAGCAATTCACCCGCTGGCCCGACCTGGACCAGGCCAACTACCTGACGCCCGACGGCTACGAGGCGGTCTACCGCACCAACGCCATCACCCGCCACGGCGAGCACGGCAACGCGCTGCTGTCGCGCTGGCCGGTGCTCGACATCCGGCACTCGGACATGTCGGACCACCGGTTCGAGCAGCGCGGGCTGCTGCACACGCAACTGTTCGTGGAGGGCATCGACGTGCACGTGGTGGTGGTGCACCTGGGGCTGATCCACGCCAGCCGGGAGCGCCAGGTCCGGCGGCTGGGCCAGTACATCGCGACCGAGCTGCCCGAGACCGCGCCGCTGATCGTCGCGGGCGACTTCAACGACTGGAGCGCGCAACTGCTCAAGCCGATGGCGCATCTGGGCCTGCGCACCTTCGAGGACATCCGCCTGCCGACCTACCCCTCGCGCCTGCCGCTACTGCACCTGGACCGCATCTTCGCGCGCGGCCTGCGGCCGCTCTCGGCCCACGTGCCCCACGGCAAGGTCTGGACCCGCATGTCGGACCACCTGCCCCTGATCGCGGAACTGGAGTTATGAACGCCGGCAGCATGCGCGACGGGCACCAACTGCTCCTGCTGCGGGGCGGGGCCGAGCTGTTTCCGGCCCTGGTCGAGGCGATGGACGCGGCGCGCCAGGTGATCCACCTGGAAACCTACATCTTCGAGTTCTCGGGCTCGGCGCTGACCGTGGCGCAGGCCATGGAGCGCGCGGCCCGCCGGGGCGTGGTGGTGCGGCTGGTGGTGGACGGCGTGGGCACGCCCATCGTGCCGGCGGCCTGGCGCGAACGCCTGGCGCGCGCGGGCGTGATGCTGCAGGTCTATTCGCCGCTGGGCCGGCTGGGCCTGCTCATTCCGAGCCGCTGGCGGCGCCTGCACCGCAAGCTCTGCGTGGTCGACGGCACCCTGGGGTTCTGCGGCGGCATCAACCTCATCGACGACCAGGAAGACGTCGCGCTGGGCCCTTTGGCCGAGCCCCGGCTCGACTTCTCGCTGCGCGTGGCCGGTCCGCTGGTGCAGGACATGGTGGACAGCATGGAGCAGCTCTGGTGGCGCCTGCGCGCCGCACGCAAGGCGCGCCAGCGCGAGTTCAAGGCCGCCTGGGAGGCCTTGCGGGAGTCGCGCCCGGCAGGCGACTTTTCCCGCCTGCTGCGCAAGATCGAGGCGCACGCCGAGGCGGTGGCCGGGCGCGGCCCGTTCGTCGCCAACGCCTTCACCACGGCACTCGGCGACAGCGGCCCCGCGCCGCTCGGGGTCGATGGCGCGCGCGCCATGCTGGTGCTGCGCGACAACGTCAGCCATCGCCACGACATCGAGCGGGCGTACCTCAAGGCGATCGGCGAGGCGCGCCGGGAGATCGTGATCGCCAACGCCTATTTCATCCCCGGCCGCAAGTTGCGCCGCGCCCTGACGATGGCCGCCGCACGCGGCGTGCGGGTGCGCCTGCTGCTGCAGGGCAAATACGAGCATTTCTTCCAGTACCGCGCGGCGCGCCCGGTGTACCAGCCGCTGCTCGCGGCCGGCATCGAGATCCACGAGTACGCGCCCAGCTCGCTGCACGCCAAGGTCGCGGTGGTGGACCGCCGCTGGTCCACCGTGGGCTCGACCAACCTGGACCCGCTTTCGCTGCTGCTGGCCCGCGAGGCCAACGTGATGACCACCGACCGGCGCTTCTCCAACCTGCTGCACGACTGCCTCGACGGCATCGTCAACAGCGCCAGCCAGACCCTGGACGTTCAGGCCCTGGGCCGCCGGCCCTGGCACCAGCGCCTGCTCGACCGGGTCGCGTTCGGCATCATGCGCAGCACGCTTTTCCTCACCGGGCATAGATACTGACTCCCCCCTGCGCCGCTTTGCGGCTTCCCCCCTCTCTGGCGCGCCGCTGCGCGGCGCTTGGAGGGGGGACGACAGCTTGGGCCGGCGGAGCCGGACCCTCGCTGCCTCTGGGTTTTGGGTCGCCTCGCTTCGCTCGCTCTGGTGTGGCCTTGTGTTGGCACGCTCTGTCTTCCGTGGGGTCGGTGTTAGCATGCGCCATGCTCAGGAAAGCCGAATCCGACATGACCCCCGCCGCCCCCCGAGACGACGACGCCGGCGTGCCCGTTTCCGTCAAGATCCGGGAGCGCGTCAAGGCCGCTCGCCGGCGCTTCCACTCCAACGACAACATCGCGGAGTTCATCCAGCCCGGTGAACTCGAGCAGTTGCTCGATGAAGTGACCGAGAAGATGCAGGGCGTGCTCGACGCCATGGTGATCGACACCGAGAACGACCACAACACCGCCGATACCGCGCGCCGGGTGGCCAAGATGTACCTCAACGAGGTGTTCCAGGGGCGTTATGTGCACGGCCCGAGCGTCACCGAGTTCCCGAACGCCGAGCACCTGAACGAGCTGCTGATCGTCGGGCCCATCACCGTGCGCAGCGCGTGCAGCCACCACTTCTGCCCGGTGATCGGCAAGCTCTGGATCGGCGTGATGCCCAACGAGCACACCAACGTGATCGGCTTGTCCAAGTACGCCCGGATGGCCGAGTGGATCATGGGCCGCCCGCAGATCCAGGAAGAAGCGGTGGTGCAACTGGCCGACCTGATCCAGGAAAAGACCCAGCCCGACGGGCTGGCCATCGTGATGGAGGCCAGCCACTACTGCATGGCCTGGCGCGGCGTGAAGGACATGGACAGCAAGATGATCAATTCGGTGATGCGCGGCGTGTTCCTCAAGGACCCGAACCTGCGGCGCGAATTCCTCTCGCTGATCCCGCGCTGACCCGATCCCCACCCATCCACCCTCGAAGCGGAGAGACAACCATGCTGGTACGCCTGCTCTACGTCAGCCGCGCGGTCGAGAAAGACGCGCATGCCATCGAGTCCATCCTGGAAGCCTCGCGCGCGCACAACCTGGGCAACGGGATCACGGGCGTGCTCTGTTATGGCGGCGGCGTGTTCCTGCAGGCGATCGAGGGCGGCCGCAGCGCGGTCAACGCGCTCTACAACCACATCGTGGCCGACCCCCGGCACGGCAACGTGGAACTGCTGCACTACGAGGAAATCACCGAGCGCCGCTTCGGGGGCTGGACCATGGGCCAGGTCAACCTCTCCAAGATCAACACCTCCATCGTGCTCAAGTACTCGGAGCGTCCCGAGTTCGATCCTTATGCCGTCTCGGGCAAGGTATCGCTGGCCCTGCTGGAGGAGCTGATGGCCACCGCCAGCATCATCGGCCGGGCTTGACGAAACGGGGCAGCCAGCCGATCGCCTCGGCGTTCGACGGCGAAAAACAGCGCTCGGCCGCCTGCGCCCAGGGCAGCCACACCTGGTCGCGGTGCTCGCGCGGATCGAGCACCACCGGTGTGGCCCGCGGCACACACAAGCCGAACAGGTGCTCGGTGTTGCGCGTCACGCCCGGCGCGTAGCGGTGCCGCCACTGCGGGTAGATGTCGTAGACGTTCTCCAGCGCCCAATCGCTCAGCACATGGCCCGGCGCGCGGGCATCGAGACCGGTCTCCTCCCGCACCTCGCGCACGGCGGTGGTCTCGTAGGTTTCGTCCTCCGAGTCCTTGGAGCCGGTGACCGACTGCCAGAAGCCGGGCGCGTCGGCGCGCTCGATCAGCAGCGCGTCCAGCGCCGGGGTGTGGATCACCACCAGCACCGACTGCGGAATCTTCATGCCGCCGCGCTCAGCCGGACCGGCGGCGGGGCGCGCGCAGCCCTTCCAGCCAGCGCCAGGCCGTCCAGGCGCGCACCCCGGTATTCACCGCACCGCGCGGGCGCCAGACCACCAGCGCCACCGCACCGGCCAGCGCGACCAGCGGGTTCGTCCGCAGCCAGTGCCAGGCGTCCTGCACCCGGTCGATCCAGGTGAACGCCGGCTGCAGCGCCTGCATGTCGTGCGCCGCCCGCCGGCGCAGCTGGCCGGACCGCCGCACCAGCCTCTCGCGCCGGTGTGCCAGCAAGTCTGCGCGCGACTTCATGCGTCCGCCTCGCCCGAGCGCAGGGCCTCGCGGTCCTGCCGGAGCTCTTCCACGCTGGCCGAGAACAACGCGGTCCCCGAGCGCACCCGCTCGCGGGCACGCCAGACGGCCCAGCCGCCCAGGCCCAGGAACAGCGCCGTGAAGCCGGCCAGCGCCAGCAACCGGTGGGTATCCCACAGGGCCACGGTGATCAGCAGGGCCAGCAGCACCACGCCGACGCTGAGGAAAGCCACCGCCACGGCCCCGTAGACCAGCAGGGCGCCGACGCGCAGCACCTCTTCCTGCGCCTCGATGCTGAACAGCTCCAGGCGCAGCTGCAGCAGTTCGAGCACGGTGGCGGCCATCCCCTTGAGGGACGACGAGAAACGCGGTGGCGTGGCCATGCGCGCAGCAGCCTGCGGCCGGATCAGCGGCGGCCGATCAACAGGCCCACGACCAAGCCCACGCCGGCGGCGGCGCCGATCGCGGACCAGGGGTGGTCGTGCACGTAGTCGTCGGTCGCGCGCGCCATCTCGCGCGTCCGTTCCTTGATGGCGTCCTCGACGTCGGCCAAACGGTGGCGCGCGGCGCGCAGGTTGTCGTTGATGCGCTCGCGTAGCTCCGCGACCTTGCCTTCGGTCTGGTCGGCGGTGGCCTGCATCAGTTCCTCGGCATCCGCGATCACGCGCTGGAGATCGGCGACCAGCTTTTCCTTGCCGTTGAGGGAAGAATCTTGACGGGTCCTGGGCATGGTGGGCTCCTTTCTTTCAAAAGTCCATGGTAGCAAACCAGGCCGAAGAAAGGCCGGCCGCGAAACCGATGGATGGGGCCACGTTACATCCAGAGACAAAACCGGGCGTGTGCCAGCACTCGGCGCCGCGCAGCGGCCCAGGAGGTTACTGCGACCGCCGCAGCCGAATGTGCAACTCGCGCAGTTGCTTCTCGTCCACCGGGCCGGGCGCCTGGGTCAGCAGGTCCTGGGCGCGCTGGGTCTTGGGGAACGCGATCACGTCCCGGATCGACTCGGCGCCGGTCATGAGCGTGATCAGGCGGTCCAGGCCGAAGGCCAGGCCGCCGTGCGGCGGCGCACCGTACTGGAGCGCGTCGAGCAGGTAGCCGAACTTGGCGCGTGCGTCCTCGGGCGAGATCTTGAGGGCCGAGAACACCTTGCTCTGCACGTCGGCGCGGTGGATCCGCACCGAGCCGCCGCCCAGTTCCCAGCCGTTGAGCACCATGTCGTAGGCCTTGGCCAGGCATTGGCCCGGATCGGTGGCCATGAGTTCCTCGTGACCATCCTTCGGGCTGGTGAACGGATGGTGCACCGCCACCCAGCGGTCCTCTTCCTCGTCGTGCTCGAACATCGGGAAGTCCACCACCCACAGCGGTGCCCAGTGGTCCTCGAACAGGCCGGCGGCCTTGCCGAATTCGCTGCGGCCGATCTTCAGGCGCAGCGCGCCGATGGCGTCGTTGACGACCTTGGCCTTGTCGGCGCCGAAGAAGATCAGGTCGCCGTCGCGCGCGCCGGTGCGCGCGAGGACTTCGGCGATCGCGCCGTCGTGCAGGTTCTTGACGATCGGCGACTGCAGGCCGTCCCGCCCTTTGGCGGCTTCGTTGACCTTGATCCAGGCCAGGCCCTTGGCGCCGTAGATCTTGACGAACTCGGTGTATTGGTCGATCTCGCCGCGGCTGATCGCGCTGCCGCCAGGCACGCGCAGCGCCACCACGCGCCCCCCCAGGCTAGTGGCGGGCGCCGAAAAGACCTTGAAGTCCACGTCCTTCATCACGTCGGTCAACTCGGTGAACTCGAGCTTGATGCGCAGGTCGGGCTTGTCCGAGCCGAAGCGGCGCGCGGCCTCCTGGTAGGTCATGGTGGGGAAGGTCCCCAGGTCGACGCCGAGCTGGGTCTGGAAGACCTCGACGATCATGCGCTCGAAGATGGCGCGGATCTCGTCCTCGCCCAGGAACGAGGTCTCGCAGTCGATCTGCGTGAACTCGGGCTGGCGGTCGGCGCGCAGGTCCTCGTCGCGGAAGCACTTGGTGATCTGGTAGTAGCGGTCGTAGCCGGCCACCATCAGCATCTGCTTGTAGAGCTGCGGGGACTGCGGCAGCGCGTAGAACTGGCCGTCGTGCACGCGGCTGGGCACCAGGTAGTCGCGCGCGCCCTCGGGCGTGCTCTTGCCCAGCATCGGGGTCTCGATGTCGATGAAGCCTTCCTGGTCCAGGAAGTTGCGCACCTGGATCGCGGTCTTGTAGCGCAGCACCATGTTGTGCTGCATGGCCGGACGGCGCAGGTCCAGCACCCGGTGCGTCAGGCGCGTGGTTTCGGAGAGGTTCTCGTCGTCGAGCTGGAACGGCGGCGTGACGGACGGGTTGAGCACCGTGAGCCCGTGGCAGAGCACCTCGACCTGGCCGCTCTTGAGCTTGTCGTTCGTGGTGCCGGCCGGCCGCGCGCGCACCAGACCGGTCACCTGGACGCAAAACTCGTTGCGCACCTCCTCGGCGGTCCGGAACATGTCCGCGCGGTCGGGGTCGCAGACCACCTGCACGTAACCCTCGCGGTCGCGCAGGTCGATGAAGATAACGCCGCCATGGTCGCGCCGGCGGTTCACCCAGCCGCAGAGCTTGACGGTTTCGCCCAGTTGGGCTTCGGTCACCAGACCGCAATAGTGGGAGCGCATGGCCATTGGCTTGTCTTTCGGCTTTTCTGTCGGTGTCATCAGGAAGGGGGCAGGCGGTGGTGCGCGCCACCGGCGGCGGCCTGGAACGGCGGATGCTTGGTCCCGCCGGGCACGATCACGCCCATGGAAACGATGTAGGTCAGCGCCGCGTCCACGCTCATCTGCAGTTCCACGCAATCGCTCTTGCGGACCAGCACGAAATAGCCGCCTGTGGGGTTCGGGGTGGTGGGAACGTAGACGCTGACGAACTCGGCCGGCACGCCGCCGCCCTGGTGGTCGTTCCCGGCCTGCGCGTGCAGGTGCCCCAGCAGGTTGCCCGCGGGCTCGCCGGTGAGGAAGGCGATGGTCCACATGCCCTCGTGCGGCCACTGCACCAGCAAGGCCTTGCGGAAGGCGTTGCCCTTCTCCGAGAACAGGGTGTCGGAGACCTGCTTGACGCCCGAATAGATGGAGCGGACCACCGGAATGCGCTGCAGCAGCGCATGCCACCAGTGCACCAGCTTGTTGCCGATGATGTTGGACGCCAGCGCGCCGATGGAGATCACGACCACCAGCGCGAACAGCACGCCCAGGCCCGGGATGTGCATGCCCAGCCACTGCTCGGGCTGCCAGCTCTGCGGCAGGATGTTGAGCGTGCGGTCGAGCGTGCTCACCACCCATTCCAGCACCCACAGGGTGATGATCAGCGGAGCCAGCACCAGCAGGCCCGAGAGCAGCCACTTGCGCAAGGAGGGCATGCCGGTGCAGCGGGTCAGGAAGCCGAGGGGGAGGACGCGGCGGGTGCCGCCGGCGCGGCGGCCGGCGCAGCAGCGGGCGCCGGGGCCGGCGCCTTGGCCTCGCCGCCGCCCGGCGCGGGCGCGGCCTCCGACGGCGGCGACGCGGCATTGCCCTTGTCGGCGGCGGCGGGCTTCTGGCCTTCGCGGAAATCGGTGACGTACCAGCCCGAGCCCTTGAGCTGGAAGCCGGCGGCGGTCACCTGCTTGCGGAAGCTGGCCTGGCCGCAGGCCGGGCACACGCTGAGCGGCGCGTCCGAGATTTTCTGCAACACGTCCTTGGCATGGCCGCAGGACTCGCACTTGTAGGCATAGATGGGCATGACGTGAACCAGTTGGAAACGGGAGGGAGGATCCCAGCGGGAGCGGGCGCCGCCGGGCGCCGGACGTTCCCGCCCGGGGCGCGGAAACAAAACCCCGCATTATAAATTGAGCGCCTGTTTGCAGGCGCCGCCCGTCACCACAGCCGCACGCGCAGCAGCACCTGCATGGCAATGAGCCCCAGCACGAAACCCACGCCGCCGTAGACCAGCCCCTGCAGCAGGCGGTTGGTGCGGCGCTGCTCGGCCAGCAGTTGGTCGAGCTCGCTGCGCAGCTCGTGCGGCCGGCGCTGGAGGTAGTCGTGCAGCAGGCGGGGCAGCGCCGGCAGCAGCTTGGCGTACTGCGGCGCCTCGGCCTGGAGCCGCTCCAGCAGCTTCTTCGGCCCGACCTGGTCGACCATCCAGCGTTCGAGGAAGGGCTTGGCAGTCGCCCAGAGGTCCAGGTCCGGGTCGAGTTCGCGGCCCAATCCCTCGATGTTGAGCAGGGTCTTCTGCAGCAACACGAGCTGGGGCTGGATCTCCACGTGGAAGCGGCGCGAGGTCTGGAACAGCCGCATCAGCACCAGGCCGAGCGAGATTTCCTTCAGCGGCCGGTCGAAATACGGCTCGCAGACCGCGCGGATGGCCGACTCGAGCTCGTCCACCCGGGTCTCGGCCGGCACCCAGCCCGACTCGATGTGCAGCTCGGCCACGCGCTTGTAGTCGCGGCGGAAGAACGCGGTGAAGTTCTGCGCCAGGTATTCCTTGTCGAACTCGGTCAGCGTGCCCACGATGCCGAAGTCCAGCGAGATGTAGCGCCCGAAGGTCTGCGGCGCGGTGCTGACCTGGATGTTGCCCGGGTGCATGTCGGCGTGGAAGAAGCCGTCGCGGAACACCTGGGTGAAGAAGATGGTCACGCCGTCGCGCGCCAGCTTGGGGATGTCCACCCCCTGGCGGCGCAGTTCCCCGGTCCGGCTGATCGGCACGCCGTACATGCGCTCCATCACCATCACGTCGGTGTGGCAGAAGTCCCAGACCACCTCGGGAATGAGCACCAGGTCCAGGCCCTGCATGTTGCGCCGCAGCTGCGCCGCGTTGGACGCCTCGCGCAACAGGTCGAGCTCGTCGTGCAGGTACTTGTCGAACTCGGCCACCACCTCGCGCGGCTTGAGGCGCTTGCCGTCGGCCGACAGGCGCTCCACCCAGCCGGCCATCATGCGCATGAGCGCCAGGTCCTTGTCGATCACCGAGCGCATGTGCGGGCGCAGGACCTTCACCGCCACCTCGCGGCCGCCGTTGCGCAGGGTGGCGAAATGCACCTGGGCCACGGAAGCGCTGGCCACGGGCACCTGCTCGAAATGCGAGAACACCGCGTCCAGGGGCCGGCCGAAGGCGCGCTCGATGGTGGCCACCGCCACCTCGCTCGGAAAGGGCGGCACCCGGTCCTGCAGGCGGGCCAGTTCGTCGGCGATGTCGGGCGGCAGCAGGTCGCGCCGGGTCGAGAGCACCTGGCCAAACTTGACGAAGATCGGGCCCAGGCGCTCCAGCGCCTCGCGCAGGCGTTCGCCGCGCGGCGCATCCAGGTTGCGGCCGACCGAGACGATGCGCGAGAGCAGCCGGATGAACGGCCGCTGGAAGCTGGACAGCACGAGCTCGTCCAGCCCGTAGCGCAACGCCACCCAGACGATGAAGGCGCCTCGGAACAGGCGGGTCATTGGGCCGAGCCGTCGGGGTGCTTGGCGGCCGGTGGGCGCGGCGGGAAGCCGCCGGGCAGGCGGGCCACGAAGGCCTTGACCGCCTGCGCGGCGGCGCGCGCGAACCGGGAGATCGTGTGGGCCGGTCCGTCGCCCACCACGCGGGAGAGGTCTTCCTCGACGTCCCAGCGCACGTTGTCCACCAGCCAGGCGACCTCGGCCGCGAGCTGCACGTCGCCCTGGATGTCCACCGCCGGCTTGTCTCCGGCCAGCAGGGTCTTCGCGAGGTCGAACGGCGAGGCCTGGCTCAGCGTCACGCGCAGCTCCGGCCGGGCGTCCGGCGGGCAGCGCTCCAGCAGGCCGGCGGCGCTGGGCGCCAGTGCGAGGTGGAAGTCGCCCCACTGGACGCGCACCGCCTTGCCCTGCTGGCGGCGCAGGCGGTCCTGCGCCGCCGGCTCCTGCATCAGCACATGGTTGAGAAACAGCACGAGCCGGTTCTGCAGCTCATCCACCACCCACTCGGGCGGCCGGACCGCCCCCAGCAGGGACTGCAGGAAACGCGGCGGCGCCGCGCCGGCGCCGGGAGGAGGAACGGGTGGTTCATGGTTCATGACCACCCGATTTTGACACTTGCGAAAAGCGCTTACTGGAGCGCCTGCACCCCGGCCACCAGCCAGCCGCCGGGCCCGCTCCTGGGACGCGTGATGTTCCACACCTCGCGGAACGGGTTGGGCCCGGCCGAGGCCTCCTCACGGATCAGGCCCGAGAATTCCACGCTGGCCATGTACTCGCCGTCCAGCTCCTCGATACCCAGCAACTGGGCGTCGAGCATGACGACCTCGGTCTTGTTCTCCCCGCCGCCGCTGCGCTCGCGCTCGGCCAGTTGGCTGCGGATCTGGTCGAGCATCTCGTCGGTCATCATCGCGCGCAGGCTGGGAATGTCGGCGCGGTCCCAGGCATCCTGCAGGTTCACGAAGTTCGCCTTGGACGCCTTGAGAAAGCCCTCGGCGTCGAACCCGGCCGGGATGCCCCAGGACTGGCTGCCCTGCAAGGCGGAGCCGATCATCGAACCGCCGCTGCCGCCCGCATGCACGTTGCGGTGATCCAGCCCGATCGGGCCGCTGCGCTCCCAGGGCCGCGCCGAGGCATCGTTGCCCACGTTCTTCGGCTGGTAGCCGCGCGGCGTGATCGGGTCGAGCTGGGAATTCCCGCTGCCGGCACCCTGCCCCTGATAGGCCAGGCCCTGGGCCCCGGGACGGCGGCGCATGACCATGCCCACCACGGCCATGACCACGAGCGCCAGCAAGGCGATCAGCAGGAACTGGGCGAAGGCTTCGCCGAAGCCCAGCGCCGACGCCAGCCAGGCTAGGCCCAGGCCGGCCGCCAGCCCGCCCAGCATGGCCCCCCAGGGCCGCTTGGGCGCGGCCGCCGCCGCGTTGCTGCCGGCCGCTGGGCGGGCGGCCGCGTTGTTCTGGGCCGGCGCCTGCGGCGCGGCCTGCTGCTGTTGCGCCGGCGGACGCACACTGCGCTGCTGGGTCACGTTGCCCGACTGCTTGCCGAACGAAAGCCCGCCGCCCATGCGCTTGGCCCAGGCGTCCTGCGACCCCAGTGCCATCGCGAACACCAGCATCACCGACCACAACTTGTTCATGCTTTTGCCCCCTTCAAAAATGAACAGAAATCCCCATCACCCATGCCGCCAGCCCTCCTGGGCGGCCTCAACATTTGATGCCCACGTGCAGGGCCACCACGCCGCCGGTCAGGTTGTGCACGTCCACGTGACCGAAGCCGGCCTGGCGCATCATCTGCCGCAACGCCTCCTGGCCGGGATGCATGCGGATGGACTCGGCGAGGTAGCGGTAGCTGGCCTCGTCGTTCGCCACCAGCCGCCCCAGCCTGGGCAGCACGTTGAACGAGTACCAGTCATAAGCCTTTTCCAGGGGCTTGGCCACTCGGGAAAACTCCAGCACCAGCAGCTTGCCGCCCGGCTTGAGCGTGCGATACATCTCGCGCAGCGCAAGTTCCTTGTGGGTCATGTTGCGCAGGCCGAACGCCACCGAGACCAGGTCGAAGGTGTCGCTGGCGAAAGGCAGGTGCTCGGCATCGCACACCATCGTGGGCAGGACCACGCCCTGGTCGAGCAGCCGGGTGCGCCCCTCGCGCAGCATGGCCTCGTTGATGTCGGTGTGCACCACGCGGCCGCCGGGGCCGACCTTGCGCGCGAAGGCCAGCGCGAGGTCGCCCGTGCCGCCAGCGATGTCGAGCACCTGGTCGCCCGGCCGGGGGTTGGCCACCATGGTGGTGTAGCGTTTCCACAACCGGTGCAGGCCGCCGGACATGAGGTCGTTCATCACGTCGTAGCGGGACGCCACGGAGTCGAACACGCCGCGCACGCGCCGCGCCTTCTCTTGCTCGTCGACGGTCTTGAATCCGAAATGGGTCGATGCCATGGGTGGTGTGTCGGGAAGTCGGTTCAGGAACTGCCGCCGCACGCGCGGCCGGCTTTTTCCGGCATGGGTGCGTCGCGGTCGATGCCGGCGGCGGCCAGCCGCGCGTGGTAGTCGGCCCACAACGCGTCCTGCTTCGAACCCAGGTGGTGAAGATAGTCCCAGGAAAAGATGCCAGAACTGTGACCATCGGTGAACAACGGTTGCACCGCGTAGTTGCCCACGGGCTCGAGCGCCACGATGCCGACCTCGCGCTTGCCGGTCTGCAGCACCTCCTGGCCAGGGCCGTGGCCCTGGACCTCGGCCGACGGCGAGAACACCCGCATCAGCTCGAACGGGATGCGGTACTCGCTGCCGTCGGAAAACCCGACCTCCAGCACGCGCGAGCGCTGGTGCAGCGTGATGGATCGCGGCGTGGGGGTGTTCCTGTCGAGTCCGGCCATGGTGGGTGTGGTCTTCGTCCGTCTGCCCGAGCGTATCAGGTCTGGTCCGTCCCCTTCGCCGGACCTGGGTCGCGCGAGCGCAGCGCGCGCGCCAGGGCGGCGCTGGCCTCGGCCAGACGCTGGGCGAGCGCGACGCGGCGCGCCAGCGTGAGGCGGCTTTCGATCGCCGCCAGGCTGATGCCCGCCAGGGGTTGATCGGCAGCGTCGAACAAGACGACGCCGATGGCCCAGCTTCCCTCGATGACCAGGCCGGGGTTGAAGCTGTAGCCCTGTTCGCGCGTTTCGCGCACGAGTTTCCAGATCGTGGCGCGGTCGCAGCGGGGGTAGCGGGCGGCCAGCACCGGGGCGTTGCGATCGAGGGCCTCGTCGATCTCGCCGTCGGGCAGCGCCGCCAGCAGGGCCAGGCTTCCCGCGCCGACCCCGAGCGGGAACCGGTCGCCGCTTTTCAACACCTGGTTGCGAATCGGAAAGTCGCCCTCGTGGCGTGACAGGCAGATCGCCTCGTAGCCGTGGCGGACCGAGAAGAACACGGTGTCGCCGCTGAGCCGGGCGAGTTCCGTCAAGGTGGGCGCGCAGATCCGCTGGAGCTCGTACGTGGGCTCCGCCGCCAACCCCACGACGAACGCCTCCGGCCCCAGGCGGTAGTGCCCGGAGCGGGCATCCTGCGACGCGAACCGCTCATCGACCAGGGCCTGCGTCAGCCGGATCGCGGTGGTCTTGTTCAGCCCCAGCCGGCGCCCCACCTCCCCCACCCGCATCCCCGAGGGACCGGCTTGCGCGAGCAGCTTCAGGATGGCGAGCCCCCTGCGCAGGGTCTGGGACGTTCCGGGAACGGATGGGGTCGTCGGCATCGGCACCATTCAAAGGTTCAATATATGAATCAGATTCTCAATTACCGGCGTACCTGGATACCTGACAGCGCCTAATCACCATGAGAATCTCGCCAGCGACGATTGGCCGTTCACCACGCGTCGCTCAGAAGGTTCATATATTAAACCCTCCGTGACTACCCACGGAACGTCTTCGCTGGAGATACCGATGAGCAGCAGGCCTCGCGTCCACCTCACCGGCTGGGCGCATTCCGCGTTCGGCAAATACGACGACCTGGAGGTCGAAGCCATGGCATCGACAGTGGCGGCGGATGCCGTGGCCGACGCGGGCATCGACCCGGATCGGGTCGATGCCGTCTTCATCGGCACCTTCAACGGCGGTTTCGTCCCGCAGGACTTTCCGTCCTCGCTGCCGATCAACCGCCTCCCGGGCCTGCGCTTCAGGCCGGCGACGCGGGTCGAGAACGCGTGCGCCACGGGCTCGGCCGCCATTTACGCGGGCTTGCAGGCCATCCGATCGGGCAGCGCGGACCATGTCCTGGTCATCGGTTACGAGCGGATGAACGGCGTACCGGCCCAGGCCGTGGGCGACATCCTGCTGCGCTGCGCGTACGTCAAGGAAGAGACCTCGCCGGCCGGCTTCGCGGGGGTCTTCGGCGGCATCGCGCAGCGCTACTTCGATGCCTACGGGGACGCCAGCGATGCCCTCGCGCGCATCGCGGCCAAGAACCACCGGAACGCGGTGTCGAACCCGGTCGCCCACATCCGCCGGGACCTGGGGTTCGACTTCTGCAACACGGTCAGCGACAAGAACCCCATCGTGGCGGGGCCGCTGCGCCGGACCGACTGCTCCCTGGTCTCGGATGGCGCGGCGGCACTCGTGCTGACCGCAGACCAGGCGCTGCGCCGCGCCGGCGCACGGCGGGCGGTCGGGTTCAGGGCCGCCCGGCAGGTCAACGACTACCTGCCGGTTTCCCGCCGGGACATCCTGAAGCTGGAGGGTGCGGCGCGTGCCTGGACGCTCGCCCTCGCGGAGGCGGGCTGCGCGCTGTCCGACCTCGACCTGGTCGAGACGCACGACTGCTTCACGATCGCGGAATTGCTCGAGATGGAGGCCATGGGGCTCGTAAGTCCCGGTCAGGCGCCGGCCGCCGTCCGGGACGGCCTGACGGAGCGCGGGGGCCGGTTGCCGATCAACCTGTCGGGCGGGCTCAAGGCCCGGGGCCACCCCATCGGGGCGACCGGCGTCTCGCAGCACGTGATGGCCGCGCTGCAACTGGTCGGCGAAGCGGGCGAGATGCAGTGGCCCGGCGCGGAGCTGGCCGGCGTCTTCAACATGGGCGGCGTGGCCGTCGCCAACTACTGCAGCATCCTGGAGCGCACAGCATGAGCGCCGCACGGCCGCCCGAGGGCGCTCGCACCGCAGCCCGGTTGGGCGAAGGTACACCAGTGAGCGAGCGGCCCCCGGACATGCCCACGGGGCTGCGCCAGGTGATGAACCTGGGCGACCTGCTGACGTTCACGGCCCGCAAGTTCCCGCACCGCACCGGGCTGCTGGTGGGCGAGCGCGCATACACCTGGGAAGCGATCGACCGGCGGGTCAACGGGCTGGCCCGCCACCTCGCCAGCCAGGGCGTGCAGCCCGGCGACCGGATCCTGGTGCAACTCACGAATGGCCTGCCGCTGTTCGAATCGGCCTTCGTCGCGTTCAAGCTGGGCGCGGTCTGGGTTCCGGTCAACCACCGGCTCACGCCGGCCGAGGTGGCCTACATCGCCGGCCATTCCCAGGCGGCGGCGATGATCACGGAAGGTGCCTTCGGCGAGCATGCGGCGGCCGTCCAGGGCTGCCGCAGCGACATCCGCCTGCTGCGGGCGGACAGCGAGGCCTACGAACACGCCGCGGCGCAGGCGACCGCCTTCGCCTCCGCCGAGGTGACGCACGACCACCCCCTCTGGTTCTTCTTCACGTCGGGAACCACGGGGCGGCCCAAGGCGGCGGTGCTGACGCACGGGCAGATGGCCTTCGTCGTCACCAACCACCTGGCCGACCTGATGCCCGGTCTCACGGAGACGGACGCGTCGCTGGTGCTGGCGCCCCTGTCGCACGGGGCGGGCATCCATGCCCTGGTCAACGTGGCGCGCGGGGCCAAGAGCGTGCTGCTCGAAACCGACGGCCTGGATGGCGCGGCGGCCTTCCGGGCCATCGAGGCGCACCGCATCAGCAACCTGTTCACCGTCCCGACCATCCTCAAGCGGCTCGCCGAGGACCCGGCGGCGGCCAGCGCCGACCACAGCAGCCTGCGGCACGTCATCTACGCGGGCGCGCCGATGTACCGGGCCGACCAGGAACGGGCGCTGCGCGCGCTCGGCCCCGTCATCGTCCAGTACTTCGGCCTGGGCGAGGTGACCGGAAACATCACCGTGCTGCGGGCGGACGAGCATCTGCAGGACGGCGGCGCGCTGCTGGGCACCTGCGGCACCGCCAGGACCGGCATGGAGGTCGCCATCCTCGACGAGGACTGCCGCCCGGTGCCGACCGGCGAGCCAGGCGAGATCTGCACCCGGGGACCGGCGGTGTTCGCCGGCTACTGGGCCAACCCGGAAGCGAACGCGCAAGCCTTCAAGGGCGGCTGGTTCCACACCGGCGACCTGGGCCGGATGGACGCACGCGGCTTCGTGACCATCACGGGCCGGAAGTCGGACATGTTCATCTCCGGCGGATCGAACGTCTACCCCCGGGAAATCGAGGAGGCGATCCTGACGCACCCCGGCATCGGCGAAGCCGCTGTGTTCGGCGTGCCTGACGACACCTGGGGCGAGACCGGCGTCGCGATCGTGGTGGCGCGTGAAGGCCAGGCGCTGTCCGCCGAAGACGTCCTGGCGCACCTCAGGCCCCGCCTGGCCAAGTACAAGTGGCCCCGGGTGCTCCAGTTCTGGCCGGCGCTGCCCAAGAGCGCGTACGGAAAGGTGGCCAAGAAGGACATCCGGGCCGAGTACCTGCGGCGGCGGTCCGCCGCGCAGGATGGGTGAGGGGGTGAGGCTCAGACCAGGACGCGCTCGATCCCGCCCTGGTTGGCCTTGGCCACGTAGTCGGGCAGCCACTGCTCGCCCAGGATCTGGCGCGCCATCTCCACCACGATGTAGTCGGCCTCGAGCAGCCCGTTCTGCAGGTCGTCGGTGTAGCGCGACAGGCCCTGCAGGCAGCTCGGGCACGAGGTGAGCATCTTCACGTTGCTCTTCTCGCCCACCGCGCCGGCCGCGCGCAGCGCGGCCTCGCCCTTGCGGATCTCCTCCTCCTTGCGGAAGCGGACCTGGGTCGAGATGTCGGGCCGGGTCACGCCCAGCGTGCCCGACTCGCCGCAGCAGCGCTTGCTCTCCAGCACCTTGTCGCCCACCAGCGCCCGCACCGTCTTCATCGGGTCCTGCAGCTTCATGGGCGTGTGGCAGGGGTCGTGGTAGAGGTAGCCGCCCTGCCCGGCCGGCAGCGTGATGCCCTTTTCGAGCAGGTATTCGTGGATGTCGATGATGCGGCAGCCGGGGAAGATCTTGTCGAATTCGTAGCCCTGGAGCTGGTCGTAGCAGGTGCCGCAGCTCACCACCACGGTCTTGATGTCGAGGTAGTTCAGCGTGTTGGCCACGCGGTGGAACAGCACCCGGTTGTCGGTGATGATCTTCTCGGCCTTGTCGAACTGGCCGCTGCCGCGCTGCGGATAGCCGCAGCACAGGTAGCCCGGCGGCAGCACGGTCTGCACGCCCGCGTGCCACAGCATGGCCTGGGTGGCCAGGCCCACCTGGCTGAACAGGCGCTCCGAGCCGCAGCCGGGGAAATAGAACACCGCCTCGGTCTCGGCCGTGGTCGCCACCGGGTTGCGGATGATCGGCACGTAGTCCTTGTCCTCGATGTCCAGCAGCGCACGCGCGGTCTTCTTGGGCAGGCCGCCCGGCATCTTCTTGTTGATGAAGTGGATCACCTGCTCCTTGACCGGCGCGGGCCCCAGCGTGGCCGGCGGCGCGCTGGTCTGCCGGCGCGCCAGGCGCTTGAGCAGGTCGTTGGCCATGCGCTGGGCCTTGAAGCCTGCGCCCACCATGGCCGAGCGCACGAGCTTGATGGTCTGCGGGTTGGTGGCGTTGAGGAAGAACATGGCCGCCGCATTGCCGGGCCGGAAGCTCTTCTGGCCCATCTTGCGCAGCAGGTTGCGCATGTTCATGGTGACGTCGCCGAAGTCGATGTTGACCGGACACGGCGAGAGGCACTTGTGGCAGACCGTGCAGTGGTCGGCCACGTCCTCGAACTCCTGCCAGTGCTTGATCGACACGCCGCGGCGCGTCTGTTCCTCGTACAGGAAGGCTTCAGCCAGCAGCGAGGTGGCCAGGATCTTGTTGCGCGGGCTGTACAGCAGGTTGGCGCGCGGCACGTGGGTGGCGCAGACCGGCTTGCACTTGCCGCAGCGCAGGCAGTCCTTGACCGAATCGGTGATCGCCCCGATGTCGCTCTGCTGCATGATGATCGACTCGTGGCCCATCAGCCCGAAGCTGGGCGTGTAGGCGTTGGTCAGGTCCGCGCTGCGCAGGTGGACGTCGCCGTCGGGGCCCTGGCGCAGCAGCTTGCCCTTGTTGAAGCGGCCTTCCGGGTCGACGCGGCGCTTGTACTCGGCGAACGGCTGCAGCTCCTCGTCGCGCAGGAACTCGAGCTTGGTGATGCCGATGCCGTGCTCGCCCGAGATGACGCCGTCGAGGCGGCGCGCCAGCACCATGATGCGGGCCACCGCCTCGTGCGCGGTCTGCAGCATCTCGTAGTCGTCGCTGTTGACCGGGATGTTGGTGTGCACGTTGCCGTCGCCGGCATGCATGTGCAGCGCCACCCAGACGCGCCCCTTGAGCACGCGCTGGTGGATCGCCTGGCACTCGGCCAGCAGCGGGCCGAAGGCCGCGCCGGCGAAGATCTGCTGCAGCGGCGCGCGGATCTGGGTCTTCCAGCTCGCGCGCAGGCTGTGGTCCTGCAGCGACGGGAACAGGGCATCGATGTCGCGCAGCCAGCCGG
The DNA here is from genome assembly GCA_964487025.1 of uncultured Hydrogenophaga sp. Taxonomy (GTDB): domain Bacteria; phylum Pseudomonadota; class Gammaproteobacteria; order Burkholderiales; family Burkholderiaceae_C; genus Hydrogenophaga. Next base: position 27,749 of record CAZAPJ010000046.1, read on the forward strand.
CCCACTGCTCGCGCACGCCGCGCACCAGCGCCAGCGCCTGCTGCACGCGGTCCTCCAGCAGTTCGGCGCTGGGGATGTCGTTGGCGTCGTCGGTCTTGCCCAGCGGCAGGCTGTCGCGGGTGAAGAACGCCTCCAGCGCGTCGCACAGCTTGAGCTTGTTGCGCAGCGAGAGCTCGATGTTGATGCGCTCGATGCCCTCCGTGTATTCGCCCATGCGCGGCAGCGGGATCACCACGTCCTCGTTGATCTTGAAGGCGTTGGTGTGCTTGCTGATCGCCGCGGTGCGCTTGCGGTCGAGCCAGAACTTCTTGCGCGCCTCGGGGCTGATCGCCACGAAGCCCTCGCCGCTGCGCGAATTGGCCAGGCGGATCACCTCGCTCGCGGCGCGCGCCACGGCATCGGCGTCGTCGCCGACGATGTCGCCGATCAGCACCATCTTGGGCAGCGTGCCGCGCTTGCTCTTGGTGGCGTAGCCCACCGCCTTGAGGTAGCGGTCATCCAGGTGCTCGAGCCCGGCCAGCAGGACGGGGGAGGGGCCCCGTCCTTCGGAAGATGCGCCGCCCGTGCGCTTCATCTCGTGGAACATGTAGTCCTTGATGTCCACGATCGACGGCACGCAGTCCTTGGGGTTGCCGAAGAACTCCAGGCACACGGTGCGCACGTGCTCCGGCATGCGGTGCACCAGCCAGCGCGCGCTGGTGATCAGGCCGTCGCAGCCCTCCTTCTGGATGCCGGGCAGGCCGCTGAGGAACTTGTCGGTCACGTCCTTGCCCAGGCCTTCCTTGCGGAAGGTCCGGCCCGGGATCACGAGCGGCTCGGTGCGCACCGGCGTCTTGCCGTCGGCCTCGAAGTACCTGAGTTCGAAGCTGGCCACCTCGGCGTCGTGGATCTTGCCCAGGTTGTGGTCCAGCCGGGTGACCTCCAGCCACTGCGCCTGCGGCGTGACCATGCGCCAGCTCACCAGGTTGTCCAGCGCCGTGCCCCAGAGCACCGCCTTCTTGCCGCCCGCGTTCATGGCCACGTTGCCGCCGATGCACGAGGCCTCCGCGCTGGTCGGGTCGACCGCGAACACGTAGCCGGCGCGCTCGGCCGCGTCCGCCACGCGCTGGGTCACCACGCCGGCCTCGGTCCAGATCGTGGGCAGCGGCTCGGCGTGACCCGGCACGCTCACCCACTCCACCTCGGTCATGGCCTCGAGCTTCTCGGTGTTGATGACCGCGCTCTTCCACGTCAGGGGAATGGCGCCGCCGGTGTAGCCAGTGCCGCCGCCGCGCGGAATGATGGTCAGGCCAAGGTCGAAGCAGCCTTTCACCAGCCGGGCCATCTCGGCCTCGGTGTCGGGGGTGAGCACGACGAAGGGATACTCGACCCGCCAGTCGGTCGCGTCGGTCACGTGCGACACGCGCGAGAGCCCATCGAACTTGATGTTGTCGCGCGCGGTGAGCCGGCGCAGCACCTTGGTGGCGCGCTGGCGCAGCGCCGCCACCTCGTTGAACGAAGCCGAGAAGCGGTCCACCGCGGCACGGGCCAGGTCCAGCAGCTCGGCCACCATCGCATCCCGCGTGCCGGGCTCGCTGGGCTGGCGGCGCTTCTGCACCTCGGCCAGCCGGTGGTGCAGCGCGTCCACCAGTTGCTGCCGGCGCCGAGGGCTGTCCAGCAGGTCGTCCTGCAGGTACGGATTGCGCTGGACCACCCAGATGTCGCCCAGCACCTCGTACAGCATGCGGGCCGAACGCCCGGTGCGGCGCTCGCTGCGCAGCCCGTCCAGCAGCGACCAGGCCCGCTCGCCCAGCAAACGCAGGACGATTTCACGATCCGAGAACGATGTGTAGTTGTACGGAATCTCCCGCAGACGCGGTGCATCGTCGGTCTGGGCAGCGAACAGCGAGAGCGGTGTGGGGGCGTTCATGGGGCGTCAGTCGCCTACAGGACAGCGACGAACCCAGGATGGTACCGCAGCGCAACATATACCCACCCCCCTTATGGAAACCCCTCATGGAAACCCCTGTTGCCACGGCCATGAAACGCCGCTGCAATCGTTTCGTCACAAAAGTTCCCTAAGCTTCCTCCCGTTTGTCGAGACTATCCAAGGAGCGCATCCATGCACAACAAGCACCTTCTTCCCCTGTCCGGCGTCATCGCCGTCGCCGCCCTGCTGAGCGGCCCGGCCCGGGCCCAGACCGAAATCCAGTGGTGGCATTCCATGACCGCGGTCAACAACGAGTGGGTCAATGACCTGGCCAAACAGTTCAACGAAAGCCAGAAGGAGTACAAGATCGTGCCCACCTTCAAGGGCAACTACACCGAAGGCATGACCGCCGCGATCGCGGCCTTCCGCGCCGGCAACGCGCCGCACATCCTGCAGGTGTTCGAGGTGGGCACGGCCACCATGATGGCCAGCAAGGGCGCCACCGTCCCCGTGGGCAAGGTGATGGCCGACGCCGGCTTCCCCTTCAATCCCGGCGCCTACATCCCCGCCGTGGCCGGCTACTACACGGCGCCCAACGGGCAGATGCTGAGCTTCCCCTTCAACAGCTCGACCACGGTCTTCTACATCAACAAGGACGCCTTCGCGAAGGCCGGCCTGCCGAGCGACAAGGCCCCGGCCACCTGGCCCGAGGTCTTCGCCGCCGCCAAGAAGCTCAAGGAAAGCGGCCACAGCTGCCCGATGACGCTGGCCTGGATGGGCTGGACTCAGCTCGAAAGCTTCTCGACCTGGCACAACGTCGAATTCGCCACCGAGCAGAACGGCCTGTCGAAGAACGGCTACAAGGCGCGCATGAAGGTGAATTCGCCGCTGCACGTGAGGCACTTCGAGAACCTGGCCAAGGCCGCCGCCGCTGGCGAGTTCGTCTACAAGGGCCGCAACTCCGATGCCCAGGCCTCGTTCAGGGCCGGCGAGTGCGCCATGATCCAGACCTCTTCCGGCTTCTACGGCGACGTGGCCAAGAACGCCAAGTTCAAGTACGGCATTTCGACCATGCCCTACTACCCCGACGTGCCCGGCGCGCCGCAGAACACCGTGATCGGCGGCGCCTCGCTGTGGGTCATGGCCGGCAAGAAGCCCGCCGAGTACAAGGGCGTGGCCACCTTCTTCGACTTCCTGTCGCAGACCAAGGTGCAGGCCGCCAGCCACCAGCGCACCGGCTACCTGCCGATCACCCTGGCCGCCTACGACCTGACGGAGAAGTCCGGCTTCTACGAGAAGAACCCCGGCACCGACGTGGCCGTGACGCAGATGATCCGCAAGACCACCGACAAGTCGCGCGGCATCCGCCTGGGCAACTACGTGCAGATCCGCACCATCGAGGACGAGGAGACGGAACAGATCTGGGCCGGCAAGAAGACGGCCAAGGAAGCCCTGGACGCCATCGTCACACGCGGCAACGAACTGCTGGTCCGCTTCGAGACAGCCAACCGCGGGAAGTAAGGCCCGGCCATGCCGGCCCGGCCGGCCGTGCGGTTTTCAATGACAATGCAACGGTAGTCCATCCGGGCGGCGCCATCGGCGCCGCCCGTTGGCCATTTCCCTTCCGCCGCCAGGCCCGCACCCGGCGGCCCCAAGCCGATCGACGATGGAAAAACGCGTCCTGTTCCGGTCCAAGTGGCTGCCCTGGATCCTGCTGCTGCCGCAGCTGGCAATCATCGGCGTCTTTTTCTTCCTGCCCGCCGCCCAGGCGCTGCTGCAATCGCTGCAGAGCGAAGACGCCTTCGGCATCAGCACCGAATGGGTGGGGCTTGCCAACTTCGAGCGCATCTTCAACGACCCGGGCTACCTGGCCTCGTTCAAGACCACGGCCGTCTTCTCGGTGCTCGTGGCCGTCAGCGGCATCTGCCTGGCGCTGATGCTGGCCATCTTCGCTGACCGCATCCTGCGCGGCGCCATGTTCTACAAGACGCTGCTGATCCTGCCCTACGCCGTGGCCCCGGCCATCGCGGGCGTGCTGTGGGTGTTCATCTTTTCGCCCTCGATCGGCGTCGCCTCGTGGTACCTGGGCAAGCTGGGCTACACCTGGAACCACCTGATGAACGAGGACCAGGCGATGGCCATGATCGTCATCGCCTCGGTGTGGAAGCAGATTTCCTACAACTTCCTGTTCTTCCTCGCCGGCCTGCAATCGATCCCCAAGTCGCTGATCGAGGCCGCGGCTATCGACGGCGCCGGGCCGTGGCGCCGCTTCTGGAGCATCCAGTTGCCGCTGCTCTCGCCCACCACCTTCTTCCTGCTGGTGATCAACGTGGTCTACGCCTTCTTCGACACCTTCGGCATCATCGACGCGATGACGGCCGGCGGTCCGGGGCAGTCCACCTCGATCCTGGTCTACAAGGTCTATCAGGACGGATTCAAGGCCCTGGACCTGGGCGGCTCGGCCGCGCAGTCGGTGGTGCTGATGATGATCGTCATCGCGCTCACGGTGGTGCAGTTCCGGTACGTTGAGAAAAAGGTGCAGTACTGATGATCGACCGCCGCCCCTGGCTCACCGTCCTGTCGCATGCCGTGATGATCCTCGGCATGCTGATCGTGGCTTTCCCGATCTACCTGGCCTTCGTGGCCTCCACGCACCAGCCCGACGCCATCGTGCAGGCGCCGATGCCGCTGCTGCCGGGCGACAACTTCTGGAACACCTACAGCACCGCGCTGTTCGGCGAGAGCAAGGAAGGCTTCAACACCTCCGTGGCGCGCATGATGTGGGTCAGCTTCGTCACCGCCATGGTGATCAGCGTGGGCAAGATCGCGATCTCGCTGCTTTCGGCCTTCGCCATCGTCTACTTCCGCTTCCCGTTCAAGATGCTGTGCTTCTGGGCCATCTTCGTGACGCTGATGCTGCCAGTGGAAGTGCGCATCCTGCCCACTTACAAGGTGGTGTCGGACCTGAACCTGCTCAACACCTACGCCGGCCTGACGCTGCCGCTGATCGCCTCGGCCACGGCCACCTTCCTGTTCCGCCAGTTCTTCCTGACCGTGCCCGACGAACTGGTGGAAGCCGCCCGCGTGGACGGCGCCGGCCCGATGCGCTTCTTCAAGGACGTGCTGGTGCCGCTATCGCGCACCTCGATCGCGGCGCTGTTCGTGATCCAGTTCATCTACGGCTGGAACCAGTACCTGTGGCCGCTGCTCATGACCACCTCGGAAGACATGTACCCGGTCGTCATCGGCATCAAGCGCATGCTGGCCGGCGGCGAGGCCGCCAACGACTGGAACATCATCATGGCCACCGCCCTGCTCGCCATGCTGCCGCCCGCGCTGGTGGTGATGCTGATGCAGAAGTGGTTCGTCAAGGGCCTGGTCGACACCGAGAAATGACGGCGAGGCCCGGCGCTGAGCGTTGTGCGTTCAGCGTCGACTCCCACAAGCAAACGCTAAACGCTCACCCCTTATGGCAACGCTGCAACTCAAGAACGTCATCAAGCAGTACCACCAGGGCCGGCAGTCCCTGCAGGTGATCCACGGCGTCAGCGCCGACATCGCCGACGGCGAGTTCATCGTGATCGTTGGGCCCTCCGGCTGCGGCAAGAGCACCTTGCTGCGCATGGTCGCGGGCCTGGAGGAGATCACCGGCGGCGAAATCCGCATCGGGGACCGGGTGGTGAACCAGCTCGAGCCGGCCGAGCGCGACATCGCCATGGTGTTCCAGAACTACGCGCTGTACCCGCACATGAGCGTGTTCGACAACATGGCCTACGGCCTCAAGATCGCCAAGGTGCCCAAGGAAGAGATCCGGGCGCGCGTGGACAAGGCCGCCAGGATCCTCGAATTGGAGCATCTGCTCGACCGCAAGCCCCGCCAGCTCTCCGGCGGCCAGCGCCAGCGCGTGGCCATGGGCCGCGCCATCGTGCGCCAGCCCCAGGTCTTCCTGTTCGACGAGCCGCTGTCCAACCTGGACGCCAAGCTGCGCGCCCAGACCCGCATCGAGATCCAGAAGCTGCACCGCGAACTCGGCATCACTTCGCTGTTCGTCACACACGACCAGGTCGAGGCCATGACGCTGGCCCAGCGCATGATCGTGATGAACGCGGGCCACATGGAGCAGTTCGGCACGCCCGAGGAGGTGTACACCCGGCCGGCCACCACCTTCGTGGCCAGCTTCATCGGCTCGCCGCCGATGAACCTGCTCAAGAACGCGCCCGGCGGGCGCCCCGGCAGCCTCCTGGGCATCCGCCCCGAGCACCTGGACCTGCAGGAAGACGGCTGGCCCGTGCAGGTGGAGACCGTCGAACTGCTCGGTGGCGAACGCCTGGTCCACGCGCGGCTGGGCGACGAAGCCCTGATCATCCGCACGCACGAAGACCAGGGCGCGCCCGCGATCGGCAGCACGGTGCGCGTGCGGCCGCGCGAGGACCGCCTGCACTGGTTCGACGCCGAGACCGGCCGGCGCGCATGAACACCTCAGCCTGGCCCTACCCGAGATGGATCGCGCACCGGGGTGCGGGCCGGCTGGCGCCCGAGAACACGCTCGCGGCGTTCCGGCTCGGCGCCGCCCACGGCTACCGCATGTACGAGTGCGACGCCAAGCTCAGCGCCGACGGCGTGGTGTTCCTGCTGCACGACGCCACGCTGGAGCGCACCACGACCGGCGGGGGCGTGGCCGGCACCCAGTCCTGGAGTGCGCTGAGCCAGCTCGACGCCGGCCGCTGGCATTCGCGCGCCTTCGCGGGCGAACCGCTGGCCACGCTGGAAGGCGTGGCGCGGCACTGCCAGGCGCAGGGCCATTGGCTCAACATCGAGATCAAGCCCACGCCCGGCATGGAGGCCCAGACCGGGCGAACGGTCGCCCGGGAAGCCTCGCGGCTGTGGGCCGGCAATCCCGAGCACCGCCCGCTGCTCACGTCGTTCCAGCCCGATGCCCTGCAGGGCGCGCGCGAAGCGGTCCCGGATCTGCCGCGCGGCCTGCTGCTCGACACGCTGTGGCCAGGCTGGCTGGAAGCCGCGCGCGACCTGGGCTGCGTGGCGCTGGTCTGCAACCACGCGCTGTGGGACACCACGACGATCGCCCAGGCCCGCGGCGCGGGCCTGCGGGCCCTGGCCTACACGGTCAACGACGAATGGGCAGCGCAACGCCTGCTCGACCTCGGCCTGGACGGCATCATCACCGACCGGGTCGACCTGTTCCCACCCCTGGATTGAGCCATTCAGAGAGCGAAGCAGCGCAAAGCCCAGAGACAGCGAGGGTCCGGCTCCGCCGGCCCAAGCTGTCGTCCCCCCTCCAAGCGCCGCGCAGCGGCGCGCCAGAGAGGGGGGAAGCGCCGAAGGCGCGCAGGGGGGTGTCTCAGTCACCGGCGACGCAGCCACCACGCAAGCGAACCCTGCACCAGCACCAGCGCCGCATAAGTGGCCATCTTGCCGTCGCGGCCGAAGTAGACCAGCCCGGCCAGCAGCACCACGATGCCGGCCACCGCCAGCATGAAGAATTCCAGTCCGCCGCCCGGCGCGGTGCGGCCGGCGCGGCGCAGTCGCGGCAGGATCCAGAGAAGCAGCGCCACGGCGAGCGCGGGCGCCACGAACCCCGCGAGATGCCCGAGCAGACCCAGGACCGTCATTCGGGGCAGGCAATGGCAGGCATAGGGCTTCAATTTTATAATCGGCGGATGTCTGTCTGGACGCTTGGCATCAACCACAACACGGCGCCGCTCGATCTGAGAGGCCGTTTCGCCTTCGCGCTGGACCAGATCCAACCCGCCCTGCACGGCTACCGCGAGAGCCTGCCGCGCCAGTCCGAGGCCACGCTGCTCTCCACCTGCAACCGCACCGAGCTCTACGGCGCAGGCGACCAGTCGGCGCTGGACCCCACGCTCGACTGGCTGGCGCGCACCGGCGGCGTGAGCAGCGCGGTGCTGCGCGACCACGCCTACGTGCTGCGCGACGACCAGGCCGCGCGCCATGCGTTCCGCGTGGCCAGCGGGCTCGACAGCATGGTGCTGGGCGAGCCGCAGATCCTCGGCCAGATGAAGGACGCGGTGCGCGCCGCCAGCGACGCCGGCGCCCTGGGCTCCACGCTGCACCAGTTGTTCCAGCGCTCGTTCGCGGTGGCCAAGGAGGTGCGCAGCTCGACCGAGATCGGCGCCCATTCCATCAGCATGACCGCGGCCGCGGTGCGACTGGCCTCGCAGTTGTTCGAGGATCTGCGCGAGATCCGCGTGCTGTTCGTCGGCGCGGGCGAGATGATCGAACTGGCGGCCACCCATTTCGCCGCCAGGACGCCCAAAGGCATGGCCATCGCCAACCGCACGCTCGAACGCGGCGAGAAGCTGGCCAGCCGCTTCGGCGCCGAGGTCATCCGCCTGGCCGACGTGCCCGAGCGGCTGCACGAGTTCGACGCCGTCATCAGTTGCACCGCGAGCACGCTGCCGATCATCGGCCTGGGCGCGGTCGAACGCACGGTGAAGAAGCGCCGCCACCGCCCCATGTTCATGGTCGACCTGGCGGTGCCGCGCGACATCGAACCCGAGGTCAAGGCGCTGGACGACGTCTACCTCTACACCGTGGACGACCTGGCTGCCGTGGTGCAGACCGGCAAGGACAACCGGCAAGCCGCCGTGGCCCAGGCCGAGGCCATCATCGACGCTGGCGTGCTCAGCTTCATGCACTGGATGGAGCAGCGCGACCCCGCGCGCGGCGTGGTGCCCTTGATCCAGCAGATCCATGCCCAGGCGGACGAGTGGCGAGCGGTCGAGCTCGCGCGCGCGCGCCGGCTGCTCGCCAAGGGCGAGCCGGTCGAGGCCGTGCTCGAAGCCCTCTCGCGCGGCCTGACCCAGAAGATGCTGCATGGCGCCCTGGCCGAGCTGCACACCGGCGACAGCGCCACGCGCGCCGCCACGGTGCAGGCGGTCTCGCGGCTGTTCCTGCGCGACGAGTTGCCCAAGCCGCCGCGCAGCGCGCCGAGTTAGCCAGCCAGACGACGCTTCCCGCGCCCGGCTTCTTCATCGGCGCCCCGGCCCGCGCCGGCTTGTCCAGCTCCCCTTCTCCACCATGAAACCCTTCGTCCGCGACACCCTGCTGCGCCAGCGCACCCGGCTGCACGAACTGGACGCGCTGCTGTCCGCCCCCGATGTGGTGGACGACATGGAGCGCTTCCGCAGCCTGAGCCGCGAGCACGCCGAGGTGTCGGCGGTGGTCGAGGTGTTCAACCGCTTCCTCCAGCGCGAGGCGGACCTGGCCACGGCGCGGGAGCTGCTCTCGGAACCCGGCATGGCCGACATGGCCGAGGAGGAAATCCGGGACGCGCAGGCCGACCTGGAGCGGCTCGACGGCGAGCTGCAGCGGCTCCTGCTGCCCAAGGACCCGGACGACGAGCGCAACGCCTTCGTGGAAATCCGCGCCGGAACCGGCGGCGACGAATCGGCGCTGTTCGCGGGCGACCTGGCGCGCCTGTACACCCGCTACGCCGAGCGCCAGCGCTGGCAGGTCGAGGTGGTCAGCGAATCGCCGAGCGAGCTGGGCGGCTTCAAGGAAGTGGTGCTGCGCATCGTGGGATCGGGCGCGTACGGCCGGCTGCGCTTCGAATCGGGCGGCCACCGCGTGCAGCGCGTGCCGGTCACCGAGACCCAGGGCCGCATCCACACCAGCGCGGCCACCGTGGCCGTGATGCCGGAGCCGGACGAAGCCCAGGCCGTGCAGCTCAACCCGGCGGAGCTGCGCATCGACACCTTCCGCGCCAGCGGCGCCGGCGGCCAGCACATCAACAAGACCGACTCGGCGGTGCG
>CAZAPJ010000047.1:0-36410 GCA_964487025.1 uncultured Hydrogenophaga sp.
GCGATGTTGTTGTTGCCGCGCCAGTCGGTGGCGCGCTCGGCGTAGGTGAACTGGTCCATGTAGTGCCCGCCGGTCTCGCGCGCCAGCGCCTGCGCGGCGTCGTACACCTCGGCGGCGTGCTCCACGAAATGGCTGCGCCCGCCGTAGTGGGCGATCTGGTCCACCTTTTCGCGCGAGGTGCTGCGCGGCATGACGGCGATGAAGGGCAGGCCGAGCAGCCGGGCGAAGTACGCCTCGCTCACGGCGGTGGAGCCGCTGGAGGCCTCGACCACGGTGGTGCCTTCGCGCAGCCAGCCGTTGCACAGCGCGTAGAGGAACAGCGAGCGCGCTAGCCGGTGCTTGAGGCTGCCGGTGGGGTGGGTGGACTCGTCCTTGAGGTAGAGGTCGATGCCGTGCGCCGCCCAGCCGGGCAGCGGCAGCGCGATCAGGTGGGTGTCGGCGCTGCGGCAGAAGTCGGCTTCGATGCGGGCCACCGCGTGGTGGACCCAGTCGGAAGAGGGGTTCATACCGGTCGTTGGAATGGGGAAAAGGGCCATCGTACCGCCTGGGCTGGCCGGGCTCACCAGTCCTCCTTGACCGCGCGCACCGCGTCGCGGCTGGCGGCGGCGCGCCCGGCCAGCCAGGCGGTCAGCGTGCCGGCCGCCACCACGGCCGCGCACAGGGCCAGCAGGCGCGGCCAGGGCAGCGCGAGGTCCATGGTCCAGTGGAAGCTCTGCGGGTTGACCACGTGCACCAGCACCAGGCTCACCGCCAGGCCCAGCGCCAGGCCGGCCAGCGCACCCAGCAGCGTCCAGGCTAGGCCTTCGAGCGCCACCACGCCCAGGATCTGGCGGCGCGTCAGGCCGATGTGGGCCAACAGGCCGAACTCGCGCCGCCGCGCCAGCACCTGGGCGCTGAAGCTGGCGGCCACGCCGAACCGCGCGGCCAGCGCGTGGAGGCGTTCGCGCACCGCGTCTTCCCGGGCGTCGGGCGCGAGCTGCAGCGCGAGCTCGTTCACGCGCGTGTCGCCGCTCAGGCGCACGAAGTCGGCGCGGTCCATGGCCACGCTGCCGTGCTGGCGCGCGTAGTCGCGCCACACGCCGGCGACGAAGAAGCGCGCGCCGCGCGCCTCGGGCCGGGGAAAGGCCGGCGCCAGTTCGTCGAGCCAGCGGCCGGGCCGCGCGCCGTACAGGTCGGCCATCGCCTCGCTCGCGTAGACGGGGATGACCTGTTCGCCCGCGCGCGCCGCCGCCGGGGCGGGGCGGGGCACGCCCACCAGCGGCAGCGCGGGCGCGGCGGCGCCGGGCCGGGCCTGCAGCGGGCGCACGAGCAGGGTGATGGGCGGGCGCGCCGGGTCGATCTGCACCGGCGTGGCGCGCAGCGGGTCGGCCCGGGCGATGCCCGGCACGTCCGCCACCGCGGCCACGAGGCGCGCCGGCAGCGGGTGGGCGTCGTCCGCGCCGCCGGTGCTGCGCAGGTACAGCGGCGCGGGCAGCACGGCGTCGAGCCACTGCGTCACCGAGTCGCGAAAGCTCGCCACCATCACCGTGAGCGCCACCGACAGCGCGAGGCTGGCGACCACACCGCTGGTGGCCACGGCGGCGGTCTCGCGCAAGCGGCGCGCGCGTTCGACGGCCAGCAACGGCAGCGCCCGGCGCGCGGCCAGCGGGGCGATCCGCTCGAGCACCGCCCCCACCGCCAGCGGCAGCGCCGCGATGCCGCCCACCAGCAGCAGGCCGACCGAGGCGTACGCCGCCAGCGGGATGCCGCCCACGGGCGGCGCCCAGGCCAGCGCGGCGGCCAGCGCCACCAGCGCCAGGGCCAGCGCGTGTCGCCGCCCGCCGTGCGCCGGCGGCGCGCCCAGGCCCTTGAGCACGAGCGCCGGCGCCATGCGCGCGGTGGCGCGCGCCGGCCACCAGCCGCCGGCCACCGCGGCCGCCACGCCGAGCAGGGCGTAGACCAGCGCCGCCGGCGCCCGCCATTGCAAGGGCGGCGTCACGCCCGGGAAGTAGCCGCCGCCCAGGTCGCCGCCGAGCAGGCGCAGCGCGAGCGCCGCCAGCGCCGTGCCCAGCGCGATGCCGAGCGCGCCGCCCAGCAGGCCCAGCAGGGCCGACTCGGCCAGCACCAGCCGCTGCCGCTCGGCGCCCGAGAGCCCGAGCACGCCCAGCAGGGCGAACTGCGGCTGGCGCCGCACCACCGAGAGCGTCAGCACCGAGAACACCAGGAACGCGCCGGTGAACAGCGCCACCAGGGCCAGCACGGTGAGGTTGACCCGGTAGGCGCGCGAGAGGTTGCTCACCCGCTCGCCCGACTGCCCTGGCCGCTGCACGATCACGTGCGCCGGCAGCGCCAGCGTGGCCAGTACCGCGTCGGCGCTGGCGCCGGGGGCGAGGCGCAGGTCGATGCGGCTGAGCTCGCCCAGGCGGCCGGTGAGGTCCTGCAGGGCCGCCACGTCCATCACCATCAGCGGGCCGCCCGGTGCCGCGACCCGGCCGGCGACGCGCAGCCGCGTGCCGTTCGCGGGCCAGGCCAGCGCATCGCCCGCCAGGGTCTGGCGCGCCGCCGGGTTGAGGAACACCGCGTCGGGTGCAAAGAGATCGAGCCGGCGCAGCGCCGCATCGGAGGGTGGCGATGGCGTGGTCTCCAGGATCGGCAGCAGCGCGGGCGACAGGCCCGCCACCGCCAGCGCATCCACGCCCACCAGCCGGACCGCGAGGCGCTCGCCTGGCCGGGCGGCGTCCGGCGGCCACTGCAGCGTATGCTCCAGCACCGGGCTGGCCAGCGCCACGCCGGGCGCCGCGGCCACCTGCTCGAGCAGGCGGTCGTCCAGCGTGCCCTGGCGCGCGCGCAGCGACAGGTCCGGCTCGCCGTTGACCGAACTCACCGCGCTCGAAAACGCCGCCAGCGCCGAGGCGTTGATCAGGTGCACCGCGAACGCCAGCGCCACGCCCAGCATCACCGCCACCACGGCCGCGGCGTTGCGCCAGGGGTGGTGTCGCAGTTCCTGCCAGGAGAAGGTGCGCAGCAGCGAAAGCATGGACAGAGCTTACAAGCGGGCGCCGCTGTGTGGCCTAATAAGCGGTTTTGCAACTCCCGAGGAAACCACGCTCATGGGCAACAAAATCGTCACCGAAGCCGACCGCAAGCGCACCCCCCGTCCCACCCCGGCCCCTGGCACGTCGCTGCCCTCCCCGGGCCGCGGCCAGCGCGTGAGCCTGGAGCGCGGCGTGGCCACGCGCAGCAAGAAGAACCCGGGCAAGCGCTCGAAGAAGGGCGGCTGACGGCCGCGGCTCCAAGCCTGCCTGCGCAGGCTTGGACGTGCCCGAAGAGCCGCCGCCTCTGGCGGCCGCACCGAGCGGCGAAGCCGCGCAGGGGGGTGTTCTCAATCCGGCGGCAGCAGCAGGACCACCAGCGTGGTGCAGGCGGCGATGCCGGCCATGAGCAGGAACAGCGAGGTAAAGCTCGAGGCCTTCACCACCGGTCCCAACAGCCAGACCGCGAGCGAGCTGATGCCGAGCGAGATGGCCAGGCGCATGCCGGCTACCCGCGAACGCATGCTGTCGTCCACGTACCGGACGATCATCGCATCGGTGAAGGGGACGGAACCGAAGATGCACACCATGGTGCCCAGCAGCGCGATGAATAGCCACCAGCCGTTGGCCACTGCGGCCAGGACCAGCCAGGGGATCTGGGCCAGCACGATGCCCACGTACAGGCGCTTGAGCGGCACCCGGTCGATCAGTTTCCCGACCACCACCTGGGTGAGGGACGCCAGCGTGTAGATGACGGCCAACAGCAGGCCGATCGTTGCGGGGTCGTCGATCACGCCCGCGAAGCGCTCGATCAGGAACTGGGTGTTGCCATTGGTCGTGAAGTTGAACAGCAGGCTGCCGGTCGCAGCCGCGGCGGTCATCACCACCAGCGCGCGGGCCAGCAGCCGAGGCGGCAGGGTCACCTGCGGCGGCTTGCGGCTGCGTCCCGGCGCCGCGCCCTGGGGGCCGCACGACCGCGCGAAGGCAATGCCGCAGGCGATGGCAATCACGCCCGGAACGGCGAATCCTGCGCGCCAGCCCCAGGTCTGTACGAAGAAGCCGGTCAGCAGTGCGGCCCCGGCTACGCCCAGATTGCCCGCCAAGCCATTGATGCCGATGGCCGAACCGGGGCGGCTGGCGCGCTGGACCAGAAAAGGGATGCCCACCGGGTGGTAGATGGATGCGAACAGGCCGATCAAGGCCAGTCCCGCCGCCAACTGCCAGGGCCCCTGCGCCAGGGCGGTCAGCAGCGCAGCGGCGCCCATTCCGAAGAAGAAGACCAGCATCATCTGCCGGCGCCCCCAGAGGTCGCCCAGCCGCCCGGCCGGCACCGAGCCCAGCCCGAACAGGAAGAAGGCGCCTACGCCGTAGGGCATCAGGTCCTCCCAGCGCGTGTAGCCGAACTCGGTGGCGATCGCTCCGACCGCGGTGGCAAAGATCAGCAGGAACAGGTGGTCGAGCGCGTGGCCCGCGTTGAGCAGCAGGACGACCTGGCGCGAGTGGTCTTGGGCGGCTACCTGGGCGGCGGCGGGCTGCGCCAGCGGTGCGGGTGAGGTGTTCATGCCCGTAGTCTGCCGGATATGGCGCCGGGCGCCATTTCTCGGGCTTTTCGGCAAACCTTCCGAAACGAAATGAGCGGGTGCCGGTCGTCTCGCGGCCGCGCCGGCGGCCTGGATGACGGGCTGTGGCGAGGGGTCTTGTTTTCCCTGCCTTGATAAAGATTGCCTAGGCAGCTATATTGGCGGCCGTTTCCGGGTGCGCCCGCCGCCGCTCTCTTCATCGCTTTCCTTTCGCCGACATGCCGCGCGTTTCCCCGCCTGCCCGCTACTACGACGGCGATTCGCTCGTGGCCGACCAGAGCGTAGGCTACCTGCTCAAGCGCGTGATGATGTCCATCGTCTACCAGGCCGACAAGCGCCTGAGCGCGCACGACCTCACCACCGCCCAACTGAGTCCGCTGTTCCGCCTGCGCCAGCAGGGCCAGCTCACGGTGGCCGAGCTGGCTCGCGGGGCGCAGATCGATGCCGGCGCGATGACGCGGCTGCTCGACCGGCTGGAGAAGAAAGGCCTGTGCCGGCGGGTGCGCTCCACCGAGGACCGCCGCGTGGTGCAGGTGGAGCTCACACCCGAAGGCGAGGCCGCCATGGCCCACGTGCCCGGGGTGCTGGCCGAGGTGCTGAACCAGCACCTGGCGGGGTTTTCCAAGTCCGAGTGGACCGATCTGGTCGCTTATCTCCAGCGCATGGCCGAGACCGGCGATGCCTTGCGGGAGATGGGATGAGCATGGCGGTGTGGCTCAGCGCCTTGCCATGGAAAAGAACTGCGGTACAGGGTTTTTTGATTCAATTAATTGCCTAGGCAAATGAAGCCCAATCAAGCAAATGGGGTTTTCCGCCGCCGCCGTCCGGGCCTGGGCGGCGCGGTGGCGGCGCTGGGCATGGCCGCGGTGCTGGCGGGTTGTGCCAGCAGCGCCGGCATCGAGCCGCGCGCTGTGGCGCTGGCGCCGCAGGCCGCGGGACTGGCCGGGGAGGCGGCCGACGCGGCGGTGTCGATGGCGCCCTTGCGTGCCGACTGGTGGCGCGAGTGGGGCGACGAGACCTTGTCGGGCCTGATCGAGCAGGCCTTGCAGGCGCAGCCGTCGCTGCGCGTGGCCGAGGCCCGCCTGCGGCGCGCGCAGGCCGGCGTCATGGGCGAGCAGGCGGCCGACGGCCCGGTGGTCGAGGCCAGCGCCGACGCCACCCGGCAGCGCTTCAGCGCCAACAGCATCTACCCCGCGCCGCTGGGCGGCTCCATGCGCACGCTGGCGAACGCGCAGCTCGCGGGCCGCTGGACCTTCGATTTCTTCGGGCAGCACCGCGCCGCGATCGAAGCCGCCGTGGGCAGCGAGCGCGCCGCCGCCGCCGAGCTGGAAGCCGCGCGCCAGGTGCTGGCCAGCGAGGTGGCGCAGACCTATGTGCAGCTCGGCCGCCTGATCGCCCAGCGCGAGGTGGCGCAGCGGGCGCTGGTCCAGCGCGCGCAGATGCTGGCGCTGATCCGCCAGCGCGTCGAGGCCGGCCTGGACAGCCGGGTCGAGCTCAAGCAGGGCGAGGGCGCCTTGCCCGAGGCGCGCGTGCAGATCGAGCAACTGGAGGAACAGATCGCATTGGCGCGCCATGCGCTGGCCGCGCTCGCCGCGCAGCCGGTGCAGCGCTACGCGCAGCTCGCGCCCGACCTGCGCCGGCTCCCGCCGCTGGCGCTGCCCCAGGCGCTGCCGGCCGACCTGCTCGGCCGCCGCGCCGACGTGGCCGCGGCGCGCTGGCGCATCGAGGCGGCGACGCGCGGGGTCGATGCGGCCAAGGCGCAGTTCTATCCCAACGTGAGCCTGACCGCGTTCGCGGGGCTGTCCAGCATCGGGCTCGACCGCCTGATCGAGGCCGGCAGCCGCCAGTACGGCATCGGGCCGGCGATCCACCTGCCGATCTTCGACGCCGGCCGCCTGCGCGCGCAGCTCGGCGCCCGCACGGCCGACCTGGATGCCGCGGTGGAGAGCTACAACGGCGCCGTGCTGGCGGCCGTGCGCGAGGCCGCGGACCAGCTCCACGCCCGGCAGTCGGTGGAGCGCCAGCGCGAGCAGCAGGCCCAGGCCGGCGCCGCCGCCGAAGCCGCCTACGACTACGCCCGCCAGCGCTACCGCGCCGGGCTCGGCAGCTACCTCACCGTGCTCGCGGCCGAGACCTCGCTGCTCGGCCAGCGGCGCCAGGGCGTCGACCTGCAGGCGCGCGCGCTGTCGGCGCAGGTCGCGCTGGTGCGCGCGCTCGGCGGCGGTTTTCCCCGATCCACAGACACCGGAGTTGTTCCATGAACGCCACTGCGTCCGACCGCCGCCCCCCGGGCAACCCCGCGCGCCGCAAGGCCCTGGCCTGGGTGACCGCCGCCGTGCTGCTGGCCGGCCTGGGCTACGCCGCCTACTGGGCGCTGGTGCTCAACCACTACGAGTCCACCGACAACGCCTACGTGCAGGGCGACCTGGTGCAGATCACGCCCCAGGTGGCGGGCACCGTGGTGGCGATCAACGCCAGCGACACCGACCGCGTCGAGGCCGGGCAGTGGCTGGTGCGCCTGGACCCGACCGACGCGCGGATCGCGCTGGAGCAGGCCGAGGCCCAGCTCGCCCAGACCGTGCGCGAGGTGCGTACGCTCTACGCCAACAACCGCACCCAGGCCGCGCAGGTCGCGCTGCGCGAAGCCGACCTGGCGCGCACGCAAAGCGAGCTGCGGCGCCTGCAGGACGACGTGGCCCGGCGCCAGCCGCTGGTGGCCACCGGCGCGGTCGGGCAGGAGGAGTTCCAGCACGCCAGCGCGCAACTGGCGGCGGCGCGCAGCGGCGCCGAGGCCGCGCGCGCGGCGGTGGCGGCGGCACGCGAGCAGCTCGCCTCGGGCCGGTCGCTCACCGAAGGCATCGCGATCGACCAGCACCCGAACGTGCAGCGCGCGGCGGCCCGGGTGCGCGAGGCCTACGTGGCGCTCAAGCGCGTCGAGCTGCGGGCGCCGGTGGATGGTTACGTGGCCCGGCGCAACGTGCAACTGGGCCAGCGCCTGCAGCCGGGCGCGCCGCTGCTGTCGGTGGTCGCGCTCGACCGGGTCTGGGTGGAGGCCAACTTCAAGGAGAGCCAGCTCGGCAAGCTGCGGCTGGGGCAGCCGGTGGCGCTCACGGCCGACGTGTACGGCTCGCGCGTGGTCTACCACGGCACCATCGATGGCCTGGGCGCGGGCACCGGCGCGGCGTTCGCGCTGCTGCCGGCGCAGAACGCGACCGGCAACTGGATCAAGGTGGTGCAGCGCCTGCCGGTGCGCGTGCGCCTGGACCCGAGGGAACTGGCCGAGCACCCGCTGCGGGTGGGGCTGTCGATGCAGGCCCGCGTGGACGTGCGCCAGACCGATGGCCGCGTGCTGGCCGACGCGGCCACGGCCGCCGAACCGGCGCGGACCTCGGTGTTCGAGCAGGACAACCGCGAGGCCGATGCGCGCGTGCGCGAGATCGTCGTGCGGCACGGCGGCGCGGCCCTGGCCCACTGAGCCCGCATGGCCGGCGACGCTTCCCCCGCACCGGCCCGGGCGGCCGAGCCGCTCAAGGGCGGGCAGCTCGTGCTCGGCACGGTGGCGCTGTCGCTCGCCACGTTCATGAACGTGCTCGACAGCTCGATCGCCAACGTCTCGATCCCCGCGATCGCCGGCGACATGGGCGTGAGCCCCGCTCAGGGCACCTGGGTCATCACCTCGTTCGGGGTCGCGAACGCGATCTCGGTGCCGCTCACCGGCTGGCTCACGCAACGCTTCGGCCAGGTGCGCCTGTTCATCATGAGCGTGCTGCTGTTCGTGCTGACGTCCTGGCTGTGCGGCCTGGCGCCCAGCATCGAGCTGCTGATCGTGTTCCGCGTGCTGCAGGGCCTGGTGGCCGGGCCGATGATCCCGCTGTCGCAGACGCTGCTGCTGGCCAGCTACCCGCCGGCCATGGCGGGCACGGCCATGGCCATGTGGTCGATGACGGTGCTGATCGCGCCGGTGGCCGGGCCGCTGCTGGGCGGCTGGATCACCGACAACATCGCCTGGCCCTGGATCTTCTACATCAACGTGCCGATCGGCCTGGGCGCCGCCGCGCTGATCTGGTCGATCTACCGCAGCCGCGACCCGGGGCCGCGCCGCGTGCCGCTGGACGTGGTGGGCCTGGTGCTGCTGGTGCTGTTCGTCGGCGCGCTGCAGATCATGATCGACAAGGGCAAGGAGCTCGACTGGTTCGCGTCGCGCGAGATCGTCCTGCTGGCGGTGGTCTCGGCGGTGAGCTTCCTGTTCTTCCTGGCCTGGGAGCTCACCGAGCGGCACCCGATCGTGGAACTGCGCCTGTTCGGGCGGCGCAACTTCGTCGCCGCCACGCTGGCGCTGTCGGTGGCCTACGGGCTGTTCTTCGGCAACGTGGTGCTGCTGCCGCTGTGGCTGCAGCAGTACATGGGCTACACCGCCACCTGGGCCGGCATCGCGACGGCGCCGGTGGGCCTGCTGGCGATCGTGTTCTCGCCCTGGGTCGGCAAGAACGTGAACCGCATCGACCCGCGCCAGCTCGCGACCGTGGCCTTCCTCGGCTTCGCCGCCGTGCTCTGGATGCGCTCGCAGTTCAACACCCAGGCCGATTTCTTCACCATCCTGCTGCCCACGCTGCTGCAGGGCGCGGCGATGGCGTTCTTCTTCATTCCGCTGCAGGCCATCCTGTTCTCCGGCCTGGCGCCGCACCAGACCCCTTCGGCCGCCGGTCTGTCGAACTTCGTGCGCATCACCGCCGGCGCGATCGGCACTTCGCTGTTCACCACCCTGTGGGAAAGCCGCGCCGCGCTGCACCACGCGCAGCTGGTGGAGTCGATCAGCGCGAGCCACCCCGCGGCCGTCGCCACGCTCGAGCGGCTCATGCGCGGCGGCATGGGCCTCGAACAGGCGCTGGCCACGCTGGACCGTCTGGTCAACCAGCAGGCGTTCACGCTCGCGGCCAACGACCTGTTCCACCTGTCGGCGCTGCTGTTCCTGCTGCTGGTGGTGCTGGTCTGGCTGGCGCGGCCCGTGCACGGCGGGCGAACGGCCGACGGGGCGAGCGCGGGCGGCGCGCACTGAGCGGCGCCGCCCGCCGTCCTCAGCCGCCCCCGCGCAGCACCCCGAGCAGTTTCTGCCCGGCGCGCCCGCTGGCTTCGTGGCCCAGGCGCTGCTGCTCGGCGCGGATCGCCGCGCGGCTCTTCTCGCCGAGCATGCCGTCCGGCTCGCCGATGGCGTGCCCGCGCTGGAGCAGCAGGGTCTGCAGCTCGCGGCGCTCGGCGCGCGAGAGGCCAGGGTCGTCGGTCGGCCAGAGGGTGGCGAACGGGCCGCCGCCGCGCAAGCGGTCCGACAGGTGCGCGATCGCCAGGCCGTAGCTCTCGGCGGCGTTGTAGCTGTAGAGCGCATCGAAGTTGCGCAGCGCCAGGAAGGCCGGGCCCTGCGGGCCCGCCGGGGTCAGGAGCCCGGCGCTGCTGGCGGTGGGCAAGGGCGAGCCGTCGACCCGGGTCAGGCCGCGCGCGGCCCATTCGCCCATCGGTCGCTTGGTGCGCCGACCCTCGCCGGTGGTGGAGAAGCCGGCGGGCAGCTTGACCTCGAAGCCCCAGGGCTGGCCGCTTTGCCAGCCGGCCTTCTGCAGGAAATGGGCGGTGGAGGCCAGGGCATCGACGGTGCTGTCCATCAGGTCGGCCCGTCCGTCGCCGTCGAAGTCGACCGCGAGGCGCTCGAAGGTGCTGGGCATGAACTGCGTGTGGCCGAACGCGCCGGCCCACGAGCCGACCAGCCGCTCGGGCGCGATGTGGCCGGCCTGCAGGATGCGCAGCGCGGCGTAGAACTCGCCCCGGAAGTAGGTCTGGCGGCGGCCGAAGCACGACAGCGTGCCGAGCGACTGCACCAGCGGCGACTTGCCGAAGCTCTGGCCGAAGTTGCTCTCCACGCCCCAGACCGCGACCACCGTGGCCGGATCGACGCCGAAGCGCTGCTCCACGCGCGCCAGCGTGTCGGCGTGCTGCGCCATCAGGGCCTGGCCCTGCGCCACGCGCTCGTCGTCCACCAGGCCCGCCATGTAGTCCCAGATCGCGGTGCGGAATTCGGGCTGGAAGTTGAGCCGGTCGATCACCGACAGGTCGGGCGCGAGGCCCTGCGTGTGCCGCGCGAAGGTCTCGTCCCGCACGCCGGCCGCGCGCGCGGGCGCCCGCAGCGTGTCCAGGCAGCGGCCGAACTCGGGATCGGGCGAAGACGGCGACTGTGCCCAGGCGGGGATGGAAAGCAGGGCACTGCCGAGCAGCAGGGCAAAAACAGAGGTGTGGCGGATCATCGCAGTTCGAGCCAGATCGGCCCGCCCGGTTCAGCGCACCGCGTCAGGCCATGTGAGGAATTGTTCGATTCTGAACGAGGCGACGAGAAATGGTGGGCGTGCCACGGCCGGCCCTCACCCCAACCCTCTCCCAGAGGAAGAGGGAGCGAAGACACGCAGCCGGAGCGAGGCAGCCCAAAACCCAGAGACAGCGAGGGACGGCTCCGCCGGCCCGAGCTGTCGTCCCCCCTCCAAGCGCCGCGCAGCGGCGCGCCAGAGAGGGGGGAAGCCGCGTCAGCGGCGCAGGGGGGAGTCACACATTCCACGTGCTGCCGTGCTCAGGCACCAGCGCCTGCCAGCGCAGCTCGGACTCGATGCGCCGGCGCAGGCAGTCCGAGGCCTCCAGGTCGCCGTGCGTCACGAACACGCGGCGCGGCGGCGCGGGCATCGCGCGCAGCCAGGCCATGAGCTCGCTCGCGTCGGCGTGCGCCGAGGCGGACGTGAGCTGCACGATCTCGGCGCGCACCGGCAGGTCCTGCCCGTGGATGCGCAGCGTGCTGCCGCCGTGGGCCAGCGTGGCGCCGCGCGTGCCGGGCGCCTGGTAGCCGGTCAGCACCACCATGTTGCGGTGGTCGCCCAGGTACTGCACCAGGTGGTGCAGCACGCGCCCGCCGGTGGCCATGCCGCTGGCGGCCAGGATCACCTTGGGGCCGTGCTGGCGCGCGATCGCCTTGGACTCCTCCGCCGTGCGCACCATGCGCGCCGTGACCGAGAGGTCGCGGCACTGCGCGGCGTCGAGCCGGTGTTCGCCCAGGTGGCGGGCGAACAGCTCGGTGCTGTGGATCGCCATCGGGCTGTCCAGGTACACCGGCAGGCTGGTGGGCAACCGGCCCGCCGCGCGCAGTTGCGCGATCGCGTGCAGCAGCGCCTGCGCGCGGCCGACCGCGAACACCGGCACCACCGCCGTGCCGCCGCGCGCGGCCACGCGCTGCAGCGCCGGGCCGAGCTCGGCGAGCACGTCTTCGTTGGGGTGCTCGCGGTCGCCGTAGGTGGACTCGCAGACCACCGCATCGGCGGCCGGCGGCGCCTCGGGCGCGAGCATGATGGCGTCGTCGGAGCGGCCGAGGTCGCCCGAGAACAGCAGGCGCCGCCCGCCGACCTCGATCAGCACGCTGGCCGCGCCGAGGATGTGGCCGGCGCCGGAGAAGCGCGCGGTCCAGCCGCGCAGCGGCTCGAAGGCCTGGTGCATGGGCACGGTGCGCAGCAGCTTGAGGCTGCGCAGCGCGTCTTCCTCGGTGTAGAGCGGCAACGAAGGCGAGTGCCGGGAGAAGCCCTTGCGGTTCGCGTACGCGGCGTCCTCTTCCTGGATGTGGCCGCTGTCGGGCAACAGGATCTGCGCCAGGTCGCGCGTGGCCGGTGTGGCCCACACCTTGCCATGGAAACCCTCGTTGGCCAGCACCGGCAGATAGCCGCTGTGGTCGAGGTGCGCGTGCGTGAGCAGCACGGCGCCGATGCGGTTGGGCGGCACCGGCAGCGGATCGCGGTTGCGCAGGCGCAGTTGCTTGTAGCCCTGGAACAGGCCACAGTCCACCAACAGGCTCTGCCCGTCGTGCTCCACCAGGTACTTGGAACCGGTCACGGTGCCCGCACCGCCGAGGAATCGGATGTGTACGCTCATGCAATCGATCTTAAGCGGTGCGTTCGGCGAGGGTCCGGCTTCGCCGGGGCCCTCACCCCAACCCTCTCCCAGAGGGAGAGGGAGCGAAGACACGCAGCCGGAGCGAAGTAGCCCAAAACCCAGAGACAGCGCGGGACGGCTCCGCCGGCCCGAGCTGTCGTCCCCCCTCCAAGCGCCGCGCAGCGGCGCGCCAGAGAGGGGGGAAGCGCCGAAGGCGCGCAGGGGGGAGTCCGAACTCAAGTTCCCATGTCGATCAACTTCTGCCGCATGCGCCGCAGCACCGTGCGCGCGGCCTCGATCTCCTCGGGCGTGTTGACGCTGGTGACCTCCTCCGTGAGCGCGCTCACCAGCTTGTTGGCCTTCCTGAACAGCGCCGTGCCCGACGCCGTGATCTGCACCAGAACGGTTCGCCGGTCGCGCTCCAGGCTGGTGCGCGTCACGTAGCCCTTTTCCTCCATGGTGTGCAGGATGTGCGTGATGCGGGTGCGCTCGAACGCGGTCCACTGCGCCAGTTCCAGCATGGTCAGGGGCCCCTTGCGCAGCACGGCGCTCAGGATGCGGTAGTGCGCCGGCGGCAGGTTCAGCGGCTTGAGCGCGTCCTGCAGCAGGCTGTTGCGCCGGTAGACGACCTGGGTGCACAGAAAGAACAAATGGTTTTCGAGGTCCATAGGCATGATCCCCGGATTGTGCTTCAAAGTCATTTATGTCATATTTCTCATATTGGCATGGCGATTGCATTGGGTGCTGTGCCATCTGTTCGGTACCGAACATCGACCCATTTTGGGGCAGATTCATCCGTTAATAAGTGGAATTTCACATGAAAGACATGGCTACCTTCCTGGCCCAGTTGGGCGACATCCCGGTCATTGCGGACGAATCGGTCGTGAAGCGAAAGAGCCGCGACATGTCCATGACCTTCAGCCCCATCATCCGCCGCGACGCGGCCGAGAAGTTCGCCGAGGTGATTGTGCGCCCGCGCAACCAGGCCGACGTGCTGCGCGTGGCCAGCGCGGCGGCGCGCGCGCGCATGCCGCTCATGATGCGCGGGGCCGGCACCTGCAACCTGGGCCAGGGCGTGCCGCTGGCGGGCGGCGCCATCGTCGACATGAGCGAGCTCTCGGCCGTGCTCTGGACGCGCGACCAGAAGGTGCGCGCGCAGGCCGGCGCGCGCCTGCTCGCGATCGACGAGGTGACCCGCCCGACCGGCTGGGAGCTGCGCATGCATTCCTCCACCCGCCGCGCCGCGACCATCGGCGGCTACATCGGCGGCGGGCATGCCGGCATCGGCAGCTGCACCTGGGGCATCCTGCGCGACCGCGGCAACATCATGGGCCTGCAGGTGGTGTCGGTGGAAGAAGAGCCGCGCGTGGTCGAGCTGCGCGGCGACGACGTGAACCTGGTGCACCACGCCTACGGCACGAACGGCATCATCACCGAGGTGGAGATGCCGCTGGCGCCCGCGTGGACCTGGATCGAGACCGTCACCAACTTCCCCGACTTCATGACCGCGGCGCGCTTCGCCTACGCGCTCGCCGCGTCCGACGGCATCGTCAAGAAGCTGGTCTCGATCGACGAGTGGCCGAACTGGAACTACATGCGCCACATGCGCGAACACGGCCGCGAAGGTTGGAGCATGGTGCGCACCATGGTGGCCGAGCAGAGCACCGAGGCCCTGGCCGGGCTGGTCGCGGCCTTCGGCGGCCAGACCTCGACCCAGGCGCGCGAAGGCGAGGGGCCCTACGGCGCGCCGCTGTGGGAGTTCGGCTGGGGCCATGCGCGCCTGCAGGTCAACCGCGAGCGCCCCGAGATCGTCAACAACATCGGCCTGTACCTCGATCCCGACCTGCTGGCGTCGATTGAACGGAGCTGGCGCCGCTTCCAGGGCGTGGGCGGCCTGCACATGGAGGTCAAGCGCTACAACGGCCGCATCGCGTTCCAGGGCTCGCCCTACTATCCCTTCGTCGACGAGGCGCAGGTCGCCGAGGTGATCCGCGGCATGATCGAGGACGGCGCGATGGTGGCCAACAACCACACCTTCTTCGTGAAGGAAAACGGCATGAAGGCCGAGGACGCGCGCGACACCGAGTTCAAGCGCAGCATGGACCCGCATGGCCTCATGAACCCCGGCAAGTTCGACGCCGACGACCCCGACGTCAAGGAAGGCACCGGCCTGCAACTGCCGACCACCGGCTGGCAGTACGGCGCCAAGGAAACCACCACCGCCTGAGCGGCCGTTCGCCTCCCATCGTTCGCAACCAAGGAACCGCCCATGTCCTCTTCTTCCCTCCTGTCCCGCCGCACGGTCCTCGGCGCCGCCGCCGGCGCCCTGGCCGCCCCTGCCTTCGTGCGCCAGGCCGGCGCGCAAAGCCTCACGCCCTTGAGCTACCAGATCGGCTGGCTGCCTTCGTCCGACAAGGCCGGCATGTACCAGGCGCTGGCCACGGGCCTGTACAAGGAAGTCGGGCTGGACGTGGAGATCCGCCCCGGCGGCCCGCAGCTCAACGTGGTGCAGATCTTCATGGCCGGCCGCGTGGACTTCGCCGACACCGACAGCTTCCGCCCGCTGAACTTCGTCAAGGAAGGCCTGCCGGGCATCGCCGTCGCCGCCTTCGGCCAGAAGTCGCTCAACGTGCTGATGTCGCACCCCGGCGCCGGCAACGACTCGCTGGAAGCGCTCAAGGGCAAGCCGCTGCTGGTCTCGCAGATCGGCCGCACCACCTACTGGCCGTGGCTGCGCGCCAAGTACGGCCTGGCGGACGACCAGATCCGGCCCTACACGTTCAACCTGGCGACCTTCCTGGCCGATCCGAAGATCTCGCGCGAGGGCTTCATCACCAGCGAGCCTTTCGATGCCAGGAAGGCCGGCCTGACCCCGGTGGTGCACCTGCTGGCCGACCACGGCTACCGCAACTACAGCAACGTGATGCTGGCCTCGCCCAAGATGGTGGCCGAGCGGCCCGACGTGGTGCAGCGCTTCGTCGATGCGACGGCGCGCGGCTGGAAGAGCTACGTCTACGGCGACCCGGCGCCCGCCAACGCGCTGATCAAGAAAGGCAACCCCGAGCTGACCGACGAGAAGATCGCCTACGCGATCGGCGTGCTGCGCTCCGCGCATATCCTGGAGTCCGATGACGTGGCGCGCGGCGGCGTCGGCGCGATGACCGACGCGCGCTGGAAGGCCTTCTACGAAGAGATGGCTGCCGTGGGCGCCCTGCCGGCCGGCCTGGACCCGAGCAAGGCCTACACCACGCAGTTCGTCAACAAGCGCACGGTGATGCTCTGATGGCGCAGGACGAAGCCCCCCTGCTGAGCGTGCGCGGCGTCTCCAAGCGCTACAGCAACGGCACGCTGGCGCTGTCGGGCGTGAACCTCGACATCGGCCGCCACGAGTTCATCTCGCTGCTCGGTCCGTCGGGCTGCGGCAAGAGCACGCTGCTGCGGCTGATCGCCGGGCTGGGCCAACCCACCAGCGGGCGCATCGAGTGGTCCGAGGGCGAGGGCCAGGCGCTGCAGGGCGGCCTGTCGTTCGTGTTCCAGGAGCCGACGCTGATGCCCTGGGCCACGGCGCTGGCCAACGTCTACCTGCCGCTCAAGCTCGCGGGCGTGTCGCGCGAGGAAGGGCACGAGCGCGCCCGCGCGGCGCTGGCCTCGGTCGGCCTGGCCGGCTTCGAGCGCGCCTATCCGCGCGAGCTCTCGGGCGGCATGAAGATGCGCGTGTCGATCGCGCGCGCGCTGGTCACGCGGCCGCGGCTGCTGCTCATGGACGAGCCGTTCGCCGCGCTCGACGAGATCACGCGCACGCGCCTCAACCACGACCTGCTCGCGCTGTGGGAGCGCGACAAGTTCACGGTGGTCTTCGTCACGCACTCGGTGTACGAGAGCGTGTTCCTGTCGCAGCGCGTGGTCGTGCTGGCCGCGCGGCCGGGGCGCATCGCCGAGACGCTGCGCGTGGACGCGCCCTATCCGCGCGCCGCCAGCTACCGCACCTCGCCGACCTACGGTGCGCACTGCGAACGCGCCAGCGCCGTGCTGGAGGCCTGCATCGGCGAGCGGCACGTCGCCTGATGAACAACCCGTCACCCGCCCGCACCGATACGCCCATGACCCACGCCCTGCCCATGCCCGTCGCTCCCATCGAAGACGACCCGCCGCTCGCGCGCGAGCGCACCATCCTCGGGCTGCCGGCCGCCGCCTGGCCGCGCCTGCTGGCCCCATTGATCGTGGGCGGCATCGGCCTGCTGATCTGGGAGCTGGTGGTGCGCTGGCGCGAGATCCCGACCTTCGTGCTGCCGCCGCCCTCGCTGATCGCCGCCACGCTGGTGCGCGA
Organism: uncultured Hydrogenophaga sp.; assembly: GCA_964487025.1. Taxonomy (GTDB): domain Bacteria; phylum Pseudomonadota; class Gammaproteobacteria; order Burkholderiales; family Burkholderiaceae_C; genus Hydrogenophaga. The sequence continues at coordinate 16,863 of CAZAPJ010000047.1, forward strand.
ATGGCCGATGCTGTCGGAGTCGCTCTGGTTCACCGCCTCCATCACGCTGGCCGCGCTCTCGGCCGCGGTGGCGATCGGCATGCTGCTGGCGATCCTGTTCACGCAGAGCAAATGGGTGGAGATCTCGTTCTTCCCCTACGCGATCGTGCTGCAGGTCACGCCGGTGGTGGCGATCGCGCCGCTGATCATCATCTGGGCCGACAACATCACGGTGTCGCTGCTGATCTGCGCCTGGCTGGTGGCGTTCTTCCCCATCCTCTCCAACACCACGCTCGGCCTCAATTCGGCCGACCACAACCTGGTCAGCCTGTTCCAGCTCTACCGCGCCTCGCGCTGGCAGACCCTGGTGAACCTGCGCCTGCCGGCCGCCATGCCGTACTTCCTGGGCGGCCTGCGCATCTCGGGCGGGCTGTCGCTGATCGGCGCCGTGGTGGCGGAGTTCGTCGCCGGCACCGGGGGATCGGCATCGGGGCTGGCGTTCCGCATCCTCGAGTCGGGCTACCAGATGCAGATTCCCCGCATGTTCGCGGCGCTGGCGCTGATCTCGTTCTGCGGCATCATCATCTTCCTGTGCCTGTCGCTGATCTCTCACCTGTCGCTGCGCCATTGGCACGACAGCGCGATCCGGCGCGAGAACTGAGCCCGACCACGACGCTACCTTGACCACGACACCGTTCTTTTCGCTGCCCGCGGCGCCGCGCGCCGCGTTGCGCAACATCCGTGCCCCCCGCTGCCTGCTGCCGGACGACGCCCGCGTGACCACCGAAGGCACGCCGCGCGGCGAAGGCCTGGCGGCGCTCGACCTGCTCATCGAGCACGGCCGGGTCGCCGCCGTCGAGCCCGCCGGCACGCTGCCGGCCGAGCTCGGCCCGGACCTCGACCGCTCGCTCGTGCTGCCCGGCATGGTCGACTGCCACACGCACCTGGACAAGGGCCACATCTGGCCGCGCATGCCCAACCCGAGCGGCGACGGCCACGGCGCTGCCATGGCCACCGGCCAGGACCGCGCCGCGCGCTGGCACGCCGAGGACGTGCGCCGGCGCATGGCGTTCGGCCTGGCGACCGCCTACGCCAAGGGCGTGGTCGCGATCCGCACGCACCTCGACTCGCTCGCGCCCCAGGCCGGCATCTCGTTTCCCGTGTTCGAGCGCCTGCGCGACGAATGGGCCGGCCGCATCGCGCTGCAGGCCTCGTCGATCGCGCCGCTGGACATCTTCCTGACCGAGGAAGGCCGCCAGCTCGCCGACACCGTGGCCGCGGCGGGCGGGCAGCTCGGCTGCGTCACGCGCTTCCGGGGCCTGCCCAACGCGCCCCGGCCGCCCGAGTTCGACGTGGCGATGGGGCGCGTGCTGTCGCTGGCCGCCGAGCGCGGCCTGGAGGTGGACCTGCACGTCGACGAAGCCACCGACCCCGAGGCGCGCTCGCTGATCCGCGTCGCGCAGCTCGCGCTGCAGGCCGGGTTCAAGGGCCGCATCCTCTGCGGGCACTGCTGCTCGCTCGCGTTGCAGGACGACGGGTTCATCGAGGCCACGCTCTCGGCCTGCCGCGACGCCGGCCTGGCCGTGGTGAGCCTGCCGGTGGTCAACATGTACCTGCAGGACCGCACGCCCGGCGGCGGCCGCACGCCGCGCTGGCGCGGCGTCACGCTGCTGCACGAGATGCGCGCGCGCGGCATCCCGGTGGCGGTGGCGGGCGACAACTGCCGCGACCCGTTCTACGCCTACGGCGACCACGACATGCTCGACACCTACACCCAGGCGGTGAAGATCCTGCAGTTCGACCACCCGCACGGCGACTGGATCCATGCGGCGACCGACTGGCCGGCCGCGCTCATGGGCCTGCCCGCGCAGACCGGCCGCCTCGCGCCCGGCGCGGGCGCCGACCTGATCGTGCTGCGCGCGCGCAGTTGGTCGGAAGCCCTGGCGCGCTTCCAGGCCGACCGCGTGGTGCTGCGCGCCGGTCGCGCGATCGACACCACGCTGCCCGACTACCGCCTGCTCGACGACCTGGTGGAAGACGCGCCGGCGCGGCCTGCCGCTTGACGCCTGGGGTTCAGGGCCGGCGCAGGGGGCGCTGCCGCCCGTTCAAGGCATCTTGGTGCCGGTGGTCTCGGCCACGCGCCCCCATCGGGCGATCTCGTCGCGCACAAAGCTGGCGAACGCCTCGGGGGTGGAGCTGGCGGCCTCGACGCCGATGTCGGCCATGGCCTGGCGGTAGGCCGGCTCGCGCGCGGCCCGCGCGACCTCGCGGTTCAACTGCTCCACGACCGGGCGGGGCACCGCGCTGCCGGTGAACAGGCCCGTCCAGCTGTCCACCGCATAGCCGGACAGGCCGGCCTCGGCAAAGGTGGGCAGCCCAGGGGCGCTGGGCGAGCGCGCGCTCGCCGAATTGGCGATCGCGCGCACCTTGCCCGTCTTGGCCAGGCTCAGGGCGTTGGTGATGGTCTCGATCATCAGCGACACATTGCCCGCCAGCAGGTCGGCCGAGGCCGCGCCGCCGCCCTTGTAGGGCACGTGCACCATGTCGATGCCGGCACTGGCCTTGAGCAGTTCGGTGGCCAGGTGGGAGATGGACCCGTTGCCGGCCGAGGCATAGGTCAGCCGGCCCGGGTGGGCCTTGGCGTAGGCGATCAGCTCGGGCAGGGTCTGGATGGGCAGGCTGCTGTTGACGATCAGCACGCTGGGGTTGCGCGCGAGCAGGGAAACGGGCTGCAGATCCTTGGCCGGGTCCACCGGCAGGTTCTTGAACAGGCTCGGCGCGACGGCGTTGGTGCCGATCGTGCCGTACAGCAGGGTGTGCCCGTCGGCCGGCGCCCGCGCCACGGCTTCCATCGCGATCCCGCCGCCCGCGCCCGGACGGTTCTCGACCACGAAGGACAGGTTCATCTGCTCGGCCAACTGCTTGGCCAGCAGGCGCGCCATCACGTCGGACGAGCCGCCCGCGGCAAAGGGAACGATCAGCCGGACCGGCCGGTCGGGCGCCAACTGCGCCCGGGCGCCCGGCAGGCCCAGGCTGGCCATCAGGCCCATCGTCATCGAGCGTCGACTCAGCATGCGGTTTCTCCTTGGTCGCTGGGTTCCTGGTCCAGGGGATGTGCAACAAACGTGCCGGCGCGGGCTCACCCGGCCAGGGGCGCCTGCGTGCCCTCGATCTGCACCCGGAAGCCGGAGCGCACGTGGGGCCAGTAGTCCCATACCGCCTTGTGCTGGGCGCAGCGGTTGTCCCAGAAGGCGATCGAATGCGGTTGCCAGCGGAAGCGGCACGACCACTCGTCGCGACCAATGTGCCGATAGAGAAAATTCAGGATGGCGTCGCTTTCGGCCTTGGGGACGCCGTCGACGTGGCTGGTGAAGTCCCAACTGACGAACAGGCCGCGCCGGCCGCTGACCGGGTGGCGCACGACGATGGGGTGCGAGGTGATCGGCGTGCCCGGGCCGAACACCCGCGTGCCGTCGTGCGTGGCCGTCAGGCCGGCCAGGTAGGCCTTCATGCGGTCGGACAGCGCCTCGTAGGCCGCGCACGTGCTGGCGAACAGGGTGTCGCCCCCGCCATCGGGCGGGACGGTGTGCAGGTACAGCATGCTGCCCAGCGGCGGCATGGGCGCGCACGATTGGTCGCTGTGCCAGTTCTCGCCGGAGACGCGGTCCGAGGTCTCGTCGTAGTGGAAGCGCCGCACGAACGGGTTGTCGGTCGGCTTGCTGATGGTGTTCTTGCCCACGTGCTGCCCGAGCGGCCCGAAGTGGCTGGCCAGGCGTATCTGGTCCTCGTGGCTGATGCGCTGGTCGCGGAAGAAGATCACCTGGTAGCGGGCGAACGCGTCCTGGATCTCGGCGATCTGTTCGGCATCGAGCGCCTGGGTCAGGTCCACGCCGCCGATCTCCGCGCCGATGTGGGGCGAGGCGGGCGTTGCCGTGATGCGCTGGTAGGCGGGGCGTTCGAGTCGGGCGGCAGAGATGGGAGCGCCAATGGTCGCGGTGTACACACGATCTCCTTGGGAAACGGGGCCAAGCCACTTTGGCCGCACCGCCAAGTATGGTGGGCGCCGGCGCACTCCGGCGCATGGCTTGATCGAATTCTGATATCTTCATTTCGGCATATCCGGATCGGCACCATGAACCTCAAGCAACTGGCGTACTTCATCGAAGTGGCCCGCCATGGCAGCCTCAGCCACGCGGCCACCGCGCTTCGCACGGGACAGCCGGCGCTCAGCCGCCACATCCGTGCGCTCGAGGTGGAACTGCGCCGATCGCTGTTCCACCGCAACGGCCGGGGTGTCGTGCTGACCGACGCCGGTGCCCGGTTTCTGTCCTATGCACAGAACGCCCTGGGCCAGTTGGAAACAGGGCGGGCCGCGCTCGACGAGCCGGACGGCGACCTCAGCGGCTGCGTGACCGTCGGCATGCCGCCTTCGGTGGCGCAGGCCCTGACGGTTCCGTTGGTCAGCGCCTTCCAGCAGCGTTTCGGCAGGGCCAGCATCTCGATCACCGAAGGGCTGTCGGCCACCTTGCAGGAACAGGTGCTGGTGGGGCGCATCGACCTGGCCATCGCGCACAGCCCCGCGCCTTCGGTGCTGCTGACCATCGAGCCGCTGGTCGACGAATCGCTCCACCTGCTGAGCCCGCCGGGAAACGGTGCGCCTTTTCGCCACCGGAGCACCGCCGCGCTGAAGGAGCTCGCCGGCCTGCGGCTGATATTTCCTGCGCAGCCCCATCCGATCCGGCGGTTGCTGGAGTTGGAGGCCGCCCGGCTGGGCTTTGCGCTGGAGGTGGGGCTCGAAGTCGGCGCCCTGGCGTCGATTCCGCTGCTGGTGCAGGCCGGCTGCGGCCATGCGGTGGTGCCGGCGTCGGTGTTGTGGGCGGGCCTGCCCGACGAGCAGGCGCTGGCCGTGCGCCGGCTCGCCTGGCAGCGCCTCAAGGGGCGGCTGTCGCTGGTGTCGTCCAGCCGGCGCCCCCAGACCCTGCTGCTCAATGGAACCCAGTCCCTCGTTCGCGACCTGATCCGCCGCTTCGCGGCCCAGCCCCGCTGAGGCGGTGCGGTCCTAGCTGAAGAACGCCTTGGCCTTGTCGAACCAGCCCTTGTCGTTCGGGCTGTGCTTGTGGCCGCCCTTCTTGAACGATTCGTCGAGCTCCTTGAGCAGCTTGCGCTGGTGCTCGGTCAGCTTGACCGGGGTTTCCACCGCCACGTGGCAGTACAGGTCGCCCGGGTAGCTGGAGCGCACGCCCTTGACGCCCTTGCCGCGCAGGCGGAAGGTCTTGCCGCTCTGGGTGCCCTCGGGCAGGTCGATGGTGGCCTTGCCCTGCAGGGTGGGCACGTCGATCTCGCCGCCGAGGGCGGCGATCGTCATGCTCACGGGCACCTGGCAGTGCAGGTCGTCGCCGTCGCGTTCGAAGATGTCGTGCTTGCGCAGCCGGACTTCGATGTAGAGGTCGCCCGAGGGGCCGCCGTTCTGGCCCGGCTCGCCGTTGCCGGTGCTGCGGATGCGCTGGCCGTCGTCGATGCCGGCCGGGATCTTGATCTCCAGCGTCTTCTGGCGCTTGATCTTGCCCTGGCCGTGGCAGGCGGTGCAGGGCTCGGGGATGATCTTGCCGCTGCCGTGGCAGTGCGGGCAGGTCTGCTGCACGCTGAAGAAGCCCTGGCGCATCTGGACCACGCCCTGGCCGTGGCAGGTCGAGCAGGTCTTGGCGCTGGTGCCGGGCTTGGCGCCGGTGCCGTGGCAGGTGTCGCAGTCGTCCCACGAGGGGATGCGGATCTGCGTTTCCTTGCCGGCGGCGGCCTCTTCCAGCGTGATCTCCATGGCGTAGGACAGGTCCGCGCCCCGGTACACCTGGCGGCCGCCGCCGCGCTGGCCGCGCGCGGCGCCGAAGATGTCGCCGAAGATGTCGCCGAACGCTTCCGAGAAACCGCTGAAGCCCTCCGCGCCGCCCGGGCCGCGCATGTTGGGGTCCACGCCGGCGTGGCCGTACTGGTCGTAGGCCGCCTTCTTCTGCGGATCCGAGAGCATCTCGTAGGCTTCCTTGGCCTCCTTGAACCTCTCCTCGGCACCCTTGGCCGCGTCGCCCTGGTTGCGGTCGGGGTGGTACTTCATCGCAAGCTTGCGATACGCCTTCTTGATCTCGTCGTCCGAAGCGTTCTTGGGCACGCCCAGCACTTCGTAGTAGTCGCGTTTAGCCATGGTCTGTTGCGGTTCGGTTGGAGCGCGAACGCCGCGCCAGGTTGCCCGGACGCGGCGAGGGTCGTCGAAGCGAGGCGGTACTCAGCCCTTCTTCACTTCCTTGACTTCGGCATCGACCACGTCGTCGTCGGCCGGTTTGCTGCTGGTGCCGCCGCTCGCCGCCTGCTGTGCATCGGCAGCACCGCCTTCGGCGGCCGCCTGCGCGGCCTGGGAGGCGGCGTAGACCTTCTCGCCCAGTTTCTGGCTGGCCGCCATGAGGGCCTCGGTCTTGGACTCGATCGCGGCCTTGTCGTCGCCCTTGGCGGCTTCCTCCAGGTCCTTCAGCGCGGACTCGATGGCCTCCTTCTCGGCCGCCTCGAGCTTGTCGCCGTGCTCGCCCAGCGACTTGCGCACGCTGTGCACGGTGGCCTCGGCCTGGTTGCGCGTCTGGACGAGCTCGACCTTCTTCTTGTCTTCCGCGGCGTTGAGCTCGGCGTCCTTCACCATCTGCTGGATCTCGGCCTCGGACAGGCCCGAGTTCGCCTTGATGGTGATCTTGTTCTCCTTGCCCGTGCCCTTGTCCTTGGCGCCGACGTGCAGGATGCCGTTGGCGTCGATGTCGAAGGTCACCTCGATCTGCGGCATGCCGCGCGGCGCGGAGGGAATGCCCTCCAGGTTGAACTCGCCCAGCAGCTTGTTGCCCGAAGCGATCTCGCGCTCGCCCTGGAACACCTTGATGGTCACGGCCGGCTGGTTGTCCTCGGCGGTGGAGAACACCTGGCTGAACTTGGTCGGGATCGTGGTGTTCTTGCTGATCATCTTGGTCATCACGCCGCCCATGGTCTCGATGCCCAGCGACAGCGGGGTCACGTCGAGCAGCAGCACGTCCTTGCGGTCGCCGGAGAGCACCTGGCCCTGGATGGCGGCGCCGACGGCCACGGCCTCGTCGGGGTTGACGTCCTTGCGCGGCTCGCGGCCGAAGAACTCCTTGACCTTCTCCTGCACCTTGGGCATGCGCGTCATGCCGCCGACGAGGATCACGTCGTGGATGTCGGAGACGCTGATGCCGGCGTCCTTGATGGCGGTGCGGCAGGGCGCGATGGTGCGCTCGATCAGCTCTTCCACCAGGGCTTCGAGCTTGGCGCGCGTGAGCTTGATGTTCAGGTGCTTCGGGCCCGAGGCGTCGGCGGTGATGTAGGGCAGGTTGATGTCGGTCGCGGCAGACGACGACAGCTCGATCTTGGCTTTCTCGGCCGCTTCCTTCAGGCGCTGCAGGGCCAGCACGTCCTTGGACAGGTCCACGCCTTGCTCTTTCTTGAACTCGGAGATGACGTAGTCGATGATGCGCTGGTCGAAGTCCTCGCCGCCCAGGAAGGTGTCGCCGTTGGTCGAGAGCACCTCGAACTGCTTCTCGCCGTCCACGTCGGCGATCTCGATGATGGACACGTCGAACGTGCCGCCGCCGAGGTCATAGACGGCGATCTTGCGGTCGCCCTTGTCCTGCTTGTCCAGGCCGAAGGCCAGGGCGGCGGCGGTGGGCTCGTTGATGATGCGCTTCACGTCGAGGCCCGCGATGCGGCCGGCGTCCTTGGTGGCCTGGCGCTGGGCGTCGTTGAAGTAGGCCGGCACGGTGATCACGGCCTCGGTCACCGGTTCGCCCAGGTAGTCCTCGGCGGTCTTCTTCATCTTGCGCAGGATGTCGGCGCTGACCTGCTGGGGCGAGATCTGCTTGCCGCGCACCTCCACCCAGGCGTCGCCGTTGTCGGCCGCCACGATGGTGTAGGGCATCAGGTTGATGTCCTTCTGCACTTCCTTCTCGGTGAACTTGCGGCCGATCAGGCGCTTGATCGCGTACAGCGTGTTCTTGGGGTTGGTCACGGCCTGGCGCTTGGCCGAGGCGCCCACCAGCACCTCGCCGTCTTCCTGGTACGCCACGATGGAGGGCGTGGTGCGGGCGCCCTCGGCGTTCTCGATCACCTTGGTGTTGTTGCCTTCCATGATGGACACGCAGCTATTGGTCGTGCCCAGGTCGATGCCGATGATTCGTCCCATGTTGTGCTCCGTCTGGAAAAAGTGAATGTGTGAAAAAAGATGTGGGGAAGATGTGGATAACCGGTGGGGTTTTCAAGGCTGGGCGCGCGGCCCGGCGGCCGGTTTTCCTTTATTTGGGGGCCGCCACGGTCACCAGCGCCGGACGCAGCACGCGGTCCGCGATCAGGTAGCCCTTCTGCAGCACGGTCACCACGGTGTTGGCGTCCTGTTCGGCCGGCACCATGCTGATCGCCTGGTGCTGGTGGGGGTCGAACCGGGCACCGGCGGCGGGGTGGATCTCCACCACCTTGTGGCGCTCCAGCACCGCCTTGAGCTGGCGCAGCGTGGCCTCGGAGCCCTCGCGCAACTGCTCGCGGGTGGCTTCCTGCACGGCCAGGCCGGCTTCCAGGCTGTCCGCCACCGCGAGCAGGCTCTCGGCGAAGCTTTCCACCGCGAACTTGCGCACCTTGGCGATTTCTTCCTCGGCGCGGCGGCGGGCGTTCTCCGCCTCGGCCTTGGCGCGCAGGAACTGGTCGGCCAGGTCGGTGTTCTGGGCCTTGAGCGCGGCGATTTCCTGGCTCAGCGCGGCCAGCGCGTCGGCTTCGCCGGCCGCGGCTTCCTCGGGGCTCAGGGGGGTGTCGTGCGTCGGGTCGGGTTGGTCGCTGGCGGGGGGGGCTGGAGGTGTCTGGCTCATGGTGCTGGGGTGCGTGTGATCGGTGGCCGGGCTGGCCGTAGCCAGCCATATGGGGCCGGAAAGGCGGGATTCAAGAGGTCGTTGGCGGCGCCATCGACGCGGGCCGGCGGCGGCCGGCGAGGCGCCCACCGAGCGGGTTCCCGGGGGAAGAAGGAAGGGCCCGCAGGCCCCAGGAGAGGATTCTATGGCTCCAGGGAGGGGGCCTGCTGCTGCTGTTGTTGTTGCCGCGACCACTGGCCGGCGAACTGCTGCACCTGGGCCAGGCGGCGCGCGAGTTCGGCCCCCTGGGGTGTGAGGCGGTAGCCCCGGCCGCCGTGGTCCACCAGGCGCGCCGCGCGCAGTTCCTTGAGGCGGGCATTGAGCGTGTTGGGCGTGACGCCGCCCACGCTGTCCTGCAGCAGCCGGAAGGTCTGCGGGTGCCCGTTGCCCAGCGCCCAGATCACGCGCAAGGCATAGCGCGACTCCAGCAGGCCCAGGAACTGGAGCACGGCGGCGGGGTGCTGCTTGGCGGTCATGGAACGTCTCCGTTGGCGCACTGCGGTGCGCTCTGCCTCAGCCAGGGGTGACTGGAATTAGGCAGGGATGCCGGTCCGCCCGCTTCCGGACTTTCCCCGATTGCCCTCGGAGCGATGCTTGGACAAGGTGGCGGCTGGCCTTTCCGGTCCGCGGACCGCGATGCACCTGGCCGTATCGCCGTGCCATTCATATCACAATGGCATAGCTGGTTGTGTGAAAAGCGGCTGGCGCATGGGCAGTGATGCATGCACAGTCGGTGCATGACAGACTGTCAGGGTGCGCGCGGCCCGGCCTGACCGGCGCCATTGCCCCTTTTCCACCGTCCTCGAGGAGACCGACATGACATCCATCCGCCGCCGACAAGCGCTCACCGCCATGGGCGCCCTGGCCGCCACTTCCGTGGCCGGCAGCGCCCTGGCCCAGCAGACGATCACGCTGCGCCTGCACCAGTTCCTGCCGCCCCAGGCCACCATCCCGGCCCGGGCCATCATTCCGTGGGCGAAGAAGGTGGAAGCCGAGTCGGGCGGCCGTATCCGGGTGCAGCTCTTCCATGCCATGCAGCTCGGCGGCGCGCCGCCGCAGTTGTTCGACCAGGCGCGCGACGGCGTGGCCGACATCACCTGGACCGTGCTCGGCTATACGCCGGGGCGCTTCAACAGGTCCGAGGTGTTCGAGCTGCCGTTCATGAGCGGCTTGGCGGAGCCGGCCTCGCGCGCGTTCCACGAATACGTGCAGACGCACGCGGCCGACGAGTTCAAGGACGTGCGGCTGCTGGCGGCGCACACGCACGGCCCGGGCCTGTTCCACACCAAGGCGCCGGTGACGGGGCTGGAGAGCCTGCGCGGCATGAAGATCCGGGGCGGCTCGCGCGTGATCAGCAACATGCTCGGCAAGCTGGGCGCGACGCCGGTCGGCATGCCGGTGCCGGCGGTCACCGAGGCCCTGTCCAAGGGCGTGATCGATGGCGCCACGATTCCCTGGGAGGTCACGCCCTCGCTCAAGATCGCCGAGATGGTGAAGAACCACACCACGTTCTCGGGTTCCACCGGGCTGTTCACGCAGACCTTCGCGCTCTCGATGAACAAGGCGTCCTACGACCGGCTGCCGGCGGACCTGAAGAAGGTGATCGACGCGAACTCGGGCATCGAGACGGCCGCGATGTTCGGCCGCGCCATGGACGAGGGCGACAAGGATGGCCGCGCCATCGCCGAGAAGGCGGGGAACAAGATCGTGCTGCTCGACACCGCCGAGACCCAGCGCTGGCGCCGCACCGCGTCGTCGGTGGAAACCGACTGGATCAACGAGATGAAGGGCAAGAACATCGACGGCGCCAAGCTGGTGGCCGATGCCCGGGCCCTGATCGCGAAGCACCAGCGATAATCCTCCCGCCGTGCCGGCGGCCTTCCCCGTCCGGCGCGGCGTTTCTCGAGGAGACATTCGTCCTCGCCCGGCCCGCGTGCCGGGCGCACGGCGGTTCCGACAAGAAAGACAAGAAGGTGACGAGTTGAAGCTGCTCTCTTTATTGGCCCGGTGCAGCGCGATCCTGGCCGGCCTGCTGTTGACGGTGATCACGCTGATCACCTGCGCCAGCCTGCTGGGCCGCAACACCATCGGCGTCACCCTGGTGGGCGACTACGAACTGACCGCCTTCACGGCGGCCTCGGCCATCGCGCTGTTCATGCCGTGGTGCCAGCTCAAGCGCGAGAACATCATCGTCGACTTCTTCACCACCCGGATGGCCTCGCACCGCATCGTGTGGCTGGACCGGCTGGGCAGCCTGCTGCTCGGCCTGTTCATGCTGCTGCTGGCCTGGCGCACCGCCATCGGCGGCCTGAACGCCTATGGCTCCCAGACCACCTCCATGATGCTGGGCCTGCCCGAGTGGATCGTGTACGCCTTCATGGTGCCGCCGTTCGTCCTGACCGGGGTGATCGCCCTGTACCAGACCTTCGTCGGCAATTTCCCGGAGCAGGGTGCATGAGCCCCCGCCCGGCCGTTCCGAAGGGGGCTCGCACCGCCGTGCGAAACGCGGAGGTGATCCGATGAGCGCCCTGACGCTGGCGGGCGTGATCTTCGGGATCATGCTGTTCCTGATGGCGATCCGCACGCCGATCGCCGTGGCGATGTTCATCGCGGGCTGCTTCGGCTATCTCTACCAGGTCGGCCCGGTGCCGTTCTTCAACAACCTCAACGGCATCGCGTTCGCCCGCTTCGCGAGTTACGACCTGTCGGTGATCCCGCTGTTCATTCTGATGGGCAACTTCGCCACCCAGGGCGGCATCTCCCGCGCGCTGTTCCAGTTCGCCAGCGTGGTCATGTCGCGCTTCAAGGGCGGGCTGGCGATGGCCGCCGTGCTGGCCAGCGCCGGGTTCGGCGCGATCTGCGGCTCCTCCATCGCCACGGCCGCCACCATCACCTCGGTCGCGCTGCCGGAGATGAAGCGCCACGGCTACTCGGGGCGGCTGGCCACCGGCACGCTGGCCGCGGGCGGTACGCTGGGCATCCTGATCCCGCCTTCCGTGCCGCTGGTGATCTACGCCATCCTGACCGAGCAGAACATCGCCAAGATGTTCGCGGCCGCGATGGTGCCCGGCATCATCGCGGCGCTGGGCTACATGATCGCGATCGCGATCTACGTCCGCGTGTCTCCAGGCCACGCGCCCGAGCGCGACGCGTCCGACGCCCGGCTCACGCTGCAGTCGGTGATGGCGGTGGCGCCGATCGCGGCCGTGTTCCTGATCGTCTTCGGCGGCATCTACGGCGGCTTCTTCACGCCGACCGAGGGCGCGGGCGTGGGCGCCGCCAGCACCTTCATCGCCGCGCTGCTCAAGCGCGAACTCACCTGGGCCAAGGTCTGGCAGTGCTTCTATGCCACCGCGGCGGCCAGCGCGATGATCTTCATGATCTTCATCGGCGCCGACATGATGAACTCGGCGCTGGCGCTGACGCAGGTCACGACCATGATGGCCGAGCTGATCAACGGCTGGGACGTCGCCCCGCTGACGGTGGTCGCGGCGATCCTGGTCTTCTACGTGGTGCTGGGCGCGGTGATGGACGAGCTCTCCATGATCCTGCTCACCATTCCGCTGTTCTTCCCGGTGGTGATCGGGCTCGACTTCGGCCTGCCGCCCGAATCGGTGGCGATCTGGTTCGGCATCATGGTGCTGATGACTGTGGGCTTCGGCCTGCTGGCGCCCCCCGTGGGGCTGAACGTGTACATCGTCAACGGCCTGTCCAAGGACGTCCCCATCGGCGAGAGCTACCGCGGCGTGCTGCCTTTCCTGGCCAGCGACGTGGTGCGCACGCTGCTGCTGTTGCTGTTCCCGCCCCTTTCGCTGTGGCTGGTTCAATTCGTCGGCTGATGGCCGGCTCATTTACTGGAGGTACCTGCATGTCTGAACAGAATCGTCGTCAATTCGTGGGCCGTGTCGCCGCTGGAGCGCTGGCCGCGGGAGGCGGGGTCTTTTCGTCGGCCGCCCTCGCGCAGCCGTCCTTTCCTTCCAAGGCGGTGCGCATCGTGGTGCCGTTCGGGGCCGGCGGCGTGGCCGACCTGACCGCGCGCATCGTGGCCGAGAAGCTGTCCGGGCAGCTCGGCCAGTCGGTGGTGATCGAGAACCGCCCGGGCGCGGGCGGGGTGGTGGCGGCCGAGACGGTGGCGCGCGCCGAACCCGACGGCCACACGCTGTTCCTGATGTCCAACGGCACCGCGGTCACCGCCGGCCTGTTCAAGAGCCTGCCGTTCGACACGGTGAAGGACTTCGCGCCGATCTCCACCCTGGGCTTCTTCGACATCGTGGTGGTGGCCAATGCCCAGTCGCCCTACAAGACCCTGGGCGAGGTGGTCGCCTACGCCAAGGCCAATCCGGGCAAGCTCAACGTGGGCAGCATCAACATCGGCAGCACGCAGAACCTGGCGGCCGAGCTGTTCAAGAGCACGGCCGGCATCGATGCGCAGGTGATCCCGTTCAACGGCACGCCGGCGCTGATCGGCGCCATCCGCGGCCGGCAGGTCGACGTGGCGGTGGAGATCCTGGCCCCGATGCTGCCGCAGATCCAGTCGAACGCCATCCGCGCGCTGGCGATCACGGGCGAGAAGCGCTCGCTCGTGCTGCCCGACGTGCCGACGGCGGTGGAGTCGGGCGTGCAGGGCTTCGTGGCCTCGTCCTGGAACGCCCTGGCCGCGCCCGCCCGCACGCCGCCGGCCGTGATCGACCGGCTGCAGCGCGAGATCAACACCGCGGTGGCCGACGCCGGCGTGCGCGAGAAGCTGCGCAACCTCACCATCGACGCCCGCGGCAGCACGCCGGAGCAGACCGCCGCGCTGCTGGCCTCCGACATCAAGCGCTGGAGCGGTGTGATCGAGCGCGCGGGCATTCCGAAGCAGTAAGCGTCCATCCACGGCGGCCGGGCGAGCGCTCCTCTCGTGTTCGACATCCTGGCCATCACCGGCCCGATCTACCTGTGCATCGCGCTGGGCTTCGCCTCGGTGCGCTGGGGCGTGTTCAGCGCGGCCGACATCCGGGTGCTCGGCCGCTTCGTGATCCAGGTCGCGCTGCCGGCGTTGCTGTTCAACGCTCTGGCCTCGCGCCCGCTGGCCGAGGTGCTGCAGCCGGCGTACCTGCTGGCTTTCGGCGCCGGATCGCTGGCGCTGCTGCTGGCCGGCCTGTGGTTCACGCGCCGCGTGCAGCGCCGCGGCCTGGCCGAGAGCGCCTACATGGTCATGGGCATGACCTGCGCCAACACCGGTTACGTCGGCTACCCCGTCCTGCTGCTCACCTTCGGCCCGCTGGCGGGCGTGGCGATCGCCATGAACCTGCTGGTGGAGAACCTCGTCAAGCTGCCGCTGCTGATGACGCTGGCCGACATGGACGCGTCTTCTTCCCCGGGCAGCGCGCGCATCACCTGGCGCCAGGCCCTGTCGCAGGCCGCCGGCCGGCTGCTGCGCAACCCGATGATCATCGCCATCGCCCTCGGCTTCGCCGCGTCCCTGCTCGGCGGGCGGCTGCCCGAGATCGTCTCGCGCACGGTCAACCTGTTCGGCGCGGCCAGCGGCGGCCTGGCGCTGTTCATCATCGGCGGCACCCTGGTCGGTCTGCGGGTCAAGGGCATGCGGCGGCAGGTGGGGCTGATCGTGGCCGGCAAGCTGCTGCTGCACCCGGCCGCGGTGTGGGGGGCGGCGGCGCTGCTGCCCCTGCTGGGCCTGCCGGCCCTGACCGGCGACCTGCGCACCGCCGCCGTGCTGTCCGCCGCCATGCCGATGCTGAGCATCTACCCGCTGCTGGCCCAGCGCCACGGCTACGAAGGCCTCAGCGCCGCCGCCCTGCTGGCCGCCACGGCGCTGTCGTTCTTCACGCTGAGCGGCATCCTCTGGGTGGTCGTGTGAGCCCTGCCGCCGGGCGGGTTCCTACAAGATCGCCTGGATCAGCTTCAGGGTGGCCTGCTGGGTCAGGGTGGCGGGGCGCTGCGAGCTCACGGCCAGGCACAGGCGGGTGCGCAGGGGCGGGTCGCTGATCGGCCGCATGCGGTAGGCGGAGGGCCGGATCGAGCTGGCCACGGCGTTGCGCGAGAGCAGGGCGACGCCGGCGCCGTCGGCCACCAGGTCCAGGATCGCCGAGACGCCGTCGATTTCGAGCGCGATCTGCGGCCGGCAGCCGATGTTGGCCATCTCGCTTTCCACGTGCATGCGGATCGCGTTGGGCCGGCTCGGAATCACCAGCGGCAGCCCGGCCACCTCGCGCAGCGGCACCGGTAGCGGCGGATCGTCGGGCAGGCCGGGCGGCCGCGGCTCGACCAGCATCAGCTCCTCGTCCTGCAGCGGGAGGATGTCCAGCTCCGGCGAGGGCTGGGCGTTGTAGAGCACGGCGACGTCCAGCCGGCCGGTGACCAGCCATTCCTGCATGGTCACCGTGAGGCCTTCGCTGATCGACAGGCGGGCTTCGGGCAACTGCTGGCGGAACGCCCGCATGAGCGGCACCGCCAGCACGCGCGCCAGGCTGGGCGGCAGGCCCATGGCCACGCGGCCGGCGAGCGCGCCCCGCACCCGGCCCAGCTCCTCGCGCGCGCGCTCGACCTGGTGCAGGATGCCGTGGCTGTGCGCCAGCAGCAGCTTGCCGGCCTCGGTCGGCACCGCGCCGCGGCCGTTGCGCACCAGCAGGTTCTGCCGCAGCTCGACCTCCAGCAGGCGGACCTGCCGGGACAGCGCGGGCTGCGCCACGTCGAGCACCAGGGCGGCCCGGGTGAAGCTGCCCAGCTCGGCGACGCGCACGAAATACTCGAGTTGCTTGAGGTCCATGGGGAAAACGCGGACGATGGCCAGGGTTCGATCATAGTTATGCTCATGTGTTCTAGCTGCTAGCGAGATATCCGGGTGTTCCCGCAGCGGCCGGCCGACCACAATGGCAGCTTTCCCGGAGGCGGTTTCCATGTCCCACGCGATTCGCGGCATTTCGTCCATGGCCACGCGGCAGGTGCTGGCCGAGCTGCTGGACGCCTACCGGCAGCGCTCGGCCGATGCGGTCACGATCGAATCGGTCGGCGGCGTGGACGCGGCCAAGCGCGTGCAGGCCGGCGAGGCGTTCGACCTCGTGGTGCTGGCCTCGGACGCGATCGACAAGCTGATCGCCGGCGGGCACCTGCGCGCGGGCAGCCGGGTCGACCTGGTGCATTCGGGCGTCGCGGCGGCGGTGCGCGCGGGCGCGGCGCTGCCCGACCTGTCCTCGGAAGCCGCGGTGCGCGGGGCCGTGCTGGCCGCCCCCAGCATCAGCTATTCCACCGGTCCCAGCGGCGTGGCGCTGGCCAGGCTGTTCGAGCGCTGGGGCATCGCCGGGCAGGTCGCGCCGCGCACGGTGCAGGCGCCGCCCGGCGTGCCGGTGGGCACGCTGGTGGCGCGCGGCGAGGTGGCGCTCGGCTTCCAGCAACTGAGCGAGCTGCTGCACGTCGACGGCATCACGATTGCCGGGCCGCTGCCGCCCGAGATCCAGATCGTCACCACGTTTTCCGCCGGCATTCCCGTGGGCACGCCGCGTGCCACGCAAGTCCGCGCGCTGCTCGACTTCATGGCCTCGCCCGCGGCCGACGAAGCCAAGCGGCGCCAGGGCATGGAGCCGGCCACCTAACCTGTTTCCGCAAACAACAACGCCCCAGGAGAAAAAACGCATGAGCCTCATCATCGACTGCCACGGCCACTACACCACGGCGCCGAAAGCGCTGGAGAACTGGCGCAACCAGCAGATCGCCGGCATCCAGGACCCGGCGGCCATGCCCAAGGCATCGGACCTGCGGATCAGCGACGACGAGCTGCGCGAGTCGATCGAGACCAACCAGCTCCGGCTCATGAAGGAGCGCGGCAGCGACATCACGCTGTTCTCGCCGCGCGCCAGCTTCATGGCCCACCACATCGGCGACTTCAAGGTCTCCAGCACCTGGGCCGCGATCTGCAACGAGCTGTGCCACCGCGTCTCCACGCTGTTCCCGGACCACTTCGTGCCGGTGGCGATGCTGCCGCAAAGCCCGGGCGTGGACCCGAAGACCTGCATTCCCGAGCTGGAGAAGTGCGTCAGGGAATACGGCGCGGTCGGCATCAACCTCAACCCCGATCCTTCCGGCGGCCACTGGAACAGCCCGCCGCTGACCGACCGGCACTGGTACCCGATCTACGAGAAGATGGTCGAGTACGACCTGCCGGCCATGATCCACGTGAGCACGAGCTGCAACGCGTGCTTCCACACCACCGGCGCGCACTACCTGAACGCCGACACCACCGCCTTCATGCAATGCATCCAGGGCGACCTGTTCAAGGACTTCCCGACCCTGCGCTTCCTGATCCCGCACGGCGGCGGCGCGGTGCCCTACCACTGGGGGCGTTTCCGCGGCCTGGCGCAGGAGATGAAGAAGCCCCTGCTCGACGAGCACGTGCTCAACAACATCTACTTCGATACCTGCGTCTACCACCAGCCCGGCATCGACCTGCTCAACACCGTGATCCCGGTGAAGAACGTGCTGTTCGCCTCCGAGATGATCGGGGCCGTGCGGGGGATCGACCCCACGACGGGGCACTACTACGACGACACCAAGCGCTACATCGAGGCCTCCAGGATCCTGAGTGCGGACGACAAGCACCAGATCTACGAAGGCAACGTGCGCCGCGTGTTCCCGCGCCTGGACGCGCGCCTCAAGGCCAAGGGCCTGTAAGAAGAGAAGAGAGAAGGAGTCCTGCCATGTACGAACTCGGCGTTGTCTACCGCAACATCCAGCGCACCGACCGCGAGACGGCCGACGCGCTGGCCGCCCTCGGCTCGGCCACCGTGCACGAGGCCATGGGCCGCGTGGGCTTGATGAAACCCTACATGCGTCCGATCTACGCCGGCGCGCAGGTTTCCGGCACCGCGGTCACCGTGCTGCTGCACCCGGGCGACAACTGGATGATGCACGTGGTGGCCGAGCAGATCCAGCCGGGCGACATCGTGGTCGCGGCCATCACCGCCGAATGCACCGACGGCTACTTCGGCGACCTGCTGGCCACCAGTTTCCAGGCGCGGGGCGCGCGCGCGCTGGTGATCGACGCCGGCGTGCGCGACGTGAAGACGCTGACCGAGATGCGGTTCCCGGTGTGGAGCAAGGCCATCAGCAGCAAGGGCACCATCAAGGCCACCATCGGCTCGGTCAACATCCCGGTGGTGTGCGCCGGCATGTGGGTCACGCCCGGCGACGTGATCGTGGCCGACGACGACGGCGTGGTCTGCGTGCCGCGCGCCATGGCCGCCAAGGCGCTGGAAGCCGCGCGCAAGCGCGAGGCCAACGAGGGCGAGAAGCGCGACAAGCTGGCCAGCGGCGTGCTGGGGCTGGACATGTACAAGATGCGCGAGCCGCTGGCGGCTGCGGGCTTGAAGTACATCGACTGATTTCCTTCTCCGGCTGGCGCGGCGGTGCTGGCGGGCGGCTGTGGGGCTCATCCGTCCTGCGGCCGGCAAATCGCCCCACCGCCGCCCGCCAGCACCGCCTGGTTGGCGAGCGAACGGTCTGAAAGCACTTTCTGAGAGCACTTTTCATGAGCAAACCCACTTCCGGTGACTTCACCAAAACCGCTGGCTGGCTCGACTGGTACACCGGCCCGAGCAAGCCGCAGTTCCAGCTTCCGCCGGGCAGCGTGGACGCGCACTGCCACGTGTTCGGCCCGGGCGCCGAGTTCCCCTATGCGCCCGAGCGCAAGTACACGCCCTGCGACGCGAGCAAGGCGCAGCTGTTCGCGCTGCGCGACCACCTGGGCTTTGCGCGCAACGTGGTGGTGCAGGCCACCTGCCACGGCGCCGACAACCGGGCGATGGTCGACGTGCTGCGCTCGGCCGATGGCCGGGCCCGCGGCATCGCCACCGTCAAGCGCAGCGTCGGCGACGCGGAGCTGCAGGCGCTGCACGAGGCCGGCGTGCGCGGCGTGCGCTTCAACTTCGTCAAGCGCCTGGTCGACTTCACGCCCAAGGACGAGCTGCTGGAGATCGCCGGCCGCATCGGCAAGCTGGGCTGGCACGTGGTGATCTACTTCGAGGCGGTGGACCTGCCCGAGCTGTGGGACTTCTTCACCAGCCTGCCCACCACCGTGGTGGTGGACCACATGGGCCGGCCCGACGTGGGCAAGCCGATCGACGGGCCGGAGTTCGAGCTGTTCCTCAAATTCATGCGCGAGCACCCCAACGTCTGGAGCAAGGTCAGTTGCCCGGAGCGCCTGACCGTGTCCGGCCCGCCGGCGCTGAACGGCGAGCGCCACGCGTACCACGACGTGATCCCGTTCGCCCGCAAGGTGGTCGAGACCTTCCCCGACCGCGTGCTGTGGGGCACCGACTGGCCGCACCCCAACCTCAAAGACCACATGCCCGACGATGGCCTGCTGGTGGACTACATTCCGCACATCGCGCCGACGGCCGAGCTGCAGAGAAAGCTCCTGGTGGACAACCCGATGCGGCTCTACTGGCCCGAGGAGGTCGGGCGTTGACCCTGCTTCGCCGGACGTTCAACGCTCAACGCTCAACGGAGCCCCCCATGTCCCTCGACAAACCCTACCTCGACGTGCCCGGCACCATCATCTTCGATGCCGAGCAAAGCCGCAAAGGCTACTGGCTCAACCAGTTCTGCATGAGCCTGATGAAGGCCGAGAACCGCGAGC
>CAZAPJ010000048.1:0-35148 GCA_964487025.1 uncultured Hydrogenophaga sp.
ACGGTGATGGCCTGACTTAAACCAAACAGCCTCCGCGAATCCCGGGGCGATTCACAGATGGCGTACGACTCGTCGTTGAGCTCTTGGCCGAACAACACAATCTTGGCCGAGCTGTTGATGGCCCTGGCCGTAGCCTCACCAACCGAGAGAATGCCTCCAGTGCCTGCGGTTGGGTCGTACATCGAACGAACCACACCAGGCTTCGACAGTGCTTCGCTGTCGCCGGCGAACAGGCAGTGCACGATGAGTTGAATGACCTCGCGCGGCGTGTAGTGCTCCCCCGCCGTCTCATTCGAGGCTTCGGCAAAGCGCCGGATGAGCTCCTCGAACACAAGGCCCATGGTCTCGTTGGGAACAGCCTCAGGGTGCAGGTCGATGCTGGAGAACTTCTGCACCAGTTGGAACAGCAGGTTCTTGTCCTCTAGCTCAGCCACCCGTTCGGTGAACTTGAACCGCTCGAACACGTCTCGGGCGTCGTCGCTGAAATCGCCAAGGTAAGCCACCAGGTTGTGACGGACGTGCTTCTGGTCAGCGAGCAGGCCTGGGAGTGAGAAGGGGCTGACGTTGTAGAAGGACTGCTGGCTCTTCTTGCGCAAGAAGAGGTCCAGGTTCACCCCCGAGTCTTTCCGCTTCGCGTGCTCGTCGAGTACAGCCTGCTTGGTGGGCTCGAGCACGCATTCAAGGCGACGAAGAAGCGTGAATGGCAGGATGACTTTGCCGTAGTCGGCTTGCTTGTAGTCACCGCGAAGAAGGTCCGCGACGGACCAGATGAAGTTTGCGAGTTCTGAGAAGTTCTGGGCCATGTGAATTTCAGTGGTGCAGGCTCAGGCGGCCGGCGTTGCAGGAACGTCGGGCTTGATACCCAGCTTCTTGGCGTAGTCGCGAACCATGACCTCGAACATGTTGGTCAGGGTCCGGTGTTCTTGAGTCGCGCACTCTTCCCAGAGGCGTCGGACTTCCGGGGTCATCTTGAGGGTCGTGACCTCGGTCTTGGCGGCGTGCTTGGTGCTCATGTTTTAGCTTCCTAGAGCTAAATAGACTGAGCCTTTATATTGCCAGCAGGAATACGTCGTCAATACGACCAGTAGAGCCTCTGTGTGCGTCAGCCGGCGCACCCGTTCACCGATGTTCAGGTCAGAGCGCCTGGCGGCCTGACTGCCCAGGCGTTAACGGCCCGATGAACTGGCCAAACTCAGCGAGCCCTGCGGAGGGGCATCCCTGCCCACTTCCGTTGCTGAGGTGCAACGACCTCTAATTTTGCTCCGGCGCGGGCTCAAAGGTGACGTAAGTCATTGATTTAATTGACTTTTGGCCATCTGCACATTAACACCCGCCATAGCTGAAGAAGCCGACCGGCTTGTAGGCCCACTCCACCACCAGGTAGTCGAGGGCGTTGACCAGCGAGGGCGGCGGCGCGTAGTTGTATTCCGGCGTGACGAACACGAACGCGTGCGCCGAGGCCACCGAGGCCGCCCAGCGCTTGGTGTGGTCGTGGTGGTACTTCTGCAGCTTCGGGTGCTCGGGCTCGTCGAACACCGGCAGCCCGAAATCGGCCAGGTCGACGAGCTCCACGTCGAACAGCGCCGACCCGCGCGCGGCGTCGGCCAGCCACCGGGCCAGCGCCGGCCCGCGGCGGCTGGGCCGGGTGCTGCAGGCCAGAACGTTGAGGCGCATGGTCATCCCGCCTTACTCCGCGGCGATGCCTTCTTGCCGGATGAAGCTGGTCCACTTGTCGTAGTCGGCCTTCATGAAGCGTTCGGCGGCGTCCTGCGTCATGGGTGTGACGTTCACGCCGGCCTGTTCCAGCCGGGTGGCGACGGCCGGGTCCTCCAAGGCGCCGGCCGCGGCCTTGCGCAGCACGTCCAGTGCCGCAGGAGGCGTCTTGACCGGTGCGGAGATCGTGTACCAGGACACCACCTCCAGCTTCGGCAGCCCGATTTCGGTCGCCGTGGGCACCTCCGGTGCGCGCGCCAGGCGCTTCGCGTTCGTGGTGAACATTCCCTTGACGCGCTTGCCTTCCACGTGTGCCTGGGCGCCAGGCCAGGAGTCGATGAACAGGTCGATGCGGCCGCCCAGCAGGTCCTGGTAGACCGCCTGCGCGCCCCGGTAGGGGACGAGGGTGATGCGGGAGTTCACCTCCTTCACGAATGCCGCGGCCACGATGTGCTGGCCGCTCCCCGGGCCGGCCGTGCCGATCGTGATCTTCTCCGGCTGGGTCTTGATCAACTGCAGCAACTCCTGGTAGGAGTTCACCGGCAGGTCCGGCCGGGCGATCAGGATGTATGGATTGGTCCCGACCAGGGCGATGGTCGCGAAGTCGGTGCGGTCGTACTTGGGCGACTTGTAGAGGCCGGCATTGAACACCAGGTTGCTCGTGCCGCCGACCATCAGCGTGTATCCGTCGGGCGCCGCGGCGGCGTACTGCGTGCCGACCAGCGTGCCGGAGCCGGTGCGGTTCTCCACGACGAAGCTCTTGCCGCCCAGCTGCTTGCTCATGCCCTCGGCCATCACGCGGCCGATCAGGTCGAAGCCGCCGCCTGGCGGAGAGGGCACCACGATGCTGACCGGACGGCTCGGGAAGTCCTGGGCCTGGGCGCCGAGGGTGGACAGGGAAAGCAGCGCCGCGGCGGTGCAGGTGATCAGGCGGGTCAGTTTCATGGGCTTGTCTCCAGGTTGAGTGAACGTGCGAGCAATGCGCCGTATTGCGACGCGCTCGGGTGGAAAGGGGCGGACAGGTTGAAGTGGCTGCGTTCGGCCGCCGCGGCCATGCCGGGCAGGTCCTTCGCGGCGTAGCCGAGTTCGGCCAGGGTGGTGGGCAGGCCCAGTTCGCGCATCAGCGCCGCCACGCCCTGCGCCAGCGAGGCGCCGGCGGGCAGGCCGAAGGCGTCGGACACGGCGGCCATGCGCGCCGGCACGTGCCCGGCCGTGGCGTCGAGGGTGGCGACCAGCCCGATCCCGCTCAGCACGCCGTGGTGGAAGCCCTGGTCGCTGCAGACGATGGCGACGGCGTGCGCCGGTCCCAGGCCCATGGCGATGGAAACGCCGCCGGCGTACGCCGCGAGCATCATTTCCGCGCGCGCCTCCAGGTCGCGGCCGTCGGCGACGGCTCGCGGGAGGTGGCGGGCCACCCGCCGGATGCCGTCGAGGGCGATGGCCTTGCCGAGCGGCTGGTCGCGGTTGGACAGGTAGCCCTCGATGCAGTGGGAGAGGGCGTCGATGCCGGTGGCCGCGGTCAGGCGGCGCGGCAGGCTCGCGGTCAGCTCGGGGTCGAGCACCGCCAGCTTCGGCACGAGGTGGCGGGAGTTCATGCCGACCGATGCGGTCGCCGCATTGGGGTGGATGCCGGCGGAGGGCGACGCCTCGCTGCCGGTGCCCGCGGTGGTCGGGATCACGGCCAGCGGCGCGGCCGGGCCGTGGCGCACGCCGGGCCTGCCGGCGTAGTCCGCCACCGATCCGGCGTTGGCGGCCAGCAGGGCGATCATCTTGGCCGTGTCGATCACGGAGCCGCCGCCGACGGCGATCACGCCGTCGCAGCCCTGCGCGGCGTAGCTGGCCGCGCCCGCATCGACGTCCGCGTACAGCGGGTTCTCGGTGACCTTGTCGAACAGCACGGCGGCCACGCCGCTGCCGCAGGCGGCAACCACCTGCGCCGCGATCCTGGCCGCGACCAGCCCCTGGTCGGTAACCAGCAGGGGGCGGCGCACGCCCAGGCTCTCCAGTTCGGCCGGCAGGGCGCGGACGGCGCCGGCGGCGAACAGGGTGCGCGGCAGCGTCAGGGCGGGGATGGGCGCGCCGGGCGCGGCGGCGGGCGTCGGGGTCATCGGCTTGTCTCCGCTCACAGGGGGTACTGGCGCTGGTTCTGGCTCACCGTCACCAGGTTCAGGTCGGTGAAGATGTCGATCGCCCAGCGGCCGAAGCGCGCCCAGCCGCTGTCCTTGACGCCGCCGAACGGGATCTGCGGCTCGCCGCCCATCGTCGGTCCGTTGACGTTGACCATGCCGGCCTGCACTTGCCCGCCCAGGCGGATGCCTTTCCAGACATCCGCGGTCATGATCGAGGCCGACAGGCCGTAGGCCGTCCCGTTGGCCTGCTCCACCGCGTGCTGCTCGTCATCGAACGGCTCGACCAGGACCACGGGCCCGAACACCTCCTCGCAGTGGATCGGCGCGTCGGCGGGCACGTCGACCAGCACGGTCGGGTCGACGCAGCGCCCGCGGGCGGCGCTGCCGCCCGCCACCCGCCGCGCGCCGCGGGCGAGCGCCTCCTCGATGCCGTGCTTCACCTTGGCCACGGCCTGGTCGTTGATCAGCGGGCCCAACTGCGTGGCCGGGTCGGTGGGGTTCCCGGCGCGCAAGGCGTCCGCCCGTGCCGCGAACCGCTCCAGGAAGGCGTCGTACAGCGACCGGTGCACCAGGATCTTGCGCGTGTTCATGCAGATCTGGCCCTGGTGGAAGAAGGCGGCGAAGATGGCCGTGTCCACCGCGTACGGCAGGTCGGCGTCGGCCAGCACGATCATCGGGTTGTAGCCGCCGAGCTCCAGGGCGATCCGCTTGAGCTTGCTGCCCGCGCGGGCGGCCAGCCGCGCGCCGGTGGCCGAGGAGCCGGTGAAGTTGTAGGCGCGCACCTGGGGGCTCTCGAACAGGCGGTCGGCCACCGGGCCGATGTCGGCCGGCGCATGGGTCACGACGTTGATCACGCCGGCGGGGAAGCCGGCCTCGTGCAGGATCTCGCCCATCAGGATGCCGGCGCACACCGGCGCTTCCTCGGACGGCTTGAGCACCACCGTGTTGCCGCAGGCCAGCGGCGCGACGATGCTGCGAAAGCCGAGGGCGATGGCGCCGTTCCACGGCGAGATGCCGCAGACCACGCCCAGCGGCTTGCGCAGCGCCATCGCGAACACGCCCGGCGTGTCGGACGGCACGATCTCTCCGCCAGGCAGGTAGGGGTAGCCTGCCGCCTGCCGCAGCAGGCCCGCCGCCCACTGGATCTGGAACCGGGAGTAGGCGGCCGTGGCACCGTTCTCCTGCGCCATCATCGGCACGATGTCGTCCGCGCGGCGCTCCAGGACCGTTGCGGCCTTCAGGAACAGGGCCTGGCGCGCCCGCGCGCCCAATGCGGCCCAGGCCGGGAAGGCCCGGGCGGCCGCATCGATGGCGCGCTGCGCGTCGGCGCCGCTGGATGCCGGCCGGCTGTCCCGTGTAGGGATTGATGTCGTCGAACGTGGCGCCGCTCTCGGCGCCGACCCATTCGCCTGCGATGAGTTGGCGGTACGTGCGCGGTTCGCCGGAAGGGGTGGAGGACATGTCGGTGGTCTTGTGGAGAGGGGTCATGCGGGGCGCACGCGTTCGTGCGATGGCTCGACCGGCTGGGATGCCGCGGGCTCGCCGGCCAGCCAGGCCGCGCTTTCGGCTTCCAGGCGCGCCAGCGCCGCGTTGCCCGGCACCGGCAGGTCCGGGCTGATGCGGTCGCCGTTGCGCGACTGCAGGTACACGAGGTGGCGGCAGCCGTCGGGGAAGGCGGCCAGCGATTCGGCGTCGAGCGCCAGCGTCGCGGCCGGGTCGACAGGGTCCAGCCGGTCCTTCTCGTACACCGGCACGCGCTTGAGGATGCGCCACTGGCCGTCGTGCTTCACGAAGCGGTCGTGGAAGCGGCCCCAGCAGGTCACGTCGATCTCCACGCCGTCGAGGCGGCCGCGCACCATCAGGATGATGCGGGTCTCGGCGACGGCCCGGGCGCCGTTCAGCGCAATCGTCGCGGCGCCGATGAAGTGCTGCACACGCGCGCCGCGCCGCGCCGACTCGATCGAGCGCTCGACGAACTCGCTGGCCGGCCCCACGAACCAGGTGGTGTGCATGACGGCGTCCGGCGTGTAGCAGGCGCGCAGCGTGTTCCACCGGCCGGCGTCGCGGGCCAGGCCCCAGTCCTGCACCACCTGGGTGATGGCGGACCGGTCCAGCCACGCCGCCAGGGCGGAGGGATGCGCGGGAAGGAAATGGTGCATGGTCTTCGGGGAGGGGTGGTGGCTGGAAGCGCAATGTAGGGCGCGCATGAAACGCGGAGAAGATGGCAAAACCACCCCTGCGATAGACTAGACCGATCACCATGAAACTGAACCAGCTCCGCATGGTCCTGGCGATCGCGGACAAAGGCAGCCTGCGGGCCGCGTCGCGCGAACTCGGGATCTCGCAACCCTCCCTGACCCACAGCCTGGCCGACCTCGAGCGCGAACTCGGCGCGACCTTGTTCGAGCGGCGCTCGCGCGGCATGGTGCCGACGCCCGTGGGCCGGGTGTTCCTTCGGCGCGCGGCGGTGATCGACAGCGAGACGCGCCGCGCGCGCGAGGAAGTGGCGCAGTTTCTCGGCAGCGACCAGGGCGAGGTGCTGGTCTGCCTGTCGGTCGTGGCCCATCTCGTGCTGCTGCCGATGGCGCTGCCGCTGTTCCAGCAGCGCTTTCCCGGCGTGCGCCTGCGCATCGTGGAGGGCGCGTTCCCGGCGGTGGAGCCGCGCCTGCGCGACGGCAGCATGGACTTCTACATCGGGCCGGCGCCGGAGCCGGCGGCGGCCAGCGGCTATGCGGTGGAGAAGCTGTTCGACAACACCCGCGCGGTGTTCGCCCGCAGCGGCCATCCGCTGGCGCAGGCCCGTTCGCTGGCCGATCTGGCCGACGCGAGCTGGGTGACGACCGGCATCACCGGCAAGGCCGATGCGGAACTGAGGGAGCTGTTCGCGCAGCACGGCATGCCGCCGCCGCGGCTGGTGCTGCAGGCGGAGTCGATGCTGACGACGCTGACCTCGGTGATCTCGACCGACGCGCTGGTGCTCACGCTGCGGCAGTACGAGGAGTTTCCGCTGACCCGCGGTGCCCTGCACCGCATCCCGATCCGGGAGGAGCTGGCGGCCCCGCCGATCACCATCGTGCAGCGCGCCGCCCTGCCGCTGGCGCCGGCGGCGGACTACCTCTGCGACATGTTCCGGCGCGCAAGCGCAGCGTACCGGCGCGGGCGCTGAACGTCCCTCGGGGCTGCGGCAACGCTCAGGGCTTCATCGCCATCCGGATGCGGCGTTCCTGGATGCGCCAGCCTTGCGGGGTGCGCCGGTAGCGGTCGTGGTACTCCACCACGCTCGGTGCGCTGGAGAGGGTGGCGGGCTCGTCCGGGCTGTTGCTGCTGGCGCCCTGGAAGAACTGCACGTAGCAGGAGCCGGCGGCTTCGTCGGCGGCCAGGATCTGGACCCGGATGTTGGTGCACAGGTGCCGCGTCTCGACCGTGGCCGGACGGGCCTCCAGGAAACGGGCAAGCGCCGCGCGGCCGCGCGCCACCGTGCCCATCCGGTCGAGCACGCCATCGTCGGTGAACAGGTCGAGCCATGGCTCATGGTTGCGTGCATCGATGTGGTGGGCGAAGTCCACGCACAGGCGGGCGCAGGCGCTTTGGTCCAGCGCCTGCTGGAGCTGCGCCAGCAGCGCGCGCGTTTCCTCGGCGCAGGAGGCTGAAGCGGTTTCGCTCACGGCCCCTCACCCCATCAGCGAGCCGCGAATCTCGGAGACCGGCAACTGGACCCGCCTTGGCAGCAGTTCGGACTCCGGCACCTGTGCGCGCAGCTGGGCGAGCATCGCCTCCGGGTCGAACTCCACGCCGATCGGGTTGGTCTCGAAATCGGGTCCCTCCATGAAGGCGTTGGCCTCGTCGACGGTGGGAAAACAGTCGGCCTGGAATTCCATCTGGTTGCCGTCCGGGTCGGCGTAGTACAGCGAGACGGTGACGCCATGGTGGATGCACCAGTAGGGCAGCACGTCCTTCTCCTTGAGTTCGACGTACTTGTCCATCAGCTCGGTGAGGCTGCGGTAGCCGTAGGCCACGTGGTCCATGCCCGGCTTGCCGCGCGGCGAGCGCTCGTCGGATTCGCCCTTGATGATGCCCAGGTTGAGCAGCGCCACCCGGTGGTGCTCCTCGTCGTAGGTGACGAAGGCGATCACCGGGCTCTGGTGCTGTATGTGGCCGTTGAACACCTTCACGTACCAGTCCAGCATCTGCTGGAAGCGGTAGGTGCGGTAGACGACGTGCGCGAAGCTCTTGGGGCGGATTCCGGTGGACATGCTGGCGTTTCCTCTGGTCTTGTTCAGGTCGTTCCCGGGTTCGGTGTCGTGCCCAGGTCGCGGCGGCCCATGGTTGCCTGCGCCATGAAAGGCGCATGGCCCGGCCCGCACCGCAGCATCCTAGGCGGCCAAGGGGGGATCCGGCAGATGGGAAATTCTTGCTACCGATAGCGGAAGTGCATCACGCACGCCGCTTCATGCCGGCACCGCCATGGGCGAAGGCCGTTGGCGGCGCGCGCGCCAGCCCCCGTAGCGGTCCATGGCCAGGCCCGCCGGGCTGATCTCGGGGGTGCGGCCGATCATGATGTCCGACATGAGCTTGGCCGAGCCGCAGGCCATGGTCCAGCCGAGCGTTCCATGGCCGGTGTTGAGGAACAGGTTCGGGTAGCGCGTGCCGCCGATGATGGGCGTGCCGTCCGGCGTCATCGGGCGCAGCCCGGTCCAGAAGGTGGCGCGCTCGAGGTCGCCTCCCGGAAAGAGGTCGCGCGTGACCCGCTCCAGCGTCGCGCGGCGTGCGGGGTTGAGGCTCAGGTCGAAGCCACCGAGTTCGGCCATGCCACCGACGCGGATGCGATCGTCGAATCGCGTCAGGGCGATCTTGTAGGTCTCGTCGAGCACCGTCGACACCGGCGCAAGGCGCTCGTCCGTGAGCGGGACCGTGAGGGAGTACCCCTTCACCGGATAGACGGGGATCTTCAGACCGAGCGGCAGCAGCAGGTCGCGCGAATAGCTGCCCATCGCCATCACGTACCGATCGGCGCTCAGCCGCTGGCCACCGACGCGAACGCCCTGGATCTGGCGGCCATCCGTGGCGAACGATTCGATGCGCTGCCCGAAAAGGAACTGCACGCCCAGCCGGGCCGCCTCCTTGGCCAGCGCCGACGTGAAGCGCTGGCAGTCGCCGGTCTCGTCGTCGGGCAGGCGCAGGCCCCCCGTGATGCGCACCGGCGAGCAAGCGAGCGCCGGTTCGGCCTTGCAGACGCCGGCCGCGTCCAGCAGTTCGTAGGGCACGCCGCACGCCTCGAGCACGGCGATGTCCCGCTGGGCCGCGGCCAGTTGCTGGTCGGTCCTGAACAACTGCAGCGTGCCGCCGGTGCGCTGTTCGTAGTGGATGCCGGCCTCGGTCCGCAGTGCGCGCAGGCAGTCCCGGCTGTACGCTGCCACGCGCATCATCCGTTCCTTGTTGACCGCGTAGCGCTCGTGGGTGCAGTGGCGCAGCATGCTGGCGATCCATCGAAGCTGCCACAGGCTGCCGTCCGGACGGATGGCGAGCGGGGCGTGCTGCTGGAACATCCACTTCAGGGCCTTGAGCGGAATCCCGGGCGCGGCCCAAGGCGTGGAGTAGCCGGGGGAGACCTGGCCCGCGTTCGCGAAACTGGTTTCCAGGGCGGGACCGGGCTGCCGGTCGATGACGGTGACGTGGGCGCCCGCGCGGGCCAGGTAGTAGGCGGTGGAGGTGCCGATGACGCCGCTGCCAAGAACGATGATTTTCACGGGAATCCTCTTTGTTTTTCGTGATTCAAAAGAGGTTATCGGCTGTATGCTTATGTTTTCCACGGATTTTTCATGGATATTCCATGAAATCCTCGGCCATCGCCTATCTTTTGTCGGAGGAGCCCGTTGAATGCGCGAAGTCGATCGTTTGAACCGGCGCATCCTGGCCGAGTTGCAGCAGAACGGACGCCTGTCGATCGTTGAGCTGGCCGAGCGCATCGGCCTGTCGGCGTCCGCGTGCGCGGAGCGTGTCCGGCGGCTCGAACGGGACAAGGTCATCGCCGGCTACCACGCGCGCGTGAACCCTCACGCGCTGGGCA
Source organism: uncultured Hydrogenophaga sp. (assembly GCA_964487025.1). Lineage (GTDB taxonomy): Bacteria > Pseudomonadota > Gammaproteobacteria > Burkholderiales > Burkholderiaceae_C > Hydrogenophaga. The sequence continues at coordinate 9,910 of CAZAPJ010000048.1, forward strand.
AGGCGCTGCTCGTCTTCGTGGAGATCAAGCTGTCGTCGAAGTCCGGCGACGTGTTCGAGAAGGTGAAGCGCGAGCTCCTGCTCGTGCCTCAGGTGATGGAGTGCCACCTCGTGTCGGGGGACTTCGACTACCTGGTGAAATTCCGCCTGGAGGGCATGGCGGAATACCGGCACTTGCTGGGCGACATCCTCAAGCGCCTTCCCGTCACCGCGGAGTCGCACAGCTACGTGGTGATGGAGGAAATCAAGGAAGATGTCCGCGTCGTGATCGACCCGTGAAGCCCGCGCGGTTTCGCTGGCTGGCCTGGCGGATTCTTGTCCCATGCGCGTCCAGCAGGCAGTCCCTGAACGCCTGCGCGGCCCTCGGGGGGCTGGGGGATTTGCGCGTCACGCACACGAAATCGCACGTGTAGTGCAGGACCTTGGGCCGGACCGCCTTCATCCGGCCCGTGCGTTCGAACGCTTCTGCGTAGTGATCGGGCAAGAAGCCCAGGAACCGGCCTGAGAGGACCAGCGTCGCAATCGACTCCTGGTCCAGGCCGGTGGCCGCCCGGCGCAAGCCCGCGCGCTGGCTGGCCTCCATGTTGGGCGAGTGGTATCCCAGGCCGGCGAACGGGTACTTCGAGACCTCGGCCCATCCCAGCCTGCTGTCATTGGCCGAGAAGAGTGGATGGGATGCGCCGCAGTAGAGCAGCATGGTTTCGTCGAAGAGCTTGTGGTACTCCAGGCTTTCCGAGCTGCGGTGGGCCGGAATGATGCCCACGTGCAGGCTGCCGTCGATGAGCTTGCGCTCGATGGTGTTGATGGTCTGTACCTCGATCCGCAGTGCCACTTCCGGAGCGACTCCTGCGAACCGGCCGATGGCTTCGGCAATCTTCGACGCCGGGTTCGTCGCGGTCTTGTCGAACACGCCGATCTCGAGCTGCCCGCCCATGCGCTGGTGGACGTCGTCCACGCCGGCGCGGAAGGCGTCGGCGGCGGCCAGGAACCGGGTGGTTTCCTCGTAGATGCGCAGGCCCTCCGGCGTCAAGGCGAATCCCGCGCGGCCGCGCCGGCACAGCGTCAGCCCCAGGCGGGTCTCGAGGTCCTTGACGTGCCGGCTGATCGTGGAAATGCCGACGTTGAGCTCCAACTCGGCGGCCGCCATGCCGCCGCAATCCACCACGCTCTTGAAGACCTTGAGCAGGCGCAGGTCGGAATCGCCGAGCTGGCCAAGGCGGGAAGGGGCGGAGGTTTTTGGTTTCATGAATTGACAAGTAAGCCGTGGTATTTTGCGCTGTTTCAGAGGTGGCGCCGGGGGAAATAATCCGTCTCCACTGGGTTTTCTTGAACATTGGAACCACCATGACCACTACGCAGACCCTCGACGCCGCCTCCTCAGCCGCCAGCGTGCGCAAGGACCGGCAATGGCTCGATGCCCACTGGATGCCCTTCTCCGGCAATCGGCAGTTCAAGGCGGATCCGCGCCTCATCGTCGAAGCCAAGGGGGCCTACTTCACGGACGCCGACGGCCGCAAGATCTTCGACGGCCTGTCCGGCCTGTGGTGTTCCGGACTGGGTCACGGCCGCCCCGAGATCACCGAGGCCGTCAGCAAACAGATCGCGAAGCTCGACTACTCGCCCGCGTTCCAGTTCGCGCACCCGGTGTCGTTCGAGCTCGCGAATCGCCTGCGTGAACTGACCCCGGAGGGCCTGGACTACGTGTTCTTCACGGGATCGGGTTCGGAGGCGGCCGACACCTCGCTCAAGATGGCGCGCGCGTACTGGCGCGCCAAAGGCCAGGCGGGCAAGACCCGCCTGATCGGCCGGGAAAAGGGCTACCACGGCGTGAACTTCGGTGGCATCTCCGTCGGGGGCATCGGCGGCAACCGCAAGCTGTTCGGCCAGGCCGTCGATGCCGATCACCTGCCGCACACGCAGTTGGCGGCCAACGCCTACTCGCGCGGCGAGCCGCAGGCCGGCGGCGTGGAGCTGGCCGACCGGCTGCTCGACCTCATCGCGCTGCACGACGCCAGCAACATCGCCGCGGTGATCGTCGAGCCGTTCTCGGGCTCGGCCGGCGTCGTGATCCCGCCCAAGGGCTATCTCCAGCGGCTGCGCGAGATCTGCACGGCGAATAGCATCCTGCTGATCTTCGATGAGGTGATCACCGGGTTCGGCCGCGCGGGCGCGATGACCGGCGCCGAGGCGTTCGGCGTGGTCCCGGACATCATGAACGTGGCCAAGCAGGTGACCAATGGCGCGCAGCCCTTGGGCGCCGTGATCGCGAACCGGGACATCTACGAGACGTTCATGGCGGCCGGCGGGCCGGACTACATGGTCGAGTTTCCCCACGGGTACACCTACTCGGCGCACCCGGTCGCCTGCGCCGCCGGCAATGCGGCGTTGGACGTTCTCGTCAAGGAAGACATGGTGGGCCGAGCGAAGGCGCTGGCGCCGTACTTCGAACAAGCCGTGCACGGCCTGAAAGGCCAGCCTCACGTCGCCGACATCCGCAACTACGGCCTCGCCGCGGGCCTCACCATCGCGCCGGTGCCTGGCGAGCCGGCGCGCCGGCCGTATGAGATCGCGATGGCCTGCTGGAAGAAGGGCTTCTATGTCCGCTACGGCGCCGACACCATCCAGCTCGCCCCGCCGTTCATTGCGGAACGCGCGGAACTCGACCGCCTGATCAACGCCCTGGGCGAAGCGCTCAACGAAGTCGCCTGATCGCGCCTCGCGGCCCCGGGGGGCTGCCGGTCCCCGGGGCAGGAACTCAGATCATGAGTTCGATCAGGAACGGCGCGGCCTGGCCGAAGCTGCTCTTCATCAGGTCCGCGCACTCGTCCATCGTCGTGGCCCGCGCGGCTTCCACGCCCATGCCATTGGCCAGCTTGACCCAGGAGAGCGACGGGTTGCCGAGGTCCAGCATGCTCATGGCGGTGTCGCCCGGGGTGGCGCCGACGCTCGCGTATTCGCCGATCAGGATGTTGTACTTGCTGTTGTTGAGGAGGATGGTGGTCACCGGCAGCCGCTCGCGCGCCTGCGTCCACAGCGATTGCAGCGAATACATGGCGGAGCCGTCGGCCTGAAGGTTGATCACCCGGCGCTGCTTGCCGGCGCCCAGCGCCGCGCCGGTGGCCACCGGCATGCCGTCGCCGATCGCGCCGCCCGCCAGGTGCAGCCAGTCGTGCGCCGGGGCGGCTTGCGTGTATGGGTAGAAGCCCCGGCCGTAGGAGACGCTCTCGTCGGAGACGATGGCGTGCTCGGGCATCAGCGCGGCAAGCGTCAGCGCCAGGCCTTCCGGCGTCGGCGCACCGCTCGCCGGCTCGGGGCGCGGGCCGGGGTCGGGCATGGCGATCTCGGGCGCATCGAGGGCCGCCGCCAGTCCACGGAGCGCTTCGACCGGGTCTTGGTCAGGCCGCGAGAGCACATGGAGCTGGGCCTCGGGGTGGTACGGCGTCGAAGGCCGGCCGGGGTAGCCGAAGAAGCCCACGGGCGGCTGCGCGTTCACCAGGATGATGTGCCTGAACCGCGCCAGCACCTTGATGGCCTGCTCCAGGCCATAGGGCACCCGCTCGAGCGGTGCACGGCCGCGGCCGCGCGCCAGGTGCGAGGTCACGTAGCTGGCCATCACGGTCGCGCCGCAGGCGCTGGCCACGCGCCAGGCGAGGGCCTGGGCCTCGCTGAGCACGCCATGCCCGGCCAGCAGGATCAGCACCTCGCCGCGGTGGCGGCCGCGCAGGATGCGCGCGGCGCCTTCGATCGCGCCGCTGTCGATGGCGGGGGGCGGTGGAGGGGCCAGCGGCGTGCCGACCACGCCGCCTTCCTCCCATGACACGTCGGCCGGCAGGATCAGCGTGGCGATCTGGCCGGGAAAGGTGGAGGCGGCGCGGACCGCCTCCACGGCGTCGCGCCCGAGGTCGGCCGTCCTGGTGCTGGTGCGCACCCAGGCCGAGACGGTTTGCGCCATGCCGGTGGTGTCGGCGGTCAGCGGCGCGTCGTAGGGGCGGTGGTAGGTCGCCTGGTCGCCCACGATGTTGACGATGCCGCTGCGGGCGCGGCGCGCGTTGTGCAGGTTGGCCATGCCGTTGGCCAGGCCCGGACCGCAATGCAGCAGCGTGCAGGCGGGCTTGCGGGCCAGGCGGAAGTAGCCGTCGGCCATGCCGGTGACGACGTTTTCCTGCAGGCCGAGCACACACTTCATGCCCGGGACCTGGTCCAGCGCGGCCACGAAATGCATCTCGCTGGTTCCGGGGTTGGCGAAGCAGGTATCCACGCCTGCCGCCAACAAGGTTTGCACCAAACTCTTTGCACCGTTCATGGATTCAAATGGCGATGGGTTGTCTCGACCAGCCGAACAGCGGAGGCTGTCCGGGCCAGGCGAAGCGGGAGGTGGTCGCGCTCGGCATGCGCGCAATCGGTGCTCGGATGCAGGGCGCGGGGAGGACGACAGGTCGTGATGTTACCTGCCTGTGGCGGATGTGGCTGGAGCGCGCCTCGCGCGGACAGCTGGCGTCGACCGTCGACAGGCCCTAAAGCGACTGGACATGCTCGAACATCCGCCGGCGCCCTGCCTCGTCGGGCAGGCGGCCGGTCGCCGCGCCCAGGTTGTCGACCACGTTGCGCGCCTGGCTGGTGGCCGGCGTGGCGACCGTGACCGCGGGATGCGAGATCACGTACTTCAGGAAGAACTGGCCCCAGGTGGCGATGTCGTAGTCGGCCGCCCAGTCCGGCAGCGTGCGGCCTTCCACCTTCTGCCACAGCCGCGTGCGGCCGAAGGGCTGGTAGGCCAGCACGCCGATGCCGCGGTCCCGGGCCAGCGGGAAGATGCGCTCTTCCATCACGCGGTGGTCGATGGCGTAGTCCACGCCGATGAAGTTCAGCGCTTCGGTGCGCATGATGCGCTCCAGTTCCTCGTACTGGTTCGGGAAGGTGGTCGTCACGCCGATGTAGCGCACGCGCCCGGCGTCGCGGTATTCCCGCAGCAGGCCCAGCTGCGTCGGCACGTCGCCCAGGTTGTGCACCTGGATCAGGTCGATCGCGGGCCGGCCCAGGCGCTGCAGCGAGCGGTCCATCTGCGCCCGGGCCGCGGCCGGATCGGCCTTGCCGCCGCGTGCGGCGACGTTGACCTTGGTGGCCCAGAACATCTTCTCGTTCAGGCCGGTGTCCCGCGCGATGCGGGCCGCCACTTCCTCGGCCGCGCCATAGCCGGGCGCGGTGTCGAACACGGTGCCGCCGCCACGCACGAAGGCTTCCAGCACCTCGCGCACGCGATCGACGTTGCCCTCGCCGGCGATGCGGGAGAACGAGGCCGAGCTGCCCAGGCCGACCGCGGGCAACGGCTCGCTGGTGCCGGGAATCGTGCGGGTGATCAAGCGGCGCGGGCTGCTTTCGTTGGCCAGCAGGCGCCCGGGATGGATGGCCAGCGCCACGCCGGCGGCGGTGGACAGTTGCAGGTAATCGCGTCGGGTGATCATGGCGGCACGCTCCTTGTCATGGAAGGCTCCCCGGGCAGCGGTTGCGGGGCGGAGGAGGGGAAGAGGGATTCGCGGTTCGTGCCCAGGCGCTGCTGCGTGCGCCCCAGCCACAGGCCCAGCGCGGCCCAGGCCAGGGCCAGTGGAACGGCCACGCTGGCCAGCCCCGCCAGGCCCATGCCGAGCCGTCCGAGCAGGCCTTCGACCTGGGCGCCGGCGACGTCGCCGGCGCGGTAGCCGAAGGTGTCGATGAAGGCCTTGGACTTGTACTTGTCCTCGCGGCCGACCACCGTGTACAGGGTCTCGCGCGCGGGCCGGGTCAGCGCCCGCTGGATCGCGCGGAACGCCGCCTCGAACGCGATCAGGGCCGCCAGCGTGCCGACCATGGCCAGGCCCACGAAGCCCAGCGCGACGGTCAGCGGCAGCAGCATCAGCGCGACGTGCACGCCCAGCCACTTCATCACGCGCCCGGCCACCACGGCCTGCAGCACCAGGGTCGCGACCTGGGTGATCAGGTCGATGCGCGCGAACACGGCGGTGCGCATGTCGACGTCGTCGCCGAGCGCGGCCACCATCTGCAGCCGGGTGAAATAGAGCAGCGTGGCCACGATCGCCATGATGACCACGTAGGCCGCGATGCCGAGCAGGTAGCGCGAGGCGAACACGGCTTTCAGCCCTTGCCAGGCGCTGCCCCCGATGACCACGTGTTCCGGGCGGGCGGCGGCCTCGTTCCCGACGCCTGCCTGCGCAGGCTGGCTGCGGGCCACGGCCCAGGCCGCACCCAGCGCCAGCAGCAAAAAGCCGGCCGACACCAGCAGCAGCGCGGGCGTGCCCAGCGGGCGCGCCAGCACCGAGGCCAGCCAGGGGCCGAAGATGGCGCCCAGGGTGCCGCCGACGGAGATCAGCGCGAACAGGCGCTTGCTCTGCTCCAGGGAAAAGCGGTCCACCATCAAGGCCCAGAACAGCATGGTGGCGAACAGGTTGAAAACGCTGAACCAGACGTAGAACACCTGTCCGCTGGTGGCCCCGACCGCTTCCGGCGCCAGCACCAGCAACAGATGGAAGCCGACCAGGCTCAGCGCGAAGAAAACGTAGGTCGCGCCGATGAACCGCATGCGCGGCAGCCGGCTGACCAGCCAGCCGAACGCCGGGTTGGCCAGCAGCGTCACCAGCGCGGTGCCCATGAACAGCCAGCGCACCGCCTCGATGCCGCGCTGCATGCCCAGCGCATCGCGGGCCGGGCGCACCACCATCAGCGCCGCCAGCACGCAGAAAAAGAACACCCCGGCCAGCCACACCGGCGCGGTCTCCTCGCGGCGAACGTTGAACAGCGCGGCAAGGCGCCCTTGCGGCGGTTGGGTCATCATGGCCGGCTCCAGTCAGAACGCAGGGCTGATGGTTGTCCGCGCGGGAAAGTTCCCTCTGATGCCGGGTGGTTTTGCTGGCGTGAGCCGTGGTGGCTTCGACCGCCTGACAGGCGCTCAAGGGATGGATGCTTATGAGTGCATCTGCAAATGCCGGATTGCGGAGCCCGATCAATTGGCCATTGAGCTTGAAATGGATGCATCAAATCCCGGGCGGTATGTCCGGAGAACATCAATGAAAGAGAGAGGCCCTCAGCCATATAGGCGCTGCTGGTCGATAAGGTTCCGGATCAATTGCACGACCTCATCCAGACCTGGCCCGAAAGCCGCGCTTTGCGAGCAGATCACAATCTTGTGAGGAGGTAATTCAGGAGATGTTTTCAATTCGCGGACTTGCCCCCGTGACAGGGCTTCGCTAATCAGCGCGCGAGGTAGCGCCCCGATTGCAATGCCTTTCGCTACGGTATCGATATTTACATGGATGTCATTGCATGTGCTGATTCGAGCGGGCGATACCCCCGCAGCGGTAAACCAATCCATCACCGTCGTCATGAGCCGGGAAGGTGGCGGGGTCAGAATGATGTGGAAAGGTGCGAGGTCGCTCGGTTGAAGAATTTCCGGCAGATTCACATCAGGTCGTGCAAACCATGTCAGCACGGTTTGGCCCACCGGCTGTTGATGCAAGTCGGGTTTTGAGACTGGCCCCACCACGATGGCGATGTCGAGTTCCTTGCTGTCCAGCATCTCCAGCATTTTTGCATTGCTGTCATTGACGCGCACCAAGGCTTTCACCGCGGGGTATCTCAGCTCAAGGTGAAGGAGAAAATCGGTCATGCAAGCATGCGCAAACGTAGCGGGTACGCCCAGGCGGAGCGATCCTCGAAGCGATTTACGCATGTGAAAGTGCGCTTCTATATCGCTGGCAGACTCCAGCACGCGGCGTGAAAGGTCGACCAATGCGTGGCCTTCGGCCGTCAGTTGAAGCTTCGGCCGCTGGCGCATGAAAAGTGGCGCTCCTATGGCCGACTCGAGCTCACGGATCCGTTGCGAGATGGTTGGTTGAGCCACATGCAAGAGCCGTGCGGCCGCGTGGAAACTGCCCGCGCGAACGATCGCAGAGAAGGCCTCCAGCTCGGAAAGTGTGAATCGCATGATCACAAAAGTCTATCGATTGCTCACATAAAAATCAATTTGTTTTTTCGCCATCGCTTGGCTAGACTCTCTGGAAACAAAAATACATTACGGAACTCTCGTGGCACGGAGTCTCCGGAAATCTACGAGGAGACGTTGATGGAAAGCTGGTGCCGTATTGAGATTGATGGAGTCCCTGTCTTTGGGGTGATCGATGGCCAGACCATCGAGCTCATAGACGGGGATCCGTTTCAGCCATACAAGCGAACGGGTCAGAGGGTTTCAATTGATGGTGTGAAATTCTTGCCGCCTGTGATTCCGCAGAACTTCTATGCCATAGGCGTGAATTACCGTGCCCATATCGAGTGGGCGAACCAGAATCTTGGCATGTCACTCAAAGTGCCAACGCAGGCCGACGTCGGTTACCGTTCGGCCAATGCACTCGTGGGCAGTGGTGCAGAAATTGTCATCCCGAAAGGCTCGCTGGGGCCAATCCATTTTGAAGGCGAGTTGGTGGCTGTGATCGGCCGCCGTGCCAAGCGCTTGTCCGCGGAGAATGCGCTATCTTGCATTGCTGGGTATACGCTGGGAAATGACTTGTCCGAGCGATCATTCCAGTCGTCTGACCGGACCCTGTGGAGGGCAAAGAATATGGATACCTTCAAGCCAATGGGCCCGATTGTCGTGCCACAGTTGGACCCTGGCGCTCAGGAGATTGCTGTTCGGGTGAACCACCAGGTCGTTGCGTCGTACAACACCCGTCATGCGATCTTTACCCTGCAGCAATATATCGAGCGCATGACGAGTTATGTCACGCTCTGGCCGGGTGACGTCATATGGCTTGGCTGCGACGGACCAACTCTCCCCGACTTGAAACCCGGTGACCTGGTGGAAGTGGTCAATGAAAAAATCGGTGTGCTTTCCAATCGGGTTAGCGCCGAAATCTAAAGCGGCACCAGGGCCAACCGTTTGCAAAAATCCGTGCTTTGTACCTTTGTCTGAGGAGCATTCCGAATGGGTGAGCAACTTGCTCTCGAAAGCTATAACCAGCTTGTCAATCAATTCTTCTACTACCTTGATGAGCGCCGCTATGAGGACATGATCGACATGCTATCCACTGACGCCGTTTGGTTTCGTCGTGGTATTCGACATCGCGGCCATGAGGATATACGCTCGATGTTGAATGAGCGCTCGACCACGATGCGGATACGCCATGTCCTCACGAATGGCTTTGTAGACAAGGATGCCAATGGGGGACCCAGGTTCCGGGCGTACATGCTTGGGTATCGTTACGACGATGGTGTGGTGCGTGAGCCACCGTTGACGATTTCCGGTCCGATTCGCATGCTGCTCACCGAGGCCAAGTTCGTGCCAACCCCCGCTGGCTTGCGCATCGGCGAGGTGTCCGTAATTCCCGAATTTGAGTTCTCCAATTGAATGATTGGATGAAGGTGAGAAACGCGTTTGATGCAATTCTTGTGGCAGTAGGTGAAATCTGTGGATGGTAGGAGTGGAAAATGCATGTTGTTCCCTCGAATTATTGCCTAGGCGCTCGGGTAGAGGGCCTTGATCTTGCTCGTCAACTCAGCCGTGAGCAGTGTGATGAAATTGTTCAGGTGCTCGGAAAATATGGGGTCTTGAGCTTTCCGAATCAATCACTGGAGGCGGCGCAGCTGAAAGCGTTCAGCCAGCATTTCGGTGAGCTGGAGATCAATGTTGCGAATGCTTATCAGGAGCCCGGCCACCCAGAAGTCATGATCCTGTCCAACATAGTTGTGGATGGCAAGCCTGTTGGGATCGGCGACGCTGGCCAGGATTGGCACACGGATATGTCCTACAGCAAAACGGTTGCTTTTGCCAACGTTTTGTATGGGATCCAGATCCCGATGCGCAGCGGCCAGCCCCTGGGGGGAACCAGCTTTTGCGATATGCAGGCAGCGTATGACGAGTTGCCTGCGACACTGAAAACCCGTCTGGAAGGGGCTACAGCCCTCCACGACTACGCGAAATATTGGGATATGGTCCGTCGGGAAAAGAACAGCCCGCGGCCCCCACTAACAGATGCTCAGCGAGCGGCAAAGCCTCCAGTCTCTCATCCCATGGTGATAAGGCATCCTATCACGGGCCGTAAACTCCTTTATGCGAATCCCGGGTATGCGGTCCGTATCAATGATATTCCCGAGGAAGAGAGTGATGAGCTTCTGAAATTCCTCTTTGAATACCAGGTGCAGGAGAAGTTTCGCTACACATTTAAATGGTCGGTTGGAGATGTGCTTATCTGGGATAACCTGCGGACAATCCATCGAGCTGAATCTGATTATGGACCTGATGAACACAGGTTCATCAAGCGTTGCCAGGTGATGGCTTCGCGGTTCGCTCCTGTCTGAAGAACCGTCTTGATTCTTGAACGCTATACGGGTTGATAATGGCGAACAAAATCCGGCGCGCATGGTCTATTGAGGATTTGCGCCAGCATGCTCGCCGTCAACTGCCCAAGGCAGTGTTTGACTTGTTTGACGGAGGATCAGAGGATGAGCTTACGCTTCGTGATAATAGGAAGGCGTGGGAGCGCATTACATTGCGCCCGCGGGTTCTTGTCGATGTAAGGTCCGTCAAAACAAGTTGCCAGCTTGTGGGTGCGGAGGCGGCCATGCCGCTGGCGGTGGCACCGACGGGTGCCCCCGGTTTTGGCAGGCCTGGGGCTGACGTGGGAATAGCTCGTGCAGCCGCGAAGATGGGCATTCCCTATACCCTGTCCACTTCGGCTACGGCATCTATTGAGAAGATCGCCAATGAAGCAGGCGGCCGGCTGTGGTTTCAGGCATATATCCTCAAGCGCCGCGAATTTACCATGGCCTTGATTGATAGGGCCCACAAGGCGGGGTATGAAGGGCTGATGATCACGGTTGATCTGGCCGTCGGAGGAAAGCGTGAAAAGGATTACCGGAATGACCTTTCTCTTCCTTTCCGCTACACGCTGAGGAACCTTCTCGATTTCGCAATGCATCCTCGCTGGGGGCTAAGGATGCTGCGCCACGGCATGCCAATGCTTGAGAACCTGGTGGGATACTCTGCAGGCTCGACCACTACGAAACGCACGGTTCACGTCGCAGGCAGCAATTATGACCCTGGATTTGACTGGGATGACATAGCGGAGGTTCGGGATCGCTGGCCAGGGAAATTCATTGTCAAAGGGATTGTCCACCCGGAGGATGCGGAAAGAGCCGTTCGGTTGGGTTGCGATGCCATTGTGGTTTCAAACCATGGCGGGCGCCAGTTGGATGGGACCTTGGCGACCGCAGACGCGCTCCCACAAGTGGTGGATGCCGTTGGTGGCCGAGCAAGCGTTCTCGTGGATGGGGGAATACGTCGAGGGGTTGATGTGCTCAAGGCCATTGCATTGGGGGCGGATGGCGTGCTTGTGGGGCGTGCAACGCTTTACGGAGGGGTCGTCGGAGGAGAAGCGGGTGCCGAACAAGCGCTTGAAATATTGAAGAGCGAATTTACACGCTCGATGCAATTATGCGGAGTCCTCGCGGTTGATGAAATCAATGCCAAGCTGTTGGCAAATACCCATTCGTGGAGATAGAAAATGCCCGGTGATCGTACTTTTCTAGTTACCGGTGCAAGCCGTGGTATCGGGCATGCTGTTGCAAAGGAATTGGTAAATCAAGGCGCACACTGCCTCTTGCTTGGTCGGGATGAGGACGCATTGAATAAGGCCGCCCATGAAATGAATGCAGCGGGAGGCCGCGCGAGTGTATTTGTCTTTGATCTGGAATTGCTAACATCCCCTGAGCAGTTCTCTTCGGAGCTGAAAAAGAGATCTGACGTTGTTGATGCAGTGCTTTTCAATGCGGCTTTTGATGGAGCGCGCCTGCCCCTTGCTGGGTACCCTTGTGAGCCATGGCGCAAAGCGTTCCAGGTCAACGTGCATGCTGTGCAAGCGATGCTGGTGGCAGTGCATCCGTTCCTGCTGAACTCGGCAGCCGGCCGCGTCGTATTCGTTGGTTCGAATGCGGCCCGAAAATTGAAGGCCAATGGCGGAGCCTATGCGGCATCCAAAGCGGCACTCGAAGCCATGGCGGGGCTTTATGCAGAGGAGACCCGTGCGACCACCATTCGAAGCAATACCGTCAGCCCCGGCCCGACTCGAACCGATATGCGTGCAAATGCCTACCCTGATGAGGACCCAAGCCGGTTGAAGACGCCCGAGGATATCGCGCCATTGTTTCTCGAACTCCTCTCGCCAGACTGCACCCATCACGGCAGCTTGGTGGATGCCGATCGGTGGCTGCAGGAGCGATCGCGTTTAAATGCAGCTTGATACCTCCCTCCCCACCTCAACCTAAAAGGAAGCAAACATGGCCTCTCAAGACCTCAACGATCCGGCTGTCATGGAGAAGCGCACTGCCCGCTTCAAAAATCTGACACCCACAAAGAATAAATATGAAGATCCTCGCGTAGGGATCCCCGCCGCTGCTTATCAAGAGCTCGCTGCACGAGACATCTATTTGATCATGGCGCCTACTGGTGTTGCGCGGGGCGGCACCTCACGCCCGGCGGTCGAAGGGGAGCCTGGTGTTGAAGTCTCGATTGTCGAGTGCCCGCCGGGGAATGGCGCCGCTTTGCACATTCATGGGCAAACATACGAGACATTCATGCCCCTCAACGGCAGGTACCAAATTATTTGGGGTAATGAAGGGGAGCATTCGAAAATTCTCGAACCCTATGACTTGATTACAGTTCCTGCGGGTATTTACAGGGGGTTCCGGAACGTGGATGACCATCCTGCCAAGATGCTGGTGCTGATGCAGGGGGGCAGGGAGATCATGAACGACGTGACCTTCCATCATGAAGTGGGTACGCGAATTCTCAAGAACTGGGGTGAGGAGATACACGGCAATTTCCCGAAAATCGGAATTCGTTTTGCGGATCCGCCCGCGGTGTCGAAAAAGTAGGCTTGGCAGCTGGCCAGTCTGTTACCAAGAGCAATAAAACTGAAAAACTGGGGTCGACAATCTAATCGACCCTGGGGATTCTTGTCGCCATTTAATACAGGAGACTACGAATTATGTTTGCCAAAAAAGAGAGAGGCGTAAAAAGATTCGTCACCTATGCAAAAGCAGCGTTCTTCGCAACGCTGCTTTTGGGGCAGGGGCATTATGCATACGCTGCGGAAAGCGCAAGCGCGTTCCCGAGCAAACCCATTCGGGTCATCAATCCACATGGGCCGGGAGGTGGAACGGACATTGTCATCCGCGCGATCGCTTCGCGCCTTCAGGAGATGTGGGGTCAACCGGTTGTGGTCGAGAACCGTCCTGGCGCCAATACCGCGATAGGGATCGAAGCCGCAGCCAGTGCGCCCGCAGATGGCTATACCTTGGCGATGTGCACCCAAGCCAGTCACGGCTCCAACCCGGCGGTTTATCCCAAGCTGCGCTACAACGCACTCGGAGACTTTACGCCGATCGTCGTGCTCAACGATTTGACGATGTTTCTCATCGTTCGAAGTGACTCGCCCTATCAGTCATTGCAGGATTTGATCAAGGCAGCCCAGGCCAAACCGGGGGCGCTGACGTATGGCTCCGTTGGCGTGGGCTCCTTGCATCACCTGGCTGGAGAGCTTTTGAGTGAGCGCACGGGTACGCGCATGCTGCATGTGCCATATACCGCGATCGGAAACCTGATCACGGGCCTGCTCGGCGGGCAGATCGACATCACCTTTCATTCAACGCCCCTGCCACTCGTCCAGAGCGGGCGGGTGAGGGTGCTGGGCGTTACCACCAAGGATCGCTGGCCCATCGCGCCGGAGTACCCGACCTTGATAGAGCAAGGCATTGCTGACTACGAAGTGCGCGGCTGGTTTGCGGTCTGTGCCCGTGCCGGTACACCAGAGCCGATCCTGGAGAAAATGAATCAGGCCATCAACGCGATACTCAAGGAGGCTCCCATGCTAAAGATCATGCGCGATGCGGGTTTGCGACCCATGGGGGGCACATTGCAGCAGGCCCACGATGTGGTATCTCGCGAGATCAAGTTCTGGCATGACTTTGTGGAGCGGTCGCCTTCGGTGAGGCAAGCCAACTGATTCCTCGCCGCACAGCAGATGCCCGTGTGTCTGCTGTGCGCAGGGAGGGAGATCCGGCCTTGGCCATTTTCCAGGTTGGGGCGCGAGTCGTGTGCTTGAGAAGATAGCGCACACACAATTGCATGGAAATTCAGATGAAGCGGTATTCGCTCTACATTGGCGCACAGGATGTTGCCCCTGAAAGCGGGAAATGGTTCGATACCTACAATCCGTTTACCGGTGAGCCATGGGCGCAAATTGCGCAAGGGAGTGTGGAGGATGTAGACCGCGCCGTACGGGCTGCGCACTTGGCATTCACTTCAGGGCCATGGTCTCAATGCACAGCAACCGAACGTGGCGCCCTGCTGCGACGAATGGGTGACCTTATCTCGCGTGAAGGGCAACGGCTCGCTGAAATCGAAGTGCGCGACAATGGCAAACTGATCGCTGAAATGGGCGGGCAGTTGCGGTACATTCCTCAGTGGTTCTATTACTTTGGCGGGTTGGCTGACAAGGTCGAGGGGAAGGTTCTCCCTCTGGATAAGAAGGGTTATTTCAGCTTCACACGCAAGGAGCCGATCGGGGTGGTCGCTGCCATCACCCCATGGAACTCACCGCTGCTGCTGCTGAGTTGGAAGATCGCGCCGGCATTGGCCGCCGGTTGCACGGTTGTGATCAAGCCATCGGAATTTGCGTCGGCGTCGACGCTGGAGTTTGCAAAGCTTTTTGAGGAAGCGGGTTTTCCGGCAGGCGTGGTCAACGTGGTGACGGGCTTGGGGCGGGATGTCGGCAGCGCGCTTGTCGAACACCCCTTGGTGGGAAAGATCACCTTCACTGGCTCCGACAGCACGGGGCGGGCCATCAATGAAGCCGCTGCACGCCAGTTCAAGCATGTCAGCCTGGAACTCGGCGGGAAGTCGCCAAACATCATTTTCGATGATGCCAATCTGGCGGATGCCGTGAACGGCGCGGTTTCAGGGATATTCGCCGCGACAGGGCAAACCTGCATTGCCGGCTCCCGTCTTTTGGTTCAGAAGCGCATATACGACGAAGTTGTCGATCGACTGGTCGCGCTGGCCGGCACCGCGCGTATGGGTGACCCGATGTCCCTGGATACGCAAGTGGGTCCTGTGACGACTCTCCCGCAGTACGACAAGGTTCTTCAATACATAGGCATCGCAAAGGACGAAGGCGCGAAGCTCTTGCTTGGCGGGGGGCCGGCCGAGCGGCCCGAATGCGGGAAGGGGTGGTTTGTGGAACCGACCATCTTTGGCGATGTGGACAATCGCATGCGCATCGCCCAAGAGGAGGTTTTTGGGCCCGTGCTTTCAATCATCCGCTTTGACGATGAGGACGATGCATTGCGCATCGCCAACGATATCAAATTTGGCCTCGGCGCCGGCGTTTGGACGCGTGACATGGGCCGTGCATTCCGTGTCTCGGAGAAACTGCAGGCGGGGATGGTCTGGGTCAATACGTATCGCGCCGTGAGCTTCCTCGCCCCCTTTGGTGGGTACAAGGATTCTGGACTCGGCCGTGAAAATGGCTCGGATGCAATCAATGAATATTTGCAGACCAAGGCTGTCTGGATAAACACTGGCGCAGAGACATCCAATCCCTTTGTCATGCGCTGATGAACTGATTACCTCTCACACTATTACATATGTCGATCATCGTTGACTGGCCGCGGCAAATTTTCGAGGAACTCAAGTGCCTGGGTGTAAAGCAGGTGGCATACGTACCCGATGCGGGGCACAGCGAGTTGATTCGGAGATTCGACGAAGACCCGGAGATTCGCGCCGTTTCCCTGACGACCGAAGAAGAAGGGGTGGCGATGCTTGGCGGCGCATGGCTGGGGGGCGAACCGGGCGTTCTGCTCCTGCAGTCGAGCGGTGTTGGCAACTGCATCAATATGCTATCGCTGCAGCATGAAACCAGAATGCCGCTTTTCATGATCGTGACCATGCGTGGCGAGTGGGGGGAATTCAATCCGTGGCAAGTGGCCATGGGAAAGTCGACCCAGGCTGTCCTCGAAGACTCGGGTGTGCATGTTTACCGGGCCGATTCCCAGGAGCAAGTGGGACCGACGGTCGCGGCAGGCGCGAAATTCGCCTACCAAACGGGCCGCATGGTCGCGGTTCTGATCGGCCAACGTGTCATCGGCGCCAAAAACTTCAAGAAATGAGGTGAGAAATGCTGGAACGAGCAGGCAAAGCCACATTGAATCGCCGTGCGGTCGTCGCTCGCATCCTGCGGGATCGTGGAGAGGCTCTCGCCATTACCAGCCTGGGGAACCCTACCTTCGATGTGGCCGCAGCAGGTGATAGCCCACAGAACTTCTATCTGTGGGGTGCAATGGGTGGCGCGGTGATGGTGGGGTTGGGTCTCGCCAGCGCGCAACCCAGCAAGCGCGTGATCGTTTTCGTGGGCGACGGCGAGATGATGATGGGCTTGGGATCGCTGGCAACGGTGGCGGTGCAGAAAATCGAAAACCTAAGTGTGGTGGTGCTTGACAACGAACACTATGCCGAAACCGGAATGCAGCGGGCGCATTCTGGTTGCGGTGTCGACATTGCGGCCATTGCAAGGGCCGCCGGCTTCGCCGAAACGTGCACGGTTCACACCCAAGATGAACTCGAGAACACCGTGGGACTTTTGCTCAAGGGCCCAGGGCCTGTCCTTGCCACGATCAAGGTCGCAACCGACCCGGTGGCGACCTCACTGCCGCCGCGAGATGGTCCATTTCTGCGCAGCCGCTTCCGCCAGCATTTGCTCGGCGAAGCTGCCCATCGCTGAACTTCTCCGGACTGCTATGCCTGGGTAGCGACGGCCTTCGTCGTCTCGGCCCTGTCCTTCGACCTGGCCGGTACATGGATGGCGGCAACTGGAGCGCCATGGCGGATTCGGCGCGCTACGTTGCGCTGTAGGTGGCACGGCTCGCGCTGCTGGGCGTGTTTGCCGTGCTCACCACCGCCATGACGACAGCCGGCGACCCGCGGACTGGCACGCGGCGGGCGGGCCGTGCTACCGTTCGCCTGGACCACAGATCCAGAGAGAACCCAAGAGAAGGCGGATGCCATGACAGCCGTACGTGAAGCTCCTGAGCACACGTCCATCCGGGTGGCGCTCAACTTGCCGTTCGCTGCCGCAGAGGTGGCCGCTTACCTGTTCCAGCCCGATGTGGTCCGCTACTGGCTCGACGGCCACTCGGCACTGCGTCCCGAGTTGGGATCGTCGGCGGTTCTGCCGCACGCGGTGCTGGATGGAAGCCGGCGCATCCGCTACGGTACATCTCTGTATGGGCGGGTGACTTCGCTGGCTTGGCCAGCGGCGGCGTCGACGACAGCGGGGGAGGGCGAAGCGCCTGCCGGCACGCCGCATGGGCGCGGCGTGTTCGAACTGGTCGTGGCGCTGGATCCGAGCCGGTCCTCGGGCGCGAACGCGTGCGTTACCTTCCGGCTCGCGCCGCGTCCGGACGGTACGTGCCGATTGCGCATCGAGCAGAGCGGGCTGGCGGGCCAGGACGAGCGGCATGCCGCCGTGAGGGGCTGGCAAGGCGCGCTCAACCGGGTCGGCCGCCTCATGGCGCAGGCGCAGCGCAACCGCCGCCGCGAGCGGCAGGCGGTGATCGTCGTGCACGGCATCGGCGAGCAGCGCCCGGGCCAGTTGCTGCGTGAGTTCGTGGCCAACGTGTTCGACCGCGACGCGGGCGAACTGCACTTCGTCAAACCGGACCACAGCTCGCCGCTGTTCGAGATGCGCATGGCCACCGTGCCCCGCAACGAGGCCACGCGCCCCACCACCGACGTGTACGAGCTTTACTGGGCGCACCTGATCCGCGACACCACGGTGTCGCAGGTGTACGGCTGGATGCTGCGCCTGGTGTTCTCGCGCGACGAGATCGTTCCCAAGTCGCTCATCCGCCTGGTCTGGGCGCTCCGGCTGGGGCTGGGCGCCGCGCTGCTGCTGGCCGCCTGGGTGATGAGCCTGGACGTCGACGGGTGGCTCAAGGGCCTGGGGATCGGCGCGCTGGCCGCCTTGCCCGCGGTCGCCAAGTTCGTCCTCTCCGCGCTGAGCGACCAGTTCGTGATCGGATACGCCGGCGACGCGGCCCGCTACCTGGAGCCGCGCGCCGACAACATCGCCCGCCGGCAGGAGATCCGCGAAGCGGGGGCCCAGTTGCTCGATGCGCTGCACGACCAGGGGCGCTACTCGCGCATCGTCGTCTACGGGCACAGCCTGGGCAGCGTCATCGCCTACGACATCCTCAGCCATGCGTGGACGCAGCGCTCGCGGCGCCGCGACGATGCCGTGCCGCGCACGAGCAGCCGCGCCCTGCGGCAACTGGAAGACCTGCTCAATCCGCCGCGCACCGCAGGGCAGGCGCCACCGCCCTCCGTTGACGAGGTGCAGGCGATGCAGCATGCGGCCTGGTGGGAATACCGGCGCAACGGTTTCCAATGGATGATCAGCGATTTCGTGACCGCGGGATCGCCCCTGACCCATGCGCGCTGGCTCATGAACCTGGACGCGACGACCCGGTTCGCCGACCTCGTGCGCGAGCGCTCGTTTCCCACCTGCCCGCCGCAGCCCGAATCGGTGGCGAGTCCGGTACCCGGCGTTCGCCGCCAGGTCTTCAGCTTCACGCACGCCTACGACGATGCCCGCAACCCGAGGGCGAAACGTTCCGTGCAGGTGCCGCACCACGGTGGGCTGTTCTCCCTGACCCGATGGACCAACGTGTATTTCCCGTACCAGGGACTGTACGACGGAGATCCCATTGCCGGGCCGCTCGCGGACCCGTTCGGGGCCTGGATCAAGGATGTCCGACTGAGCGATACCGCGGGCTTCGCGCACAGCCGCTACACCGACCGCACCCTGGCGCCCGACGCCGTGGCCCAGGTGCGCGCCGCCTTGCACCTGCCGCTGCAGCGCCCGCTGAGC
This sequence comes from uncultured Hydrogenophaga sp., assembly GCA_964487025.1. Taxonomy (GTDB): domain Bacteria; phylum Pseudomonadota; class Gammaproteobacteria; order Burkholderiales; family Burkholderiaceae_C; genus Hydrogenophaga. Next base: position 28,874 of record CAZAPJ010000048.1, read on the forward strand.
GACCATGCGCCGGCGGTGCTGCACCCAACGGTACTGGATTGAGTGGCGTGGTGCTGCCGGAGCGCCGTCGCATCGCGCGCTGGAGTGGCACGAAACAGATGAGTCTCGACTCGCGGCTACAACCGGCAGCCTCGCCAGTGTAGGGCAAAGCCAGCCGCGCCGGGCAGGCACTGGGAAGAAGAGGGTGGAGGCGCGAGCCGGAGTCGAACCGGCCTAACCGGATTTGCAATCCGGGGCATAACCGCTTTGCTATCGCGCCGATCAGAGAAGCCTTCAACTTTAGCACATCCCACGAAATCAGCGGCCTGAGCGAAGGTGGCCAAGCGTGGCTGGGTCAGGCCTTTTCTGCCGCTTCCAGCGTGTTGACCAGCAGCATGGCCCGCGTCATGGGACCCACGCCTCCGGGCACTGGCGTGATCCAGCCGGCGACCTGCTTGACCGCCTCGAAGTCCACGTCGCCGCAGAGCCGGCCCTGGTCGTCGCGGTTCATGCCCACGTCGATCACGACCGCGCCGGGCTTGACCATGTCTGCCGTGAGCACGTTGCGCTTGCCCACGGCCGCCACGATCACGTCGGCCTGCAGGGTCATGGCCTTGAGGTCCTGGGTCGCGCTGTGGCAGATCGTCACGGTGGCGTTCTTCTGCAGCAGCATCAGCGCCATCGGCTTGCCGACGATGTTGCTGCGCCCAATGACCACGGCGTGCTTGCCCCTGAGGTCGTAGCCGATGTCTTCCAGCATCCGCATGCAGCCATGGGGCGTGCAAGGCCAGAAGCCCGGCTGGCCGACCATCAGCGCACCCGCGTTGGCGACGTGGAAGCCATCCACGTCCTTGGCGGCGGAGATGGCCTCGATGACCTTGCTCGCGTCCATGTGGCGGGGCAGGGGCAGTTGCACCAGGATGCCGTGTACCGCCGGATCCCGGTTCAGGGCGTCGATGCGCGCGAGCAGGTCGGCCTCGGCCATGGTGGCCGGGTAGCGTTCCAGCGTCGCCTGCAGGCCGGTCTCGGTGCTGTCGTTGACCTTGTGCCGCGTATAGACCTGGCTGGCCGGGTCGTCGCCCACGAGGATGATCGAGAGCGCTGGGGTGATGCCCCCGCGCCGCAGCGCGGCGGTGCGGCCGGCGACTTCGGCGCGGATGCGTTGGGCCAGGGCGTTGCCGTCGATGAGGTGGGCGGTCATGTCTGGTGCGGAGGGTGGTGAAGGGGAAGGAGGCAAAACAAACGCCCGCCGGAGAACGGGCGGGCGTCGCAGTTGCGGAGGCCGATCAGCTTTTGGCGGGGGGTTGCCCCAGCGCGATCTTGAGCAGATCGGCGACCGTGTTGGCCCCGAGCTTTTCCATGATGTTGGCGCGGTGCGCTTCCACGGTCTTGATGCTGATGCCCAGGTCGTCCGCGATCTGCTTGTTCAGCCGGCCGGCCACGATGCGTTCGAGCACCTGGGCTTCGCGGCTGGTGAGCTTGGAGAGCAGGGCGTCCCGGCTGAGGGCCTGCTGGTGCGTGGCGAAGGCCTCGCGCGCGTGTTCGAGCATGCGCTCGACCAGCGCCAGGAGCTGGTCTTCCTTGAAGGGTTTCTGGATGAAGTCGAGCGCGCCCTTCTTCATCGACTCCACCGCCATCGGCACGTCGCCATGGCCGGTGATGAACACGATCGGTAGCGGCGACTGGCGCTCGATCAGCCGCTCCTGAAGTTCCATGCCGCTCATGCCCCCCATGCGGATATCCGCGATCAGGCAGGCGACCTCGCGAGCGTCGTACCGGCTGAGAAAGGCCTCGGCCGATTCGAAGCAGCGGACCCGGTAGTCCTTGCCTTCGAGCAGCCATTGCAGCGAGTCGCGTACCGCCTCGTCGTCATCGACCACATAGACGCTGCCTTTCTTGGGGATCAAACTCATCTTGCTTTTTCCGTGTCCGTCCGTGGCTCGATGGCGGGATTGGCTGCAGCGCCGTGGCTTTGGAGCCGCGACGCCACAGGAATCCAGAAGCTGAAGCAGCAGCCCACCACCTCCTCGCCATTGTAGATGTTCTGCACCTGGATCCGGCCGTGGTGGGACTCGACGATGCTGCGGCACAGCTTGAGGCCAATGCCCATGCCTTCGCTCTTGGTGCTGTAGAACGCCTCGTAGATGCGCTCGATCAGTTCGTCGGGCACGCCGTTGCCGGAGTCGCGCACCGAGAACTCCACCACGTCCTGTTCGTCGACGCGGCGCGGCCCGACGCGCAGTTCCACATACCGTTCGCCCGGCGCCCGCTCGGCCTGCACGATGGCCTCCCCGGCGTTCTTGAGCAGGTTGATCAGCACCTGCTCGATCAGGATCGGGTCGACCATGAGCAGCGGCAGGCGTGCCGCGACGTAAGGCGAGAGGCGCACCTGCTGGCGGCGCAGTTCGATGTCGGCGAGCTCAATGGCGTTGTTGACCATCTGGGCCACGTCCGAGAGCGTGGGGTTGGGCTCGCTGCGTTTCACGAAGGCCCGGATGCGCTGGATGATCTGCCCGGCGCGTTGCGCCTGCCGCGAGGTCTTTTCCAGCGCGCCCAGCAACTCGTCGGGGCTGATGCGCTGCTCCTGCAGGCGCGAGATCATGCCGTTGCAGTAGTTGGCGATGGCGGTCAAGGGCTGGTTGAGCTCGTGCGCTACGCTGGAGGCCATCTCGCCCATGGTGATGAGGCGGCTGGCGGTCTGGGCCCGCTCGGCCTGGCGCGAGGCCTGCTCCTCGGCGAAGCGGCGCGGCGTGATGTCGCTGGCGATCACCATCTGCGCCAGGCGCCCGTCCACCCAGGTGAGGTAACGCGTGCGCACCTCCAGCCAGCGGTCCAGCTCGGGCACGAAGACCTCGGCGTTTTCCACGCCGGCGTCGGTGAGCGAGCCGGTGGGCATGCCCGCGAAGGCGTCCACCTGGTCGGCGTCGTCCAGGCTGGGCTGGGGCTGGTTGCCCGCCAGGTCCACCAGGTGGCGGTGGCCCTGGCCGCGCGTGCCGAACCACAACCGGTACATCTTGTTGGCGAACAGCAGCTCCTCGCTGCCCAGCGGCGCCACCGATACCGCCGAGTCCAGCGATTCCAGCACGGTGGTGAAGCGCTCGTAGGAGGCCGACAGTTCCTCGCGAATGCGCTTGGGCTCGGTGATGTCGGTCATCGACGTCATCCAGCCGGTCTGATGCCCCTTGGGGTCGATCAGCGGCGAGACGTACATGCGTGCGTCGAACACGGTGCCGTTGCGGCGGCGCACGCGCACCTCGAAGCCGCCCGGGGTGGACCGGCCATTGAGCTCGTCCTCCAGCCGCGCATGCAACTGCTCGTGGTCTTCCTCGGGCCAGTACGGGAAGGGCGCGGTGCGGCCCACCAGCTCGGCTTCGGTCCAGCCCGTCATCGAGCAGAAAGCCGGGTTCACGTAGGTGATGCGTCCCTGGATGTCGAGGGCGCGCATGCCGGTGAGCATGGAGTTCTCCATGGCCCGGCGGAAGTTGGTCTCGGCCACCAGGGCCTGTTGGGCCTGCACGCGGCGGCGCGTGTGGCGCCAGGTGCCGAGCAGCATCCACACCGTGAGCGCCGACAGCGCACCGATCACACCGAAGAAGCCCGAGCCCACGATGTCCTGCGAGGTGCGGTAGCCCTGGGCCTTGAGGATCAGGCCGTTGCCCACGGGCGAGACCGGCACTGCGTGTTCCAGCGGAGGGTTCGACCAGGGCAGCAGGCGCAGCACGGATTCGGGCGTCTGCAGGCTGCCGGCGAGCACGCGGTCGCGGTCGTCGACCAGCGCCACGGCGTAGCGCGCCATGATCTCCGGCGGAATGCCGAAGCGCATCAGGCCATCGATGGAGTACTCGCCCATGATGGTGCCGGAGAAGCGGCCCTGCTCGCTCAGCGGCACGTGCAGCATCAGCGTGGCGTTGCGGACGTCTTGCCCGAGCGGGCGGGAGTAGATCGGCTGCCGCAGGTCGCGCGCGAGCTCGAAGGTGCCGTCGGTCTCGCCCGGAGAGAGCACCGTGCCCACCGGGCGCGTCAGCGCGGCGGGGGCGCTCGGCGAGGCGTAGCCGGCCATCACCGTGCGCCGGCTGTCGATCCAGCTGATGGCCAGCATCTCCGGGAACTGGCTGACCAGCGACTCGACCTGGAACTCGAACTCCTCGCGCTCGATTTCCTTGTTGCCGACCTCGCGCGCGAGCCGCATCAACTGCTCCTGCCGCTCCAACAGCCGCAGCCGCAGGCGCTGCTGGGCATATTCCACGTCACGCGTGACGGCTTCCTGCTCGCGCTCGAGTTCCTCGTAGCGCAGGTAGGTGATGGCGACGGCGATGGCCGAGAGGAACAAAAGCACCGCCAGCAGCGGTCCGAGCGTGGCGAAGCGGTCCTGCCGGGAAGGCGGCAGGCGGCGCCACCAGCGCTGCCACCACGCGGCAGGCGTTGATGGCCGCTTGGAGGCAAAGGGAGGCGGCAGCGAAATCATGGATGCTCGAGTCTACGTGAGCGGATGAAAAGGCGTACCTGGAAAACAACTTGTATTCCTTATTATGAAATATAAAAGCACATATTGAAATCTTGGGGATTCTGTGCAAAAATCCGTGACACTACGGAGAGACTCTCAATCGAGAGCTCTATAAGCTCGATCGCAACCCAACAGGAGACACGCATGTCAGTGAACGACACGCCCAGCGGCCAGAATGCCGGGGATTTGGACGCACAGGAAACCCGCGAGTGGATGGAGGCGCTGGGCGCCGTGATCGAGCGCGAAGGGCCTGAGCGGGCGCATTTCCTCCTTGAGCAACTGCTGGAGCATGCGCGCCAGAACAGCATCGACATGCCGTTCTCGGCCAACACCGGCTACGTGAATACCATCGAGCCCGAGCAGGAAGTGCGCTGCCCGGGCAACATCGCGATCGAAAAACGCCTGCGTGCCTACATGCGCTGGAATGCCATGGCGATGGTGGTGCGTGCCAACCGCCTGAACCCCGCCGACGGCGGCGACCTGGGGGGGCACATCGGCTCGTTCGCCTCGGTGGCCAGCATGTTCGGCGCCGGCTTCAACCACTTCTGGCACGCCGAGAGCGAAGGCCACGGCGGGGACCTGCTCTACATCCAGGGCCACAGCGCACCCGGCATCTACGCGCGAGCCTTCCTCGAAGGGCGCCTGACCGAGGCGCAGCTCGACAATTTCCGCCAGGAGGTGGACGGCAAGGGCCTGTCCAGCTACCCGCACCCCAAGCTGATGCCCGAGTTCTGGCAGTTCCCGACGGTGTCGATGGGTCTGGGCCCGCTGATGGCGATCTACCAGGCGCGCTTCCTCAAGTACCTGCACGCCCGCGGCATCGCCGACACCGCCAACCGCAAGGTCTGGGTGTTCTGCGGCGACGGCGAGATGGACGAGCCCGAATCGCTGGGCGCCATCGGCCTGGCCGCGCGCGAGAACCTCGACAACCTGGTGTTCGTCATCAACTGCAACCTGCAGCGCCTGGACGGCCCGGTGCGCGGCAACGGCAAGATCGTGCAGGAGCTGGAAGGCGAATTCCGCGGCAGCGGCTGGAACGTGATCAAGCTGCTGTGGGGCAACGGCTGGGACCAGCTCCTCGCGCGCGACACCAGCGGCAAGCTGCGCCAGCTCATGATGGAGACGCTGGACGGCGACTACCAGGCCATGAAGGCCAACGACGGCGCCTTCGTGCGCAAGAACTTCTTCGGCCGGTACCCCGAGACGGCCAAGCTCGTCGAGCACATGAGCGACGAGGAGATCTTCGAGCTGCGCCGCGGTGGTCATGAGCCGAGCAAGGTGTACGCCGCCTTCCACACCGCCAACGAGCACAAGGGCCAGCCCACGGTGCTGCTGGTCAAGACCGTCAAGGGCTACGGCATGGGCAAGGCGGGCGAGGGCAAGAACACGGTGCACCAGACCAAGAAGCTCTCGGACGAGGACATCCGGTACATCCGCGACCGCTTCAACATCCCCATTCCCGACAGCGAACTGCCCAAGATCCCGTACTACAAGCCGGCCGACGACACGCCGGAGATGAAGTACCTGCACGAGCGCCGCCAGGCCCTCGGCGGCTATCTGCCGCACCGCCGCGTGAAGGCCGACGAAAGCTTCACCGTGCCTGCGCTGGAGACCTTCAAGGCCGTGCTCGAACCCACGGCCGAGGGTCGCGAGATCAGCACCACGCAGGCCTACGTGCGCTTCCTCACGCAGTTGCTGCGCGACCAGGCGATCGGCCCGCGCGTGGTGCCCATCCTGGTCGACGAGGCGCGCACCTTCGGCATGGAAGGCCTGTTCCGCCAGATCGGCATCT
>CAZAPJ010000049.1:0-35057 GCA_964487025.1 uncultured Hydrogenophaga sp.
CGCGCTGCGCCAGCGAGTTCCAGGCGCTGGACAGCCTGCGCGTGGCCGAGGCGCTGGAGCGCCGCCTGCAGGCCGAAGGCCGCGCGCTCGACGTGTTCGTGCAGGTCAACACCTCGGGCGAGGCCAGCAAGTACGGCCTGCCGCCCGATGAGGTGGCGGCCTTCCTGCGCCAGTTGACTGCCTTCGAGACGCTGCGCGTGCGGGGCCTGATGACGCTGGCGCTGCTGTCGGCCGAGGCCGAGCGCGTGCGGCGGTGCTTCGTCCTGCTGCGCGGGCTGCGCGACCGGCTGCGCCAGGACGCGCCGGACGGCATCGGGCTGGACGAGTTGTCGATGGGCATGTCCGGCGACTACGAAATCGCGATCGAGGAAGGTGCGACCGTGGTGCGGGTCGGGCAGGCCATCTTCGGCGCGCGCGCCACGCCGGACGCGCACTACTGGCCGTCGGAGGGCGATTCCGGCGCGGGATGAGGCGCGCGGCGCTCATGGATAACCTCCGTGCGTCGCACTGCGGTGCGAGCCCCTTCGGAGCGGCCGGGCGGGCGCTCATACCTCCACACGAAGGCCGCACCGCCCGCCACCATCAGCGCCAGCACGTACCAGGTCAGCGCATAGACCAGGTGCGGGTCGCGCAGGCGCAGCACGGTCAGGCCGCCGACGGGCCATTGGCCCGCCGGGCCGGCCTCGGCATCGACGAAGTAGGGCGCGACGCGCCCGGCGGGCAGCCCGCGCGCGCGGGCGATGGCGGCCACGTCGCGCGAATGCCAGCGGTCGGCGCCGGGGTCGTTCTCGCGCAGGAAGCCGCCGCCGGGCTCGGAGAGGCGCAGCAGGCCGGTAAGGGCGACCGGGCCGGCCGCCGCGCTGGCCTGGCGAAGGGCGGGATCGCGGTGCGCCGGTGGCACGAAGCCGCGGTTGACCAGCACCAGGCTGCCGTCGGCCAGGCGCAGCGGCGTCAGCACCCAGAAGCCCGCCCCCAGCGTGGTGCTGGCCTGCACCAGGGACTCGTCGGCGTGCAGGAATTCGCCTTCGAGGCGCAGCCGGCGGTATTCGAATTCCAGCGGCGCGGCCTCGATCCGCGGCCACGCGTGCGGGTCGGGCGGTGCCACGGGCGGCGCATGCGCGCGGGCCTCGATGCGCGCGATCAGCGCATGCTTCCAGCCCATGCGCTGCAGCTGCCAGGTGCCCAGCGCGGTGAACAGCGCGCCCAGCAGGGCGGCGGCCAGCAGCCACCACAGCAAGGGCAGGCCGCGGCGCCGCGTCATGGCGGGGAATGGTGGTGCACCGGTGGCGAGGCGGGGGAGGTGTGCGAGGGCATCATGTAGCGGTTCATGTGGAACATGACCCACAGGGTGCCGGCGATGGCGATCGCGACGAAGACGGCGGTGAAGAGGGTGGACAGCAGCGTCCAGCCGCCCTCGATCCGGCCGTTCATGTGCAGGAAGAAGACCATGTGCACCAGGATCTGCGCCACCGCGAAGCCGCCGAGCACCAGCACGGCCAGGGTGCGGTTGCCGATGGTGCCCGTCATGACCAGCCAGAAGGGAATGGCCGTGAGGGCGACGGACAGCCCGAAACCGATCAGGTAGCCCGAGAGGCTGCTGTGCGGGCCGTCGTCGTGGTGGCTGTCGTGGTGAAGGTCGTGCCCATCGGTAGCCAGGGTGTCGTGCGTGCTCATCTCACATCACCCCCATGAGGTAGACGAAGGTGAAGACGCCGATCCACACCACGTCCAGGAAGTGCCAGAACATCGACAGGCACATCAGCCGGCGCCGGTTCTCGCGGATCAGGCCGTGCCGGGCGATCTGGATCATCAGCACCACCAGCCAGATAACGCCGAAGCTGACGTGCAGGCCGTGCGTGCCGACCAGCGTGAAGAAGGCCGACATGGCGGCGCTGCTCTGCGGCGTGGCGCCGACATGGATCAGGTGCGCGAACTCGTACAGCTCCACGCCCAGGAAGGCCAGGCCGAACAGGCCCGTGACAGCCAGCCAGCCCAGCGTGCTGCCCACCTTGCCCTGCTGCTTGTGCAGCATGGCGAAACCGAAGGTCAGGGACGACAGCAGCAGCAGGGCCGTGTTGACGGCCACCAGCTTGAGGTCGAACAGCTCGGCGCCGCCGGGGCCGCCGGCATGGCTGCGGCCCAGCACGCCCCAGGTCGCGAACAGGGCCGCGAAGATGAGGCAGTCGCTCATCAGGTACAGCCAAAAGCCCAGCGCGGTGCCGTTTTCCGGGTGCGGCTCGTCGGCGAGGTGGTAGGCGCGCGCCGTGCCGACGCGGGCGTTGGCGGCGAAGCCGCCGGTGGGGAGGGCGAGTTCAGACATGGCTTGCCAGCAGCTGGGTGCGCGCGTGTTCCGTGGCGGCCACGTCGGCGGCCGGGATGTGGTGGTCGCGCTGGTAGTTGAAGGTGTGGACGATGGCGGCCAGCACGAGCGCCGCGAAAGCGGCGGCGGCCAGCGGCCACATGTGCCAGATCAGCGCGAAGCCCCAGACCAGCGACAGCGCCGAGAGCACCACGCCCGCGCCCGTGTTGCTCGGCATGTGGATGGGCTTGAAGCCTTCGAGCGGGCGCTGGTAGCCGTGCCGCTTCATGTCCCACCAGGCGTCGATGTCGTGCACCACCGGGGTGAAGGCGAAGTTGTAGGCCGGCGGCGGAGACGAGGTGGCCCATTCCAGGGTCCGTCCGTCCCAGGGATCGCCCGTGGCGTCGCGCAGCTGCGCGCGCCGGCGCCAGCTCACGGCCAGGCAGACCAGGAAGCTCGCGATGCCGATGGCGATCAGCACCGCACCGAACAGCGCGATCTGGAACCAGATCTGCAGCGACGGGTCCTCGAAGTGGCTGAGGCGGCGCGTCACGCCCATGAGGCCCAGCACGTACAGCGGCGTGAAGGCGAACCAGTAGCCGGCCAGCCAGAACCAGAACGCGCAGCGGCCCCAGAAGTCGTCCAGGCGGAAGCCGAAGGCCTTGGGGAACCAGTAGGTCATGGCGGCGAACAGGCCGAACACCACACCGCCGATGATCACGTTGTGGAAGTGCGCGACCAGGAACAGCGAGTTGTGCAGCACGAAGTCCGCCGGCGGCACGGCCAGCAGCACGCCCGTCATGCCGCCGATCACGAAGGTGACCATGAAGCCCATGGTCCAGAGCATTGGCACCTCGAAGCGGATGCGGCCGCGGTACATGGTGAACAGCCAGTTGAAGATCTTCGCGCCGGTCGGGATCGAGATGATCATGGTCGTGATCCCGAAGAAGGAGTTCACGCTGGCGCCCGAGCCCATGGTGAAGAAGTGGTGCAGCCACACCAGGTACGACAGGATCGTGATGCACACCGTGGCGTAGACCATCGAGGTGTAGCCGAACAGGCGCTTGCGGCAGAAGGTGGCCACCACCTCCGAGAAGATGCCGAAGGCCGGCAGCACCAGGATGTAGACCTCCGGGTGGCCCCAGATCCAGATCAGGTTCACGTACAGCATGGGGTTGCCGCCCAGGTCGTTCGTGAAGAAGTTCGTGCCGACGTAGCGGTCGAGCGACATCAACGCCAGCGCCGCCGTGAGGATCGGGAAGGTGGCCACGATCAGCGCGTTGGTGCACAGCGCGGTCCAGGTGAAGACCGGCATCTTCATCAGGTCCATGCCGGGCGCGCGCATCTTGATGATGGTGACGATCAGGTTGATGCCCGAGAGCGTGGTGCCGACCCCCGCGATCTGCAGCGCCCAGATGTAGTAGTCCAGCCCCACGCCCGGGTCCTGGTTGCCCAGGTTGGAGAGCGCGAGCCAGCCCGAGGTGGAGAACTCGCCCAGGAACAGCGACACCATGACCAGCACCGCGCCGGCGGTGGTCATCCAGAAGCTGAAGTTGTTCAGGAAGGGGAAGGCCACGTCGCGCGCGCCGATCTGCAGCGGCACCACGTAGTTCATCAGGCCCGTGACCAGCGGCATGGCGACGAAGAAGATCATGATCACGCCGTGGGCCGTGAAGATCTGGTCGTAGTGGTGCGGCGGCAGGTAGCCCAGGTTGTCGCCGAAGGCCATGGCCTGGTGCAGCCGCATCATGATGGCGTCGGAGAAGCCGCGCAGCAGCATCACGATGCCCAGCACCATGTACATGATGCCGATCTTCTTGTGGTCGATGCTGCAGAACCAGTCGCGCCACATCGAGCCCCAGAGGCGGTAGCGGGTGATCAGGGCCAGCACGGCCACGGCGCCCAGCACCACGGCGACGAAGGTCCACAGCAGGATGGGCTCGTGCGCCATCGGGACCGCGTCCCAGCTGAGGCGGCCCAGCAGCCAATGCGCGGCGGTGCTTGTGGGAACGGAAGGGTGTTCGGTCATGGCCACGGTTCAGAACTTCCGGGGATCGGGACGCGCTGGCGCGGCGTCGCGGGCCATGACCTCGTGCATGCAGGGCTGGCCTTGCTCGACGCACAGGTTGAGCACGCGCTGGTACAGGTCCGGGTCGACGGCGGAGAAGCGTTCCACCGGGTGGCGCTCGCTGGGCCGGGCCAGTTCGCGGTAGGCCTCGCGCGTCAGCGGTTGCCCTTCGGCCCTGGCCCGCGCCACCCAGCGGTCGAAGTCCTCGTCGGACAGGCCATGGAACTTGAAGGTCATGCCCGAGAAGCCCAGGCCACTGTAGTGCGAGGACATGCCGGGGTAGACGCCGGGCTTGTTGATCACGGCGTTCAGCTCGGTCTGCATGCCGGGCATGGTGTAGATCATGCCGGCCAGGTCGGGCACGTAGAAGGCGTTCATGGTGGAGCTCGAGGTCAGCTTGAAGCGGATCGGGCGGTCCACCGGTGCGGCCAGTTCGTTGACCGTGGCGATGCCCTGCTCGGGCAGGATGAACAGCCACTTCCAGTCGAGCGACACCACCTGCACCTCGATCGGCCTGACGCCCTCGGGCACCGGCTGGCCGGGCGCGATGCGGTCCAGCGGGCGGTAGGGGTCGAGCTGGTGGGTGCTGATCCAGGTGAGGGCGCCCAGCGCGATGATGATCATCAGCGGCGCGGCCCAGATCACCAGCTCGAGCTTGGTCGAATGGTTCCAGTCGGGCGCGTACGCTTCCTCGGCGTGCCGGCTGCCCTGGCGGTAGCGCCAGGCGAACAGGAGGATCATGCAGATCACCGGCACGATGATCAGCAGCATGAGTGCGGTGGAGACCATCACCAGCCGGCCCTGCTGCGCCGCGACGTCTCCCGCGGGGTTGAGCACGACCAGCTTGCTGCAGCCGGCCAGGAGCGCGGTGCCGGCGAGCAGCAGCGGTGCGCGGAGGAGGTTCAGGAAGGACATGGCGGGCAGGACGGGTCGGTCGGGCGGGGCGGCGGGAACAGCCCCGGCTGTCGAGCAAGCCCAAATCTAGCGTCGCATCGGCGCCAAGGCGATTGGACGTTTTGTCCTAGGTCAAAACCTGGAAGCGGCGGGCAGAATATAAGGCGCCCCATTTCCCGGAGACCGCTCCCATGTCCAGCATCAGCCACGCATCCCGCCCCGGCGCCAGCGCCGACCGCCACGGCGCCCGCACGCCCGAGAGCGAAGCGCACGTGGCGCCGGGCGACATCGCCGTGGGCGTGGTGATCGGCCGCACGTCCGAGTATTTCGATTTCTTCGTCTACGGCATTGCCTCGGTGCTGGTGTTCCCGGCCGTTTTCTTTCCCGGCCTGCCGCCGCTGGAAGGCACGCTGGCGGCCTTCGCGCTGTTCGCGCTGGCCTTCATCGCGCGGCCCTTCGGCACCGCCATCTCGATGGCCATCCAGCGCCGCTGGGGGCGCGCCACCAAGCTGACGGTGGCGCTGTTCCTGTTGGGCACCTGCACGGCCGGCATCGCCTTCCTGCCCGGCGCGCAAAGCCTGGGCACGACCGCGGTCTGGCTGCTGGCGGTGCTGCGCATCGGCCAGGGGCTGGCCCTGGGCGGCTCGTGGGACGGCCTGCCTTCGCTGCTGGCGATGAACGCCCCGGCCTCGCGCCGCGGCTGGTACGCCATGCTGGGCCAGCTCGGTGCGCCGGTGGGCTTCATCCTGGCCAGCGCGCTGTTCGCCTACCTCTATGGGAGCCTTTCCAGCGCCGACTTCCTGGACTGGGGCTGGCGCTATCCCTTCTTCGTGGCCTTCGCCATCAACGTGGTGGCGCTGTTCGCGCGGCTGCGGCTGGTGGCCACGCAGGAATATGAGGAGCTGCTGGACGAGCGCGAGCTCGAACCCGTGGGCACGCGCGAGCTGCTGGCCGCGCAGGGTTACAACGTCTTCATCGGGGCGTTCGCGGCGCTGGCGAGCTACGCGCTGTTCCACCTCGTCACGGTGTTCCCGCTGTCCTGGATCCGGCTCTACACCGAGCAGTCGATCACGGGCTTCCTGCTGGTCCAGGTGCTGGGCGGCTTCCTGTGCGCGGGCGGCATCGTCGCCTCGGGCTGGATCGCCGACCGCTATGGGCGGCGCCGCACGCTGGGCACGCTGGCGGTCCTGATCGCGGTCTTCAGCGGCTTCGCGCCCACGCTGCTGGACGGCGGCACGCTGGGCCAGGACGTGTTCATCCTGCTGGGCTTCGTGCTGCTGGGCCTGTCCTACGGGCAGGCGGCGGGCACGGTCACGTCGAACTTCGCCCGGCGCTACCGCTACACCGGGGCGGCGCTGACCTCCGACATCGCCTGGCTCGTGGGTGCCGCCTTCGCGCCGCTGGTGGCGCTGGGGCTGTCGGCCCACTTCGGGCTGGGCTACGTCAGCGTTTACCTGCTGTCGGGCGCGGCCTGCACGCTGGCCGCGTTGGGCCTGAGCCGGGCCCTCGAAACGCAGCGCGACTAGAACGGGTGCGAACAAGCCCTACTTGACCTGCTGCTTGCCCAGCTTGCGCGCCAGCGTGCGGCGGTGCATGCCCAGGCGCCGCGCGGTCTCGGAGATGTTGAATCCGGTCTCCGCCAGGGTCTGGTGGATGTGTTCCCATTCCAACGTCTTGATCGAGCTGGCGCGGTTGGTCAGCGCGACCTCGGTGCGCCCTTCGGCGCGGCCGAAGGCCTGCTCGATGTCGTCGGTGTTGGAGGGCTTGGCCAGGTAGTGGCAGGCACCGAGCTTGATCGCCTCCACGGCCGTGGCGATGCTCGCGAAGCCGGTCAGCACGACGATCAGCATGGCCTTGTCGTGCGCGTGCAGGGCCTGCACGCAGGCCAGGCCCGAGGCTTCGCCGGCCAGCTTGAGGTCGACCACCGCGTGGGTGGGCGCGAAGTCCTGCAGCTGGGCCCGCAAGGGCTCCAGCCCGTTGGCCACGCGCACCGCGTAGCCGCGCCGCTCGAACGAGCGGGCCAGCGTGCGCGCGAAGGCCGCGTCGTCCTCGACGATCAGCAGCCGGGGGCCGGGCGCTTCGGTGGCGTCCCTGGGGGCGGGGTCAGCCGCCATGGTCGGCATCCTCCTGCGGCAGCGCGATGGCGGCCAGCGGCAGGGTCAGCCGCAGCTCGGCCCCGCCGCCGGGGCGGTTGCCGGCCTGCACCGTGCCGCCCAGCGTGCGCGCCACGTTGACGACCAGGAACAGGCCCAGGCCGCCGCCGGGCCGGTTCTTGGTCGACTGATAGGGCGTGCCCAGGTGCTGCAGCAGCGCCGGCGCGAAGCCCGGACCCCGGTCCTGCACCGTCAGCACCAGCGCGTCGCCTTCGCGCGTGGCCTGCAGGTGCTGCTCCTGGGGAGAGGCCTCGAGGGCGTTGTCCAGCACGTTGCCGATCATCTGCTTGAGCGCCGAATCGGACACCATGGGCAGGTCCTGGCCGAAGCGGTTGTCGTAGCGCAGGCGGTTGCCCGGGCGGCGCGCGCACCAGTCGCTCACGACGTCGTCCAGGAAGGTGCAGACGGTGGTCGCCGCCGAGGACTCGCCCCGCGCCTCGCCGGCCGACAGCAGGATGCCGCTGACGATGGACTTGCAGCGCGCCACCTGCGCCTGCATCTCGGCCACGTCGCCGGCCAGCTCGGGCTCGGCCCGCACCTGCGGCAAGTGCTGCCAGTCGCCCAGGATCACGGCCAGCGTCGACAGGGGCGTGCCCAGTTCGTGCGCCGCGCCCGAGGCGAGCAGGCCCATGCGCACGATGTGCTCCTCCTCGGCGGCGCGCTGGCGCAGGCCGGCCAGCCGGGCGTCGCGCTCGCGCAGGTTGGCCGCGATGCGGGAGATGAAGACCACCAGCAGCCCGGCATTGAGCACGAAGCACAGCACCAGGCCCAGCACGTAGGGGCTGAGCAGGGCGTACCGCGGATGCTCGGGCAGCACCAGCGGGTGCGCGAACAGGGCCAGGCCCGCGAAGCACAGCGTGGTCAGGGCCACCATGGTCCAGGTCGCGGCGGCAGGCAGCAGCACGGCGCCCAGAATCACCTGCAGCAGGTAGAGGAACACGAAGGGGTTGGAGGCGCCGCCGCTGAAGTAGAGCTGGGCCGTGAGCGCGCCGACGTCCACCAGCAGCGCCAGGAACAGTTCGGTGCAGCCGACCGGCCGGCGCGTGCGCCAGCGCAGCAGGCTCAACACGTTGAACAGGGCCAGCGCCGCCAGCACGGCCAGCATGGGCCGCAGGGGCAGGGCGATGCCGAAGCCGTGCACCACCGCGATGGTGGCGACCTGGCCGAAGACCGCGATCCAGCGCAGTTGGATCAGTTGCTGCAGGTTCTTCAGGCCCGTGTCGGCGTCCGGCCCCGCGGCCGATGGCGCGGCGCGGGGCAAGGTGAGGCGGCCGGATGGCCGGGTGGCCGGCGGGGGTTTTCCGAGGGCCTCGATCAAAAGCCTCATCGAGGAATCCATTCCTGCCGCTGAAGGCAGGTGTAGTCGATAGGAGCCGGCAGCGGGGACGTGATGGCGCAGAACGCCAAGCCCGGCACCGGTCATGCGGGACGACCGTATTTTGCCCCGGGCCGGCAATACCACCGCCGCCGGCAGGGACTCGCCGCCCGGAGAACGTCTCCGGTTCACGATCCGGCCAGCAAGGCCGCCACCCGTTCGGCCGTCGCCTTGGCCGACGTGGGGTTCTGGCCGGTCACCAGGCGGCCGTCGACGACCACATGGGAGACGAACGGCAGCCACGCTTTCTCGTAGCGCGCGCCGCGCCGCTGCATTTCCTGCTCGGCGTTGTAGGGCATCTTCGCGGCCACGCCGGCCAGCACTTCCTCGCGCCACGAAAAGCCGGTGAGGTGCCGCCCGGCCACCAGCAGCGTGCCGTCCGAGAGGCGGGTGTTCAGCAGCCCGCAATAGCCGTGGCAGACCGACGAGACGATGCCGCCGCGCTCATGGATGGCGCGCGTGATGCGCTGCAGTCCCTCGCTGTCGGGGAAGTCCCACATGACGGCGTGCCCGCCGGTGAAATAGATCGCGTCGAAGTCCGCCGGGTCGATGTCGTCCGGCCGCGCGGTGGACGACAGCAGCGCCATGCGCGAGGGGTCGGCCAGCCAGTCTTTCGCGGAAGCATCGGCCAGTGGCCATTTGAGCGAGCGGGGCTCCAGCGGCGAGACGCCGCCCTTGGGGCTGACGATGCGCTGCTCGTACCCCCTGGCGGCGAAGACGTGCCAGGCATGGGTCAGCTCCGACAGCCACAGGCCGGTCGGCTGCGCAGGGTCCTGGTAGTGGGCGACGTTGCTGACGACGTGGAGGATGCGCTGGGTCATGGTGCATGAATCTAAGCTTGAACAGGGCTTCAAGGTCAAGTCTTCGTCCAGGCCGCCAGTTGCATTTCCGACAGCACGCGCCGGGCGTTGGCGGCGCAATCCATGTCCCGCGGCCGGGCCTCGATCTGCGCCATCAGCTCGACCAGCTGCGCCTTGCTCTGCGCGAGCTGTGCCTGCAGGGTCTCGATGTCCTGCACCTTGCGGCGCAGCGTGTCGAGCAGGGCGCCATGGTCCCACTGCGCAAGGTCGCCGGGGAGCAGCGCGCGCAGTTCGTCCAGGCTGAAGCCCGCGCGCTGCCCGGCCGTGATCAGCTTGAGCACCAGCACCGCGTCGGCGGGATAGCGGCGGTAGCCGTTGGCCTGCCGCTCGACCACCTTGAGCAGGCCGATGCGTTCGTAGAAGCGGATGCGGGAAGGTGCCAGACCCGTGCGCTGCGCGAGTTCGCCGATTTTCATGGTCGCGGTGCTCCGAGAGGAAAAAGGGTTTGACATTGAACTTGACTTCAAGGTTAACCTCCCAACAGCAAGCACGCCATGCAACTTCACGAAGGCAACCGAGATGCAGACAGTATTGGGGGCGAACGGCCAGATCGCCACGGAATTGGCGCGGGAACTGCGGCGCAACCACACGAACGACGTGCGGCTCGTGAGCCGCCAGCCGCGCCAGGTCAACGAGACGGACCACCTGGTGTCCGCCAACCTCCTCGACGCGAGGCAGACGCTTGACGCGGTCAAGGGCAGCCGCGTCGTCTACTTCACGGCCGGCCTGCCGCCGGACACCGGGCTGTGGGAGCGGCAGTTCCCCGTGATGCTGAAGAACGCCCTGGACGCCTGCCGGGCAGCGGGCGCCCGCTTCGCCTATTTCGACAACACCTACATGTACCCGCAGGACGACCGGCTGCAGACGGAGGAGACGCCCTTCGCGCCGGTGGGGCGCAAGGGCCGGGTGCGCGCGGCGATGGCCGAGATGGTGCTCGAAGCGATGGCGCGGGGCGACATGCCGGTGCTGATCGGCCGCGCGCCGGAGTTCTACGGTCCGGGCAAGACGCAGAGCGTCACGAATGCGCTGGTCATCGACCCGCTCAAGGCCGGCAGGAAGCCGCGCGTGCCGGTGCGCGACGACACGCGCAGAACGCTGATCTGGACGCCCGACGCGAGCCGCGCACTGGCGGCCCTGGGCAACGCGCCCGATGCGTTCGGACAGACCTGGCACCTGCCGTGCTGCGACGACCGGCCGACGTACCGGGAATTCGTCGCCATGGCCAGCGAGGTTTTCGGCCGGGCGCCCGCCTATTTGGTCATCGGCCGGTGGACCCTGACCGCCGCCGGGCCGTTCTCGAAACCGGCGCGCGAGATCCGGGAACTGCTGCCCCGCTACGCGCAGGACAACCGCTTCGACTCCACGAAGTTCAAGCGCCGGTTTCCCGGGTTCGAGGTGACTTCCTACCGGGAGGGGCTGGAGCGGATCCGGCGGGAACTCACTTGACCGGGGTGGACACCCCGGCGGCGGTTTTTTCCGCGTCCTCGAACCGGTCCACCTCGCGCAGCGGCTTGAACCGCGCCATCCACGCGGCCACCACGCCCAGCGTGCACAGGCTTCCCAGCACGGCGGCCGGCACCGCGCCGAACCAGGCCGCGCTGGTGCCGGCGCGGAACTCGCCCAGTTCGTTGGACGAGCCGATGAACAGCATGTTCACCGCGTTCACGCGCCCGCGCATGTCGTCGGGCGTGGAGAACTGCACCAGCGCGCTGCGGATGTACACGCTCACCATGTCCGCCGCGCCCGCCACCATCAGCGCCGCGAACGAGAGCGCGAACACCGTCGAGAGCGAGAACACCAGGTTCGCCAGCCCGAACACCGCCACCGCGACGAACATCGTGCGCCCGACGCGCCGGTTGAACGGCCGCACGCTCAGGTAGAAGCCCGCGCTGAGCTCGCCGAGCGCCATCGCGCTGCGCAGCGCCCCCAGACCCTTGGGCCCCACGTGCAGCACCTCCTGCGCGTAGATCGGCAGCAGCGCCACCACGCCGCCCAGCAGCACGGCGAACAGGTCGAGCGAAATCGTGCCGAGCACGATCGGCCGCGACCGGATGAAGCGGATCCCCACCCCGAAGCGCTGGAACAGGCTGCCCAGCGCCGGCCCTTGCGGCGCCGCATGCGCCACCGCCACGCGCAGCAGCAGCAGCGCCCCCAGCGCGAAGCAGGCCATGCACACCGCGTAGGCCAGCACGCTGCCGCCCAGCGCATACAGCACGCCACCGATGAAGGGGCCGCCGATGGTCGCCCCGCGCATGATCATCCCGTTGGCCGCCACCGCCTGGGCCAGTTGCCGGCGCGGCACGATCTGCGGCAGCAGGCTGGACAGCGCCGGCCCCGAGAACGCGCGCGCGCAGCCGAACAGCACCAGCACCGCGTAGATGCCGTTCACGCCCGCCGCGCCATGGCCGGCCAGCCACCACAGCAGGCCGCTGCACACCGCGCCCATGACCCAGCTCGCCGCCAGGATGGCCTTGCGGTTGAAGCGGTCGATCAGGTCGCCCGCCGGCAGCAGGAGCAGCAGCATGGGCAGGAACTGCGCCAGCCCCACGTAGGCCAGCGCCAGCGGCTCGCGCGTCAGGTCGTAGACCTGCCAGGCCACCACCACCGCCTGCACCTGGGTGGCGAACACGGCCACCAGGCGCGCCGAGAGAAAGGCGACGAACCCCGTGTGGCGGTACACGCTGGGGGCGGAGGGCTTGGGCATGGAAGGCAAGCAGGACGCGCGGCCGGGGGCAAAGCGGGCGATGCTATCGCGCGGGTCACCAGGGCGCTGGTGCCGGCGCCGACAGCCCCACGGCGCCAACGGGCGTTGCCGTGGCCGAAGGCCGGGCCCGTGCTCACAGAAACAAGGCCGGGTCCACCATGGTGCGGTTCAGCATCACGCCCCAGTGCAGGTGCGGCCCGGTCACGCGGCCGGTGGCGCCCACGCGGCCGAAGGGCTGGCCCGCGGCGAGCGGGTCGCCCACCTGGCAGTCCACGCCGCTCAGGTGGCAGTACAGGGTGAGCAGGCCACCGCCGTGGTCCAGCCAGACGGTGCCGCCGTTGAAGAAATAGTCGCCCACGTCGATCACGCGGCCCGGCAGCGGCGCGGCGATGGGGGTGCCGGTGGCGGCGGCGATGTCCATGCCGCTGTGCGGGTTGCGCGGCTGGCCGCTGAACACGCGCCGCAGGCCGAAGCTGCTGCTGCGCCGCCCCGGCACCGGCTGGCGCATGCGCGGGTCGGGGGCCGCGGGCAGCGGGGTGGAGACGGTGGCCATGACCTGCTGCTGGTGGGCGCGCTCGCGCTCGTGGCGGGCCAGGTCCTCGGCCGACAGGTCCACCGTGCGTGGTTCCACCTTCAGGTGCTGCTCCTGGTAGCGCTTGGGCGCCACGCGGTAGGCGATGCGGCGCGCCGGAGCGCCAGCCGCGGCCTGTACGAGCACGTGCGCTTCGCCCACCGGGGCGGCCAGCGGGATGCCGGCGAGGGCGGTCCACTCGATCGGGTCGCCCAGGACCAGCACCGGCACACCGTCCGGGGTGTGCACCACGGGGCGTTCGGACGCAGGTCCCAGCGACAGGCGCGCCACGCCGCCAGGCACGCGCAGGTCCCGGGGCCAATGGGCATCGGCCGGCGCGGCGCCGGCGCCCCGGGAAGCGAGCAGCGACAGGCCCAGCGCCTGGAGCAGCGTGCGGCGCAGGCGCGCAGGGCGGACAGGATCGGGTAGGGGTGGCATGGGTAGAGGCGAGCTTAAGCGCGAAAACATCGCTTTCGTAGATAGATGCGATTTAGCAGGAGATATTTTATAGAAAATTTCCTTTTAAATCAAAATACTTTTTATATTTTTTAATTTTTTACTTCAATTTATGTGGAAGGTAAATTCGGAAAACCCGGCTGATGGCGGCGGGCAGGCAAGTGGTCCTCGGCTCTGCGGTCAATCGGCAGGTCATGGCTGCAGCCATGACCGAAATTCTCATGTTTTTCATTAGATAATTCATATATCTTATTGATTTAAAATGGATATACATTATATCTATATGACTGCACATGGCGAGAAACCGTGGCCATCGGGGCGGCTGGGATATGCGCAGCCACTGCCCATGCCGTAAGAGCGTACAGTCCGGGGTTTGCGCGGGCTGGAGCCCGGCCTGCCAGGCACTCGCTGCCTGCTGCCGGCGATGAGACACCTGACGCGCCATCACCGCGATACCGAATGACCGACACCACCACCCTTCCCGTTGGCGGCGCTGCCGCCGTGCTGCCCCAAAAAGTCCAGACCGGCAACATCTGGCGCCTGTCCATCGCCCAGGCCCTGGCGGGCGCGAACGCCGTGGTGGTGTTCGCCACCGGGGCCATCGTGGGCGACGCGCTGGCGCCCATGCCGATGCTGGCCACGCTGCCGGTTTCCATCTTCGTGGTCGGCATGGCGGCGGGCATCCTGCCCATGGGGGTCGTGGCCCGGCGCCATGGCCGGCGCGCCGCTTTCCTGGCGGGCACCGGCGCCGGGGTGCTGGCGGGCCTGGTGGGCATGCTCGCGGTCGTGATGGCCTCGTTCTGGCTGTTCTGCCTGGCGACCTTTTTTGCCGGGCTCTACGCGGCCGTGGTGCAGTCCTTCCGCTTCGCCGCCGCCGACGGCGTGGCGCCGGCGCGGCGCGCCCGCGCGCTGTCGCTCGTCATGGCCGGGGGGGTCGCCGCCGGGGTGGTCGGGCCGCAGATGGTGACCTGGACCATGGACCTGTGGCCCACGGCCCGGTTCACGGCCACCTTCCTTGTGCAGGCCGTGGTGGCCGCGGTGTCGGCCATCATCCTGCTGGGCGTGAAACTGCCCATGGCGACCGCGGAAGAGGTCGCCGGCGGGCGGGCGCTTTCGGTGATCGCGCGCCAGCCGCGCTTCGTGGCCGCGGTCATCTGCGGCGCGGTGTCCTACCTGCTGATGAACTTCCTGATGACGGCCGCGCCGCTGGCGATGCACCACGTCGGCCATTCGCAGGCCTCCGCCAACCTGGGCCTGCAATGGCACGTCATCGCGATGTACGGCCCCAGCTTCTTCACGGGCAGCCTGATCATGCGCTTCGGCGCGGGCCGCGTGGCCGGCGCGGGGCTGATCCTGATCGGCCTGTCCACGGCCATCGGCCTGGGCGGCATCGACGTGGCGCATTTCTGGGGCACGCTGATCCTGCTCGGGCTGGGCTGGAACTTCGGCTTCCTCGGCGCCTCCGCGCTGGTGCTGGAGTGCCACCGGCCCGAAGAGAAGACGCGCGTGCAGTCGCTCAACGACTTCATCGTCTTCGGCCTGATGGCGATCGGCTCGTTCTCCTCGGGCGGCCTGCTGTCCGCCTATGGCTGGAACACGGTGCTGTGGGTGTCGTTCGCGCCGCTGATGCTGTCCGTCGTGGCGCTGATGGTGGCGATGAACCGGGGCGCCGGGCGAGCCACCGCTGGCCAGGGCAGCGGTTCCTAGGCGCCTGCGCTCATGCCGCGGGCAGGCGCTTCACGGGTAGGCGCTTTTGCACGCGCACCCAGCCGGGCTGGCCGCCAGGGACGATGCGCCACGTCCGCGCCGCGACCGGGGTTCCGCGTCCGGTGCGGTGGCCGGGCATGCGCAGAACGGCCGCGGCGGCCTCGACTTCGAGCAGTTGGCCGCCGGCGTGCGTGCCGTCGCTGAAGGCCACCAGCAGGTCGTCGCCTGCGGACAGCGTGGCCTTGCCGGGTGCGTCTAGGCTGCGCAGCAGGGCGCCCGGATAGAGGTGGGTGTTGTTGGCTGAAAAACGCCAGAGCATGGCAGGCTCCTGTCGGACCGGGGTCGGCTACGCGACGCCGGTTTCGGTGATCAATTCCTGGTGCACCCGCACCGCCGAGTTGCGCGGCACGACCGCGCCGCCGTGCGCCAGCAGTTGCAGCTTCGTGAAGGCCGCGCCGTACAGCAGGATCAGCGACGAGTAGTAGACCCACAGCAGGATCAGCACCACCGAGCCGGCCGCGCCGTAGGTGGACGCGGTGGCGGTGTAGGTCAGGTAGATGGCGATGCCGTAGCGACCGACCGAGAACAGCGCGGCCGTGACCAGCGCGCCGACGACCACGTCGCGCCAGCGCAGCACGACGTCGGGCAGCACCTTGAAGATCGCGCCGAACAGCAGCGCCATCGCCAGCCACGACATCAGCAGCTCGGCGCCGCTCAGCAGCGCCGCGACCGCGGGCACGAACAGTTGCGTGAAGTGCAGCAGCGCGCGCAGCAGCACGCCGAGCAGCAGCGAGACCATCAGCACGAAACCGATTGCCAGCACCACGGTCAGCGACATCAGCCGGCTCTTCAGGAACGCCAGGATGCTGTTGCGGTTGGGCCGCGCCGCCACGCCCCAGATGGCGTTGAGCGCGGCCTGCATCTGCGCGAACACCGTGGTCGCGCCGATCAGCAACGTGGCCACGCCGAGCAGCGTGGGTCCCAGGCCCGACTCTTGAATGCGCGAGCGCGCCACCGCCTGCTCCACCGCGCGCGCCGCCTCCTCGCCGACCAGGCCCTGCAGTTGCGCGACGATCTGGCCGTGCGCCGCCTCTTCGCCGAAGACCACGCCGATCACCGCGACCGCGATGATGAACACCGGCGCCAGCGAGAACAGCGTGTAGAAGGCCAGCGCGCCGGCATGGCCGAAGGCGTTGCGTTCGAGCCAGAGCGCGGCCGCGTCGCGGCCGATCGCCCCCCATTGCCGGATCCGTTGAATCCACGTCATCGTTACGTTCCTTGGTCACGGAATGTCGTCACCAGGGCACGAGGGTACGCCAAAGCGTTCCCGTCTTACCCAAGCCGGTAAAGCTGCGCAGCGGTGCAAGGGAGGGTGTCCGGGCACGCGCGGTGCGGCATGCAATTGAAGCCAGCCTGTGCGAGTGGCGCCCGGTCGGACCGGCCGCGGCGTGCCATGGGAAAACAAGCGTGCGCCTTGCCTGACACGTTGACGTCATATTCGATCGTGGCTATCATTTTCTTCGAGAAAACGTTTTCTCAAAGGAAATCCCACTCGATGCAATTGCGTTACACCGTCAATTCCCCGTTCGCGCGCAAGGTCCGGCTGGCGGCCCACGAGCTTGGCGTGGCGGACAAGATCACGCTGGTGGCGACGGCGCTGCGCACCGAGGATCCGGCCTTCTGGGCCGACAACCCGGTTGCCAAGGTGCCGGTGCTGGTGACCGACGATGGCCTGCGACTCGCGGACTCCAACGTGATCTGTGACTACCTGGACGCCGTGCATGGCCAGGGCCGCCTGCTGCCGTCCACCGGCGTTCAGCGCTGGAAAGACCTGTCGCTGATCGCGCTGGCCGACGCCGTCGTCGAGGCGGGAATGCTGGCCCGCAGCGAGTCCGCTCGTCCAGTCGGGCAGCAGCAGGCCGTGAAGATCGCGCAGGAGATGGCGAAGGTCGCGCGGGGCCTCGATAGCCTGGCGCAGGCCTTGGAGGATGCGGTGCCGGGCCAGCCCGTGTTCGGCCTGCGGGACATCGCCGTGGCCAGTGCGCTGGGTTGGTTGGAGCTGCGCTTCGGTGCGGCGCTGCTGTTCGAGCAGCGGCCCGGCCTGGCGCGCTGGTGGGCGCTGGCGCAGCAGCGCGATGCCATGCAGGCCACGCGTCCGTTGGCCGACGGTTGAGGTCGCTGAACATGCCGCCGGTGAAAGCTCCGCGCAAGACCATGGTCACGGTGGCGGAGGTGGCGCGCCAGGCCGGCGTCTCGCTGGCCACGGTGTCGCGCGTGCAGAACGGCAACACCACGGTCGACCCTGCGATGCGCGATCGCGTGCAGGCGGCGATCCAGGCGCTGGGCTACCGGCCCAACCCCATGGCCCAAGGCCTGCGCAAGGGCCGCAGCAACACCGTGGCGCTGCTGGTCGGTGATCTCGCGCAGCGCCATTTCTCCGAGCTCACGCTGCACGTGCAGACAGCGCTGGAGGAGGTGGGCATAGACCTGATGCTGTTCAACCAGGGCCACAGCGACCTGCGCCTGGACGACTTCTTCCGGCGCGCCCAGACCATGGGCCTGCGCGGCGTGGCGATTGCGATGTCCCACACCGTGCCCGCCAGCATTCCGCCGATGATTGCGGCGCTGCAAAAGCTCGGTACGACCGTGGTGTCCATCGGACAGGATCTCACGCACCTGGCCGTGCCGTCCGTGGTCTACGACGAACAGGCGTCGTCGCGCCGGGCGGTCGAGTACTTGCTTGCCAGCGGCCGTCGGCGCATCGCCTATGTCGGCCGCATGCAGGGCTCCGCGATCGGGACCGAGCGCTTCCTCGGCTACCGCGCTGCGATGCAGGCGGCCGGCTGTTTCGACCCCGCCCTGGTCTGGGACCGCAAGTACCGCTACGCCGCGGGGCGTGCGGCGGTCGAGGAGGCGCTGGACCGCGGCCTGGCCTTCGCCGGCATCCAGGCCGGCAGCGACGAGATCGCGGCCGGGGCCATGGCGGCGCTGCACGATCGTGGCCTGGTGGTGCCGCGCGACGTGGCGATCATCGGCTTCGGCGGCTTGGAGATGGGCGCCTACCTGCGTCCCGCGCTGACCACGCTCAGTTCCGAC
The DNA here is from genome assembly GCA_964487025.1 of uncultured Hydrogenophaga sp. Classification (GTDB taxonomy): domain Bacteria; phylum Pseudomonadota; class Gammaproteobacteria; order Burkholderiales; family Burkholderiaceae_C; genus Hydrogenophaga. The sequence continues at coordinate 18,184 of CAZAPJ010000049.1, forward strand.
GCCAAGGCCACGGCCGAGCACGTGCGCAGCTTCTTCCAGGCCAAGCCAACCCCCAAGGCCTTGCGCAGCGCGATCACCATCGAACGCGCACTGGTGCGCCGCGATTCGGCCTGAACGGCCCGCCTCTGTCCTCTGCCGGCCCCACGCCACGGACCCAGCCCATGCCCCAAGAATCCTTCCCGGTGCGACTCGACGTGCACGCCCACATGATCCCGTTGACGAAGGCGCAGGCGCAGGGGGTCGATGGCCTGCATTGGTCGCCCGAGGGCCATGCCGTGGTCGACGGTGCCCCGCTGCGCAAGCACGAGCTCTACGACCCGCAGGCCTTGCTGGCCTGGATGGACCGGCACGGCGTGGCCGAGGCCTGGGTGTCGGTGCCGCCCACGCTGTACCGCCCGCAGCTGGCGGAGGCCGACTGCCTGGCCTGGGCCCGGTTGCTGCAGCGGGCGCTGGCCGAGAAGCTGGCGGCCTGGCCCCGGCTCAAACCCATGCTGCACCTGCCGGTCTACCATCCCACCGTGGCCGTGCAGGTGGCGGACGAGGCGATCGCGCGCGGCCACCGGCTGTTCGCCATGCCCGCGGGCGACCCCCAGCGTGGGCGCATGTTGTCCGATGCCGACTACCGGCCGCTGTGGGCTCGACTGGACCAGGCAAGGGCCTTCCTGCTGCTGCACCCGGCCGGTGCCTGCGATCCGCGGCTGTCGCGCTTTTCGCTGCCCAACCTGCTGGGCGGGCCAACCGAGACGGCGATCGCGGCCGCCCATCTGACGATGTCGGGCGTGCTGGAGCAACATGCCGGCCTCACCATCTGCCTGGCGCACGGCGGCGGCAGTTTCGCCGCCGTGTCGGGCCGATTGCAGCGCGGCCAGGACACCGACCGCGCCGGCACCTACCTGGGCGGCGAAAAGGTGCGCACCGCGCTGCGGCGCTTCTGCATCGACTGCATCACGCACGATGTCGACGCGCTGACGCTCGCGGCCACCACGTTCGGCGCCGACCGCGTGCTGTTCGGTTCCGACTGGCCGTTCGACATGGGCCTGACGGAGCCGGGCCGGCAACTGCAGGGCATCGCACCCGCCTTGCGCGAACAGTTGGCGCAGCGCAATCCCGAGGCGCTGCTGCGCCGGCTCGACCACCGGGAGCGCGCATGACGCCGCCGCTGGCGCACCGCCCGCCCGAAGAGCTGGTCGGCCCGGTGCGTGCGCGTGCGGTGCTGCCCGACGCGCTGAGCTTCCCACGCGCCGCCATGCGCGAACTGGTGCGCGGCCGCTATCGGGTGGAGAAGCTGCGCTTCGAACTCGATGCGGATGGCCGAGGCGAGATCCTGTACCGGCTGCACGGCGGCGGGCGCGTGTTCCACTTTTTCCTGGTCTCCGACATGCTGCCGGAAGAGGTCAAGACCGACCGCAACTTCGCCGCCAGCTGGGACGCGATGGGCGTGCTGTGCCAGGGCGACTGGACCGCCGAGCGCGAAGCCCTGCTGCGGCGCGAGGTGCCCAAGCAGCGCGCGGGCTTTGCCGACTACGGCACGCTGATGTACGCGCGCGGCAACCGCAGCGCGCGCGTCTTCAACCACGTGGTCGATTGCCTCGCACAGGGCCGGCAGCCCGATCTGGCGGAGCTGGCGCCGGTGGGCTACATCCTGCGCACCACGGCCTTCATCGGCAACGGCCAGCACGGCACGCTGCCGCTGGAAGGCTATGACGCCGCACACCCGCTGCGCCGGCCTTACCACGCGCAGTTCTGCTCAGCCTTCATGCTGCGCGAATACGTGTTCGACCTGGTCGACCACCTGGCGCGCGTGCGCAGCCCGCAGGCCGTGCGGTTGGCGCCGGAGTACCGGCGCTTCCTCGGGCTGGGGAATTCCGCCGCCACCGGCCTTGCCGCCTACGCGACCAACCATCCGCAGCAGATGCACCACTGGAGTCTGGTGCACGAGGACGCACTGGTCGAGGCGGTGCGCCGCACGCCGGTGCTGCACGGCGCACTGGCGGCGCGCTTCACTGCGCTGCTGCGCAAGGCCGCACAGCACTTCACCGAAGGCGCACGGCCGGCGGACGGCGTGTTCGCGCCGCCGCAAGCGACCGCGGCCGAGTTGCGCCGCGTTGAGGCGTTCCTGGCTACGCCGTCGGGCGGCGTCGCCTCGCGCAATGAGAAAACGATTTCTCTCGTGCCGCTGATTGCCTGGGCACGCCGCGAAGTGGCGCCCGAGGCCTGCGAGGTGTTGCATGCGCTGGTGCTGGAACTGCATCCGGACATCGCCGATGCGGCGGTCGACCGCTTCCTGGTCGACGAGGACATACCGCTGCACCCGGAAGCCTCGGTCGGCGAACTGCGCGCCCTGGTCGAACGCGAGTTCGGCTGGGCGCTGGAGGGCGACGAGGAGCCGGCCTACTTCTGGTACCGCTCGAGCGCGGCGCCGCGCGACGTGCGTCGCGGCCTGCGGCACCGGCTCGTGCACCTGGAATTCGAGACCAACGTGGACTTCATCGCCCAGTTGCGTAAAGCGCACGGCTGGCTGTGCACACAGCCGCCGGAGCAGCGCACCGGTGCCGCGCTGGCGCTACGGCCCGATCTGCGGCACGTCGTGGCCCGCCTGCAGTCCCTGGCCGGCGCGCACTATGGCACGCTGCGCCAGCCCTGGCTGTCACCACAGTACGTGCCGTTCGAGGCGATCCGCTTCGTGCTCGCGTTCTTCGGCATGGAAAAGTTCGAGGCCGCCTTCCCGAAGTCGGTGCGCGGCACCTTCCTGCAGGGCGCGCCGATCGCCGAGGACGTGGCGGCCGGGCGCGAGGGCCGCTGGCCCTTCACCTGCATGCCGACGGCCGAGCAGGCCGATGCCGGCGACCGGCTGGCCCCCTTGCCGCCGACCGCCGGCCACGTCACACCCGTGCGCGCCGAGGCTTCGGCGCCGGAACCGGCGCTGCTGCGACTGGCGCCACGCGAGCTGGCCCGTCTGTTGCAGGTGGCGCTGCAAGGCCATGGCCTGCCGCTGGGTCTGGCGGGGGAGGCCGGCGCGCTGGTCGCGTTCGCGCAGCACCGGGGCGATGCGGCCGTGGCCGCGGCGCTGCGGCATTGCGCCGCCGGCTTCGCCCTGTCGCCGCCCGCACCGGCCTGGCCGGACGGTGGTCCGTTGAAGTGGCAGGCACCGCCAACGTCGGCGCTGGCCTTGGCGCCGGTGGCCCTGGACCTGGCACTGGCGCGAGCCCTGCGTGAGGCCCATGGCTGCGGCACGGTCCAGATGGAACAGGCACGCGATGGCTGGCTGGCGCGCGCCATCGTGTTGCGCGGCGCGCGCAAAGGCGTGGTGACGCTGCTGCGGTGGGGCGGGGGCGGGGCCGGCGGTTACAGCCTGGCCGGCCCGCGGCCGCTGGGGGGCTGCTGGTACGCCGAGGGTGTGGGCGACAGCCTGCCCGCCGCGTGGATGGGCTCGGCCGGCATGCCGCTCGCGGACGACGAAGGCCTGTCGATCACCTGCCTGAGGCCGGACGTGGCCCCCCCGGTGGTTGAGCTGGCGGCGCAGGCGACGACCGAAGCCCAGCTGGCCGCCGATGCCGCGACCCGCGGCGTGGCGCTGCCGCGCACCGATTACGACGCATTGCTGCAGGCCGGCCGCGCGCTGCTGGTGCCGCAGGATCTGGAACCCCAGGTGCTCCACCCGGGCGCCGATCCGCTCAAGACTTTCTGACAAACCAAGGAGAACACGCATGACGGAACTGCAGCAAGACAAGGCCCTGACGGTCGTCCCCGAGGGGGCGCGCTACGGCGACCGCACCTACGCGTTGGTGGACGGCCTGTCGATGCCGACGCCCGAACGCAAGTGGTTCGAGGAATACCGTTCCGGCGGCCTGGGCTGCGTCAACACCACGATCGCGGTCTGGGACAACGCGGCCGAGACCTTCAATCTGCTGGGCAAGTGGAAGCAGGTGCTGGCCGCCAACGCCGACCTGGTGGCGCAGGCCAGTTCGGTCGAGGAAATCGAGGCGATCCGCCAGTCGGGCCGCACGGCCCTCGTGCTGGGTTTCCAGAACACCGCCCCGGTCGAGCACAACCTGGACCTGTTCAGCGTGTTCCGGCAGAACGGCATCTGCATCATGCAGCTGACCTACAACCTGCAGAACTACATCGGCTGCGGCTACTGGGAGGAGAACGATTCGGGCATTTCCTCGCGCTTCGGCCGCAAGGCGATCGAGGAGATGAACAAGGTCGGCATCCTGATCGACCTGTCGCACTGCGGCGAGCGCACCACACTGGAGGCGATCGACCGTTCGGCCGTGCCGGTGGCGATCACGCATGCGAACCCGCGCGAGTACATCGGCGCCGGCGTCTACGGCTCCGGGCGGCAGAAGACGACCGAGGCGATCAAGGCGTTGGCGGCCCGGCGCGGCGTGATCGGTCTCTCGCCCAACCGCAACATGACCAAGCGCGGCGCGGCCACGACGCTGGAGGAGTTCGGCGACATGGTGGCCTGGGTGGTCGATCGCATCGGTGTGGATGCGGTGGCCATCGGCAGCGACTACTGCCCCGGCCACACCGGCGCGGTGCGCACCTGGTGGCGCTATGCGCGCTGGTCGCGCGAGAGCGCACCGGCCAACCAGATGACGATGGCGCCGCACGAGGGCTGGTCCGAATGGTTCAAGAACCCCTCGGGCATGCCCAACATCATCGTCGAGCTGGATCGCCGCGGCTTCTCCGCCGACGAGATCGCCCAGATGATGGGCGGCAACTGGATGCGTCTGTTCGCCGAGACCTTCCGCGCCAGACCCTAGTCCGGCTTGCCGCATCCGCGCCCCCCTGTTCCCCGTTTTCTTCAACCCACCGGAGCCTCACGATGCATACCTTCCGACAGATTGCCCGTCTCCTGCTGCTGCTGCTCGCGTTCACCTGGTCGACCGCCCGGGCCGCGGAGTTCCCGACCAAGCCGATCACCATGGTGATCCCGTTCGCGCCCGGTGGCTTCGTGCACCTGGTCGGCCTGATGCTCAGCGAGTCCATGAGCACCGCGCTAGGCCAGCCGGTGGTGCTGATCAACCAGCCCGGCGCCAATGGCCTGGTCGCGGCCGGCAACGTGGCGCGCGCCGCGCCGGACGGCTACACGGTGATGCTGGTCACGACCAGCATCCTGACCGTCACGCCGCATCTGGTGAAGAGCAGGCCTTTCGATCCGCGCAACGACTTCTCCACGATCGGCCTGGTGGCCAACACCTCCAACATCTTCGTCGTCAATCCCAAGAGCGGCATCAAGAGCTTCAAGGACCTGGCGGAGCGGGCCCGCAGCAAGCCCCAGGCGGTGTCGTACGGCTCCACCGGCAACGGCAGCATCCAGCACATCGCCGGCGAGGTGCTGCAGCGCGAGGTCAAGACCGACGTGCTGCACGTCCCGTACAAGGGCACGGGCCCGGCACTGGTCGACCTGGTCGGGGGGCAGCTGTCCTTCGTGCTGGGCGATGCCAGCGCGCTGCCCTATGTGCAGGCCGGCACTTTGACCGCGATCGCCGTGTCGCCCGAACCGATGGCGGCGCTGCCGGGCGTGCCGTCGCTGAAGCAGGCCGTGGCCGATGCGGGCATGCCGAACTACCTGATCCCGACCCTGTGGTACGGCATCATCGGCCCCAAGGGCATCCCGCAGGACGTGCTGAACAAGCTGAACGCCGCGCTGCAGGAGGCGCTGGCCAAACCAGCCGTGCGAGAGAAGCTGATCGCCGGCGGTGCCATCCCGGCGCAGGATGCCTCCATCGCCTACCTGCAGGACATCATCCGCTCGGACTTCACCCGCTACGGCGACATGCTGAAAACCATCCAAGTGACGATCGATTGACATGCCGAGCTACCAACACCTCGCCGACAGCTACATCGACAGCCGGTGGCAGCCCAACCACGGCACGGCGCGCATCGCCGTGGTCGACCCCAGCACGGAGCAGACCGTTGCCGAACTGGTTGCTGCCGACGCGATCGACGTGGACCGTGCCGTGGCGGCGGCGCGCGCCGCGTTCCCGCTCATGGCCGCCTCGACCGTGGAGCAGCGCATTAACTGGCTGCGGCGGCTCGAAGCCGGCTTCCTTGCCCGCAAGGAAGACCTGTGCCAGGCCATGTCCGTGGAGATGGGCGTGCCCATCTCCAGCGCGCGCAGCGTGCACTTCCCGAGCGGGCCCGACCATTTCGCCGAGACCGTGAAGGTGCTGCAGGGCTTCGCTTTCGATGAGCTGCGCGGGAACACGCTGGTGACCAAGGAGCCGATCGGCGTCTGCGGCTTGATCACGCCCTGGAACTTCCCGATCAACCAGGTCGTGTGCAAGCTGGCGCCGGCCATCGCGGCCGGCTGCACCGTGGTGCTCAAGCCCAGCGAAGTCTCGCCGTTGAGCGCGTTGATCATCGCCGACATCGTGCACGAGGCCGGGCTGCCGCCAGGGGCCTTCAACCTGGTGAACGGCGACGGCGCCGTGACCGGCCATGCGATTGCCGCCCATCCGGATGTGGACATGGTTTCCTTCACCGGTTCCACGCGCGCCGGCATCGCGGTGGCCAGGGCAGCGGCCGACACCGTCAAACGGGTGGGGCAGGAACTCGGCGGAAAATCCGCCAACATCCTGCTCGACGACGTGGATTTCGAACGGGCGGTGACGCTGGGCGTGAACCGCTGCTTCAACAACAGCGGCCAGTCCTGCGTCTCGCCTACCCGCATGCTGGTGCCGCACGCGCGCATGGACGAAGCGGTGGCCTTGGCTCGCAAGGCCGCTGCCGCGGTGCGCATCGGACCGGCCTCGGACGAGGCGGCGACCATGGGTCCGGTGGCGAACCGTGCCCAATTCGAGAAGATACAGCGCCTCATCGGCGTCGGCCTGGAGGAGGGCGCGCGACTGGTCGCCGGCGGTGTCGGCCGGCCGGCGGGCCTTGCGTCCGGCTTTTTCGTACAACCCACCGTCTTTGCCGACGTGGACCCGGCGATGACGGTGGCGCGCGAGGAGATCTTCGGACCGGTGCTGTGCCTGATCGGCTACGAGGACGAAGACGACGCCGTGCGCATCGCCAACGACACGCCCTACGGCCTGGCCGCCTACGTGCAGTCCAGCGACCTGGCGCGAGCGCGGCGCGTCGCGCGCCGCATGCGCGCCGGCAACGTGCAGATCAACTACCCGCCGGTGGACCGCGGCGCACCCTTCGGCGGCTACAAGCAGTCCGGCAATGGACGGGAGTGGGGCGAGTTCGGGCTCAACGAGTACCTGGAGATCAAGGGGATCCCGGGTTACGGCAAGGAGTGAGCACCACGCGATCCGCTTGACCGAAAGCGACGATGCCGCCAATCGGCTTCGCATGCAGCCGCGCTACAGCGCGCCCAGGTACGCCTCGCTGTCATCGATGCCGAGCTCGATCCACATCGGCAGGTGGTCGCTCATGCGGTAGGTGCGCCAGTCCTTGAAGCTGCGGCCGGGCTTCTCGGCCCGCTCCTGGGCGTAGGCCGCTTCGTCCTCGAGCCGGTAGACCTGCTCGAAGAAGTCGAACACGCCGGCCCGGCCGGTCGGCTTCATCCGCGCCAGGCGCTGGTAGTAGGCGATCTGGTCGTAGTGCTTGTCCTTGGCGACGTTCGATCCCGGGATGCTGTTCAACGCCTCGGGCACGACGAAGCCGGCCTGGGTGATGGCCTCCATCGTCACATCCTTGCGGTTGAAGATGTTGAAGTCGCCCAGCAGGATCAGGTTGTCGGGCAGCGGCGGCGCGCCGGGCTCGTGCTGCGGCGCGCCCGAGAGCTTGGCCGCGTTCTTGGCGATGGTCTTGCCGAGGGCCGTGATCTCGGCCAGCCGGCGCGGGTCCACGGCCACGCCCTTGCCGTAGTAGATGTGGACCGTGGCCAGCGTGAGGTAGGCCCAGCCGGCGCGAAAGCCCGCGATGTAGGGCGAGCGCGCGAGTTGCACCGGCTCCTCCTGGGCATTCTTCTCCCTGGGCAGCACCAGCTCGGCCGCCAGGCCGGTGAAGCCGACCTTGCGCCGGTCGTACAGGTAGGCCATGCGCTCGGCGTTGCCGGCCGTGCCCAGCGTCACGTCGGTGACGAGGAAGTCCCAGTCGTCGCCCAGCAGGCGGCGCAGGCGCTGCAGCGGGTACAGGCCGTCGCGCACCTCCTGGATCGCGATCAGGTCGAAGCGGCTCAGGATCTCGGCGATGTAGTAGTAGGGCTCGTCGCCCCGGTAGCCGTACCTGCCGGCATCGAACTCGCGGATGTTCCAGGTCGCCAGCAGCAGCGTGTCGGTGGCGGTGCGGGTGGGAATGGCCTGGGCCAGCGCCGGCCGCAGGCGCTGCAGGCCCGCCACGGTGCGCTGGCGCACCGCGGCGTCCTGGATCCTCTTCAGTTCGGCATAGTGGGGCATGCGCGCTGCCTTCGTATGGCCATACCCGTATCCGGCAGGGAAGGGCGCTACCTGAGCCGCGCCGTGAGCGTCTGGTTCGACGCGGTGCTCAGCACGAGCGCGCCGGCGCCGTTGATCCGGTAGGTCGTCACCTGTTCGAGCAGGGTGATCAGGCGGCCCTCCTGGTCCATCAGGGCCGGCAGACAGGCCCGCATCGTCATCACCGGGCGCGGGATGCTGATCCGGTCGCCGCCGCTCAGCGTGTACGGGGCGCCGAAGCCGTTGCACGAGGTGTTGCCGGACAAGCGGCCCTCCTTGTCGAACGCCAATGTCACCTGGCTGTCCGCCACCACCGGCCGGCCCGCGATCTCCACCACCTGCCAGGTGCCCAGCAGGCGGTTGTCGGCGCCCGACGGCGCCATGCCGGTGCCGGCGCAGCCGCCGACGATGAAGAGGCTGGCGAGCAGCGAAAAGCGGGTTGCGTTGAGCATGCGGCCCCTTTCTTCTTTCTCGTTCGGGAATGGACGGCCAAGTTTAGCGGCGTTCCAGTACCCGTACCGGTTTATCCTGCGGTCGGCGGGCCGTGTCTCACAATCGCGCATGCTCACCCATCGCCAGTTGCGCTATTTCGTCGAGATCGTGGATGCCGGCAGCTTCAGCCTGGCCGCCGAGCGGCTCTTCGTCGCCCAGTCGGCCTTGAGCCGCCAGGTGCGCGAGATGGAGCGCGAACTCGGGGTGACGCTGCTCGAGCGCGATACGCGCCACCTCGCGATGACGGCCGCCGGCCGGTCGCTGCACGGCGATGCCCGCCGCATCCTGATCGCGCTGGAAGGCGCGGCGGCCAGCGCCGTGCATGCGCAGCGCGGCACCGAAGGCACGCTGCAGCTGCTCCATTCCAGTTCGGTGCCCTTGGATCCACGCCTGCTGGCCGTGCTGCAGCGGCATGCGCAGCTGCACCCCGGCGTGTCGGTGGAGGTGGCGCAGGCGTCGTCCGAACACCAGGCGCTGGAGATTCACGAGGGCCGGGCGGACGTCGGCCTGGCGCGCGGCCCCGTCCTGCGCCGCCACGCGGGCGTGCAGCACACGCCCCTGTACGACGAGCGGCTGGTGGCTGTCTTGCCCGAGGGCCATGCGATGGCCGGTGGGCGGCAGGTTCCCCTGTCAGTCCTGCGCGGCGAGCGCTTCGTGGCCACGCCGCACGTCGAGCGAGGCGGCCTGAGCCAGCGCGTGGCCGAGCTGTGCCGTGCGCAGGGCTTCCAGCCGCAGCCGGCGCTGGTGCGTTCGCGCAAGTGGGCCCAGCTTGCGCTGGTCCAGGCCGGCTTCGGCATCGCCATCGTTCCCGAATCCATGGGGCGGATGGCGCCGCGGGGCGTGCGCGTGCTCGCGCTGCGGGGCGATGAATGCACGTGCAGCGTGCTGGCGCTGTGGCGGCACGATGCGCCGGCGCTGGTGCGCCGCTTCGTCGAGCTGCTGCGGCAGCAGGCCCCGGCGGCGGCCGGCGATCGGATTTCGAGATAGATGCGCGCCGCATTCTGACTGGGTGACGAGGGTCTGGCGCGATAGATTGGGTGGGTCCCAGCCGCCTTCGCCCATACCCCATGAACGCTTCGATCGATGCCTTGCTGGCTTTCGCGCACACCCATCTCCCGCTGCCACCGCTGCCATTGCTCGTCGCCTGCCTCGGCGTGGCAGCGGCCTACGTGGTCTTCGGGCTCGCGGGCTTCGGCACCGCGCTCGTGGCCGGGCCGGTGCTCGCGCACGTGATCCCGTTGACCACCATCGTGCCCCTGCTGGCGCTGCTGGACTTCGCGGCGGCCGGCGTCAACATCGCGCGCGACCGCCAAGCGGCGGATGGTGCAGAACTGCGGCGCCTCGTGCCCGCCATGGTGGCCGGCAGCCTGGTGGGCGCGGCGATGCTGCTGCTGGGCCGACCCGAGACGCTGGCGCTCGCGCTCGGGGTGTTCGCGGTCGGCTACGGGGTCTATGCGCTCAGCGGCTTCAGGTCCGCCGCCAGGTTCTCCCCGCGCGCTGCCTGGCCGTTCGGCGCGGTCGGCGGCATTTTCTCGGCGCTGTTCGGCAGCGGCGGCTTTCTCTACGCCATCTACCTGGCCGGGCGCCTGGAGGCCAGCGACCGCATCCGGGTGACGCAGTCCACGCTGATCGGCCTGTCCACGCTGACGCGCGCGGTGCTGTTCCTGCTGGCCGGCGTCTACGCACGCACGGATGTCCTGGTGCTGGCGTCGATCCTGGCGCTGCCCATGCTCGTGGGCACGGCGATCGGGCGGCGCATCACCCTGTCGCTGTCACGCGCGCAGTTTCTTCGGGTGGTCAGCGTGGTGGTGATGTTGTCAGGCGTGGTGCTGATCTGGCGCCATTCGGGAGGCTGAGCCGCTGCCCTGGAACCGGAGCGTGAAGCAGGTGCCCTTTCCATGGCTTGCGGGCGACGCAACCTCCAGGCTCCAGGACTGCATCACGCACACCCGCTTCGCGATGGCCAGGCCCAGGCCGGTCTGGTCGAGGCTGGCCGGGCGCAGGGGCTCGGCGGCGGCATTCGGGTGCTGGTCGGCCCGGCGGTTGGTGAAATACCGGTCGAACACGCTCGGCAGATCGGACGGCGCGATGCCCGGCCCCGAATCGGTGAACTGCAGGCCCTGCGGGATCGACGACACCACCAGGGTGGCGGGCGCCGCGTGCAGCACCGCGTTGCGCAGGATGTTGCGCACCACGATCATCAGCGCCTGGTGGCTGAGCCGCTCTTCGTGCGCGGGCTGCACCGCGTTGACGAACGCGAGGCCGGCCTTGCTGGCGTCGAAGTGCAGGCTTTCGAAGATGTCCTCGACGCACAGGCGGATGTTGACCAGGGTCCGGTCCTCGAAGCGGGCGTGGGCCAGGCTGAACGTGCTTTCCAGCGACTGGCCGATCTCGCTGACCGAGCGGACGATGCGCTTCAGCCGCGGGCGCAGGCGTTCCGGGTCGGTGGTCCCGTCGAGCAGCAGGAGTTCGGCGTCGCTGCGGATGACGGTCAGCGGGGTGCGGATCTCGTGGTGCAGGTTGGCCGAGAACTCGCGCTGGTCGGCGATCGAGGCGTCCACCTGGTCCTGCACCCGGTTGAAGGCCTTCATCAGGCGATCCGCCTCGTTGCCGCTGGCGGCCTCCGCTTCCTCGGCCCGGCCGCCCCAGCGCTCGAGCCGCTCGGCCAGCACGTCCAGGGGCGTGGTGATCCAGCGCGCCACGGCGCCGCTGATGAGCATGGCCAGGATCGAGAACCCCACCACGATGCCGGCCAGGGCGCGGGAGAAATCGCTCAACTGCTTCTCGACCACGATCGAGTCGTAGAGCACATACAGCCGCCCGTCCATGGCGTCGGCCACGGCCACGTGCCAGGTGCTGGCGCCGCGGTCCAGGTCGTGCAGGCCGACCGGCAGGCGGCGCAGTTCGTCCGGCAGGTCGCTGGCGGGGACCGCGCTGGACTCGCCCCAGGCGAACATCGATGGGCCCATGTCGCGCGAGAAGGGGGTGGTCCACTGGTTGCCGAACCTCGACACGCGCTTGACGATGCGGCTGGACTCCGTCTGGATCAGGTCCTTGATCATCTGCTCCTGCGTGTGGCGGTGCACGACGTAGGTCAGCAGGGCGACCAGCCACACCGCCAGGCAGATGAGGCCGGTCAGCACCACGGTGATGCGCCAGGCGATCGATTTCCGGCGCTTCATGGACCGTCCGGCGGGCTCACCAGGCGCCAGCCGATGCCGTGCACGGTCTCGATGCCGTCGTAGCCATGCGCCTGCAAGGCCCTGCGCAGCAGGTGCAGCTGGCTGCGCAGGGCCTCGGAAGAGGGCGGCTCGCCGTGCCACAGGTAGTCCTCGAGCTTCTCGCGCGGCACGACGCGCCCGGCGTAGCGCATGAGCAGCTCCAGGATCATGAGGCTCTTGCGGGACAGCTTCACCGGCTGCCCGTCCACCGTCACGAACCGCTCCGCCACCACGTAGCGCAGCGGGCCGTGGCGCAGCGCGAAGGCGGTGTCGGCGAGCTGCTTGGAGCGGCGGATCAGCGCCTTGGACCGCATCAGCACCTCTTCGAGCGCGAACGGCTTGGTGAGGTAGTCGTCGGCGCCGTGCGAGAAGCCCTGGGCCTTGTCCTCCAGCGCGGCGCGCGCGGTCAGCATCAGCACCGGGGTGGGCAACTGCAGGTGTTCGCGCATCTGCCGGAGCACGTGGTGGCCGTCCAGGCCGGGCAGTCCGACGTCGAGCAGCACCAGGTCGTACGGCCCGTGCTGCAACTGGTGCAGAGCGGCCCGGGCGTCGCGTGCGATGTCGGCGGCGAAGCCTTCCCGCTCCAGGGCCAGCAGCAGGTTCTCGGCGATCGCCAGCTCGTCTTCCACGATCAGCACGGTGTAGGGAATGGGCGGCTTGTGGCCCGGCATTGAGACCTCGCGCATCCGCGCATCAATCGATGGACTGGCGAACCCTATAGGGGCGCTCTCCGGCAGGCTAGCAGACCGCGCGTGAAAAAAGCGTCGAATGGGAAATGAATCGTTATTGTTCTCATTCCCCATCCGATTTTCATCCGCGTTCAATGGAAATTCGACGCCCGCCCCTCTAGCCTCGCGGGTGCTGCTTCAGTCCTTCAAGCCCCCTGCGCCGATCGGTCCTTGCCGAGACGGCGACCGCCAGAAGTACGTTGGGCATTCACGTTCGTTTTTTTCCATTCAATGATGATGAAGAAGGTCTACCCGATGGCAAAGAGGGCAAAGCATGTGGCGAGCCGCCACGCAAACGAGCAGATGGCCACGGCCCCGCGGCCGGTCACGCTACTGCCGCTGGAGAGTTTCCAGCCGGCGTTCAGCCGTTCTGTCCTGGCGGGGGCGGTCATCGGCGGCGCCGTGGCCATGGCGCCGGTCTCGGCATCTTATGCGCAGGACGGCGGCGCGTCGCAGACGCTCGGCACCGTCACGGTCACCGGCGCGCGCGAAGAGGGCTACCAGGCCCCGGTGGAGGCGAGCAGCCCCCGGTTCACCGCGCCGCTGCTGGACACGCCGAAGTCGGTCACCGTCATCCCCGAAGAGTTGATCCGGGACCGCGGCGCCACCTCGCTGCAGGACGTGCTGCGCACCACGCCGGGCATCACGCTCGGCGCCGGCGAGGGCGGCACGCCCAACGGCGACCGGCCCTTCGTGCGCGGCTACGAGGCCAGCACCGACATGTTCATCGACGGCGTGCGCGACTACGGCCGCACCTCGCACGAGACCTTCAACCTGGAGTCGGTCGAGGTCATCAAGGGGCCGAGCTCGGCCTACACCGGGCGCGGCGGCACCGGCGGCAGCATCAACCTGCAGACCAAGTCGCCGCGGCTGAGCAACTTCGTGGAGGCCAGCGCGGGCATCGGCAACGCCGGCCAGTGGCGCGCCACCGCCGACGGCAACGTGATGTTCTCCGACAGCGGCGCCTTCCGCCTGAACCTGATGAAGATGGGCGGCGAGGTGCCGGGCCGCAACGGCGTCACCGTCGACCGCTGGGGCTTCGCGCCTTCGGTGGCCTTCGGCCTGGGCACGCCGACGCGGGTGAAGCTGCAGTATTCCCGGGTCGAGAACAACGACATGCCCGACCAGGGCATTCCGTTCAGCAACGCGGCGCACCCCGAGCAGAACCGCCCTCCCAAGGTGGACCGCGACAACTTCTACGGCCGCCTGAACGCCGACTTCCGCGAGAACGTGATGAAGACGGCCACGGCCACGGTCGAGCACGACTTCTCCAGCGACCTGAAGCTGCGCAACATCCTGCGCCAGTCGAAGACGCTGAACCACTACCTGCTGACGCGCCCCTCGTTCGACAACTGTGCGCTCATGATTGGAAACCCGAGCGCCCCGAACCCTGCGGTTGGCACGCCCGCATGCGATCCCCTCAGCCCCAACGCCCAGTTCACGCGCGGCAACCGCACCTGGTGGCGCCAGAGCGAATCGCTGGTGAACCAGACCGACCTGTACGGCAACTTCAGGACCGGCGAGGTCAAGCACACCTACAGCGTCGGCCTGGAGCTCGGCCGGGAAAAGATCTACAACCGCAGCATGGCCGGCGCGCCCGCCAACGAGATCGACTCGCTGCACCACCCGGACCCCTACCGGAACTACGCCTTCAACCTGACCTACGGCCCCCGCACGGCGGGCGGCGAGATCAAGACGCAGTCGCTGTACTTCTTCGACACGATGGAGATCAACGACCGGTTCTCCGTCAACGCCGGCCTGCGCCGCGAGCGCTTCGAGCTGGACAACCTGGCCACCAACCCCGCGAACCGGTTCCAGCGCACCGACAGCTTCTGGAACTACCAGCTCGGCCTGGTGTACAAGCCGGCCGAGAACGGCAGCGTCTACCTGTCCTACGGCACCTCGTCCGAACCGTCGGGCTCGAACCTGGGCCAGGGCGGCGGCGCCGACGGCGCGGCCGGCGCGGCCACGCTGCGCCAGTTGGAGCCCGAGAAGAGCCGGAGCTGGGAGCTGGGCACGAAGTGGGACGTGCTGGACCACCGCCTCTCGCTGACCGCCGCCGTCTTCGAGACCCGCAAGACCGACGCCCGCTCCACCGATCCCCTGACCGGCATCGTGACCCTGAGCGGCAACAACCGCACGCGCGGCTTCGAGCTCGGCGCCACCGGGGCCATCACGCCGCAGTGGAGCATCTGGGCCGGCTACACCTACCTGGACCCGAAGATCGTCACCTACCGCAGCGGCACCAGCGTGTTCGACGGCAAGCGGATCAAGTTCGTCGCCAAGCAAAGCGCCACCCTCTGGACCACCTACAAGCTCACGCCCGCGCTGAGCATCGGCGGCGGCGCGAGCTACACGGGCATGCGCTACGCGGACGACGCCAACAGCCTGGAGCTGCCGAGCTGGGTGCGCTACGACGCCATGGCCCGCTACGAGGTGAACCAGCGCCTCTCGGTGCAGTTCAACGTCAACAACATCGCCGACAAGCCGCTGTACGACGCCTCGCACGTCGGGCTGTTCGCCACGGTCGCGCCGGGGCGCTCCTACCTGCTCAGCGCGACCTACCGCTTCGATTGACCGGAGGACTGGCGCTTGAACCAGGCCCACGACGGCGGCGACGCGCGGACGGCGACGGTGCTGCAGCGCCTGCGCGCGGCGGGGATGCGCCCGACCGTGCCGCGCATCAGCGTGCTGCAGGTGCTGCAGGCCTGCGAGCCCCGGCGGCTCGACGCCGACGAGGTGTTCCGCGAACTGCTTGCGCGCGGCATGTCCGCCGGGCACGGGACGGTGTACCGGGCGCTCAAGGACCTGGCCGAACACGGCCTGGCGCTGCACGAATGGCGCAACGGGCTGAACGGCAGCAAGGCGGTGTACGGCGCCCGGAGCGCAGAGGCGGCGGCCGGCGATGCCCGCATGACGTGCAGCGAATGCGGCTGCGCGACGGCGATCGTCGACCCGGCGCTGCAAGCGCAACTGCGGGAACTGGCGCTGCGCCAGGGGCTGGACTTCGCCGAGCAGCCGATGATGGTGGTGCTGGCGGTGTGCGGGCGCTGCGCACGCAACCGGCAGGCCGCGGGCCGGATCGGCGGCCTGCCGCGGAGGGGCGAGACGCCCGCGCGGCCGTCGTCCAGGCTGGCCGCGCAGGCGGCGGGTGCATGAAGGGATTCCTCCAGTGACAGGCATGCTGTAGGACTTGGCCTACAAGCGGATGCGGAAAACGCCCGTGGCGGGCCGGGGCATGGCTCGCTAGATTGGGGGAGCGGCACCACGAAGCCGTTACCGCTACCTCGAACAAGAGGAGAAGCCCGCCATGCCCACATCCGCCAGCCGGCGCACCCGCCGCCGCCACGCCCCGTCAACCCTCGAGCGCGCCGCCAAGGCCCGCGCCATGGCCAAGGCCAAGGCCATCGCGCCCCAGGTGGCCGCGCACATCGGCAGCACCCCGGCCACGAGGTACCGGGGCAACCCGGACATCTTCGGGCGGCTGGTGGAAGACCACGACCGCCACCGCACCCTGCTGGCCATGATCGATGCCACCCGCGGCAAGTCGGCCGACCGGCAGCGGCTCTTCACGGAACTGGTGAAGGAGATCAAGGCCCACGCCGCGGCCGAGGAGCAGGCCCTGTGGTCCAGCGTGCTGCGCAACCCGGACACCACCGAGGATGCGCGCCACGCGGTCGGCGAACACAAGGAGATGGACAAGCTGCTGGCCGACCTGGCGGCGCGCGACATGGCCTCGAGCGGCTGGCTGCGGCGCTTCGCCAAGGTGCGCGACGAGTACCTGCATCACATCCGGGAGGAAGAGCAGGAGCAGTTCCTGGCCGCTGAAAAACATCTGGGGGCCGTGGACATCCGCTACATGCGGCTGGTGTTCAACCGGCGCAAGAAGGCCGAGAAGGCGGCGGCCAAGGTGGAGAAGAAGATAAAAAAATAGGGGCACCCCCCTGCGCCGCTTTGCGGCTCCGTGCCGCCGCCAGAGGCGGCTGCTCTTCGGGCACGCCCAAGCCTGCGCAGGCAGGCTTGGAGCCGCGGCCCTCAGCCCCCTCTCTGGCGCG
>CAZAPJ010000050.1:0-34372 GCA_964487025.1 uncultured Hydrogenophaga sp.
GCTTGCATGGCATGCAAGAGGTCAGCGGTTCGATCCCGCTTACCTCCACCAAGAAGTTTTTGATCGCGAGAAGGAAGTCGGCAAGCCGATGCTAGAATTCGCGGTTCGGTCGGTTCCCAGGTTTTGACCCTATCGTCTAGAGGCCTAGGACATCACCCTTTCACGGTGAGTACCGGGGTTCGAATCCCCGTAGGGTCGCCAAACATGCCGCGAGGCAGGTAGGCACAAGCGGCTGGCACTTGGCTCGAAAGAGCGAACGCCAGCTACCAGGAGTGGTAGTTCAGTTGGTTAGAATACCGGCCTGTCACGCCGGGGGTCGCGGGTTCGAGTCCCGTCCACTCCGCCAGATTCTCTCTAGAAATCAATGGGCTGCAGTCTTCGGGTTGCAGCCCATTTTGGTTTTTGGAACACGAATCTGGAATTTTGGAATATGCCTCACCCTGCGGGGGTGGCTTTGCGCACGCGGCGGCGATCGTAAACCGCGGTGATCAGCTTCTTGTTCGTGTGCAGCGTGCCGTCTTGTACGTCATCGTGACCGGGGCCTCCAGCAACTGCCATTGCCCGCGCCGTGGCGCGCAGGAATCCCTCAAATCCGCTTCTTCTCCCCATCTCTTCTCCTTCTTCTTTCGGTATTACCCTCAGGCGCTCTAGATCTCACGCGTGCCTCGGCATCCTTCAGAAAACGCCGAGCATCCCCAAAAGGCTTTGCCGGCTGCGGCTCCTCGCTTCGCCACGCGTCGCACCATCGGCTTCCCGCACCGGGGGCAGGGCGGTTCTTCGGCAGACGCTGTCGGCTCCAGGGCTTTGGTCATCCCTGTCGCCTCCATGTGTCTGTCGGGCGACGCCACGCCTTGCGGAGCAGTCAAACTGGAAGCCGATGGACGGTCCCTACCCTTCTCGCGCGCTTCCCGCAGCAGCTTCATGAGGGCGGGGCCATCGATCAGTTGGATGTTGCGGCCGTTGGCGAATGCCGAAGCCTCTTGCGTAAAGCGCCCGGAGGTCACCACGAAGCCGCCTGCAGCACCGTGCGCGGCCATCACGCCATACAGCTCCCGCACCGTGGAGACGCCCACCTTGAAGGCCTTCCACTGCTTGCATTGCACGAAAGTCTTCTCGCCAGCCTTGGTGAGCACCAAGTCCACGCCGCCATCGGCACCACCACCGCCAACCTCTTTGACCACATAGCCCCGGTGCCGGAAACCTTCACCAACCAGCAGTTCAAACTGCTGCCAGGACATGCCCTGCAGTGCATCGGCGCTGCTGCTTGCCGAGGTGGTATCGAACAGGGCGCGCCGTTGCCGGCGACGTACCGCCGATATCACGGCCCCGAAGAGGCAGATCATCGACAATAGGTACTGGCCTCCCGTGGCGAGGCCTTGCCAAATTGCCGTCGTAGCCATCTGGCCGATTTGCTGAGCGGACTGCGCAGCAGGCAGAGGACGCGTGGCAACGGCATGCAGCAGCCAGTAGCTGATCAGGGCCAAAGCAACACCTGCCCACCAGGGCAGCAAGGCCACCAAGTCCACGAGGTCTTCGGCCGCGCTGGACTTCCTCCGTCTCGCCATTGATTCCCTTTGAAACCGCCGATCTGCAAATTGAGTAAACATTCTGCAACAAATTCAGAGGTATTGGCCCGTGAATCAGAGGTTATGCCCTCATCTGGTGCATTGCTGGACGCGCTTCGCAGTGGCGATGGAGTACCGCTCGTTGCAGGCGGGGATAGATAGCTGTAGCATGTCCAATATTTTTGACAATATGGTCAACCATGAATCTGATCGACATCGGCAATGCTGTGCGAGTGCGACGCGCTGAACTGGGTCTGTCCCAGGCGCAGTTGGCGCACCTGAGCGGCCTGTCGCGTCAGACCCTGGTCGGCCTGGAAAACGGCACCCTGAGCGATCTGGGCGTCAACCGCGTGGGGCAGGTGATGGCGGTGCTGGGGCTGGACAGCCCCAAGCCGGATACGCTGGCGCGGCGTAAGAAGCGTGGCCTGTGGATGGCGGCCAAGACAGCCAGCGTCAGCTATGCGCGTGAACTGGGGCCTGATGCGCTGGAGCAGGTCCTGGCGAGTGGTGATGTGCCGCTCCCATTTGCCCCGCACCTGACCCATTTGCTTGATGAAGCGCCCGTGCCTATCGTCGTGATGGCTGTGGAGGAGGCCGCCTCGCGCGCGCACCTGCCACCGCGGCAGATTTGGCGCAACGTGGCGAAGCTGGCCGAATCCTTGTCCGTGCACCGGCGGGCGCTGTGGGCATGAAGTCCGGGTCACTGCCCGGCGGTCCCTGGGAAAAGCTGTTCCCGCGGGCGCTGGCGCTGATTGACGAGATCAGCCGGTACGGTGGAATCCAGGATCCGTTCTGGACCCTGGGCGGTGGGACTGTGCTGATGTTCCATTACCACCATCGGCTGAGCAAGGACATCGACATCTTCGTGCCAGACCCGCAGTACCTCGGCTTTGTTACGCCTCGGTTGAGCGATACGGCGGCGGACCTGACGCAGGACTACACCGAACAGCCCGGCGCCTTTGTCAAACTGCAGTTCGAGGAAGGCGAGGTCGACTTCGTGGCCGCGCCAAACCTGCTGGCCGACGCCTGGGAAACCTGGGACATCGGCGGCCGCTCCGTGAAGGTGGAGACGGCCGCCGAGATCATTGCGAAGAAGATGTACCACCGTGGTGACCGGGCCACGGCGCGCGATCTGTTTGACTTTGCGCTGGTGATCGAGCGCGAGCCCCAGCAGCTCCTGACGGCGATGCCGTTCCTGTTGCGCCACCGAGAAGCATTCCTGTTCCAGATCCGGCAGCCGCATGCTGGATTGCCCGCCGCCTTCGACGCCATTGCCACGCTGGACTACACGCCGGGCTTCGATCACTGCGTGGCGGTGGTCGGCGAGTTCCTGGAAAGCCTGTAGTTGATGCAGGGTGGGATATGACTACCACGAGAAAGCGCTCCCAGGCGACAAGCCGGGAAGGGATCAACTTCGTGCGTACCGCGACCACTTCGAGTACCGGGCCTCTCACACGCTGCCCGTGCTCGCAATCATTGTCGACTCCGAGGCGGGAAGGGCTACGTGCCGTGGTTGACTGGTTGGCGGGCGATCTGAAGCAGCACGGCTGCGCACCCTGCTAAGCGAGCGGAGAAATCTGTTTCAGTCCGGCAGCCGTGCTCGCCCGATGCCTGCGCATCACCTGAACGCAGGCATCGTGGTCCTGGGTCTGCAGGCTCTCGATGATGGCGTCGTGTTCGGCGCAGGTCTGCAGGCGGGCTGCGCGATCCGAGAACTTGGTGGCGATGAACATGTCCGCCAGGGCCCAGAGCCGCTTCACCTCTTCGAGGATCAGCTTGTGGGGAGAGAGGTCGAAGATCTGGATGTGAAACTCCCGGTTGAGGCGGACCAGCGGTGCCCAGTCTTCGGATCGAGACACCTTGTGCATTTCCTGGTTCAGCGCCTGGAGCTGCCCGAGGCGCTCGGCGTCCGGCCATTCGATGGACCGCAGCAGTTCGTCTTCCAGCAACTGGAGCATGCGGGAAATCTGGGCCAGTTCGTTGGGCGCGCGCTTGGCCACGAAATAACCCTGATTGGGCCGGTGCAGCAGGAGCCGCTGGTCGGCCAGGACGTTCAGCGCCTCGCGCAGCGGGACGCGGCTGATCCCCAGTTCCTCGGCCATCTCCTGCTGCCGGAGCTGCTCCCCGGGGAATAGGTCGCCATTGGCGATCTTCTTCCGCAGGTACTGGAGCGCTCGCTCCATTGCCTTGGTTCTGGGCGTCGTGACGGCGCGCTTGTCTACCGATTCCATGTTGCGGCAAGTTGATGGTGGCTTCTACCTTGTAGGCCGCATGGTAGCAGTGTATCCATTGGTGTTATCCCTAATTGGCGTCAAGATTGAATTCAATAAAAAATCCATTCATCGAATAAAGACCGGTCGGGTGCGATGCCGAACGGCCGCTCCAGAAGGAGAGCTGAGATGGTGAGTGGAGACAACTTCGTTTTTGATCCCTACGACGTGGCGGTGCAGGAGGATCCCTATCCGTTCTATGCGGTGTTGCGCCGGGAGCATCCGCTGTACTGGTCGGAAGGCGGCCGTTGCTGGGCGCTGTCGCGCTTCGACGACATCGCGATGGCCTGCAGCGATGGCGTGCGCTTCTCGTCCGCCAAAGGCAACGTGCTGGACGACGACCCGGCGCGCATGGGGCGCACCCTGGGGACGAGCGACGCTCCCAAGCACGACCAGTTGCGTGCCTTGGTCAATGCCGCCTTCATGCGCGGGCGTGTGCTGGAACGGGAAGGCCAGATCCGCCAGTACGCGCAGGAATACCTGGACGAGTTTGTCCAGGTGGGTGGCGGAGACCTGATCCAGGACCTGTCCGCGCGCATCAGCAGCTCGGTCATCTGCGGCATCCTGGGTTTCGACCGCGCGGACCACCAGCAGCTCAAAAAGTGGGTCGATGGCCTGATCTACCGGGACCCCGTCACGCGGCAACTGCCCGAGTCGGGCCACGAGGCGCGCCGGGCCATGGTCGCGTATACGCAGAACACGGTCCAGCAGCGGCGCGCAAAACCGGAAGACGACCTCATCAGCGCCTTGATCCAGGCGGAAGTGGAGGGCAACAAGCTGTCGGCCGAAGACCTGATCCACACCGTGGCCACGCTGCTGGGGGCAGGGATCGAGAGCTCCTCCAGCTTCATTGGCAACGCCATGCTGGCCTTGCACGAGCACCCCGATCAGGCCCGCCTGCTGGCCTCGGACCTGAGCAAGGCGCCGCAGGCCATCGAGGAGATGCTGCGCTACGACACGCCCACGCAGCGCTTTCATCGCGTGGCCACGCAGGACATCGATCTGCACGGCAAAGTCATCCGGGCGGGCCAGAGCGTCCTGGTCATGTATGGCTCGGGCAATCGCGACGAGACGAAGTTCAAGGACGCGGAAACCTTCGACATCACGCGCGCGCCGTCGCGCCACCTCGCGTTCGGCAATGGCGTGCACTTCTGCCTGGGCTCGCAACTGGCGAAGGCCGTCAGCCGCATCTTCCTCGAGGAATGGTTTGCCCGCATCAAGGGCTTCTCGCTCGTTCGCGAGCAGGTGGTGCGCATGCACTCGCCGGTGTTCCGGGGCCTGCGCGCCATGCCGGTGCGGATCACGGTGCACTGATCGGGCCTGGCCGGTCCATGAACACGACGACAACCGAGCAGACCGCCGCGCCAGCGGGCGGGCAGGCGGGGGGCCTCCTGGAGGCCCGCGTCCATCGCATCCGGCCCCTGGCGGACGGCATCATCGAAATCGATCTGCGCCCCACGGCCGGCCGCGACCTGCCGGCGTTCACCGCCGGTTCGCACATCGACGTCGAGCTCCCCGTCGCAAGCACCCAGGGCCGCGCGCTCGTGCGCCAGTATTCGCTGGCCGGCGACCCGGCAGACCGCAGCCGCTACCTGATCGGCGTGGGGCTGGATGCCCGGTCGCGCGGCGGATCGCGCTATCTGCACGAGGCGCTCGCGGAGGGCGACACCCTGCGCATCTCCGCGCCGCGCAACCACTTCCCATTGGAGGAAGCGCACGCGGGGTGGAGCGTGCTCGTCGCCGGGGGCATCGGCGTGACGCCGCTGATGGCCATGGCCCGGCGGCTCTCCGCGCTGGGCAAGCCGTGGGTGCTCTACCTGTGCGCCCGCACGCCCGAGCGGGCCGCTTACCTGCATGAACTCAGGGCGCTGCCGGGCGGCCGGGTGATCACCGTGTTCGACGGCGTGCCCGGTGGCCGGCCGATCGATCTGGCGGCCGTTTTCGACGCGGCCCCGGGCGGCACGCATTTCTATTGCTGCGGGCCCGCGTCGCTGCTGAAGGCGTTCGAGGCCGAGGCGAAGCGCGCGGCACCCGGTCGTGCGCACGTGGAGTGGTTCCAGCCCAAGGTCCCTGCACAGCCGGCCGGGGCAGACCAGGCCTTCACGCTCAGGCTGGCCCGGCGAGGCCTGGCGCTCACGGTCCTCCCGGGCAAAAGCATGCTGGACACCCTGCTGGAGGCGGGGGTGCACGTGCCGCACTCCTGCTGCGACGGCGTGTGCGGGACCTGCGAGACGCGCGTGCTGGAGGGCATTCCCGATCACCGGGACGCCGTGCTGTTTGGCGCCGATGCCGAGGCCAACGACCGGATGATGGTCTGCGTGTCCAGGGCCAGAAGCGCATCGATCACGCTGGATCTTTGATCTCCAGGGCCACCCATTTTCCCGGCTTCCTCTTCAACTTCCCCACCACAGCACAAGGAGACAACCGTGCACATGCCTATCCCACGCCGTCTGGCCGTTCGCCTGGCCGTGGCCGCCGCAGGCCTCGCTTTCGGTGCGCTTGCGGCCGCCCAGGAAACCATCAAGGTCGGTCTGCTGCTCACCTACTCGGGGCCTTCGGGCCTGTCCGGACAGCTTGCCGATCAAACCATCCGGCTGTTTCAGCAGAAGTACGGCACGTCGGTCGCCGGCAAGAAGATCGAGTTCGTCAAGCGCGACACCACGGGGCCGAATCCGGAAGTGGCCAAGCGGCTGGCCCAGGAGCTGATCGTGCGCGAGAAGATCCAACTGCTGATCGGGCCCGACTTCACGCCCAACGTGCTGGCCGTGGCGCCCCTGGTGACCGAAGGCAAGGTGCCGACGATCCAGACCGGCTCGGCCACGGGCGGCATCGTCGGGGAGCGCTCGCCTTATTACCTCCGGACCTTCTTCTCCGTTCCGCAGCTGATTCGTCCGCTGGCCGACTGGGCGATCAAGAACGATCTGAAGAAAACCTACATCATGGTGGCGGACTACGGTCCTGGCCACGATTCCGAGGCCCAGTTCACCAAGGCCTACACGGAGGCGGGCGGCGTCATCGCCGGCAGCAGCCGCGTGCCGGTGCGCAACCCGGAGTTCTCCAGCTACATGCAGCGCATCAAGGACGCCAACCCGGACTCGGTGCTGGCCTTCTTCCCGATCGGCGAGCTGGTGCCCCAGTTCCTCAAGGCCTATGCCAATGCCGGCCTGAAGGACACCCGGATCAAGCTGATCGGCACGGCCGACATCACCGACGAGAGCATGCTCGACGCCATCGGCGACGCGGGCCTGGGGGTGATCACCGCGGGCCAGTATTCCGATGCCCATGACTCGCCGCTGAACAAGGCGGTGGTGACCGAGTTCGCGGCCATCGCGGGCAAGGTCGGGCGGTTCAACGGATCGACCGTGGCGGTCTGGGACGCCCTGCGGCTGATCTACGACGGGGTCGCCGCGCAGGGCGCCGCCCGGTTCGACGCGGACAAGTTCATGGCCTTCGCGCGCGGCCACAGCTTCGAGAGCCCGCGCGGCCCGGTGACGCTGGACAAGGCCACCGGCGACATCACGCAGAACGTCTACATCCGCCGCGTGGAACGGCGCGAGGGCGTGCTGAAGAACGTCGAGATCGCCACCATCCCGGGCGTGCCCGCCAAGTAAGGCGGCGCGCGAACCCGACCGCCCGAGACCTCGATGACTTCGCTGCTGACGATCCTGTTCAACGGCCTGGCCTACGGCGTCCTGCTGTTCGTCATGGCCGTCGGGCTCTCGGTGACCATGGGCATGATGCAGTTCGCCAATCTGGCCCATGTCAGCCTGTCGATGCTCGGCGGCTACGTGCTGGTCTGGGCCATGGAGGCGGCGGGCGTGCCCTTTCTCGCCGGCCTGCTGCTGGCCTTCGTGGCGGCGGCGGCGTTCTCGGTGCTGCTGGAGCGGCTGGTGCTGCGCCACTTCTATGGCGCGGACGACCTCACGCAGGTGCTGCTCACGCTGGGGCTGCTGTTCATGTCGATCGCGAGCGTGGCATTCGTCTGGGGGCCGACGTTCAAGCCGGTTTCCGTGCCGCCATGGCTCAGCGGCCAATTCTCGGTCGGGGGACTGCAGCTCGAACGCTACCGCCTGTTCCTGCTGCTGGCCGGCGCGATCCTGACCGTGGTGCTCGTCTTTTCGCTGGAGAAGACCCGCTTCGGCGCGATGGTGCGCGCCTGCGTCGACAACCGCCGCGCGGCCTCGGGCTCGGGCATCAACACGGAGGCCGTCTTCGCGCTGACGTTCGCGCTGGGGGGCGGCCTGGCCGGCCTGGGCGGCGCGATGTCGGTCAACCTGCTGAGCCTCGACCCGAATTTTCCGCTTCGCTACCTGGTGTACGTGCTGATCGTGGTGTCGGTGGGCGGCATGGGCAGCATCACGGGCAGCCTGGTCGCCGCCTGCCTGATCGGCGTGGCCGATGTGCTGGGCAAGTACTACGTGCCGCAGTTGGGCGGCGTGCTGATCTACGTGCTGACGGTGGCCGTGATGCTGTGGCGCCCGCAGGGGCTTCTGGGAAGGAAAGCCTGACATGGGAGCGCAACGCATGGCCGATTTCTTCGCCAGGCAGTCCCGCTGGAGCGCCTGGGAGTGCGCGTTCTGGCTGTTCTGGCTGGTGCTGTTCTTCGTGCCGGACAGCAACCTGGTGCTGTTGACGCAGATCCTGATCTGGGGGCTGTTCGCCGCCTCGCTGGACATCGTGCTCGGCTACCGGGGCATCCCGTCGCTCGGGCACGCGGCCTTCTTCGGCATCGGCGCCTACTGCGCCGGCTTCCTGGGCAAGTACGGCTGGAGCGAGCCGATCTCCGGGCTGCTGGTCTCCGCGCTGGTCGCCGGCTGCGCGGGCCTGGCCACCGGACGAGTCCTGCGCGGCCTGCATGGTATCGCGCTGCTGATGGTGACGCTCGGCCTGAACATGATCCTGTTCGACTTCGTGCACCGTTCGACCGGCATCACCGGCGGGGACGACGGGCTGCAGGGCATCGAGATCGCGCCCGTGCTGGGCATGTTCCGGTTCGACATGGTCGGCAAGACGGCCTACCTGTACGTGCTGGTCACGGTCTTCCTCGTGATGGTCCTGGTGCGCGCGCTGATGCATTCGCCTTATGGCCTGTCCCTGAAGGGCAGCCGCGAAAGCGTGCGCCGCATGATCATGCTGGGTGCGCCCGTGGATTCCGACGTCACGCTCGCCTTCGGCGCGTCGGCCGCCGTGGCGGGGGTGGCCGGCGCCCTGCTGGCCCAGACCACGCAGTTCGTCTCGCCCGAGATGATGGCCTTCACCCGCTCGGCCGACGTGCTGGTGATGCTGGTGATCGGCGGCACGGCGATGCTGTACGGCGGATTCATCGGGGCCGCCGTGTTCCTGCTGCTGCGGGACGTGCTGTCGGCCTTGAACCCCGTGTACTGGTACTTCTGGATCGGCTTGCTGCTGGTCCTGATCGTTTCGGCGTTCCGGCAGGGCATCCTGCCCTTCCTGGCCGCGCAGTGGGCCCGCCTCGTGGGGGGCGGGCGATGATGATGCCGGATGCCGTGCTGAGCACGCAGGGCCTGCAGATGGCCTTCGGGGGGCTGAAGATCTTCGAAGGGCTCGACTTCTCGCTGCGCCAGGGGGAGCGGCATGCGGTGATCGGCCCCAATGGCGCGGGCAAGAGCACCTTCGTGAACCTGGTGACCGGCCTGCTCAAGCCCACCGGTGGCCGCTTGTTCCTCGGGGGGCAGGACATCACCGGCGCCACGCCCCAGGAGCGGGTGCGTGCCGGTCTGCTGAGAACCTTCCAGATCAACACGCTGTTTCCCGGGCTCAACCCCCTGGAGTCCATGGTGCTGGCGCTGTGTCAGCGCGATGGAAAGGCCCGCCCGTCAGGCAGGGCGGTCGCCCGGCATGGCGCGCAGATCGAGGAAGGGCGTCAATTGCTGGAGCGCTTTGGCCTGATCGAAGCGGCGCTCGTGCCGGTGCGGACCCTGCCTTACGGCCAGCAGCGCATCCTGGAGGTGGCCTTGGCGCTGGCCATGCGGCCCCGGGTGCTGCTGCTGGACGAGCCTGCCGCGGGACTCTCGACCGCCCAGGGGGTGGCGCTGTTCGACCAGCTCAGGACGTTGGCGGCGGACACCACCGTGCTGTTCATCGAGCACGACATGCACCTGGTGTTCCGGTACGCCGATCGCGTGTCCGTGTTCGCCGGCGGCCAGATGATCTCCCAGGGTACGCCGGACCAGGTCCGCTCGGACCCTGTCGTGACGAAGGCATACCTTGGCAACTGACATGACCACCCGTTCGGCCGACACGCCCTTGCTGCAACTGAAGCGCCTGTGCGCGGGCTACGGCGCCGCGCGCGTGCTGCACGGGCTCGATCTCGAGGTCCATCGGGGCGAGACCCTGGTGGTCATCGGGCGCAACGGCGTCGGCAAGACCACGCTGATCGAAACCCTCATCGGCCTGACCTCGTACCACGCGGGCCAGATCCTGTTCGACGGCCACCCCATCGAGAAATGGCCGGCCTACCGGCGCAACCGCCTCGGCATCGGCTGGGTGCCGCAGTCGCGCGAGGTGTTCCCCTCGCTGACGGTCGAGGAGAACCTGGAGGTCGCGCACCAGGGGCGCGCATGGAACAAGGACCGCATCTGGGCGCTGTTCCCGCGCCTGAAGGAGCGCAAGGGCCATTACGGCAACCAGTTGTCCGGGGGCGAGCAGCAGATGCTGGCACTCGGCCGGGCGCTGATGACGGACCCGCAACTGCTGCTGCTGGACGAGCCGGTCGAAGGCCTGGCGCCGCTCATCGTCGCCGAGATGATGCAGGCCATCGACCGCATGCGCCAGGAAAGCCGGATGACCATCGTGCTGGTCGAGCAGAAGTACGAGCTCGCGCTGGCCCACTCGGAGCGCTGCGTGGTGATCGACCACGGCAGCGTGGTGCACACCGGCTGGAGCCGGGACCTGCTCGGCAACCCGGCCTTGATCGAGCAACTGCTCGGCCTCGCGGCCTGAGCCAACGAACCCCAGGAGAAGGAACATGGACCTGCGTTCCCAGACGTCCCGGCACACCCTCGGCGACCTGCTGCGCCGCTCCCGCCTGCGCTATCCGGACAAGCTGGCGATCCGCTGCGGCGCCACGGATTGGACCTACGCGCAGTTCGACGAGGTGTGCAACGCCTTCGCCGGCGGCCTGGCCGCGCAGGGCGTGGAGATCGGCGACCGGGTCGCCGTGATCTCGCGCAACTCCCACGCGTTCGCGGCCCTGCGCTTCGCCGTGGCCCGGCTGGGCGCGGTGCTGGTGCCGATCAACTTCATGCTCAGCGCGGAGGAGGCCCGCTACGTGCTCCAGCACTCGGGCGCCAGGCTGCTGTGCGTCGACACTGAGTACGCCGCGAAGGGCCGCGAGGCCGCCAAGGACACGGCGGTGGCCACCTTCGTCTGGCTGCCCAGCGAAGGGCCGACCGAGCCGGTCGAAGGGATGCCGAGCTTCGATGCCTTGTGCCGGCTCGGCCCGGCGCCGGAGCGCGCGCTCGACGGCCGCATGCCGGCCCAACTGGTCTATACCAGCGGGACGGAGTCGCGGCCCAAAGGCGCCTCCCTCACGCACGAAGCGGTGATTGCCGAATACGTCACCTCGCTGGTCGACACCGAGGTGGCGGTGGACGACACGCTGCTGCACGCGCTGCCGCTGTACCACTGCGCGCAGCTCGACTGCTTCCTCGGTCCGGCCGTCTATGCCGGCGCCTCCAACGTCATCACGGGGGTGCCGTCGGCCGACAACATCCTCAAGCTGCTCAGCGCCAACCAGGTCACGTCCTTCTTCGCACCGCCGACGGTCTGGATCGCACTGCTGCGCTCGCCGGACTTCGACCGGACCGACCTGAGCCGCCTGCGCAAGGGCTACTACGGCGCCTCCATCATGCCGGTGGCGGTGCTCAAGGAGATCCAGCAGCGCCTGCCCGCGGTGCGGCTGTGGAACCTGTACGGGCAGACCGAGATGGCGCCCATCGCCACCGTGCTCAAGCCGGAAGACCAGTTGCGCAAGGCCGGCTCGGCCGGCAAGCCCGCGATCAACGTCGAGACGCGGGTGGTCGACGGCGACATGAACGATGTCAAGCCGGGCGAGGTGGGCGAGATCGTGCACCGCTCGCCCCAGTTGCTGACCTGCTACTACAACGATCCGGAGCGCACGGCCGCGGCCTTCGAGGGCGGCTGGTTCCACAGCGGCGATCTCGGCGTTCTCGACGAGGAAGGCTACCTGACGGTGGTCGACCGCAAGAAGGACATGATCAAGACCGGGGGCGAGAACGTCGCCAGTCGCGAGGTCGAGGAATGCCTCTACCGGCTGCCGCAGGTGTCCGAGGTGGCGGTCATCGGTCTGCCCGATCCCAGGTGGATCGAGGCGGTCACGGCGGTGATCGTGCTCAAGGCGGGCCAGGCCTTGACCGAGGCGGAGGCCATCCAGGCCTGCGACGGGCACCTGGCCCCGTTCAAGACGCCCAAACGGGTGATCTTCACCGACGCCTTGCCCAAGAACCCCAGCGGCAAGGTGGTCAAGCGCGACCTGCGCATCCGGTACGCGCCGCCGGCCTGAGTGCCGCGGCCATCCGGTCTTCTCATCAAAGGAAGTGTCATGATCATCGACGTCCACGGCCATCTGTGCGCCTCGCCCA
The DNA here is from genome assembly GCA_964487025.1 of uncultured Hydrogenophaga sp. Classification (GTDB taxonomy): domain Bacteria; phylum Pseudomonadota; class Gammaproteobacteria; order Burkholderiales; family Burkholderiaceae_C; genus Hydrogenophaga. The sequence goes on from CAZAPJ010000050.1 coordinate 12,460, forward strand.
AGCTCTATGCCTGGTTCACCCTGCTGCTCGCCAGCCGCGCTACCTATGGCACGCCGCCGCCACCGTTCTCGGACGACGAGCTGCTGTCGCTGCCGGAGACGCGGCGCAACCTGGAGGCGATCGACGCCGCCGGCACCGACGTGCAGCTGATCTCCCCCCGCCCCTTCACGATGTTCCATGCCGAGAAGCCGGGGCGCGTGGCCCATCGCTGGAACGAAGGCGTCAATGCCTACATCGCGCAGTTCTGCCGCGTGCTGCCCGACCGTTTCGCCGGCATCTGCGGCCTGCCCCAGCCGGCGGGCGAACCCATCGCCACCTCGCTGCCCGAACTGGAACGCTGCATCCGGGAATACGGTTTCGTCGGCTGCCTGCTCGACCCCGATCCGGGCGAGGGCGACAACCAGACGCCCCCGCTGGGCGACGAGTACTGGTACCCGCTCTACGAGAAGCTCTGCGAACTGGACGTGCCGGCCCACGTGCATTCGACCGGCAACCAGCATGGCCGCGGCACCTACAGCACGCATTTCATCGACGAGGAAAGCCTGGCCATCCTCTCGCTGCTGAACTCGCGCGTGTTCCTCGACTTCCCCCGGCTCAAGGTTATCGTCTCGCATGGCGGCGGCTCGGTGCCCTACCAGGTCGGCCGCTGGCGCGCCGAGCGCCTGCACCCCGTGATGGCCAAGAGCGTTGCCTTGCAGGAGAGCTTCGATCAAAGCCTGCGCCGCCTCTATTACGACACCGTGATCCATTCCAAGGAGTCCCTGTCCCTGCTCGTCAAGCTGGTCGGCAGCGACCGGGTCGTCTTCGGCACCGAGAACCCGGGCTCGGGCACCGCCCTCAACCCCGAAACCGGCCGGGCGTTCGACGACATCAAGTACCTGATCGACCAGATCGATGGCCTGAGCGACGAGGACCGGGCCAACATCTACGAGAACAATGCCCGGCGCCTGTTCCCCCGCCTGAAAGCCCGAGGCGGCGCACCGGCATCGGTCGCCGATGCCGGCAAGTACCTGTCGGCCGCCCATGCCCGCCAGGGCATCGGCATGTGACGGGAAGAGGCGGCATGGCCAAGGTCGTGTTAGGCATCGGGACGTCGCACAGCCCGCTGCTCGTGCTGGGTGGGCCGGAATGGGCGTTCCGGTCGCAGGACGACAGGCGCAACCCATCGCTCAACACCCTGGATGGGCGCAAGGTCTCGTACGAGGAACTGGTCGCGGAGCGCGGCGAGCCGTATGAACGGGAGTCGGATCCGGCCCGGTTCCCCGAGCTGGCGGCGCGCGCCGAGCGGGCGCTGGACCGGTTGTCCACGGCACTGAAGGACGCCCGGCCCGACGTGGTGCTCGTGGTGGGCGACGACCAGGGCGAACTGTTCGGCCCCGACAACCAGCCGGCGATTTCCGTCTTCCATGGAACCGAGATGGCCATGAAGCCGTTCGAGCACCTGGGCGGCATGCCGCCCTGGGCCGACCAGGGGTTCTGGGCCGGCTACCGGATGGACCTGCCGCACCGCTATCCGGCGGCGTCGCGGCTCGGGCTGGATCTCGTCCATGGCCTGATCCGCCAGGGCGTGGACGTGGCCTCGTCGGACCGCGTGGCCGATCCCACGGTTCGGGGCTTCGGCCACGCGTTCGGCTTCGTGCTGCAGCGGCTCATGAAAGACCTGAGCGTCCCGATGCTGCCGGTGCTCCTCAACACCTACTTCCCACCCAACACGCCCACGGCCGCGCGCTGCTTCGAGATCGGCACCAAGGTCCAGGCGGCGCTGGCGGGCTCCGCCTCGGACGCGCGGGTCGCGGTGATCGCCTCGGGCGGCTTGAGCCATTTCCTGTGCGAGGAGGCGTTCGACCGGCGCCTGGTCGAGGCCCTCAGGCGGCACGACGTCGAGGCGCTGTCCACGGTGCCTCAGGCGGCGCTGACCTCGGGTTCGTCCGAGGTCAGGAACTGGATCGCCGTTGCCGGCATGGTGTCGCACCTCGAGGCCGGCTTCACCGAGTACATCCCGGTCTACCGCACGCCGGCGGGCACGGGCATCGGACTGGGCTTCATGACCTGGTGCTGAGCGGCCCGGCGCGATCTGCAGGCGCGGGGTGGAGCGCCATCAGGGTAGAGTAGCGGCCACCATGCCCATTGAGACCATCCCCACCACCATCGTCATCACCGGCGCCTGCGGCAACCTCGGCCGGGCGGTCGCCGAGCGGTTTTCCGCGCCGGGCAACGCCCTGGTGCTGATCGACCGCGAACCGCAGCGGCTCGAAGCCGTGTACGGGCCGGACACCGGGCAGCGGCTCTGCCTCGGCGTCGACCTGCTGGACGCCGCCGCCGTGCAGGTCGCGGTGCAGCAAGCGGCGCGGCGTTTCGGCCGCGTCGACGTGCTGTGCAACCTGGCCGGCGGTTTCCGCATGGGCGAGGCAGTGCACGAAACGGGCGACGCCACCTGGGACTTCCTCATGGACCTGAACGTGCGCACGATCCTGTACACGGCGCGCGCCGTGGTGCCGGTGATGCTCGCTGGCGGGGCCGGTGGCCGCATCGTGAACGTGGGGGCCGGCGCGGCGGCCCGGGGCGGCGCGCGCATGGGCGCCTACGCGGCGGCCAAGAGCGCGGTGGCGCGCCTGACGGAGGCCATGTCGGCGGAGCTGCGCGAGCAGGGCGTCAACGTCAACTGCGTCCTGCCCAGCATCATCGACACGCCCGAGAACCGCCGCGACATGCCCGGGGCCGATCCCGCGCGCTGGGTGTCGCCTGCCTCGCTGGCCGGGGTGATCGCCTTCCTGGCGTCCGACGCGGCGCGGGACATCCATGGCGCCAGCCTGCCCGTGACCGGGCTGAGCTGACATGAACGCCCCCCGAAGCGCCTGCGGCGCCTCCCCCCACTTGGGGAGCGCACCCAGCGGCCCGGCCAAGCCGGTTCCGCGGGTGCACTGGGCTGGGTTGCCGCGTTCGTGCGCTGTGGGTGCCGCCCAGCAGCACGGAAAACTGAGTTGAAATGCCTTTCCAGGAGAACCCGCATGACCTCTCGCAGACCGCTCGGCCGCTCCGGCCTCCAGGTGTCGCCGCTGGCGTTCGGCGGCAACGTCTTCGGCTGGACGGTGGACGAGGCGCAGTCGTTCCGGCTGCTCGATGCTTGGGTGGACGCCGGCTTCAACCTGATCGATACCGCCGACGTCTATTCGTCCTGGGTCGGCGGCCACCAGGGCGGCGAGTCGGAAACCATCATCGGCAACTGGCTCAAGGCCAGCGGCAAGCGCGAGCAGGTCGTGATCGCGACCAAGGTGGGCAAGTCCATGGGGCCAGGCAGGCAAGGGCTCAGGCCGGCCTACATCCGCGCGGCGGTGGAGGCCTCGCTCCAGCGCCTGCGCACCGACCGCATCGACCTCTACCAATCGCACGACGACGATGCCGACACGCCGCTGGCCGATACGCTGGGCGCGTTCGCGGACCTGATCCGCGCGGGCAAGGTGCGCGCCATCGGCGCCTCCAACCACTCGGGCGCCCGGCTGCGCGAGGCGCTGGACACCAGCGCCCGCCTGGGCCTGCCGCGCTACGAGACGCTGCAGCCGCTCTACAACCTGTACGACCGCCAGGGCTTCGAGTCCGATCTGCTGCCGGTCTGCCGCGAACACGGCGTGGGCGTGCTCCCGTTCTACGCGCTGGCCGCGGGCTTCCTCAGCGGCAAATACCGCCGGCCCGAAGACGCCGCCAAGAGCGCGCGCGGGGCCAGCACGGTGGCCCGGTACCTCAATCCGCGCGGGCTCGCCATTCTCGATGCGCTCGATGCGGTGGCGGCGCGCCACGGCTGCGCGCCGGCCCAGGTCGCGATCGCCTGGCAGCTCGCCAAGCCGGCGATCACGGCGCCGATCGCCAGCGCCACGTCGATCGAACAATTGCAGGACTTGGTCGCCGCGGTGTCGCTGCGCCTCGAAGCGGTCGACGTGCGCCAGCTCGACGACGCCTCCGCCGGCGCGGGCTGAACGGCGCGCGGGCCCGCGCCCGGTTCGGCGGAACGCGGCACAATGCGGCCGATGACCGCTTCCGACCCCGCTGCACGGCCGCCGCGCGCCGCCGCCACCCTGATCCCGCTGCGCGACTCGCCCCAGGGGCCGCAGGTGCTGATGCTGCGCCGCCACGACCGCTCCAAGGCCTTCGGCGGCGCCTTCGTGTTCCCGGGCGGCAAGGTCGATGCCCAGGACGCCGCGCTGTCCGGCTCGCGCCACTTGGACGCGGCCGCGCAGTCGCTGCACGCCCGGCTGGGCGAGAACGACCTCGATCCGGCCGCCGCCTCGGCGTTCTACGTGGCCGCGCTGCGCGAGACCTTCGAGGAATCCGGCCTGCTGCTGGCCGAGAGCCTGCAGGCCGTCGCCTCCCTGGAACAGGCCCTGGCGGGCCGCGCCTCCGGCGCGGCGTTCAACGCCATGCTGGCCGAGCGGGAGCTGCGCCTGCGGGTCGGGGCCATGTTCCCCTGGTCGCGCTGGGTCACGCCGCTGCGGGGCGGTTCCCCCACGCGTTTCGACACGCGCTTCTTCGTGGCGCGCGCGCCCGACGGCCCGGTGCATTGCGACGACCACGAGACCACCGAGGCGCGCTGGATGACCCCCCGCGCCGCGCTGGAAGCGTACTGGAACGACGCGATCACGCTGGCGCCGCCGCAGATCATGACGCTGGCGCACCTGGCGCGCCACGGCAGCGTGGACAGCGTGCTGGCCGAAGCCAGCGCCCGCCTGCCCATGCTGATCCATCCACGCTCGCTCGGCGAGGGCGAGGTGCGTTCGGCGGTGTGTTACCCGGGCGATGTGGAACACCCCGAGCGCGAGCGCGTCATGCCCGGGCCGCTGCGCCTGCTCGTGCGCGGCCGCCGCTTCGAGCCGCAGGGCGGCTTCCAGGAGTTTTTCCAATGAACCCAGACGGCTGGCGCCGCGCCCGCGGCGCATGAGGCATGCATTCCCTCAGAAGAAGTGAAGCGGCAAGCGGAGCGCGCTGCCGCAAAACCCAGAGACAGCAAGGGTCCGGCTTTGCCGGCCCGAGCTGTCGTCCCCCCTCCAAGCGCCGCGCAGCGGCGCGCAAGAGAGGGGGGAAGCCGCGTCAGCGGCGCAGGGGGGAGGGCCTTATAAGCCCGGTCGAAAGCGCAGTGCCGCCCAGGATCACGAGGCCGCTGCCGATCATCAGGGGGGTGATCGGTTCATCGAGCAGCAGCACGCCATAGACCAGCGCGAACACCGGGATCATGAAGGTGACGGCGAGCGCGCGCGCCGGGCCGGCCTGTTCGATCAGGCGGAAGAACAGGATGTAGGCGATGCCCGAGCACAGCGCGCCGAGCGCGGCGACCGAGCCCCAGGCCAGTGCCGAGGGCGGCTGCGCGGGCCACAGCCACAGGGCGGGAATCGCCAGGACCAGGGTCGCGCCGATCTGGCTGCCGGTGGACGTGACGATGGAGGGCAGGCCGCCGAGGCGGCGCTTGGTGAAGCTGGCGGCGATGCCGTAGCTCAGCGTGGCGAGCAGGCAGGCGAGGATGGCCCAGCCCGGGGAGTAGCCCGAGGCGTCCGGCGTGAAGCTGGCCTTGCCGCTGGCCAGCAGCACGATGCCGCTGAAGCCGATCACCAGCCCCGCGATGCGCCAGCCGTCGGGCCGGTCCTTGAGCCAGAGCCAAGCCACCACGGCGCCGAACAGCGGGGTGGTGGCGTTCAGGATCGACGAGAGGCCGGTGCTGATGGAGAGCAGGGCGAAGGCGAAGCAGGTGAAGGGGATGGCCGAGTTCAGGATGCCGACCACGAACACCGATTTCCAGTGCCGCCGCAGCACGCCCGCCTGGCCTTGCCACAACAGCAGCGGCAGCAGCACCGCCGAGGCCACCGCCACCCGAACGAAGGCGGTCGGCAAGGTGCCGAAGTCCACCACGGACAGCCGCGTGAACAGGAAGGAGGCGCCCCAGATGGCGCTGAGCAGGACGAATTCGGCGGCGAGGGCGGCGTTCATGGGCTGGAGTATGACGGCTGGCCACCGCGGGCGGCGGCCGAACGCGGCTTGCCCCCCGCCTGGGCGGCCGGCGGCAGCGCCCCTTCGAGCGCGAGCAGCGCAGCCTTGCGCTCCAGCCCGCCGGCGTAGCCGGTGAGCGAGCCGTCGGCGCCGCGCACGCGGTGGCAGGGCACCACGACGCTGAGCGGGTTGCGGCCCACCGCCGCGCCGACCGCGCGCACGGCGGCGGACTGGCCGATCGCCGCACCGAGCGCGCCGTAGCTCAGGGTGCGGCCTGGCGCGATGCGCAGCAGCGCCTGCCAGACCCGCTGCTGGAAGGCGGTGCCGGCGCTCAGGTCCAGCGGCAGCTCGAACGCGCGGCGCTCGCCGGCGAAGTACTGGGCCAGTTGCGCCATGGCTTCGCGCAGCACCGGGTGGTCCGGTTCGTGGCGCCACGCGTCGGTGTTGGGCGGGTAGTGGCGCTGGCCGTCGAACCAGGCGCCGCTCAGGCCGCCGCGCGGCGAGGCTGCCAGGGTCATGGGGCCGAGCGGGCTCGGCCAGGTGGCGCGGACGGTGCGGGGATCGTGTTTCATGGCGATGGAGCAGGGTTTGCGGTGGAAGAAGGCAGGGGCGGAGCGGCAATGGCGGTGGCGCCGGCTGCCCAGGCGCGGATCACGGCATAGCTGCGCCAGGGCCGCCAGGCCTGCGAGGCGGCCTCGGCCGCGCGGGCCGGGTGCCGGTGGCCGCGCACGCCGAGCGCGTTGTGCAGGGCCACGTCGCCCGCGGGGAAGGCGTCGGGCCAGCGCAGCGCGCGCATGGCGATGTACTGTGCGGTCCAGTCGCCGATGCCAGGCAGTGCTTGCAGCGCGGCGAGGGTGGCGTCCACGTCGGCGCTGCCGTCGAGCGCCAGGCGCTGCTCGGCCACCGCACGCGCCAGCGCGGCGATGGCGGCCTGGCGCTGGCGCACGATGCCCAGTTCGCCCAGTGCGCTGCCGTCCGCCCGTGCGAGCACGGCGGGCGTGGGAAACAGGCGGGTCAGCGGCGCGAAGGGCGTCTCGATCGGGTCGCCGAAGCGGTCCACCAGCCGCTGCGCCAGGGTGCGCCCGGCCGCGACCGTGACCTGCTGGCCGAGCACGGCGCACACCGCCAGTTCGAAGCCATCGAGGGCGCCCGGCACGCGCAGCCCGTCGCCCTGCGCAAACGCGGGATGCAGCAAGGCGTTGATCGGCGCCGGATCGGCGTCGAGGTCGAGCGTGGCGCGCAGCCGGTGGATCACCTGCGGCAGGACCTCGCGCAGGCCATCGCCCACGCGCAGCGAGAGCTGGCAGCGCGCGGGGTCGAATTCGGCCAGCAGCCAGCCGGCGTGTTCGCGCCCGGCGGCGCCCGCCACGCGCAGGGTATGGCCCAGGCGCCCGTCCGGCGCCTGCACGAAGGCGACGCCGCCGACCGCGCGCTGGTGGAAGAAGGCCAGCATGGCCGCCGCGTCGTAGGGCGGGCGGTAGCCCAGGCGCACCGTGGTCCCGCCCATGCCGGCACCGGCACGGCCGGGGCTGCTGCGCCGCAGTTGCGTGGGGTTGAGCCGGTAGTGCGCGAGAAAAGCCGCGTTGAAGCGGCGCACGCTCGCGAAACCGCTGGCCAGCGCCACCTGGGCCACCGGCAGGTCGGTGTCGGTCAGCAACTGCTTGGCGGTGAGCAACCGGCGCGTCTGCAGGTACTGCAGCGGCGAGACGCCCAGGTGCTCCTCGAACACGCGCCGCAGGTGGCGGTCGCTCACGCCCAGCCGGTCCGACAGGCGCTCGCCCAGGGCGCGCGAAGCCTTGCCGCCCGCGCCCGCGTCCGGCCAGTTCTGCGGGTCGTCCAGCCACCGGGTGGCCTGCGCCGCCAGGATCGCCGAGGCGTCTTCGGTCGACCAGTGCCGCTCCAGCGGCGCCAGCTCGGGGCGGCAGCGCAGGCAGGGGCGGAAACCGGCGCGCTCGGCCTGGGCCGCGTGCGCGAAGAAGCGGCAGTGCTCGCGCCGGGGCGTGCGCACCCGGCACACCGGGCGGCAGTAGATGCCGGTGGAGACCACGGCGGTGAAGAAGCGGCCGTCGAAGCGCGCGTCGTGCGCGCACAGGGCGCGGTAACAGGCGTCTTCGTCGATCGGCAAGGCAACAACGGTGTCCATGGCCGCATGGTAGGCCTTGGCGGCCAGTTTGGCTGGCCGTTTTCGGACATCTGCATGAGCGGCAAATCCGTCACGGCGCGGGCCGGGGGCGGACTTCTACAATGACCGGTTCAACCTTCTCCCGCCACGGACAGATAGACAGACAGAGAGGATGATTGACCCATGCAAGTCGCCGCGTCCATTTTCAAGGCCTACGACATCCGCGGCGTGACGCCGACCGACCTGAACGAAGCCGTGGCCGAGGCGCTGGGCCTGGCTTTCGGCACACAGGCCATGGCGCAGGGCGAGCGCACGGTGGCGGTGGGGCGCGACGGGCGCCTGAGCGGGCCGGCGCTCGCGGCCGCGCTGATCCGCGGCCTGGTGGCTGCCGGCGTCGAGGTGATCGACATCGGCATGGCCACCACGCCCATGCTCTACTTCGCCGCCAGCACGCTGTGCAACAGCGGCATCCAGGTCACCGGCAGCCACAACCCGCGCGACCACAACGGCTTCAAGATGGTGCTGGGCGGCCGCGCGATCTATGGGCAGGACATCCAGGCGCTGCGCCGCACCATGGAGCAGGAAAGCCACCAGCGCGCCGAGGGCGGGCGCCTGCGGCTGGTCGACGTGTCGGCGGCGTACCGCGACCGCATCGTGGGCGACGTGAAGCTGGCCCGCCCGATGAAGCTGGTGGTGGACTGCGGCAACGGCGTGGCCGGCGCCTCGGCCCCTGGCATCTTCCGCGCGCTGGGCTGCGAGGTGATCGAGCTGTTCAGCGAGGTCGACGGCCACTTCCCCAACCACCACCCCGACCCGAGCAAGCCCGAGAACCTGCAGGACGTGATCCGCACCCTGCACGAGACCGATGCCGAGCTCGGCCTGGCGTTCGACGGTGACGGCGACCGCCTGGGCATCGTCACCAAGGACGGCCAGACCATCTACCCGGACCGGCAGATGATCCTGTTCGCCCAGGACGTGCTCTCGCGCGTGCCCGGCGGCGAGATCGTGTTCGACGTGAAATGCTCCCAGCGCCTGGCGCCGGCGATCGAGGCCGCGGGCGGCGTGGCCCACATCTACAAGACCGGCCACTCGCTGATCAAGGCGCGCATGAAGGAGCTCGGCAGCCCGCTCGGCGGCGAGATGAGCGGCCACATCTTCTTCAAGGAGCGCTGGTACGGCTTCGACGATGGCACCTATGCCGGCGCGCGCCTGCTGGAGATCCTCAGCCGCGGCCCGGACGCGAGCGCCGTGCTCAACGCCCTGCCCACCAGCCACAGCACGCCCGAACTCAACGTGGCCTGCGCCGAGGGCGAGCCGCACGCGGTGGTGGAGCGGCTGGTGGCACTGGCGAAGTTCGACGCGCCAGCCAAGGTCTCCACCATCGACGGCGTGCGCGTGGACTGGCCCGACGGCTTCGGCCTGATCCGCGCCTCCAACACCACGCCGGTGCTGGTGCTGCGCTTCGAAGGCCACACGCCCGATGCGCTGCAGCGCATCGAGGCGGCGATGCTCACGCTGCTGAGATTGGCCAAGCCGGATGCCGTCATCGGCGCCGGCGGGCACTGACGGCGACACGCCGCGGCCCGGACGGGCCAAGCCCTTCGGCAGCAGGCTCAGGGCGAAGGTGCGATGTGGCTCGCCACCCGCGACAAGACCCATTCGGCCTGCGGGTCGGCCGGCACCGGCGCACCGGGTTCGCGCTGCGCGGCCCAGGCCCGCTCCACCGCCTGGGCCACGTCGTCCGCGCCGTGCACGAGCCGGCTCTGGCCCAGGCCGTCCAGGTGCTCGTAGCTCTCCGAGAAGTTCCAGACGTTCGGCCCGTGCAGCACGGCGCAGCCCAGCGCCAGCGGCTCGTGCGGGTTGTGGCCGCCCACCGGCGCGAACGAGCCGCCGACCAGCGCCACCGGGGCGAGCCGGTACCACAGGCCCATCTCGCCGATCGTGTCGGCCACGTAGCAGGGCGCGCGGGTGGCGAGCTGGCTGCCGGCGCTGCGCAGCGGGGCCTGGCCTGCCAGGGCCGCGACTTCCGCGCCGCGTGCCGGCGCGCGCGGCGCGATCAGCAGCAGCGCGTCCGGGTGCCGCTGGCGCAGCCGCGCGTGCGCCTGCAGCGCCAGCGCCTCCTCGCCCGGGTGGCTGGAGGCCAGCAGCCACACCGGCCGCGGGCCGAGCGCCTCGCGCCAGAGGGCCAGCTCGTCCACGTCGCAGCCCAGCGGCGGCACCAGCGACTTGATGGTGCCGGTCACCGTGATGCGTTCGCGCGGCGCGCCCAGGGCCGCCAGCCCTTGCGCGCTGGCGGCGTTCTGCGCGAACAGGTCGCGAAAGCCCGGCAGCAGCGCGCGGTAGAGCCAGCGGCCCCAGCGCCGCTTGGCCAGGGATTCGGGCGACAGCCGGGCGTTGACCAGCAGGCGCGGGATGCCGCGCGCGTCGGTGGCGGCGATCAGGGCCGGCCACAGGTCCATCTCGCACCAGAGCGCGAGCGAAGGGCGCCAGTGGTCCAGGAAGCGCGCCACTGCTTCGGGCGTGTCCACCGGGGCGAACTGGTGCTGGCAGCGCGGCGGCAGGCCGGTGCGCTTGAGCGCGTCGCCCGAGGTGCGCGCGGTGGTGGTGAGCAGGAAGCTGCATTCGGGCCGCAGCGGCGCCAGCCGGGCGAACAGGCCGGCCAGCGCCATGGCCTCGCCCACGCCGACCGCGTGGCCCCAGATCAAGGGCCCTTCGGGCCGTTCGGCGTACTCGCCGCCGAGCTTCTGGCGCACGCTGCGCGGAGTCTCCTTGCCGCGCGCCAGGCGGCGCGCCAGGCCGCGGCGCCAGACCGGCGCGAGCGCGGCGGCCAGGACCAGGTAGGCGCGCAGCGCCCAGGGCGTGCGGGGTGGCGCGGCGCGATGGCTCACGGGCGCGACTCCAGCCAGGGCACCAGCACGGCCATGTGCTTCGCCGTGGCGCCGCCATGCTCGGCGTAGAACGCCTGCGCGCCGGCGATGGCGGCGGCGTAGTCGGCCGGCGAGGTGAGCAGCTTGAGCAGCGCCTCGGCCAGGCTGGGAACGGTCATGTGCTGCTGCAGCACGCCGGCGGCCAGGGCCTCCACGCCGGGGTACTCGATGCCCCAGATGCTCGGGCCGACCATCACCGGCTTCCGGAGCGCGAGCGGCTCGATCACGTTGTGCGCGCCCAGCGGCACGAACGAGGCACCGACCACCACCACCTGCGAGAGCGCGAGGTAGAAATACATCTCGCCCAGCGAATCGCCGAGCAGCACGTCCACCGCGGCCATGTCGGGCGCGTCCGCCGTGGGCTGCAGCGCGGCGTCGAGCATGCGGCCGCGCCGCGCCACGGCCAGGCCCGCGCCTTCGAGCAGCGCGGCCACGGCGTCGAAGCGCTGCGGGCTGCGCGGCACGTAGACCACCAGCGGGCGCGGCAGGCCGGCCTGCCGCAGCCCGGCCTGTACGCGCTGGATCGCCTCGATGAACGGCTCATCCTCGCCCACGATGGCGCTCGCGAAGCACAGCACGGGGCGCCGCCCCGGCGCGGTGGTGGCCAGGTCCCAGGGGCCGAGCAGCGCCTGCGCGGCCGCGATCTGCGCGGGCGAGACCGGCAGGTCGAAACGCGTCTCGCCCGCGACCACCACGCGCTCGCAGCCGACGGCGCGAAAGCGCTGCGCGTGCGTCTCGGACTTGCACAGCACCAGCTCGTAGGCCTGGAACACGCCGGCGCGAAAGCCGCCCCATTTGCGGTCGCGCTCGATGCTTTTCTTCGGGTACTGCGCATTGGCCATGCACAGCGGCACGCCCTGGCGGCGGATGGTGGCCAGCAGCACGGGCCAGGTGTCGATCTCGGTCATGATGGCCGCGCGCGGCTGCGCGCGCCGGATGAAGCGGCGCACGGCCCAGCCGAGTTCGAGCGGCACAAAGCTCACCTGCAGCCGGCCCTGGGCGATGGCTTCATCAAACAGCTTGAGCGCCGCGCTGCGGCCGGCCGGCGTGAGCGTGGTCACCAGCACCGGGTAGCCGGCCGCCAGCAGCGCGCGCACCAGCGGCGCGGCGCCGCGGATCTCGCCCATCGAGGCCGAGTGCACCCAGAGCGGGCGCTGCAGGTGGGTGGCGACGGCGCCGAAGCGCTCGCCCCAGTGCCGGCGGTACAGCGGCTCGCGCCGGCCGCGCCGCCACAGGAACAGCAGGAAGACCGGCAGCAGCAGGTGCCACAGCAGCTCGTACACGCCGATCATGGCCGAGAGGCGCCAGGTGGGCGGGAACGGGCGGGACGGCGATGGGCGAGGGGGGGCGGTCTGGTCCATCGGTTCGGGGATTGGGCGCGGGCCGGGGCGGGCGGTGAAGGGCTTTCAGTATAGTTACGCACCTGCGCCCGCCGTCCCACCGAGCGGGCGCGCCCCGCACCACAGGAACCCTCGCATGCGCTCTTCTTCTCCGGCCTGGACCGCGGTCATTCCGCTGCGCGCCGGGTCGAAGGGGCTGCCGTCCAAGAACATCCGCCCGCTGGCGGGCAAGCCGCTGTACCGCCATGCGCTGGACCAGGCGCTGGCCGCGGGCGCGTCGCGCGTGGTGATCACCACCGACATGCCCGAGGTGCTGAACGCCGCCGATCTGCCCGCGCCGGTGCAATTGGTGCGCCGCCCGCCGGAACTGGCCGGCGACGCGGTGCCGATGGCGCCGGTGCTCGCGCACGCGCTGGCGTCGGCCCGGGTGAGCGGCACCGTGGCGCTGCTGCAGGCCACGTCGCCGCTGCGGCAGCCGGGCGACATCGAGGCCGCTCTCGCGCTGTTCGCGGCCGGCGGGTTCGAGCTCGTGATGTCGGTGACGGAGGCCGACCGCGGCGTGCTCAAGTGGGGCACGCTGCAGGGCAGCCGGTTCCAGCCGCTCTCGCGCGATCCCGCGCACTGCTTCGCCAACCGCCAGAGCCTGCCGCCGGTGGTGCGGCCCAACGGCGCCCTCTACGTGCTCGACGCCGGCTGGTTCGCGGCCCGCGGCAGCTTCGTGTCCGAGCGCATCGGCGTGCTGCAGATGCCGGCCGCGCGCAGCCTGGACATCGATTCGCTGGACGACTTCGCGCGCTGCGAGGCGGCGCTGCAGGAGCAACAGCCCCTCACCTTGAAGGATGCATCGACATGACGACGATGAAGATCGCCCACCGCGAGATCTCGCCCGCGCACCCGCCGCTGGTGATCGCCGAGATCGGCATCAACCACGGCGGCAGCCTGGAGGTGGCCAAGGCCATGGTGCTGGCCGCGCACCGCGCCGGCTGCGAGATGGTCAAGCACCAGACGCATTTCGTCGAGGATGAGATGACCGACGAGGCCAAGCGCATCTTCCCGCCCAACGCCGACAAGTCGATCTGGGACGTGATGGCCGAATGCGCGCTGTCGAAGGACGACGAGATCGCGCTGAAGGCCTATGCCGAGTCGCTCGGCATGATCTACATCTCCACGCCGTTCTCGCGCGCCGCGGCCGACTTCCTGAACGAGATCGGCGTGCCGGGGTTCAAGATCGGCTCGGGCGAATGCAACCACGTGCCGCTGATCCGCCACATCGCCCGCTTCGGCAAGCCGGTCATCCTGAGCACCGGCATGCAGACCATCGAGAGCCTGCGGCCGTCGGTGCAGGCGCTGGACGACGCGGGCGTGCCCTACGCGCTGCTGGAGTGCACCAACCTCTACCCGTCGCCGCCCGAGATCGTGAGCCTGCAGGGCATCACCGAACTGCGCCAGGCGTTTCCGCGCGCGGTGATCGGCTTTTCAGACCACAGCATCGGGCCGGAGATGGCGATCTCGGCCGTGGCGCTGGGCGCCTGCATCCTGGAGCGCCACTTCACCGACACGCGCTACCGCAAGGGCCCGGACATCCCATGCTCCATGGACCCGGCCGAGCTCAGGTTCCTGATCGACCGCTCGCGCGAGATCCACACCGCGCTGCGCAACCCCAAGGTGCGCACCGCGCCGGAGGAGGACGTGTACCGCTTCGCGCGCGGCTCCATCGTGGCCGAGCGCGACCTGCCGGCCGGCCACGTGATCGGCGCCGCCGACATCTGGGCGCGCCGCCCGGGCTCGGGCGAGATCTCGGTGCAGCACTTCGACCGCCTCGTGGGCGCGACGCTCATGCGCGCCGTCCGGCGCAACCAGCAGCTGCTGTGGAGCGACCTCGACGGCGTGGCGCCGCTGGCCAACACCTGATGATGGACAAGCGGCTGCTCTTCGTCACCGGCACGCGGGCCGATTTCGGCAAGCTCGAACCGCTGGCGCTGGCCGCGCAGCAGGCCGGCTTCGGCATCAGTTTCTTCATCACCGGCATGCACATGATGAGCCGCTACGGCGAGACGCGGCTGGAGGTCAAGCGCTTCGCGGGCGCGGAGTTCTTCGAGTTCGTCAACCAGCGGGAGGGCGACGCGCAGGACTTCATCCTCTCCAAGACCATCCTGGGCTTCTCCGACTTCGTGCACGAGCACCGGCCCGACCTGGTGGTGATCCACGGCGACCGCGTCGAGGCGCTGGCCGCGTCCATCGTCTGCGCGATGAAGTACATCCCGTCGGCGCACATCGAGGGCGGCGAGGTCTCGGGCACGATCGACGAGAGCATCCGCCACTGCAACACCAAGCTGTGCAACCACCACTTCGTGAGCTCCGAGGCGGCGCGCCAGCGCGTGCTCGCGCTCGGCGAGCCGGCCGAGCGCGTCTACAACATCGGCTCGCCCGAGCTCGACACCCATGCGCGGCCCTCGGGCGTGACGCTGGCGCAGGTACGGGAGCGCTACGCGATCCCGTTCGACGACTACGGCATCGCCATCTTCCACCCGGTCACCTCCGAGGCCGACACCATCGGCGCGCAGGCGCAGGCGCTGTTCTCGCGGCTGGAGGCGAGCGGGCGCCACTTCGTGGTGATCCTGCCCAACAACGACCCCGGCACGGAAGACATCTTCGCGGTGTTGGAGCGGCTGCCGCCGGCGCGCTTCCGGCTCATCCCCTCGATGCGCTTCAACTACTTCTCGGAGCTGATGAAGAACGCGTCGGCCCTGATCGGCAACAGCAGCGCGGGCGTGCGCGAGGCGCCGTTCCTGGGCCTGCCGAGCCTGGACGTGGGCACGCGCCAGCACAACCGCGCCAGCGGACCGTCCATCGTCGCCTGCTCCGGCACGGACGCCGGGGCCATCGACGCCTTCCTGCGCGAGCGCTGGGGCCGCCGGCTGGCACCCGATCCCGCGTTCGGCCAGGGCGACGCGGCGCAGCGCTTCGTCGACATCCTGCGCGAGCCGGCGTTCTGGACCCAGCCGCTGCAGAAGCGCTTCGCCGGATGAGCACCGCCGGGCCGTCGTCGTCGCCGCCGCTGCGCATCCCCGGCCTGCGGGTGGTGCTGATCAACCTGCCGCGCTCGGTCGTGCGGCGCGAGCGCATGCAGCAGCGCCTGGCGGCGCTCGGGCTCGAATACACGCTGTTCAGCGCCATCGACGGCAAGGCGGAGCAGGCGCGGCTGGCCGCGCAGCTCGACGAGCCGGCGTTCCAGCGCAACGTCGGGCGCGACGTGCTGCCCGGCGAGATCGGCTGCTACCACTCGCACATCACGGTCTGGCGCGAGTTCCTGGCGTCGGCGGGGCCGGACGAGGTGCTGCTGGTGCTGGAGGACGACGTGGTGTTCGGCGCCGACTTCGTTCCCGCGCTGCACGAGGCGCTGCGCGCGTGCGCGCACTGGGACATCCTCAAGCTCAACCGGATCCGCGCCTTGCAGCCGGTTCGCCAGCGCAGGGCCGGGCCCTACCGGATCAACGCCTACCTCGGCACCGCGACCGGCATGGGGGCCTACCTGATCCAGCGCGACGTCATCGAGCGCCTGCTGCCGGCGATGCTGCCGGTCACCCGCCCGATCGACCACGAGCTCGACCGCATCCACATGCACGACCTGCGCCACTTCGGGCTCGAGCCCTTCCCGAGCGACGTGCGCGACGAGAACCAGAGCACGATCACCGGCCAGTCGTTCGACGCGGTGCGCAAGTACCCCTGGTACCGCCGCTGGCCCAGCTACCGCCTGCGCCTGTCCAATCTGGTGGGCCGGCTGGCCTACCTGGCCCAGAAACGCCGGTTGTTTTAGGCCGCAACCCCGTTCCGGTTGCCCGAGCCCTCGTCGCCGGGCAGCGGCCCCGCCGCCAGCAGCCCCAGCACCACGATGAAGGAAAACGCCATCGGCCGGATCAGCAGCGCGCTGTCGAACAGGCAGGCGGTGGCGAAGATGGCGATCAGCGGCGGCACCAGTTTCCGGTTGGGAGCACGTCCTCTCAGGCAAGCGAGCACAGTGCCGCCGAAGAACGATAGCAGCGCTGCCAGGCCGACCAGCCCGTGCTCCACGGTGGTCTGGAGGAACTGGTTGTGCGGTTGCGTGCAGCCAACGCTGCAGACGTATTCGTCGCTGAGGGCCTGCCTGGCCAGGATGGGGTAGGTGCCCACACCATGGCCCAGCAGCGGCTTTTCCTGAATGAACTGCAGCGAGGCGCGCCACATGTGCAGCCGCAGGCCGACCGAATTGTGGCCCTCCCCCGCGGGTGAGCGGAATTCCTGCACCTGCTCAACCACGAGTTCGAAGCGTTTCTGCAGCGATGGAGAACTCAAGGCCAGAGCGCCGAACACTAGGGCGCTGCCGCCCAGAACCGCCACCGCCCAGCGGCGAGGGGCATGAAGCAGACCAGCCACAGCCAGTCCCGCGAGCAGCGCGAGCTGTCCGGTGCGGCTGGTCGTGAGGTGGGTGATGCTGAGTACCGCGAGGACGCCCCCGAGCGCCCAGATCCAGCGTTTCCAGGGCGCGAGCGCCGAGCGCAGCACCTGGTGTAGGGCGAATACCGCAAAGAATGCCATGGCTACGCTTTGCGCGATGTGGTGGTAGAAGACGCCGTGGTCGCTGGTGTTCGGATTGGTATATGTGCGCGTGCCCGGAATGTCGAGCCAGAGGTCGAGGTAAGCCACCGCCAGGGTCAGGCCCATGCCCGCCACATAGGCGGTCCATCCGATCCGCTGCCAGCGCTGATCCTGCATCAGCGAGGCGATTAGCGGGATGTAGAGCAGCTTGCTCAGCAACAGGAGGCCGTCGGCAGCGTCGCCGGGCGGCGCCACACCGTACAGCGCGCCCAGGGCCAGCACGCCGAACAGGCTGGTGGCGGCTAGGGCGATCGGACTGTTCTGGATGACGCCAAACTTGCCGCGCCAGTTGCCCGATAGCAGCCAGCCGGCCACCATCAGCAGCGCGCTCAGGTTGAACACAGCACGCGAGACCGGCATCGACAGCAGCATGCCGACCACGCCGACGTGCGCCGCAAGCAAGGCATGGGGGGAGAGTTTGTTCAAGGGATATTTTGGGTGGACGTGGTGGCGGCGATCCTATCAGCTGCCCCGCGGCCCTGACTTCGATTCATGCACCGACGATGGCCTCCAGGCATGGAGGCAGCAATGGCCGCTCGCGCACGTGCGGCCGCTTTATCCCACTACGGCACCAGCAGTGAGTTGATCGCCTGCAGATCCTCGGGCGTCAGCCGGCCGCTGGCCTGGCGCAGGCGCAGGCCGCTGAGCAGCACGTTGTAGCGGGCCTGCGCGAGGTCGCGCTTGGTCTGGAACAGCTGGCTTTGCGCGTTGAGTACGTCGATGTTGATGCGCACCCCGACCTGGTAGCCGAGCCGGTTCGCGTCCAGCGCGCTCTGGCTGGAAGCCTCGGCCGCTTCGAGCGCCTTGACTTGGCCCTGGCCCGAGACCACGCCGAGGAAGGCGCTGCGGGTGTTCAGGTCCACGCCACGGCGCACGGCTTCGAGGTCGGTGCGGGCCTTCTCTTCCAGCGACAGCGTTTCCTTCACGCGGTTCTGGATCGCGTAGCCCGCGAACAGCGGCATGTTGAACTGCACGCCCACGCTCGCGGTGTTGCTGCGCACGTTGCCCGGGATGGCGGCGACCGTGGACGGCGCGCGACCGACCTGGTACTGCGCCACCAGGTCCACCGTGGGCTTGTGGCCGGCTTCGGCCTTGCGGGTCTCGAGCTGGGCGATCTCCAGCGCCCGCAGGGCCTGCAGGACGGCGGGATGGGTTTCGTCGGCCTGGCTGGCCCAGGCCTGCGGGTCGGTCGGCGCCAGCTCGGGCAGCGCCACCGGCGCGGCCAGCGGCCGGGGCACCACGCCCGAGCGGCCGACCAACTGGTCCAGCGCGAGCTGCTTGACGCGCAGGTCGTTTTCGGCCGCGATTTCCTGCGCCAGCACCAGGTCGTAGCGCGCCTGCGCCTCGCGCGAGTCGGTCACCGTGGCGGTGCCGACCTCGAAGTTGCGCCGGGCGGCGGCGAGCTGTTCGGCCACGGCGGCTTTCTGCGCCCGCACGAAGGTCAGCGTGTCCTGCGCGGCCAGCACGTCGAAGTACGCCTGGGCGGTGCGCACGATCAGGTCCTGTTCGGCCTGGACGAGCTGCGCCTGGGCGATGTCGATCGAGCGCTGCGCCTGCTCCTCGGCCAGCTGGTTGGCCGGCCGGTACAGCGGCTGGCTGGCCGAGACGGCCGCGTTCTGGCTGTTGCTGGTGCCGTCCAGGGCGCCGACGCTGCTGTCGCGCCGCGCCCAGCTCGCGGCGGCGGACAGCCCCACCTGGGGCAGCAGGCCGGCGCGCGCTTGGGCCGCCCGCGCCAGGTCGGCGTCGTACTTCGAGCGGGCGGAGAGGTAGGTGGCGTCGAAGGCCCGCGCGGCGTCGTACAGCTCCACCAGGCTCTGCGCCGACGCGTTCGCGGCGGCGCCCAGCGCCAGCAGCACGGCCAGCGACGCGCGCTTCAGCGCGGGCCGCCCGCGGCGGCGGGCAGGGAAGGACGGCGGCGGCGTCGGGGCGGCGGTCATGAAGGGTCCTTTGTGTCGGGGCTGTTCGGTCAGTAGGTCGGCACACCGGGGTCGACCTCGCGCGACCAGGCGTGGATGCCGCCCCCGATGTTGATGACCTCGGTGAAGCCGTTGTTCAGCAGGAACTGGGCCACCTGCGCGCTGCGCCCGCCGTGGTGGCACAGGCAGGCGATCGGCCGCTCGGGGTCCAGCTCGGCCAGGCGCGTCGGCACGCTTTGCATCGGGATGGCCAGCAGCTCGAAACCGTCGGCCTTCACCGAGGCGGTCTGCAGTTCCCAGGGCTCGCGCACGTCGAGCACCACGGGCGGCGGGGCACCGTCTCTCGTATGGGCTTGCAGCCAGTCCTGGAGGCGAATGGGGGCAATGTGTTGCAGCGGCGTGGATGTCATGGCGGTGGGTGCTCAGAATCGGAAGCCCGAGGGCTCGGGGAAGTTCCGCAGGCGCGGCGCCACGGTGTCCCAGGGCTGCGCGGTCTGGAACGAGGCCTCGCCGGTGCGGGTGATGATGGTGGCGCGCATCATGGGCTCGCTGCCCACGATGGCGGCCAGCCGCCCGCCGGGGGCCAGCAGCGCCAGCAGCGCAGGCGGCACCTCGGCCACCGAGCCGCTCAGCACGATGGCGTCGAACGGCGCCAGCGCCGCGCACGCGGCGAAGCCATGCGCGGCGGCGTCGGCCTCGCGCACTTCCACGTTGTGGATGCCGGCGGCCTGCAGGTTCTGGCGCGCCATGCGCGCCAGCCCGGGTTCGATCTCCAGCGACACCACGCGCTGCGCCAGGCTGGCCAGCAGGGCGGCCATGTAGCCGCTGCCGCTGCCGACCTCGAGCACCTGGTCGCCGGGCTGGAGCAGCAGGTCCTGCAGCAGGCGCGCCTCGACCTTGGGCGCGAGCATGGCCTGGCCCTCCACCGCGGGCTGGGTCAGGGGCAGCTCCATGTCGGCGAACGCGAGCGAGCGGTGCGCCGGCGGCGCGAAGGCCTCGCGCCGCACCCGCGCCAGCAGGTCGAGCACGCGGCCATCGAGCACTTCCCAGGGGCGGATCTGCTGCTCGATCATGTTGAAGCGGGCCTGGTCCAGGCGGGCTTGATCGGAGGCGTTCGAGGGGGTCATTTCATACTCCTTGGGGTATATTAACCGACGTTGCCCGATTGTACCGAGCGCACCGGCCCATCGGCCGCCGCGCGGGGCGCCACGCCCAGGCGCCGCCGCAGCCAGGCGGCGAGGTCGTCCAGGTAGCAGTAGGCCACCGGCACCACCACCAGCGTGAGCACGGAAGAGGCGATCACGCCGCCGATCACGGCCTGGCCCATCGGGGCGCGCTGCTCGGCGCCTTCGGTGAGCGCGAACGCCAGCGGCACCATGCCGAACACCATGGCCAGCGTGGTCATGAGGATCGGGCGCAGGCGCACGCGCGCGGCCAGCAGCAGGGCGGACTCGCGGTCGACCGGCGGTCCGCCGGCGCGGCCTTCGCGGGCCCGGATGGCGAAGTCGATCAGCAGGATGGCGTTCTTGGTGACCAGCCCCATGAGCAGCACGATGCCGATGACCGAGAACATGCTCATGGTCGAGCCGAACATGAGCAGCGTGAGCACCACGCCGATCAGCGTGAGCGGCAGCGAGGTCATGAGCGCCAGCGGCTGCAGGAAGCTCTGGAACTGGCTGGCCAGGATCATGTAGATGAAGATGATGGCCAGGGCCAGCGCCGACAGCGCGTAGCCGAAGGACTCCTGCATGTTCTTGGTGGAGCCACTGAACTCGGTGCGGTAGCCCGGCGGCAGGGCGATGCCGCTGACGACGCGCTGGATCTCGGCCGAGACTTCGCCGGTGGAGCGGCCGAAGACGTTGGCGCTGAAGGAGACCTCGCGGTTGAGGTTGCGGCGGTTGATCTGGTTCGGTCCGGTGGCCTCCACGATGTCGGCCACCTGCGACAGCGGCACGGTGCGCGTGGTCGCGTCGGCCGCGGTGGTGCCCGTGCCGGCCACGTTCAGCGGCAACTGCAGCAAGTCCTCGGTGCGCTGGCGCTGCGCGGATGGAAGCCGCACCATCACGTCGTAGGTCTCGCCGTTCTGCGCGCGCCAGTTGCCCACGGTGGTGCCGGCCACCAGGGTGCGCAGGCTGTTGCCGATGGCGTTGGTGGACAGGCCCAGGTCGGACGCCAGGTCGCGCTTGAGCACCACGTCGACCGTGGGCTTGTCGGGCTTGAGGCTGGAGTCCAGGTCCACCAGGCCCACGATGGGGCGCAGCCGCTCGGTGATGAGCGCGCTCAGGCGCTCCAGCTCGTCCAGGTCGTCGCCCTGCAGCGAGAACTCGATCTGCTTGCCGCCGCCCACCGCGTCGAGCAGGCCCGCGTGCGTGACGGTGATGCCCGGCACGGCGCGCAGGCGGTCGCGCAGCGTGGCCGACATGGCGACGGCATTGAGGTCCCGCTCCTCACGGTTCACCAGGCGCACGTAGGTGCTGGCGTACATGCTGCCCTGGGCATTGCCGGTGTTGATGGTGGTGAGCGTGTAGCGCACCTCGGGGAAGCTGCGCACGATGGCCTCGACCTCGCGCGCCTTGGCTTCGGTGGCGACCAGGGACGAGCCGACCGGCGTGTGGTAGCTCACCGAGGCCTCGGAGAAGTCGGCCTGCGGCACGAATTCGGAGCCCAGCAGCGGCAGCATGGCCAGGCTGCCGATGAAGGTGGCCAGGGCCAGCCCCAGCGTGGCCAGCTTGTGCTTCAACGACCAGCGCAGCGCGCCCTGATAGCCCTCGGCGAGGTCGTCCTGAAAGCGGTCGAACCAGTGCGTCACGCGGCCCAGGGTGCGGTCGTAGAGCGAACGGCCCGGCGGTTTGCCGTGCGCGTCGATGGCCGGGTCGTGCCACACCGAGGACAGCATCGGATCCAGCGTGAAGCTCACGAACATGGAGATCAGCACCGCCGCAACCATGGTGATGCCGAACTCGTGGAAGAACTTGCCGATGATGCCGCCCATGAAGCCGATCG